>CANRPC010000013.1 GCA_947632435.1 uncultured Bacilli bacterium | reverse complement strand
ACGAACTTTTAATTCGTTTCGCAACAGTTGAAAATTTTTTTCATTATATTTGTTGCACTTAGATTAATAATTAACATTGGGCTTTTTTAAATATTTTTTAGATTGTAAAAAATTTGAATATTATGTAAAATAAAAACAAGTTGGAAAGGAGTTTATTATAAACTTAATTTATAATAGAAAATTTAATATGAAAAAAATTAGAAAAGCTATTATTCCTGCCGCAGGACTTGGTACAAGATTTTTACCTGCTACTAAATCACTACCTAAGGAAATGTTACCAATCGTGGACACTCCTACAATTCAATATATTGTTGAGGAAGCTGTTAAATCGGGAATTGAGGAAATATTGATTATTACTAATTCTAGTAAACATGTTATGGAAAATCATTTTGATGTTAATTATGAACTTGAATCACGTTTACTTGCTGGTAATAAAATTAAAGAGGCTCAACAAATAAGAGATATTGCCTCTATGGCACAAGTTTATTATGTTCGTCAAAAAGAACCTAAAGGATTAGGACATGCAGTTAGTTGTGCAAAAGCTTTTGTTGGTGATGAACCTTTCGCGGTTTTACTTGGAGATGATTTAATCATTAATAAACAAGGAGAACCAGTCTTAAAACAATTAATAGATGCTTATGAAAAAACAGGAAGTTCTGTCGTAGGTGTGCAAGAAGTAGAAAGAAAAAATGTTTCTAAATATGGTGTTGTTAAACCTGTAAAACAAGATGGAAGACTTATTCAAATATCTGATTTTGTAGAGAAACCTGCTGTAGAAGTTGCACCAAGTAATTATGCAGTTTTAGGGCGTTATGTTTTAACACCAAAAATTTTTGAAATTTTAGAAAATCAAACCCCTGGTAAAGGAGGAGAAATTCAACTTACTGATGCCATAAGAACTTTGATGGATCAAGAAAAAGTTTATGCTTATGACTTCGAAGGCTTTAGATATGATGTTGGCGATAAATTTGGTTTTGTTAGAGCCACGATTGATTTTGCCTTAGATAGAGATGATTTAAAAGATAACACTATTAAATATATTAAAGAATTAGCTAAGCATTTATCTTAGTAGATTTTTATATTTAAATTGTTTATAATGAAAAATGGATGAAAAAAACAGGAGGAATTAAAATTTATGGAAGAAATCAAAAAAACTTTTCTATCCGTTGATGGTAATACCGCGACTGCTTTAGCTTCATATAATTTTACTGAAGTAGCAAGTATTTACCCAATTACGCCATCTTCAACAATGGCTGAACTTGTTGATCAATACGCTGCAGAAGGAATGAAAAACTGCTTTGGAACACAAGTAAAAGTTGTTGAGATGCAATCTGAAGCTGGTGCTTCAGGAACAGTTCACGGTGCTTTACAAGCTGGAGCTTTAGCTACAACATATACTGCATCTCAAGGATTGTTATTGATGATTCCAAATATATATAAATGGGTTGGTGAATGTTTGCCAGCAGTCTTACATGTTTCTGCAAGATCCCTTGCTACAAGAGCATTATCAATTTTCGGTGATCATCAAGATATTTATGCTTGTCGTCAAACTGGTGCGACAATGATTTGTGCTCATTCAGTACAAGAATGTGCTGATTTAGCTCCAGTTGCTCACTTAGTTGCTATTAAATCACAAAGTCCAGTTATTCATTTCTTTGATGGATTTAGAACATCACATGAAATTCAAAATGTTGAATTTGTTGATAATGAACATTGGAATAAATTAATTGATCAAGAAAAATTAGAAGAATATCGTAAGAGAGCATTAAATCCACATACTCATCCAGTTACAAGAGGTGGTGCGGAAAATGATGACATTTATTTCCAAGGTAGAGAAGCTCAAAATGCTCATTTAGATGCTGTTTTACCAATTGCTGAAGAAATGTTTAAAGAAGCTTCAAGATTAACTGGTAGAACATATGCTCCATTTGTTTATTATGGTGCAGAAGACGCTACAAAAGTCATCGTTGCTATGGGTTCAGTTACTGAAACTGCTCGTGAAGTAGTCGATGAAATGAATAAAAATGGAGAAAAAGTTGGTTTAGTTAAAGTTCATTTATATAGACCATTCTCTGCGAAACATTTAGCAGATGTAATCCCTAATTCAGTTAAGAAAATCGCTGTATTAGATCGTACAAAAGAATCTGGTGCATCTGGAGAACCTTTATATCTTGATGTTGTCGCTGCATTACAACAAGTTGGAAGAAAATTTGATGTTATTTTAGGTGGTAGATATGGACTTTCATCTAAAGATACTCAACCAAAACACATTAAAGCAGTTTATGATTTCTTAGATGCTAAAAAACAATGGACAGGATTTACTGTTGGAATCGTTGATGATGTAACTCATTTATCAATTCCTGTTGATGATTCATTCCATGTAAGTGGAGATTACACATCATGCTTATTCTATGGTTTAGGATCTGATGGTACAGTTTCTGCGAACAAATCATCTATTAAGATTATTGGTGATGCAACTCATCAATATGCTCAAGCTTATTTTGCTTACGATTCTAGAAAAGCTGGTGGTGTTACAAGATCACACTTAAGATTTGGTAAGAATCCTATTCATTCTACATATTATGTTGAACATGCTGATTTCTTATCTTGTTCACTTGATTCCTATCTTTTCAAATTTGATATGATTAAATGTTTGAAAAAAGGTGGAACATTCTTATTAAATACTGATATTCCTGCTGAAGAATTAGAAGCAAGACTTCCAAATAGAGTTAAAAAACAACTCGCTGAAAAGAATGCTAAGTTCTATATTATTGACGCTAATGCAATTGCAGCAAAAATTGGACTTGGTCGTAGAACAAATACTATTCTTCAATCATCTTTCTTCTATTTAAATCAAAATATTATGCCATATGATGAAGCACAAGAATGGATGAAAAAATTTGCTAAGAAATCCTATGCTAAAAAAGGTGACGATATTGTTCAAATGAACTATATGGCTATCGATGAAGGTGCAAAAGGTTTAATTGAAATTAAAGTTAAAGAAGAATGGAAAAATCTTGATGGATCAAGAGTTTATGCAAAAACAGGCGATGAATATTTTGATTCATATGTCAATGTAATTGGTTCCTTAGATGGTTATGATTTACCAACAAGCAAATTCTTAGATTATGAATTACTTGATGGAACTATGAGAAATGATGTAACATTTATGGAAAAACGTTCTATTGCTGATCGTGTTCCACTTTGGCATAAAGAAAATTGTATTCAATGTAATCAATGTGCTTTTGTTTGTCCACATGCTACAATTCGTCCTTTCTTATTAACTGATGAAGAAGTAAAAGGTCTTCCAGAAAATGTTAAAGATGATGTTTTAAAAGCAATGGGACCAAAAGTTGGAGATTTAAAATTCAGAATTCAAATTACACCTAAAAACTGTGTTGGTTGTGGATTATGTGTTGTTGAATGTCCAGGTAAGAAAGTCAAAGATGAAAATGGTAACATGGTTACTAAAAAAGCTTTGGAAATGGTTGAAGCTAAATCTCAATTTGATGTACAAGAACCTGCAGCAGACTACTTATATAAACATGTAACATATAAGAGTGAATATTTTGATGTTAAAACTGTCAAAGGTGCATCATTCTTAATGCCATATGTTGAAGTATCTGGTGCTTGTGCTGGATGTGGTGAAACTCCATATTATCGTTTAGCAACTCAATTATTTGGTAAAGATATGTTAGTGGCTAACGCTACTGGATGTTCTTCAATTTACAATGGTTCAACTCCATTAACACCTTTCTGTACCGATAAAGATGGAAATGGTGTTGCATGGGCAAACTCTTTATTTGAAGATAATGCTGAATATGGTTATGGTATGCGTGTTGCTACAGACTATAAACTTACTCAAATTATTCGTATTTTAGAAACAAATAAAGCAAATTGTGAAGAAGAATTACAAAAAGCTATTGATGATTATGTATCGCATATTAAAGATAGAGATTATGTTCGTGGCATAGTTAAAAATTTAGTTTCTTTAGTTAAAGCAAGTAAATGTCAAGAAGTTAAAGAAGTCTTAGAATATGAAAGAGATTTAGTTGATAAATCTGTATGGATTGTCGGAGGCGATGGTTGGGCTTACGATATTGGTTATGGTGGCTTAGATCATGTTCTTGCAAATGAAGAAGATGTAAATGTCTTAGTCCTTGATACAGAAGTTTATTCAAATACTGGTGGACAATCATCTAAATCATCTCAAACAGGTTCTATTGCTAAATTCACTGCTTCTGGTAAAAAGACAGCAAAGAAGAATCTTGCAATGATGGCAATCAGCTATGGAAATGTATATGTTGCTCAAATTTCTATGGGTGCTAATAAAATGCAAGCTATTAAAGCTATGAAAGAAGCAGAAAGCTACGATGGACCTTCATTAATTATTTGTTATTCACCATGTCAAGCTCATGGATTAAAAGGTGGATTAGCAAATGCTCAAAAAACAGAAAAAGAAGCTGTCGAATGCGGATACTTCCCAATCTTCAGATATGATCCACGTCTTGAAAAAGAAGGCAAATGCCCAATGCAAATGGATTGTGCAGAACCAGACTTTACAAAATTCAGAGATTTTGTTATGACTCAAACAAGATTCTCTCAACTTCCAAAGGTCAATCCTGCTCATGCTGAAGAATTATTAACAAAATCACAAGAATATGCTCAACTCCGTTACAAGAGATTCAAAAGACTTTGTGACTAATTGTTAAATTAATATTTAGAGAGGTTAAATTAATTTTTAATCTCTCTTTTTTTATTAAAAAATAAATCTATGACAATTTAAGTAAATTTTTTAAAAAATATTGCAAAATTAGAGCCTATCTAGTAAGTTAAAAGTAAAGAGAGGTTAAAAATAATGTTTAATTTAAAGACTTATTTAAATAGCATTAATATAAACGGGGGGGGGGTACTCTACTCGAATAAATAAGACAAATCTTTTTAACCACTCTAAAATAAATAAGATTATGAATTTAAATGTCAAGGGACTTTTTGCCTCTTGACATTTTTATTTGTAATAAGAAAGGGAGAATAAAATGAATATCAAGAAAAAATTAATCTTACTCTCATCATGTTTAATGCTAACAGGTTTTGCTTTAGTTCGTAACGTAACTAAGGAAGATGTACAAGAGGTTAGAGCGGAAGAAGAAAAATATTTTAAGCAAATTACTAGTAAGGAAGAATTAATTTGTGGTGAAGGAGAAAAATATTTAATTGCTTCAATTGGAGACAGTCTTATATTTGATGGATCTTTACAAACATTGGATGTAGAGGGAAACAAATTTGATGTTACAATTAATGATTCTAAACAAATTGATTATTCTGAAGAATTAAATAAAAGTACTTTTACCATTGAAGATGCAGGAAGTAGTAAATATTATATAAAAAGTAGCAGTGGTAAATATATTGGGAATACTACAACAAAAAATAATTTAGAAGAATCTGATAATCAAAAGTACTCAAATACCATTACTATTAATAGCGATGGTAGTGTAGATATTATTAGCAACAATACTTATCTTAGATATAATAATGACAAAAAAAATGGAACAAGATTTAGATACTATAAATCAACTTCATATATGAATCAGCAACCTATATCATTATTTAAATTAAATTCTGCTTCTTCAGAGTATACAGTAAAATTTAACGCTAATGGAGGTTATTTTGAAGAAGATCAATCTGAAACAAAAACACTAACAACTAAAGATCAAAAATTAGTTGAGGAATTACCAGAACCAAAAAAAGATGATGAAAATGGATTAAGATATGAATTTGCAGGTTGGTATTTAGCAAGTGATGGTAATGATACATTTACTAAAGAGACACCTATTACAAGCAACCTAGAAGTTTTTGCTCATTGGACTAGTAGTAAAATTCCAGTCAACGAAGACTTTCAAAATTCAGAAACACAAGCTTCTTTAGCATTTTCGTTTACAGAAGGGAAAGAAGAAAAAACAAAATTTGTTTCATATTGTGCAGAATTTAACTCTAAAATTACAGAAACTTATAAAGAGGGGTTAACTGATTCAGATTTACAACAAAAGGATAATCAGAAAGCTATTCTAGTAAATACAAATATATCTTATTATGGTAATGGCGGTGCACTCAAATTAAATAACAACATTAGTAAGAATCCAATACTTACATATAAATTAGAAGAACAAGATCATATTATAGATAATGAATTTAAAATTCAAATTACTTTATCTAGTGATAAAAATTCATCACAACAATCAGGTTCTTCAACTTTAAAATTAATTTCTTATGATAACGAAAATAAAGAAATTGAAAATTGTACAAAAGAATTAGAAGCATCAGAAACATTTGATTTAATTTTATCACAAATAAATGAAAAAGTTACAAAAATTGAATTGCATTATATAGCTGGAAATTATAATTTTGGATTAAAGAAAATTGAAATTCTTACACATAAAGAAGAAATTGCAAGTAGTACATTTAAAAACTTTAAAGATATATCAATAAGATTTAAAAATTCATTTACTATAACAGAAGATAATAAATCAGAGATTGCTGAAACAGGAATTTTATTAAGTAAAATTAATGATGAAACTAATGAAAATATAGTTAAAATTAAAAATTTAAAACAATCCTATTCTGAAACTGATTTTAATAGTATAGTTACTGGATTAAATGCTCATAAATCAGTTAATACAAGTTTAAAAGATAATTATTTAATTGCTTTAAATGTACCTAATGACAAATTAATAGATAAAGTATTCGCAGTTTCTTATATGAAAGATAATAATAATCAATATTATTTTAATAATTATAAGTTAATGAGTGTAAAAGATATTTTAGATGGATATTTAGATATGGAAGGTGAACAAATTCAATTTGATGATGGTTCATCAGTTAGTTTATCTGATTTAGCTTTGTCATGTGAAATTGATTTAGGATTATAAATAAAGGAGTAAAAAATAATGAAAACATATATTAAACCAGAATTAAATATAGAAAAATTAAATCTTAAAGAAGTAATACTTGAATCAGCAGAAAGAAAATTTAATGGTTTCTTAGGAGAAGAGCCTGATGAAACAATTGGTTGGGATAATTTCTAAAATATCAATAATAATTTTATCAATCATTTTAATATCATGTGTAAATAATAATACTTCAAGTAGCAATAATAGTAATAATACTTCTTCAATAAGTAATAATATCGATACATCAAGTATAAATAGTACTAGTGATAATACTTCATCATTAATATCTGAAACAACAAGTAATGAAGATTCTACTTCAATAAAAGATAATCAACATTCAGTAGAATTACCATGGTTAAGATATGAATAAAAATATTAATTATGAAAAGGGATATGAATATTATCATAAAAGAGAATATGAAAAAGCATATGAATACTTTAAAAAAGCAAGTGAAGAAGGATATGAATTATCATATATATCTTTAGCAAAGATGTATCATCGAGGAAGAGGAATAAAACAAGATTTAGAAAAAGCTATAGAATATTATCAATTAGCAAGTAAAAAAGAAATAGGAGAAGGATATTATTTTCTAGGAGAATTCTATGAAAAAGGAATAGAAGTAAAAGAAGATAAGATAAAAGCCTTAAGAAATTATGAAAAAGCAGCAGAATTAAAATATATCAAAGGAATGATAAAATATGCTGAACTTGCATTAAAGATAAATGATAAAGATGAAAAGATAAAAAAATATTTATTAGAGGCAATAGAAAAAGGATCTAATAAAGCAATAAAAATATATCAAGATAATCAATTCTTGTTTTAAAAAACATATTCAAATATTGATATGAATATATTGCAAATTTTGGAAAAATGTGCTAATTTATAAGTACATGAGGAGTAGCGTACTCGAGTTAATTCGTCATCACGTGTAAACCGGATTAACTAATCTAATAAGATTTCGCAAGATCATGGAGCTAAATGAAAAGTGCCATGGTCTTTTTATTTAGCGAATTATTGTTTTAGTTTTATAAGGAGGAAAATTATGATTAGAACAATTTTATTTATTATTAGTTTTGTGGTATTAGGATTAAGTGTTGTTTTCCTTATTATCAATAATGCTAATAAAGAAAAAAAAGATATTAAGGATTTTACAAAAGACAAGAAAGAGAAAGGAAATAAGAATAAATTATTAGCAGCAACAATCATTATCAGCACTATATTTGCTATATTTGTTCCAGGTTCATTTTATCAAGTTGAAGCAGGACAAGTCGCAGTTGTAAAAACATTAGGTCAAGTAAAGGGTATTAGATTTCCAGGAACACATTTTGACTTTTGCTTAGTATCGCAATATATTTATTTTGATACTACAGTGCAACAGTTAGATATTGATACGGCTTCTTATTCTTCTGATGCTCAAACTATGAATATTAAAATGACAGTGCAATATAAAATAGATGCTGATAAAGCTAAAGACATTTTAGTTGAATATAACAATATGGATTCATTAAGCAAACGTATTGAGAAAGTTACTGATGATAAAACAAAAGCAGTATTATCTAGATATACCGCGATGAAGATTATTGAAACTCGTTCAACAATATCTTTAGAAGTTGAACAAGCGGTTAAAGAAGCAGTTGGTGATAAATATTATGTTTCGGTTACCGCGGTTAACTTAACAAATATTGATTTTACCGCAGAATTTGAAAAATCTGTTGAGGATAAAGTTATTGCGGAACAACAAAAAGAAGCAGCAATTACTAAAGCTGAACAAGAATTAGAAGTAGCAAAACTTGAAGCACAAGCGAAAATTGAAGCTGCTCGTGGTGATGCAGAAAGTCAAAAAATTATTGCTAGTGCATCCGCGGAAGCTATGGCAATTAAACTTGTAGAACTTGCTAAATCTATTGGTTTTGAAGTAAATGAAACTTATATTAAAAAAATAGAAACTACAGTAATGGATTATGATACTAAAGAAGTTATTTCGGAAACTACTTTAGAAGAAGAAGTAATAGAAAAACCAGAAGTTGGTGTGGTAACAAATTTAGATGAAGAAACAAAACAATTAACCACGATAACAACTTCAATCTCTAGTACTAAGTATTCTATTGTATTTGATGAAACACATACTAAAGAAGATCTAAATATAGTTACAGAATTAGTTAAATATTTAGAATATCTTGAAAAGTGGAATGGTGAATTACCAAATGTTGTTACTTCTTCAAGTGGTGTAGATGTTATTATTCCTTCAATAAACGGATAAATTTTATAAGAACTATTTGAGCGAAAATTCAAATAGTTCTTTTTTTTGAATTTAAATAGGATTAGGATATTAAAGGTGTTTAAAAGAAATAATTCTTTGGAGTTAAAAAATGAAAGTAAAACACTTTGTAAAAAAAAATATCGTAATGTTTATTGCCTTTTTTCTAGCTTTAATTACGATGTTTATAGTACCTATTGATAAACAATATTTAAAATATTTTGATTATAAAACTTTAACATGTTTATTTTGCACTCTTGCTGTAATTTGTGCTTTAAAAAATATTAATTTTTTTTATATGCTTGCATATAAAGTCGTACATTTTTTTAAAAATACAAGATTTTGTGTTTTAGCGTTAGTTTATATAACTTTCATCGGTTCGATGATTATTGCAAATGATATGGCTTTATTAACTTTTTTGCCTTTAGGATATTTAGTTTTAACTTCAACTAAAAAAGAAAAATACTTAGCTTTTACTTTTATCATGCAAAATATTGCAGCTAATTTAGGTGGCATGTTAACACCATTTGGTAATCCTCAAAATCTTTATTTATATAATAAATTTAAAATCCCTAATGCTGAATTCATTAACATAATGTTTTTGCCTTTTATTACCTCTATTTTTTTGATGACAATTTGTTGTTTTATCTTTGTCAAAAAAGAATCATTGACAATATCTGATCAACCTATAAAGCTTAATAAAATAAAAACTATTATATATCTTTTACTTTTTGCTTTATCAATTGTTATTGTTTTTCGTATCATTCCTTTTTGGGTTGGATTAATTGTTATTCCTAGTTGTTTATTATTTCTAGATTATAAAGCATTATTAAAAGTTGATTATGCTTTATTATTAACTTTTGTTTTCTTTTTTATTTTCGCTGGTAATATGGCGAGAATAAATCAAGTTAGAAACTTATTATCTAATTTGTTAAATATTAATACTCTTTTATTTAGTGCTTTATCTTGCCAAGTAATTTCTAATGTTCCTTCAGCGATTTTATTATCGCAATTCACTACAAATTATAAAGAATTGCTTCTTGGAGTTAATATAGGAGGTGTGGGAACTTTAATTTCATCATTAGCTAGTTTAATTACATTTAAAGAATATGTAAAACATTATCATAATAAAATGTTTTCTTACATCTTATTATTTTCGGCCTTTAATTTTAGTTTTTTAATTATTTTATTATCAATGACGCTATTAATTGTGTAATATCATTGTTTCCAAGAATAATATTCTTTATCTTTTTCTACATCGATTTCTGAAATTTCATTAACGTTATTAAAAGAAAATTTGGTATTTTTATATAAAAGAAGAAAATCATTTTCATTTAGTTTAAAAGATGCTTTAGGCGTTCTTATTAAAATATGATTATCACGATATAAAAAATATATTTTTTCATTATTAATATCTGAAAAAAGAACATAATATTTTTTTAAAAAAGATAAGGCATCATTTATATTTAATTTATTTTCCATATTCATCCTCTTTAATTAAATCTAAAAAATCTTGATCAATTTTAATTGTGCAATTATATCGAGGATTAATTTGTTTAGCTTTAGCTTTTATTTCTTGGATTAATTTTTCATTAGAAATAGGCATATCATCAGGAATTACTAAATCAAATATTGCATTTACAAAAGTAGGACCTTTAACTAAACGAAAATCGTGTAAAGATAATTTAAATGGAAATGATTTTAAAACACTAAGAAAATCATTTTTTATTTTTTCTTGTTCATCATCAAATAAAATAACAGGATCCATATGTAAAACGGTATGAATGTTAAATTCTTCAAGCATAGCATTTTCGATATTATCTAATAATTCATGAGATTCTAATACATTTTTTTTAGCATCAATTTCTACATGACAAGTAGCAAAAATACTACTTAAACCATAAGCATGTATTTGTAAATCATGAATTCCTAATACCTCATCATAACTTTTAATTTTTTTAATAAATTCATCGATTATTTCTTGATCTGGACTTTTTCCAATAAGCTGATTTATTATTTCCATAATATATTTTAAAGTAGAAATAATAATAAAAATTCCTACGACAATACCAAGATATCCATCAAGATTAATATTTGTAAAATAGGAAATAATTAAACCTAAAAGGACAATGGAAGAGGTTATAACATCATTACGTGAATCTGTTGCAGTTAATTTTAATGTCGAGGATTTAATTGTTTTACCAAGAGAATAATTAAAATAGCATTGATATAATTTAATAATTATTGAAAACACCAAAATAATTATCGATATAATAAAATATAATTGATCTTTAATAAAGGATTCATTTTTTAAGATTTTATCAAAAGATTGAATTACTAATTCAAATCCCATTAGTTCAATAAAAATAGCAATAATAAAACTAGCGATATATTCAATACGGGCATGACCAAAAGGATGTTTTCTATCGGCAGGTTTAGCCGCTAATTTGAAACCTATTAAAGAAACAATACTTGTGAAAGCATCAGAAAGATTATTTATACCATCACCTAAAATAGAAATTAGATGAAAAGATATTCCTAAAATTATTTTCATAATACAAATTATAAAATTAGAAATGATACCAAAAATAGAAGCTAGAGTACCATATTTTTGTCTGACTTTAGCATCTTTTACATTTTTATAATCTTTGATAAATAATTTGATTAAAAAATTTTTCATTTTGTCCCTTTAAATTAAAATATGCTTTTAATATATAAAATAATTACTTGCTTAAATATATGCATATTTTTAATATTTTTGTCTTAATTAAAATTTGGCTTAAGAATTAAATCTTCATTTAAATTTATCGATTGTAAAGCTTGATAAGTTTTATTATTTTGATCAATCCAATTTATAAATGTTTTATTTTCATTAACAAAATAATTATCTAATAAACTGATAAGATTACCTTCTGGAAAATAAGAAACATAATTAACACCTAAAGCACCTTCTGAGATATAAGTTATTTTATGCTGCTTAGAATTATTGCCATATAAAGAAATATTTTGAATTTTTAAAGTTTGAGCTTCATTAATTGTTTTATTATGTTGTATAAAGAAACGCAATGCAAAGGAAGATTTACCTTTCATTTGATTTAAATAAGCATCAGAAGAGGAAATATTCATATTAAACACTTGTTTACCTTTAGCAAATGATTTTTGATAAAAGATGGCATTATCCCAGCCAATATATAAAGATAATGTTATATCATGACTTGCTTCAAAATTAATTTCTAAATTTACATATTCATCTTTATAATTTGTAAGAGGAATATCAACATATTGTTCTGAAGCGTAACTTCCTTTATTTAAATTTAAATCTACAAGGGTAGCATCATTACTATTTAAAGATAATAAGTTTCCTGTTACTTGAGGTTTATTGAAGATTACATTTGATGATCTTTGTAAAACTTCATGACCATTAACTTTAAGTGGGGATTTACTTTTTAATATTGCTATAGAAGTCTTATTTTCTTGATGTAATTTATCATTTTTTAAAGTAAAACTTCCTAAATAATTAGCGTTATATTTGTCATTATAAATATTTTTATTAGAAAATTTTATTGGTAAATAATCTTCACCATCTTGACTAATTTTTAAATAAATTTTGTAATTACCATCCTCAAGAGAAGAAGATAAATCAAAGTTAATTGTAACCTTTGTTTGAGTAAGTGAACTAAATTCTTTAACATCTAAATTTACATCAATTGGAGTTAGATTATTATTGTTTTCTAAAAGTAATTTTACTTTTTTATCACGAGTAACACTTGCAAATCCATTATTTTCTATAACAAATTCAATTTTTCCTTGCGAACTATTTATAATTTCTTTTGTTAATTTGCAATCTTTAATAAAAAAGCGATATCCCATATGATTAGCAATATAATTATAACCAGTTTTGTTTTTAAATGCAGGATCTTCACCTTCATATGATTGATTCTTCCATGTATTAATAACTTCAGTATTATAATCAATATTTAAATATGAAGTATGAGTTTTAAACGCTTCGTTAATCATATAAGAGGAGGTGCAATATTGATTTTGAGTAACTGCCATTCCAGTTTCAACTTCACCACCAAAAAGTGTTTTTTCACTATGATTTAATAGCCAAAGAATTTCATTTTCTCTATCATCATAAGTTCCTAAATCATCATCAGAACCTAAATAGCCATCGTTAAACACTCCAATACGATAAGCGTTAGCAATATTTTCATAATCATAATCTTTTAAATTATGAACAGTGCATTCTTTATAACCATGAGCGTTCATCCAATAAACAAAATATAAAGGACGACGAACATTAATTTTTATATCTTTATCAAGAAGTGATAACCAAGTATCAATTACTTCAACTAAATAATCTTTATTTGTAGCCATTGCTGTGGAATGTTGTTCACCCCAAGGGCCTAACATTCCAGATTCTAAGCATAAAATAGCTTCTTTATTGTTATTTAAGACATTGGCAATTTGTTTCATATGTTCTTTTATTAAAGACATACTAGGCTCAGCTTCAATATAGTTACCATTAGTTTTTGTCCCATCTAAATTGTAAGAAAAACGAGGGATAATAGGGACATTTTTTGCTTTTAAATCTTTTATTGTTTTATCTAAATAATTTAAAGCATCTTCAGAAATTAAACTATCCGAACCACCAGCATTTTTAGAAAATTCTTTAAGATTAACTCTTAAATGAACAATACCAAAATTTTGTGCAATATCGTTTGGAATAGTACTTCTTGAAGAACTATTTTTAGTTTTTAAATCAATTGATAAATGCTTATAAAATCCTCTTTCGGGATTTAAAATATTTGTTTCTTCAACATATTCTAAATCACTAGGGCTTAAAATTAATTCGTTTTTATTTTCACTTGTACTAGAAAAACTTGTTGAACTTTGTGAAGAAGTAGATTTATTTGATGATACCTTTTCTTCACTTGAAGAAGTTTCTTGAAAATTTGTATCCTGGTTAAAAGATGAACTTGAAGAACTTTCTTCATTACTGTCTTGATTTTGAATACTATTTTGTGAGTTTAAAGAATTAGTAGATGAGGTATTAACAACTTTTCCATTGCAAGCAAATAATAGAAATAATGTTAAAAGGATTCGTTTTTTCATTTCTTTAGCCTTTCTTATATTTACCATTATAACAAATTTTTAATAGATATAGCTAAAAAGATAAAAAAAGTAAAATTTAAATTATTTAAAAATGTTCTTAATAAAGATGATGTATTAAAAAATAAAATTTAAAATTATTCAATGTAATAAAATTTAAATTATGAGATAATAATATTTAGTATTTATTTCAAACTAAAAGCAGTGAGGTAATCTTATGGAGCAAAAATTTATTGTTGTTAAAGGGGCAAGAGAAAATAATTTAAAAAATATAGATATTTCAATACCAAAAGAAAAATTAGTAGTTTTTACAGGTGTTTCAGGAAGTGGTAAATCCACATTGGCATTTGATACTATATATAATGAAGGACAAAGAAGATATGTAGAATCTTTATCAAGTTATGCGCGTCAATTCTTAGGAAATGTAGAAAAGCCAGATGTCGATTCTATCGAAGGTTTATCACCAGCGATTGCAATAGATCAAAAAACAACTTCTCATAATCCTCGTTCTACAGTTGGAACAGTCACAGAAATATACGATTATTTAAGACTTTTATATGCGAGAATTGGTGTTCCTTATTGTCCAATTCATAATGAGAAAATTCAAAAAAGTACAACTTATCAAATAGTTGAATTTATACGTCAAAAAAAAGAAGGTAGTAAAATCACTATTTTAGCACCTGTCGTAGAAAATGAAAAAGGTACTCATAAAGACACTTTAGATAAATTTCTTCGATTAGGATTTGAAAGAGTTCGTGTAGATGGCGAGATAAAAAGAATCAGTGAAGTTCCTTTGCTTGATAAAAACAAAAAGCATTTTATTGAAATCGTAATTGATCGACTTATTTTAAAAGAAGAAAATTTACCTCGACTTCATGAATCTATTGAATCTGCGGTTGATGCAAGTGATGGTCTTGTTATAGTTAAAGATGAAGAAGAAGAAAAATTGCTTAGTGAAAAAGCAACTTGTCCTTATTGTGGATTTTCTGTTCCAAATTTAGAACCACGTTTATTTTCATTTAATGCACCACTTGGATGTTGCCCTGATTGTCGTGGACTTGGAATTAAACAAGAAGCTAGTGAAGAATTAGTCGTGCCTAATGATAATTTTTCTATTGATCAAGGAGCCATTTCTTATTTTAAAAATCAAGTTGGCACCAGTAATATTGAATGGCAAGAATTTAAATATTTATGTGATTATTATGCTATTCCACGCGATATTCCTTATCGTAAATTAACAAAAGAACAAAGACAAATTTTGATGCATGGCTCTAAAGAAGAAATTCATTACAGTCTTAAATCAAGTTCAGGAAATATTATGCATCGAGTTGGCATTGAAGGAATTATCGATAAAATTACTCGTTTGTTTTTAACAACAAATTCAGAATTTATGCGTGAATATTATTCTTCTTTTATGCGTGATAGTATTTGTCCTACTTGTCATGGAGCAAGATTAAATGATAAAGTCCTTTCTGTAAAAGTAGGTGGTTTAAATATTTTTGAAATGTGTAATTTATCTCTTGATGAGTTAAAACAATTTTTAAGTAATTTAAAACTTAATGAAGAAGAACAAAACATTGCTCATTTAATTTTAAAAGAAATTATTAATCGGGTTAATTTTTTAATTGATGTCGGATTAGAATATTTAACTTTATCAAGAATGGCGATGACTCTTTCAGGCGGTGAATCACAAAGAATACGTTTAGCAACTCAAATTGGTTCTAAATTAACAGGTGTTTTATATGTATTAGACGAACCTTCAATTGGTTTGCATCAAAGAGATAATAATCGCCTTATTAATACTTTAAAAAATATGGTTGAATTAGGTAATACCTTAATTGTTGTAGAGCATGATGAAGATACTATGCTTGCCGCGGACTATCTTGTGGATATAGGACCAGGTGCAGGTGAACATGGAGGCTATATTGTTGCTAAAGGAACACCTCAAGAAGTAATGGAAAATAAAGATTCTTTAACTGGAGCATATTTAAAAGGAGAAAAATTTATACCTTATCCTTTATATCGAGGTAAAGGTAATGGAAAATATATAACCATAAAAGGGGCTAAAGAAAATAATTTAAAAAATATAACAGTAAAAATTCCTTTAAATACTTTAACTTTAGTTACTGGTGTTTCAGGAAGTGGTAAATCTTCTTTAATTACAGAAGTTTTATATAAAAGAGTATATAAAGACTTAAATGGAAGCAAAATTGCTCCTGGCAAATGCGATAATATTTTAGGTATACAAGAAATTGATAAAGTAATTAATGTTTCTCAAGATCCAATAGGTAAAACGCCTCGATCAAATCCTGCAACATATATAGGAGTTTTTGATAGCATAAGAGAATTATTCGCTAGTACTAAACTTGCTCGTGCAAAAGGCTATGATAAAGGTAGATTTTCCTTTAATGTAAGAGGAGGAAGATGTGAAAAATGTGAAGGTGATGGTGTTAAACGTATTACCATGAATTTTTTACCAGATGTATATGTTACCTGTGATGAATGTAATGGAAAACGTTATAATTACGATACGTTAGAAGTTACTTATAAAGGAAAAAATATTGCTGATATTTTAGATATGACTGTTGAGGAAGCATGTACTTTCTTTGAAAATAACGCTCAAATTTATAATAAATTAAAAACACTTGATGATGTTGGATTAAACTATATTCGTCTTGGACAATCATCTACGACTTTATCTGGTGGTGAAGCACAAAGAGTTAAACTTGCATATGAGTTATCCAAAAAGTCTACAGGAAAGACTTTATATATTCTTGATGAACCTACGACAGGTTTACATATGGATGATGTTAAAAGATTAATCAATGTTTTAAGATCTTTTGTTACTTTAGGTAATACAGTTATAGTTATTGAACATAATTTAGATGTTATAAAAAATGCTGATTATATTATTGATTTAGGACCTGAAGGTGGTATAAATGGAGGAAATATAGTTGTAACTGGAACTCCAGAAGAAGTGGCAAAATGTGAAAAATCTTATACTGGGCAATTTTTAAAACCAATTTTAGATAGAGATTATAAAAGAATGTCAAAATAATTGAATATTTTCAATTATTGCTATAAAAGTGTTTTTCTTGAAAATAAAATATGTAACATTTAAAATAATAAAGTATAAAAAATCTTAGAAGCTAAAAAAAGGTTAAGTTTTATGAATGATGAATTTAAAAAAGAAAATAACGAAAAAAAAACTAATGGTTTAATTTCAAAAGATTTATTTTGGGAAATTTTTCGTTTTCTTCTTGTAGGCGGTTTAGCCACGATTATCGATTGGAGCATTTGCTTTATTGTTGAATATTTTTTGCCAGAAATTATTTTAGGTAATTGGCATATTGAAAAGGCTATTGCCACAACATGTGGCTTTGTCGTGGGCTTAATTGTAAATTATATCTTATCCATAATTTTTGTATACAAAAATAAAAAAGATGAAAATGAAGGAAAATCAATCAAAGATTTTGTCATATTTACAATAATAGGAGTTTTCACTTTAGGAGTATCATATTTAGGAGTTTACATATTATCTGATCTTATTAATATTCCTTATATTATCGCAAGAGCAATTATGACTGCGATTGGTTTAGTAATCAATTATATTGGAAGAAAAGTCTTAATTTTTAAATAGAAAGGTAAGTGGAAAATTATGAAAAAAATCGTTATTATCGGAGCAGGACCTGCAGGATTAACTTGTGCTTATGATCTTTTAAAAAAGGGTGAATATGATGTGACCATTTTAGAAGCATCTTCTGTTATTGGAGGAATTTCACGTACTTACAATTATAAAGGCAATCGAATGGATATTGGAGGACATAGATTTTTTTCTAAAGATCAAGAAATAATGGATTTATGGAATGAAATTATGCCTTTACAAGGTTCTAAATCCAAAGATGATTTAATGCTTAATCGCGAAAGAAAAATAGCTTCTAAAGGGCCAAATCCTGAAAAAGAAGATGAGGTAATGCTAGTTAGAACAAGAGTATCGAGAATATTCTTTTTACGTAAATTTTTTGATTATCCTATTTCTATGAAACCAAGAACTTTTATCAATATGGGTTTTTCAAGAACTATGAAAGCAGGATTTGGTTATATTGGTTCAACAATTCATAAAAGAAAAGAAAATAATTTGGAAGATTTTTATATTAATCGTTTTGGTAAGCCTTTATATCAAATGTTTTTTGAAGATTACACAACAAAAGTTTGGGGTTTAAAACCATCGGAAATTTCTCCAGATTGGGGAGCTCAAAGAGTTAAAGGATTAAGCTTATCAAAAGCAATTTTATCTGTTTTTACTAAACCTTTTAAAAAATTATTTCATTCTAAAAATGTTGAAACATCATTAATCGAAGAATTTTATTATCCTAAATTTGGACCAGGTCAACTTTATGAAACGATGGCAAAAAAAGTTGTAGAAATGGGTGGGAAAATACTTTTTGATCATCCTGTTGTCAAAATTGGTTATGAAAATGATAAAATTACATATTTAGAAACCGAATCAAATGGTGTTAGAGAAAAATTTGAAGGTGATTATTATGTTTCATCAATGGCTATAAAAGATCTTTATGAAGCTATTGGCAAAGAAAAAGTTCCTGAAAAAGTTTATGATATTGCAACTAATTTACCTTATAGAGATTTTATAACTGTTGGTCTTTTATTACCAAAATTAAAACTTAAAAATCAAACAAAAATGAAAACAGTATCAAATATTGTTCCAGATTGTTGGATTTATATTCAAGAAAGAGATGTAAAAGTAGGTCGTTTACAAATCTTTAATAACTGGTCACCATATATGGTTAAAGATTTAGAAAATACTGTATTTATTGGCTTAGAATATTTTGTTAATGAAGGCGATGAGCTTTGGAATATGTCTGATCATGATTTTATAGAATTTGCCAAAGATGAATTAGAAAAAATTGATATTATTGATAAAAAAGATGTTATTGATGCCTGTCGTTTAAATATTAAGAAAGCATATCCTGCTTATTTTGGTGTTTATAAAGACTTTAATGAAGTTCAAGATCATTTAAAAGGTATTAAAAATTTATTCTGCGTTGGGCGTAATGGTCAACATCGTTACAATAATATGGACCATTCTATGGCTTCTGCTTTAATTGCTTCATCAATGTGTCAAGAAGAAAACAAATACACGATGGATGATCTATGGAATGTCAATACCGAAAAAGATTATCACGAAGTAAGTAAAGGAAAAAAATAAATGTCAAAAATAAAGAATTTTTTTGCTTTGTTTTTACATGATAAAAATGAATCAATGAAAAAAGAACATGAAGTTTTAAAAAAAGCCATTTTTTTCATTGGTTTATTTTTTGTTATTTTAATAAGTTATGAACTTTTTTATAAATTAGGACGAGCAAGCACCGATAATCTTCAAACAATTAGAACATTGATGATTATTATTCCCATTTTATGTTTTGGATTAGGTTGTTATTTAAAAGGTAAAAATAAATTAAATGTAAAAACACTTTGTTTTTTAATCCTTTTAGCAGGTTTTTCTATGCGTATAGGATATGCTTTTTATACGGGAGTAAATACTAGACAACATGATGTAGAAATGTTTAATGGATCGGAATTAAATCTTAATGGGCATGGTCATTTTTCTTACATATATACTATTTTTTCTACAGGTAAATTACCTTCAAAAATAGAATGGCAATTTTATCATCCACCTTTATGGCATTCTCTTGTGGCATTATTTATGAAGGTAATGCAACTTATTCATCCTTCTTATAATGTTGAGCAATTATTCAATGAAAGTATTGTAGTATCAAGTTATGTAGCATGTTTAACTTTATATGGTTTTAAAGAATTATTATTTACCATTTTTTATCAAAAAGATGAAAACGATTTAAAATTTAAAAACAATATAATTATAGTTTTGTGTTTCTTTTTATTAGCGTTTCATTCCCAATTTTTTGTAATGGCAGGTTGGATGAATAATGAAGGATTAGCCTTTTTGTTCATGGCTTTTTCTTTATTATATGGTATAAAATTTCATATAAATAGAAAATTTAGTGATATTATTTTATGCGCTTTAATGTTAGGATTAGGAGCAACATCAAAAATATCCGCGGCACTTATTTGTTTACCTTTAGGATTTATTTTCTTAATGGATTTAATTGATGATTTGAAACAAAAAAAATATAATATTTTACTTAAAGCTTTAGTTTTTATAGTTATAGTTTTACCAATAGCAACATGGTTTCCAATTCGAAATTTAATAAAATTTAATGATCCATCAATTTCTGTGCCAGGTATTGATCCATATAATAATTCTTTAGGTGTAGTTCAATATTCTTATTGGCAAAGATTTGGTATTCCAAATATCTTTAAAGGAATAAACGAATCAGTATTTTGTATTTTAAGACCTAATGAAAATGCTTATCAAGATTATAATGTCTGGATGTATACTTTTAAATGTTCAGTTTTTGGAGAGTATAATTATTGGCAAGGTGACATTTTTGCATACTTTTTATTAGTTTTTAATATTTTAATTTCTTTATTCTCTTTATTTTGTATGTTTTATGTTTTTATCAAAGAAAGAAAAGAAAAAGGACTTATAAAAATAATAAATATTGCGATGATAATAATTTTTATAATGAGCATTATTTCTTATATTATATTCCAAATTTTATATCCTGTTACATGCACTCAGGATTTCCGTTATATGACTTTAATTTTGCTTCCAGGTACTTATTTTGTTGCAAAATATTATACTTTAAGCAAATATAAAATTATGCGTATAATTACATTAAGCTTAATTATTGGCTTTGTCGCATTTTCTATTTTATATTTTATTTCTTGTAGGTAGGGTAAGAATTATGAGTATTTTTAATAACATTGCTACAAAAATTAGAAAAATGGTACTAGGTACTAGATTTGATGACAATCATACGTTACATTATTTTTCTTGTGATGATTATGAAAATATGGTACAAGAAAAATTTGAATTTGTTTCCAATGGTTTAAAATTACAAGGATATTTATATCAAGTAAATCCTAAATTACATAAGGGAAATTTAATATTTGTTCATGGTATGGGTGTTGGACATATTCAATACACTAACGATATTCACCATTATTGTAAATTAGGATATGATGTTTATACTTTTGATGGACAAGGTTGTTTAGCATCTGAAGGAACAATGGATTTCTTTTCTAACTATATTCGTAATCTTGATGACTTTTTTAATTATTTAAAAACTAAAGAAGAATTAAAAAATGAAAAATTTGTTTTAGTTGGACATTCATTAGGAGGATATGCTGTTAATGTAATTTCCAAATTTCATTCTCAAGATATATCTTATATTGTTTCTTTTTCTGGATTTAATAATGTTAAACAATTGATGGAAGATAAATTAGTACCTTCTTTAAAATTTATTGGTAAATTTATCGCTAAAGATTTGGCAAAACAAGATAAAAAAAATGCACCTGAATATCATTTATCTACGGACAAAGTGATTTTAGAAACTAGTCCAAATATTTTATTTATTCATGGCGAAAAAGATAAGGTTGTAAAAAAAGAAACTACATATGATGTTTTTAAAAATAAACTTTATAATTTGAAAACCACACATTTTATGCTAGTTAAAGATCGTTTTCATAATCCATATGTTAGTAAAGAAAGTGCAAATTATTTCAAAAAAACAAGAGATGATTTTAATAAATTGGCTTCAGAATATAAAACTATACCTGAAGATAAATTGCATGAATATTATGAATCATTAGATTACAAACTTATGGTTGAATTAGATGAAAAAGTCATGAATGTCATCGATAAATTTATCTTAGGAGAAACAATCGATAAAGAAATCATCATCGATTAAAGGGTTAATTTATGGATGTAAAAAATGTAATATTGTTATTCGCAGGTCTTGGTGTTTTATTAATTGGTTTTAAATTATTATCAGAAAATATTGAAAAAATAGCCAATACTGGATTAAAAAAAATTTTTAATAAAACCTCTAAAAATCCTTTCGTGGGCGTTGGTATAGGTGCAGCATCTACTGCTATTATTCAATCGAGTGCTGCGACCACTGTTATGGTTGTTGGTTTTGTAAATGCTGGAATTATAACTTTATATCAAGCCACTGCGATAATTATGGGTGCTAATATTGGAACAACAATTACTGCTCAAATTGTAGCTTTAGGTGCTTTTGATGTAACTTTATATGCGATGAGTTTATCCATGATTGGTGCTTTTATTAATATGCTTGCTAAAAAAACAAAAATTAAAACTATCGGTCTTATTATCGCTGGATTAGGTTTAGTTTTTATTGGCTTAGATTTAATGAAAACTGGTATGGAACCTATTATTAAATTACCAGAAGTTCAAAATTTTTTATTAGAGATTTCTAACCCTTTTTTGCTTTTATTAATAGGTATATTATTTACGGCATTATTACAATCTTCTTCCGCGGTTACTTCGATAATAATAGTTATGGTAAGTATAAGTGGGGGAGATGCTTTAAAAGGTAATGCGGCCCTTTATTTGATATTAGGTTCAAATATTGGAACATGTATTACAGCTTTACTTTCTTCTGTTGGCACTAATGTAAATGCTAAACGAGCCGCATTTATACATTTATTGTTTAATTTATTTGGCGTTTTAATTTTCTTTATTGTGCTTTTGATTTTCCCTAATTTTAATGAAATTATATTTCAAAAAGTCTTTAAAAATCCTTCGACACAAATAGCTATGTTCCATACTGCATTTAATTTAATTGCCACAATATTATTTTTACCTTTTATAAATGTATTTGTTAAAATATCGCAATTTATTATTCATGATCATAGTAAAAAGTTAATCCTTACTCAATTAGATGAAAGATTTTTAAAAACACCTTCTGTAGCTATTGAACAAGCAACAAAAGAAGTAAGTAATTTTGCTTCATTAGTAATGGATAGTTTAAATAAAGCAATTGATGGATTTTTAAATAAAACATTAAAAGATGAAGAAAGTATTCGAAATAATATAAATTCTGTAGATTTAATTAATCAACAAATACTTGATTATCTTTTAAAAATAAGTTCTTTAAATATCTTAGAAAAAGAAGAAAAATATATTTCGGCTTTACATAGAATTTTAATCGATTTATCTCGTGAAGCTGAACTTGCTGATAATCTTTTGAAGTATACAAAAAAAGAAATTGAAGAAAATTATGTTTTTTCTTCAAATGCACTTGAAGGCATAAATGAAATAAAAGAATGTTTAAATTTACAATTAAATTGTGTTTTAAATGCACTTATTAAAATTAATAAAGTTGATTTAAAAAAATCTGATGAAATAGAAGAAAGAATAGATAATTTAAGAAGTAATATGATTTCTCAGCATATAGCTCGATTGGAAGAAGGTAAATGTTTACCAGCATTAAACACAATATACATTAATCTTGTTTCAAATCTAGAAAGAGCAGGAGATCATTTAAATTATATTACTCATACTCTTTATGAAGCGGGAAGGAAACAAAAATGAAAAAAATATTAGATAAATTTTTATTAATAATTAAAGGTATTGTGATGGGACTTGCTAATGTTATTCCAGGTGTATCAGGAGGAACTTTAGCAATTATATTAGGAATATATGATAAACTTATTGCTGCTATATCATCAATTATTAAAAAATTCAAAGAGAATTTTGTTTTTTTGATTTTAGTATTAATTGGTATGGGAATAGGTATAATTTTAGGGGCAAAAGTTGTTGATTTTGGTTTATCCAAATTTCCTTTAGCCACCATATTGCTTTTTGTTGGCATGATAATAGGTGGTATTCCTCTTTTATTTAAAAAGATTAATACCTCTTTAAAATCATTTTCTAATTATATAATCTTTATCATTATATTTGTGGCATTTTTGCTATATTCTTTATTTGCTAAAGAACATACAATATCTGTTCAAAATATTGAATGGTATCATTATCTTATTTTCTTCCTTGTTGGTATTGTAGGTGCTGCAACTATGTTAATGCCAGGTATAAGTGGTTCTTTAACTTTAATGGCTATGGGATATTATGATTTAATAGTTAGAGATTGTGTAAAAAATATTTTAGATTTTGATCATCTTGTTTTTCATCTTCAAGTTTTAATTCCTTTTGGAATAGGATGTATATTTGGTTTAGTTATAGTGGCAAAATTAATAAATTATCTTTTAAAACATTTTGAAGTAAAAACATATTTTGCTATATTTGGCTTTATTTTTGCTTCATTAATAATTATTTTCACAAACAATTTAACTAATTATAATTTTAATGTTATTGAATTTATTATTGGAATTATTCTTTTATTTATTGGTTTTTCTTTTTCTTATTCTTTATCAAATGGAGGAATATATATTGGTATTTATAAAATCAATAAAAAGAAAAATAATTCTTTAGAGAATAAAGATTGATATATTTTAAATAAGTTATAAAAAAACGACGTTGAATCACACGTCGTTTTTAATTGCAATAAAGCGAAAAGAGAAAGCAAACTAAGAAGTAAAATATGTTAATAGGAGTTTCAAATCATTAGAATAAATTACAACTTTATAAAGGTATAAGAAGTTTAAATGAATATCGTTTGCTTCCTCTTTTAAGAATTAGTCAAAATATTCAATTATGATTGCAAAAAGGTAAACACCTTTATTTGTTGAGCCTATTTGATATGTGGAAGCAGGAGCATTTTCAAAAGATGTTACACTTAAAGAACTATTTGCATCAAAACTATGAACAGGAGTTGTAACACTTGAAGAATTGACAAGTGATAATTTTCGATCTTCGCTATTAGAACTTGATTGGGCGGCAACAGTTATGGTGCAATTACTTGAGGTTGTAAATTCGACATATCTATAAGAATTAAAGGAAGCACTTCCTCCTAAACTTAAACCACCTAAAAAATCATATTGTTCTAAATTATAATTAAATGTTGCTTTTGTGGCTTTATAAGTAATAGTATGGGAATCATTACCTACAATTTTAAAATTATCATAAGTAAGAGTTTCACTAATTGTGCTTAAATTTAAATCATCAAATCTTATAATTGTTTTTGAAGTTGGTTTAGGTCTATTAGCTTCGATAAACTCTGCGACTTTTGCTTCATATTGTTCAAGAATAGCTATATTAGTAACTTTATCTTGATCATCAACATTTAAAGAATTATAAGCATCACGAATTTCTTGGCATTGTGTTTGATATGTTAAATAATTTTCATTTGTTACTTCTCCAGATTCTTGAAGTTTGTTAATCATTTCAACAACTTCTAAAGGATCTTTATAAACGCGATTGCTATTTTTAACATTACAAATTTTAAATAATGATTCAATATTATTAACTACAGTTTTAGAAATAAAATTAGATGGATCTATATATTCTTTTGGAGATGTTTTTACTTTATCACGGAAATAAAAATATTCATTTTTGTGTATTGATTCATCAGATTTAATTGCTTCTGCAACTTTAGCCGCGGTAATAAAAGCACCATATTTATTATAATGAGTTGCTTCAATACCTGTACAACCTAAACTAGGATTATTGTATGTTTTATCATAATCTAATGGCCAAGTACCAGTTAAAGAATTAGGTTTTAATGCCATTAAGTAATTTGCGTACTTACTAGTCGCGGTTTCTAATATATCTTTTACATCTTTAAATAAATCAATTAATAAACAATCTTCTTCTTGGGCTAATTGTCTTACAGCTTGAACATAAGCAAAATTTTCACCATGTAAACCAGGACCACCAATAATTTCCTTTCCATCTGATGAAAATTTAACTCTTGGAACTGGAGTTACAAGAACAGGAATTGCCTTTTTTTCACGAGCAAAATCTATGTATTGTTTTAAATACCATTTATAAGTTCCACCTGAATCATAAGCATAATAACTAGAACCATATTTAGCAATTTCAGAAAGTGCTTTGGAAGTAGAATCAACATTTTCTACATAAAGATCAGGTAAATGATCTGTTGGGACTTTTGTCGCTTCATTAACAGGATAAATACCATTTTCATCTGGTGTTCCAAGAGGTACCATGCGATCATATAATGTTGAATAATCATTTAATTTTGTATCATCATCGTTATGACCAAATTGAATTAAAAGAAAATCTCCTGCTTCAATAACATCGCCAATAGAATTTCCATTATTTTCAGAGAATGTGTAACTTGCCCCTTCATTATCATAAAGTCTACCTTCATTAATAAAAGAACGTGAACTTCTTCCTCCATTAGAGCAGTTATAAACTTTTACATTATCATCTAAAAAATAATCTAAATATTGTCCCCAGCCACCGATAAATTGATTTTCTTGATATGTTTTTACCGTGGAATCCCCTGCAAGATAAATGTTAGGATTTTCTTTTTTTGTAATTTCATTATTTTCAGAAGTTTCAGAATTTGATATACTGCTTGAAGAATTTTTTACATTATTTGATGTACAAGCAAATAAAGAAACTAAAAGTATAAGATTTAATTTTATTAATTTGTTTTTCATTTGATAGTTAGTCTCCTTAATAAAAATATTATATCATGATAAAATCAAAGTTAATAGTTTTACTAATTGTATATAAAATGAATTTAATATAAATAAGTTTATAAAATTTAATAAAAAAATTATTCGTTTAATAATTATGTCATATTGTTTTTATAAAAATTTAATGCTAAAATTAATTTATAAAAGAAAGCAAAAATGAAAGGAGAAAAAAATGGATTCTTTTAAAAACTTAGCTGATACTTTAGAAAACTTACCATTTATTGCAAGAGTATTATTAACAGTATTTCTTGGTATCTATTCAAATCTTTTGAGATTATTTAGATCTCTTGGAAAGAAAGATATTCTTGGTATTGTTTTAGCTGTAATTTTATTATTTACAGGTGGATTTTTCATTCTTTGGATTATCGATGTTGTAATGGTAATTTTAGGCAAAAAAATTTGGTGGATTGATTAATAAAAACAGGTTGAAAAACCTGTTTTTTTTTTTAAGATTAACTTTAAGAATTTAAACAAAAAAAAGGAATTGATTTAATAAAAAATTAATTCCTTTTTAACAATTTTTGTAATTTTATTTTATTCTACTTCAATTGCTTGAACTGGGCATGATGCTGCAGCATCTTCAACTTCAGCTTCTAAATCTTCTGGAATTTCTTCCATTTTTGCTTGAGCAGTTCCATCAACTAATTCAAATACACTTGGACATGTACCTTCGCATAAGCCACATCCGATACAATTTTCATTAACTCTACATTTTTTTGCCATTTTGCAAATCCTCCTTTGTTTTTCTAATTATAAATAAAAAGAATATAAAATTCAATCTAAATAGACAATTTTATCAATATACAGTTTTAAAAGAAATTACGTTAATATTTTAAATTAAGGAAATTAAAATATAAAAAATAATAAGTTATAAATATAATTAATTTTGAAGATAAATATCTACATAAAGTTATGGAAATCTTTTAATAGTTAAAAAGCAAATATAAATGGCATTATAAATATAAATTAAGATTTATTTAAGACTTTTTAAAATATCTTATAAACAAATTTAAATTAGATGAATTTTATAAATTAAGAAAAAGCAAAATTTAAAAATTATACTATGATTATTTGGCAACTTAATATAAAATATTAAAGGAGAGGGAACAAATGAAAGAGACACGCGTAGAAAAATTTGCAGAATATCGTGCAGAAATTGATAAAATGTCCTCTAATGAAATGAACCTTAATGAAAAAGAAGAACAAGAACGAAAAGATAAAAATTTATCTGAAACATCGGTTCAAGATTTATTAGACAAGTACGATGAATATACTGTATTGATTGATAGTACTGAAGTAGCAGAAAAGGCTTTACTTGCTGAAAGAAGAAAAAAACAATTACGTATTCGCAAAATTAAATTAGGTATATTGTATGGCCTTTTAGTTGTTATTGCTTTATCTTTAATTGTTGGCATTACTCTTTTAATTGTAAATGGGTTATAATATGAAAAAAAATATCTCTATTGCTATTGATGGACCTGCCGCGGCTGGTAAATCTACAGTAGCAAAGTTAGTTGCTAAAAAATTAAATTTTACGTATGTTGATACAGGAGCAATGTATCGAGCAGTTACTTTTTTTGTGCTTAAAAATAAAATTAATCCTCAAGATGAAAAGGCAGTATGTGCTTTAATTCCTCAAATTGAAATCATGCTTGATGAAAATAATAATGTTTTTTTGAATGGAAAAAATGTTAATAAAGAAATTAGGGAACGCGAAGTCGCGGAAAATGTTTCATATATAGCTTCATATAAAGAAGTACGTATTTTTTTAGTAAAACAACAAAGAAAAATAGCTTCATGCTCTTCAGTGGTCATGGATGGTAGAGATATAGGTAGTTATGTTTTACCTAATGCCGATGTAAAAATATTTCAAGTTGCCTCAATATCAACAAGAGCAAATCGAAGATATAAGGAAAATATTTCTAAAAATATTGAATGTTCTTATAATGATATAGAAGAAGAATTAAAGAAGCGAGATTATATTGATTCTCATCGTGAAATGGCTCCTTTAAAAAAAGCTGAAGATGCATTCGAATTAGATACTTCAAATTTAGATGTTTCCCAAGTGGTTGATGAAATTTTAAAAATTATTAATCAACAAATTGGTGATTTATTATGAGAGGCACTGTTTGTATAGTTGGTGCGCCTAATGTTGGCAAATCTACTTTGTTTAATCGCTTAGTTGAACAAAGAAAAGCTATTGTCGATGATGAAAAAGGTGTTACAAGAGATAGACTATATGGAAAATGTAAATGGCTTGATCAAGAATTTACCATTATTGATACAGGTGGTATTGAAATAATAGATGCTCCTTTTCAAAAAGAGATTCGTATGCAAGCAGAAATTGCTATAGAAGAAGCAGATGTAATTGTTTATGTTACAGATGGTATTTTAGGTGTAACAAGCGATGATAGAATGATTATAAAAATGCTTTATAAAGCTAAAAAACCAATTATTTTAGCCGTTAATAAAATAGATGAAATAGAAAAAATGGGTTTAGTAAATGATTTTTATTCTTTAGGAATAAAAGATGTTATTGCTATTTCCACAACTCATGGTATAGGTATAGGTGATTTATTAGACAATATTGTCAAATTATTACCATACAAAGAAGAAGAAAAATTTGAAAATATTATTCCGTTTTGTGTTATTGGAAGACCAAATGTAGGAAAATCATCTTTAGTTAATGCAATTTTAGGTATTAATAGAGTTATTTCGAGTGAAATTGAAGGTACAACTAGAGATGCAATTGATACATATTTTTCACGTGATGAACAAGATTATGTTGTTATTGATACAGCAGGTTTAAAACGACGTGGAAAGATTTATGAATCGATAGATAAATATGCTGCATTAAGAGCTTTTAATGCGATTGAAAGAAGTGAAATTGTATTATTAGTTATTGATGCAAGTGAAGGTGTAACTCAACAAGATAAACATGTCGCAGGTTATGCTTATGAAGCATCTAAGCCTATTATAATTGTTGTTAATAAATGGGATTTAATTCAAAAAGATCAAAATACTATGCAAGAATTTTTAAAAAAAATTCGCACAGAGTTTAAATTTTTAGAATATGCACCAGTAGTGTTTGTTTCAGCAAAAAATCGTTCTCGATTAACGACAATTTTTCAAGAAATTGATAAAGTATATGCAGCATATCATTTAAGAATCGCTACATCTTATTTAAATGATGTAATACAAGATGCCCAAATTATGAATCCTGCTCCTGATTTTAATGGAGGAAGAATAAAAATTTATTATGCTTCACAAGCAGAAAGCTTGCCACCTACATTTGTCCTTTTTGTAAATAATCCTTCCTTTATGCATTTTTCATATGAAAGATATTTAGAAAATAGATTAAGAGAATCTTTTGATTTAGATGGTACACCAATAAAAATTATTAAAAGAGAAAGGAAACAATAAAAATGCGCATTGCTGTTTTAGGTACAGGTACATGGGGAACTGCGCTTGCTCAATTACTTGTTGATAATTCTAATGAAGTAATTATGTATGGTATTGTAAAGCAAGAAGTAGATGATATTAATATAAATCACCAAAATTCTAAATATTTTGGCGTTGATATTTTGCTCCCTGCTGATTTAAAAGCAACAATGAATTTAAAGGAAGCATTATTAAATGCTGAAGTTATTGTTTTAGCAGTTCCAACATTTGCTATTAGGTCCCTTTTAAAAGAAATTAAACCTTTATTAAAAAACAAACCATATATTGTAAGTGTTGCTAAAGGTTTTGATGAACAAACCCATCAAAGAATGTCAGAAGTAATACGTGAAGAAATAGATGCAAATTTAAGACAAGAAATAGTTTCTTTGATAGGTCCAGGACATGCTGAAGAAGTAATTTTACGTCTTTTAACTTGTGTTACTTCTACTTCACTAGATTTAAAAGCTGCTCAAAAGATTCAAAAATTATTTTCTAATGATTATTTTAGAGTATATACTCAAACAGATGAAATAGGCGCAGAATATGGTGTTGCCTTAAAAAACGCTATTGCTCTTGCTTCGGGTATGCTTTCTGGCATTGGATTAGGCGATAATGCGCGCGCGGCTTTAGTAACTAGAGGATTAAGAGAAATTGTTAGATTTGGTATGCACTTTGGTGGTGAAGAAAGAACATATTTAGGTTTGACTGGTCTTGGTGATTTAATGGTTACTTGTAATTCACGACATTCACGTAATTTTATTGCTGGAGAAGAAATAGGTAAAGCAAATTCCGCGGCGCAATTTTTAAAGACCAATACTAAAACAGTTGAAGGAATTAAAACGGTTAAAGTTGTACATGAAATAGCAGAAAGTGAACATATAGATATGCCTATTGTAGAGGGCGTTTATAAAGTTTTATTTGAAAATGCAAGACCTAAAGATGTTATTCAAGAAATAATGAAAAGAAGTTTAAAAGCAGAATAAATAAATCACCTCATGAAGAATTTTGCATATCATTAATTGGGTGATTTACATGAATGATAGTATCTTTGATAAAGTTGAGGCAAAGACAAAAGTTAAAAAGGAGGACATTATTGCACTTGCTAAATCGGTTTCTGGGCAAGATTTAAATGATGAAAAAAATTTAAGAAAATTAATTAAGGAAGTTGCAAAACTTGCTGGTAAAGATGTTTCTAAAGAAAAAGAGGAAAGTATTATTAAAGCAGTAAAAAAAGATAAAGTACCAAAAGATTTTAAAAATATATTATAAAGGATAAAAAATGAAAAAATGAAAAATAATTCAAGTAGTAATAAAAAAAGCATAGAAGAAAGTATGGAAAATATTGAACGATATTTTCCAAACAGTAAAGAGGGATTAAGTTCTTTTCAAGTAGCAGAAAGAAAAGAACATAATTTAGTAAATGTTAAAAAGAAAAGCTTATCTAAGACATTACCACAAATTATTTTTCGTAATATATTTACTTTTTTTAATATACTTTTATTGTCTATTGCACTTGCTTTAATTTATGTTGGTTCTTATTCAAATTTATTTTTCTTAGTTATTATAAGCTTAAATACAGGTATTAATATTTATCAAGAAAACAAAGCTAGAAAAATGATTGAATCATTAAAACTTCTTACTGCTCCAACAAGTGGAATTATTAGAGATGGTAAAGAAGATGAAATTCCAAGTGATGCAATTGTTTTAGATGATGTAGTTATTGTTACTGCAGGTAAAGAAATACCAGTTGATGGAGAAGTTATAGATGGTATTAGCGAAGTAAATGAATCACTTTTAACAGGTGAAAGTGTAGCTTTAAAAAAAATTAAAGGCGATAAAGTTTTAGCAGGTTCTTTTGTAGTTTCTGGAACTATTTATATACGTGCTGAAACAATTGGTGATAATACCTACATAAGTAGACTTCAAGCTATTGCTAAAAAACAGAAAAAAGTTAAATCTGTTCTTTTAACTTCTCTTAATAAAATTATTAAATATATTTCATTTATCATTATCCCTTTAGGGGCAATAATGTTAATAAATAGTTTATTACAGCATCAGAGTTTATCTACTTCGATAGCTCAAACAGCAGGAAGTATGGTTTCAATGATACCATCTGGTTTATTTTTGCTAGTATCTACAGCTTTATATGTAAGTGTAACAACATTAGGAAAAAAACATGCGATGGTTCAAGAATTATATTCTATAGAATCTTTAGCAAGAGCAAACGTTCTCTGTTTAGATAAGACAGGAACAATAACTGATGGCACAATGCATTTAACAAAAACTGTTCCTTTACAAGATATAGCTGATATTGATGATTTGATATCTTCATTTTTAAAATCTTTTAAAGAAAGCAATTTGACTTCGGATGCCTTAAAAAGAAAATATGATAAAGAAGCAACTTATGCTGCAAATATTATCATTCCTTTTTCAAGTGAAAAAAAATATTCTGCAGTTACTTTTAATAATAATATTACTTACTTTTTAGGTGCACCAGAATTTTTAAGTCAAGATCAAGAACTTTTAAACATTTTACAAAATGAATTATTAAAAGGTAATCGAGTTTTATTATTTAGCAAATATGAAGGTAATTATGATCCTTCTCTTGCTAAAAAAGGTGAAGCAATATGTTACTTTGTTTTAGAAGATCATATTCGTGATGATGCTTTTGAAACTATTAAATGGTTTCAAGATAACGATGTGGAATTAAAAGTTATTTCAGGAGATAATCCTCAAACTGTATGTAAAATTGCCGAAAAAGTTGGAATAAAAAATGCTGATAAATTTATATCATTAGAAGGTATGTCTTTAGAACAAGTAAGCGTTATTGCTATGGATTATACTATTTTTGGAAGAGTTAATCCAGAACAAAAAGCCACGATTATTTCGACATTAAAAAAACATGAAAAAACAGTTGCTATGACAGGCGATGGAGTCAATGATATTTTAGCATTAAAGCAAGCAAATTGCTCTGTTGCTATGGCTTCTGGAAGTGAAGCAGCAAGAAATGTTTCTCATATTGTATTAATGGATTCTTCGTTTTCTTCAATGCCTAAAATAGTTGAAGAAGGACGTAAAGTTATTAATAACATTCAATATTCTTCATCTTTATTTTTAATGAAAACTTTATATGCAATACTTTTATCGATTTTAATTTTAATTTTAGCTTTTGCTCAAACAAACGCAACTTATCCATTTGAACCAAAACATTTATATATTCTTGAATTTGCTGTTATTGGAATTCCTTCGTTCTTTTTGGCATTACAACCAAATAAAAAATTAGTTCCTAAAAACTTTTTTCAAAATATTATTATGCAAGCAATTCCTGGAGGCATTGCAATATTGACAAGTGTTATTTTGGTTTTATATGTAGAAAAATTTATTCCTTTTTTTAATTTAAATGATGCAAATATTACATCTACTGCTTGTCTTGCTCTTTCAATCACGGGATTATTAATTCTTTTAAAAATGTGTTTACCATTTAATCTTTATCGTTTATTTGTATACATTGGCATGATAATGTTATCTTTAATTATAATTTTTGTTTTACCTTCAAAATTAAATGGATTAAATTTAAATGCTCTTGATATGCATAATTTTTTGGCAATATTATTTTCTAGTTTTGTTTCAATAGCACTTTATATAATTTTAGATATAATTATTAAAAGAAGAGCAAATAATATTAGTAAGCTTATTAGTAATGTTTACAAAGAAGAAAACGATAACGATGAGGACAACACTTTTTAAAATTAAATTTATAACTTTCTTAAAATTTTTCGCAGATGCATTATATACACCATTTTTAATACTTTATTTAAAAAATGAAGGTTATAATGGATATAAATTAGGTTTTCTTTTAGCAATTGTTCCATTGTTTAATATTTTAGGTAATATTCTTTTATCTTTAATAGCAAATACATTTAAAAGAAATAAAATTATTTTAATTATTTTACTTTTAATGTTTTCCTTAGGATTATTTTTAATTGTTTTTGTAAGTAATAATTTTATTTTAACTATCATTTCAGTGGCTTTAATTTCTTTTGCTAATGGGCCATCTTTTAATTTAGAAGAAGGTTTAAATTCACAATATGTAGAACAAGAAAAAGCAAATTATTCCTTTACAAGAATGTTTGGTAGTGTCGGCTATTTATTGGCTTTATTATTAATTTATTTTCTTCCTGATAATGTAGCTTATAAAAATATATTTTTAGTGAGTTCTTTAATAATTTTAATTCTTTCAATTATTTGGTGCTTTTTACCAAATTTAAATTTAGATATAAACGAAAAGGCTAGTATTAAAGAATTAATTAAAATTAAACCCTTTATAATATATTTTGTTATGTATTTTTTATTTTTTGGAGCATTTAATTCTTTTGATTATTACATTCCTGATTATATGATTACATTTTTTAAAAAGAATGAATATTCTTTATTTTATGCTCTTGCTGTTTTTTTAGAGTTAATAGTAATAATATTTGTTGGTAAAATTTCTAAAGAAAAATATTATAAATACTTTTTGTTATTTGCTTTATTTTTCTTGCTTTTAAGAAGTTCTTTATTTTTAATTTCAAATTTACCTCCATATGTCTTAGCGATTTTATTAATTAGTCGTGGCATAGGCTGGGGAACGTTTTTAGCTATTCACGTGCGATTATTATCTACATTTTTAAACAAAACGCAAAAAACAATAGCTATTTTAGTTTTATGTGTTGGTCAAGGTACTATTGCAAGTATTTTAAATATGTTTGGTAGTACAATTATTGAAAATTACGGATTTAAATCTTTTTTCTTTCTTATTGTAATTTGTATGACTATTTCTTTTACTTTTTATTTCAGCTATAATTTATTATATAAATTAAGAAAGAAGAAATTAGAAAATGGAAATGAAAATTAGCGAAGAAGTATTAAATGCTTTAAAAAATAATCTTCCTGTTGTAGCGTTAGAATCAACAATTATTGCACATGGTATGCCTTATCCTCAAAATGTTGAAACAGCTTTACTTGTTGAAGAAACAATACGTAAAAATGGTGCAATTCCTGCGACTATAGGAATTATAAATGGTGTTCCTACCATTGGTATGTCAAAAGAAGAAATTGAGGATTTTGGTAAAAGAAAAGATGTTTTAAAAGTTTCGCGACGTGATTTACCATATGTTATTGCTAAAAAAGAATATGGCGCTTTAACAGTGGCTACCACGATGATTTTTGCTTCCAAAGTAGGTATAAAAATATTTGTCACAGGAGGAGTAGGTGGAGTTCATCGTAATGCAGAAAAAACTTTTGATATTTCTGCAGATTTAATAGAGCTTGCAACCACTCCATTAATTGTTGTATGTGCAGGAATTAAAGCTATTTTAGATTTAGAAAAGAGTTTAGAAGTATTAGAGACTTTAGGGGTAAGTGTTGTTGGTTATAAATCAGATAATCTTGCGGATTTTTATACTCCAGATTCAGGATTAAAAGTTGATAGAAACATGAATTCAGCACAAGAAATTGCCAAAGCGATGAAAGTTAAAGAAGAATATAATTTAAGGGGAGGAATATTAGTTTCTAATCCTATAGAAGAAAATAATGCTGCGGATAAAACGCAAATAGATGAAGCGATTGAAATAGCAATAAAGGAAATGGAAGAAAAAAATATAAAAGGCAAGGAATGCACACCATTTTTATTAAAAAAGATCGTGGAACTTACTGATGGTGAATCTTTAAAAGCGAATATTTCTTTAATTTTGAATAATGCGAAATTAGGCGCTGAAATTGCTAAAGAGTATGTAAAATTATGATAAGAGAAAAAAGTTGCGGCGCTGTAATATATAAATTAGAAAAAGAAAAAATCTTATTTTTAATTGAATATATGAGTTTAGGTCATATATCCTTAGTAAAAGGTCATGTTGAAAATAATGAAAGCGAAGAAGAAACAGCCTTAAGAGAAATAGAAGAAGAAACAAATTTACATGTAAAACTTGATACTTCTTTTCGTAAAGTAATTACTTATTCTCCATATATTGGAATAATAAAAGATGTTGTATTTTTCATTGGCTATTGTTCTGAAAATACTAAGCCAGTTGATAAACATGATAATGAAGTTAAAAAACTTGAATTTCATACTTTTGATAAAGCATATGAATTACTAACTTATCCTCAAGATAAAGAAGTATTAAAAGAAGCTTATGAATATATAAAAAGGGGTAAAGATGAATAATTATATATTTCAATCACCGACACGTATTTATTTTGGTGATAATGAAGAAAATAATATAGGAAAATATATCAATGAATATGGTTTTAAAAAAATATTAATGGTATATGGAAAAAATTCCGCTAAAAAAAGTGGATTATATGATAAAGTAGTTGATTCTTTAAATAATGCGGATATAAGTTTTTTAGAATTAAGTGGAATAGAGGCCAATCCAACTTTAGAAAAAGTAGAAGAAGGTATTAAAATTTACCTCGATAATCCTTTTGAATTTATTTTAGCTATCGGTGGAGGAAGTGTCATAGATACTTGTAAACTTATTGCACATGGAGTTTTTTATAAGGGAAATCCTTTTGATTTTAATTTACATAAAGTTAAGCCTCAAAAAGCTTTACCTATTGGAGTAATTTTAACAATTCCTGCCGCGGGGAGTGAGCTTTCTACTTCTTGTGTCATTCAAGATAAAAAAAGTAAAATTAAAAGTGGATTTAATGCAGAAAGTAATAGACCTTTATTTGTAATAGAAAATCCTTTGTTAAGTATTAGTTTACCATTTTCACAAATAGCATTTGGAATCTGTGATATTTTAGCTCATTCTATGGAACGATATTTTTCACCATCTGATGAAATAGAATTTTCTGATTATCAAGCATTGGCTTTAATAAAAAGTGTCGTGGATGCTACAGATATAATTTGTCATGATTTTTATAATATGAAAGCTAGAAAAGTATTATATTTAGCATCTTCGTTTTCACATAATGGTTTTACATCTATTATGAAAGATATCAAAATGCCTGTACATCAATTAGAACATGTGTTATCAGGCAAACATCAAGAAATTGCACATGGAGCAGGGTTGGCTGTTTTATTTCCATCATGGATGAAAGAAACATACAAGTATGATGTAAAAAAGTTTAGTAATTACGCATGAAAATGAAATAAAAATACAAAAATGCGTTTTTTTATACAAAAATCATTAAAAACGAGCAT
>CANRPC010000012.1 GCA_947632435.1 uncultured Bacilli bacterium | reverse complement strand
ACTCTAGACTATTTTATACTTTTATATCTTTAGATATAACTTCTTAATTTTGTATTCCATCTCCAAAAGTCAGGTTTGATTATAACATATACATAAAATAAATTAAAGTGTGTTTATTTTTTCATCATCCATATTTATGTTACTTTCTAATTACGTGATCAATATTTACTATTGTTAAAGTACATTATTAAAACTATTGCAGAGAAAAAAAATTAATTTTATACTTTAAGAAGAAGGAGGCTATCATTTATGATAATCGGCAAAGTAGAAGATTTTTTTGCTGTAAAATTTGAAAACGAAAATATTAATAAAGCTTTTGAATTTATTAAAACTCATGATTTATTAAACTTACCAGAAGGAAAAACTATTATTGATGGAGATAATCTTTGGGTTAATCGTTCAAGTTATGTAGGAAAAAATATTGAGGATTGTAAACTTGAAAGTCATGAAAAATATTTAGATTTACAATTAGTTATTAAAGGAAAAGAAGGAATGGGCTATGTCGATAAAGCTCGTTATGGTATTGAAGTAACTCTTCCTTATGATGAAAAAAAAGATAAAGCAAATTATAAAGGTGAATTAGATGGAATAATATATTTACACGACCATCAATTTGCTTTAGTTTGGCCAAATGATTTGCATATGCCTTTAATAAAAGCAAATGATGAAATGATTGAAAAGGCAGTATTTAAAATAAAAATTAAATAACTTTAATTTAAAAAGATGTTTAGAAAAATTACTTATGAAACTAAACATCTTTTTTTATATTTTTAACTATTCAATTTCTGCAACATAAGAAGTAACATTTTTAACCACTTCTCCATCAATTTGCAAAGCACATGGTGAAGAAAAACGAACTTCTAATTTTTTACATTTTTTTATTTCAATAATCTTTTTATATTTTACATGTTCTCCTTTAAAAATTTTTGGAAAAATTGTTAATAATCTTAATCTAGATGCATCGTGAGCTATCGCTAAAGAAATACTATCACCTAAACGATCTTGATTAGGAGCCATCATCATACCGCCTCCATAAAATCTTCCAAACATTGCAGATGCAAGCCATACTTTTTTATAAGCATATTCTTTGCCATCGACAATAACTATGGCATCAGGACAATGAAATTTAAATAATAATAATTTAATAGCTATTGTTGTATAATTAATTTTCTTTTTTCCTTTATCTTTTAATTTATCCGCTATTACACAAACTTCACCATCTATACCATAGCCAATTCCATTAATATAATAGCTAGTTTTTCCATTTATTGTGACTTTAGGTAATTTTTGTAAATATGGATTTAAAAGTATTATTTGAGCATTTTCTTTATTTACATCATTTAAAAAATCATTACCTATTCCAGCTTTATATAGATACATTTTGTTTTTCAATTTTAATGGATATACCACATTTACAAAATGATTTAATGTGCCATCTCCACCAACTAAAATGATATCATCTTCTTCTTTTAATTTTGCTAAAAAATCATTTACATTTAAGTCTAAAACATTAATTTCTTCAATGTTTGAAAATGTTTTGGCTATATCTATTTTGGCCTTTTTTTTAATACTAGTTCCAGTATTATTATTAGATATTGGATTAAATAATAAGTACGTCATATTTTATTTTCCTTTACTAAATTTTTTATTTTTCATCTAAATGATTATATATTAATTTTTGACAAAATTCAGCTAATTGAACTGTATTTTGATTATTAAAGTCCTCTGGTTCAATAACTTTTAAAATTTCAAAATATACATGTGTTCTTTTAAATGGCAAATTTTTCTTTATTAATTCAGTGTTTTTTATAGAGCAAATTGCAATAGGAACATTTGCTTTGTAGCAAATTTTAAATGATCCAGCATGAAACGGCAAATTAGTTTTATTTTTGTTTCTTGTACCTTCTGGAAAAATTAAAATGTCGCCATAATGTTTATCTAATGTTTCTGCTGCTTTATTTATAGATTCTAAAGCTTTAAAAGCATTAGTTCTATTAATGCTAATAAAACCTGCTTTATGCATCAAACCACCTGCAATAGGAATATTATAATTTTCAGGTTTAGTAACACATATTAAACGCCTTTTTTTCAAAGCGTAAATCATTACTAAAGGGTCGTAATTTGAAATATGATTAGAAACAAATAAATATAATTGATTGTTTTTTAATAAACCATTATCAATAAAATGAATTTGAACATTTAAGACCAAAAAAACTTGAACAAGGCTTTCTTTTATGACATTATAGGCAAACTTTGATGGTTTTTTGATTGCCTTTTTTTTAGAAATAAATAAAGTTGCAAAGAACAAAAAAACAATATATATTCCAAAAATAATTAAATAATAAAAAGGTATCAAACAAACAAATAAAACTACAAACCATATACTATATGTATAGGTAATAAGCGAAAATAAAACGCTTAAAATTAAACTTATTAATAAAAAGATAATGCTTAAAATCATATAACTTACCTACATAGAATCATAAAACTAATATTTGTAAATGTAAATTAATTTTGTGTTTTAGTTGTATAACGTAATGGAAGTCCATATGTTTCTTCATAAATTCTCTTCCATTCTTCGTAATTTTTTTCTTTAAGTAAATCAATATTTTCATTTCTTGATAAAGAAGGATCAGGATAAATAGGTTTACTTACATGTATTGTATATTCTTGTATATAAAATCCATCATCTCCTAAAATATCACTATCTTGCATTGTTATAAAACATGGTAAAACTGGAACGTTATTTCTACTAGCAAATTTAAATGCACCATCTTGTAATGGTTTAGGTTTACGATAATTCCACCACATACTTTGTTCGGGATAAACTAAAACAAAATTTCCATCTTGTAATAATTTATCTGTTGCTTTAATAAATTTTTGCAATGTTTTATAATTACTTGATAAAGGCAAAGTATTGCAATTTTTCATTAAAAAGCCATAAAATCCTGGAAAATTAGTATAATTACCTTCTCTTATGACACGATAAAATTTACGCTTTTTTTGTTTTGATTTTTCATATACTAATTGTATGGCAAAACTATCAAAAGCATTAAAATGATTACAAGTAATTATCGCTCCACTTTCAAGACTATTAATATTTTCAAGTCCAATTATATCTTTGACAATCATTTTTTTTGTTTCTGTAATATGATTTAAAAATTTTCGTGCAACTTTAAAAGCAAATTTTGTTTTTAATTTAGAAAAAAATTTTTTTCTTAAATAATCTATTTCTTCAGGCATCAACATTTTTGCTGGAGGATCTTCTTCAACATCTTCTTCAAAACGCCCTTCTTCTTCAAATTTAGCAATTTTTTTAATAATGGCTAAACGTTCTTTTGATTTTCCAATATTTTTTTTTATAGAATTTAAATAATTATCTTCACGATTAGTTTCTCTTAATGCTGTTTCTAATAGTCTATCACAAGAAGCTATATCATTTTCTCTTTCTTCATCAGTATAAGCATTTAAAACTTGTATAATTTCATCATAAACTGGTGTCATTTTAGCATATTTCCAAAATTTGTCAGCATAACGGCAATCTTTATAATGCCATGGTTTTGAAACCATGATATAATGAAGCATTTTAATCTCAGAATCACTAACAGGAATTTTACCAAAAACTTCAACATTCCAACCTTGATCAATAAATAATACTTTATCTTTACAAATTAAATTTAAATAATCTTCATCTTGGGTAACAACAAAAGTGTAAACATGCAATAAATCAATAAATTGATCTAATACTTTATTTTTACGAAATTGATCACAATTTATTAATATTAAACCAGCATTGAAAAATTTATTACGATCAATACCAATTACTTTTTCAACATATTCACCATAAGTATCCACTTGAACCATTGCTTGTTCATGACATCCACCTACATAATTATCTTTTAAATCATTAGAATATAATTCATAAATGTCACCTAAAACTATTGTGTCACTATCAATATAAATTGCTTTATTATATTCTTGAAACATTTCTGCGATAAAAAGACGATAATAAGTTGTTTTAGAATAATAATCACGAATTGGTAATTTATCATTGATAGAAATTAAATAATTTTTAACATCGACAAATTCAATTGTAAAATCATCATTTTGCATATCTAAAACAACTTTTTGCATTTTTTCAGATATACCTGTATTTAATATATATACATGATAATTATGATTTTTCGAAGCATTCTCTATCATTGATTTTAATGATACAATTGTATATTTTACAAAATTATCATCACAAGCATAAAAAATTGGTATTATTTCATTATTCATCTTTTAAATCTCCTTTTAATAAATTATCTAATTTTTTTCTCAAATAAATATATTCATATAAAATGTCATCAAAAACATAATATTTAAATACTTTATGAACTTTACTTACCTCCCATTGTTTTATATTGTCTAAATGGGGAAATGGTAAATAAAATAATCTTTTTGAAAAATGTCTTACCACAGTGTGTTTATGAAGAAATTTTTGATCATTAAATTTTTGAGAAATTAATTTCTTTTTTGTCGTAGATCTTATTAATGCACTTTGATCCGCGAAAATAAGTTTTTTTGTTTTAATTAATTCTCTTGCTTTTTTAAATATATTAGTTTCCTTGCACATTTTCATATTAAATAGCAATACACCTGCATTTATATAGAAAGGGTTAATTAAGTATTTCCCATAATGATCATTAGCCGCGGCATATTCGACTTTAGAAACATCGATTTCATATAAAAGTCTGATATCACGATTAAATAAAATGTCAATATCCAAGTACAAAATTTTATCAGGCAAATTCAATAAATCAGCAAATAATCTTAATAAAGTATAAGGCGAACAATAACATTGTTCATTAGGGCAGGAAGAAAATTCTTGCATATATAAATTTGTTACATCAATTTTTGTTATTTGGTGTTGAGGATTGTATTCTTTTAACATTTTTTCAACAAATTTTACTTGTTCATCAGATATTGGTTTATAAGTATCTTTTAGATGAGATACGTCCATTGTAAGTAAATACACATTCAATGGTTCTTTTAATGAAGAACGTTTCAAAATTGATAATAATGTTGTAATAACTCCATCAATAACCTTTTCATTTCCTGAAAAAAGAATATTAATCATCTATTTCCCCTTTCTTATAAATAATTTTATTTACGTAACTTAATTTGCTTCTAGAACACATTGTTTCATAAACTTGATTTCTTAAATCTATTCTTTGTTTTTCTATCGACAAATCTTTATTTGGAAAAAATGGCCCATCAACATATGTAATTAATTTTAATCGATGCAAAATTTTACTTTTTTGATAAGTATTAGTAAAGCAAAATGTTGGACAATTATATTTAATTGGGTATCGAAAAGATGTATCAAGAAAATTTCTAATCCCCGTATAATAAGGCCAAATATGAGCTTCAGGGTAAATCATTATGCATTTTTTTTCATCAATTCGTCTTTCAATTGCTTTTACAAAATTTTTAGTAGCTATAAAATCATCTGGTAATGGTAAAGCACCTAAAGAAGGAGTTATTTTTCCAAGAAAAGGCATTGATACATTATTTGGATGTACAATGACATACGTATCTTTTGGAAATGCCACGAATGATGGTATCAAAGCATCCGCGGTTGGCTGAGTGTGATTTGCATAAAGAAAATAACCAGTATTTTTAAATTTTTTTAAAATTTTACGATTAACTATTTTGTGATTAAACTTAATAAAAAGATATATTTTTGCAAGTGGGAAGGCAACAATACGATACCAGAAAAAATGGGTAAATTTTTTAAAAAAAGATTCATGGATATACTTATAATTTTTATCAATCTTTTTTGCTTGAATTTTAGCTTTAGAAAATTCATCATTTAATTCATCTTGATAGTAAATAATTTTTTCCATAAATCAGCCTTTCCATTATTATCATAACAATGAAATTTAATATATACACTCTAATTTTAAAAAAAATCGTCGAACGTTTTGAGAAATTCATTTCTCTAGAAATTAGAGATTATAAAACAACTAGAATTTTATGAGAATTCAATTAAAAGTGTCTAAAAACAATAAGCTTTTCTTTTACTATATTATTATTAATCAATTAATTGAATTAACATTATAATTATGCTAAAATCATTAAGAAAAGAAGGTAATATCATGAATATATTACAAGAAAAAATTAAGAAATTAGCTAAAGAAAAGAATGCAATTATACTCGCTCATTATTATACAAATAAAGAAATTCAAGAAATTGCTGATTTTGTCGGTGATTCTTTAGGCTTAAGTAAAATTGCTTGCAAAACTAATGCCGATATAATTCTTTTTTGTGGTGTTGATTTTATGGGTGAAACAGCAAAAATTTTATCACCAAATAAAAAAGTTTTAATGGCAAACAATATTGCGAGTTGTTTTATGGCTAAATATATTAGTGAAAGAGATTTAATTAATTATAAAAAACTTAATCCCGACACTATAATTATTTCTTATGTTAATACTTACGCCTCTGTTAAAGCACTTTCAGATGTATGTGTTACTTCTACAAATGCTTTAAAAATTATTAAACATTATGCTGATTTAAATAAAAAAATACTTTATATACCAGATAAAAATTTAGGTAATTATGCCAATAAAACTTATGGATATAATATGGAACTTTGGAATGGTTTTTGTCCGATTCATAATTACGTTAGTTTAAATCAAGTAGCAAAAGCCAAAAAAGAACATCCTAATGCAAAATTTATCGTACATCCAGAATGCCCTTACGAAATTATAAAAGAAGCTGATTTTGTTGGTTCAACAAAACAAATGCTTGACTATACTATTCAAGATAATGCTAGCGAATTTATCGTAGGAACAGAATCAGGAGTTATTTATGCGATGGAAAAAGCTTCTCCTAACAAAAAATTTTATCCTTTAGTTTCCAATTTCCGATGTATCAATATGAAAAGCATTACTTTAGAAGACGCTTATGATTCCTTAAAAAATGAAAAAAACGAAGTTATTTTATCTGAGGATATCATAAAAAAAGCTAAAACTTCTTTAGATAGAATGTTAGAGTTATCATAGTTTTGGAGATTTTATAATATGAAAGAAATTAGACAATATGATGTATTAATTCTTGGTGGTGGTTTAGCAGGAATTTATACTGCTTTAAAATTAGATTCAAATTTAAAAATTGGAATCTACGTAAAAGATGCAATAAATAAAGGTTCTTCAAATCTTGCTCAAGGTGGAATTGCAGGTGAAATAAATTCCTCAAAAGAAAAAAAAGATGAACATTATGAAGACACTTTAAAAGCTGGTTCCTATGTTAATGATAAAAATGCTGTAAGAATCCTTGTTGATGAAGCTGATGACGCTCTTAAAGATTTAATATCATTAGGTGTAAAATTTGATGTTGATAAAGATGGAAATTTGATTAAAACATTAGAAGGTGGACATAGATCGAGACGAATTTTGCATGCTGGTGGCGATGATACAGGCAATCATATTATGTCTGATTTAAGAAATACTTTATACCAAAGAACAAATATTAAAGTTTTTGAAAATGAAATGGCTATTGAATTATTACATCAAGATGGTGAAGTAAAAGGGGCAATAGTTATAAATCATCAAAATGAAGAAATATATATTTTAGCTAATAAAGTGGTACTTGCAACAGGTGGAATAGGAGCAATATATCAAAATACCACGAATGAAAAATTTAATTGTGGTGATGGTATTGCAATGGCATATCGCTTAGGTTTAAAAATAAAAGATATGGAATTTGTTCAATTTCATCCGACAGCATTTTACGATGATAAGATGGGGCAAAAATTTTTAATTTCGGAAGCTGTAAGAGGTGAAGGTGCTTATTTAAAAAATATTGAAGGTGAACGTTTTATGGAAAAATATACACCTTTAAAAGAATTAGCGCCTCGTGATATAGTTTCACAATCTATATATCGAGAAATGTATGATACATTTTCTGACCATGTTTATTTAGATATTACTTATAAAGATAGTGATTTTGTTAAGAATAGATTTCCTACAATATATAAACATTGTTTAGACTATGGTATTGATATAACCAAAGATTTAATACCTGTTGTCCCTGTAGAACATTTTTTATGTGGAGGAATTGAAGTTGATTTATATGGCCGCACTGCTTTAAAAAATCTCTATGCCGTAGGTGAATGTGCTTTCACTGGAGTACATGGTGCTAATAGATTAGCATCTAATTCCTTATTAGAATGTGTTGTTTTTGGTAAAAGAGTCGCAGAAGATATTAATAAAACAAAAGATCAATGTGAAAAAATAAATATTATTTTACCAGATATGAAATTAGCTAAAAAGAAATACAATTTCAAAGATATTCGTCAAGAAACTCGTGAATTAATGTCACGCTATGTATTTATTGTAAGAACAAAAGATGGATTGGAAATGGCTAAAAAGATATTAACAAAACATTATAAAAATCTTTTAAAAATAAATGTTTTATCAAGATATTATTATGAAACCTTAAATATGGTTACAGTAGCCTTAATCGTTATTAATCAAGCTTTAGAAAGGAAAGAATCAATTGGATCACATTTCCGTATTGATTAAATAGTAGTATGAATGAAGAAATAATTAAAATAATAAAAAATGCTTTACAAGAAGATATGCCAAATGGTGATATTACAACAGATAATATCATTTCTAAAGATCATATTTCACAAGGTAAATTTATCGCTAAAGAAGATGGGATTATTGCTGGTATTAAAATAGCTGAAGAAGTTTTCAATTTAGCAGGAGGAAATGTATTTATTTCTTGGAATGTCAAAGATGGTGATGAGGTTAAAAAAGGTGATATCTTAGCAACTTTAAATGGTAATACAAGAACTTTACTTAAAGGAGAAAGAACAGCTTTAAACATTATGCAAAGAATGTCAGGAATAGCTACCATGACAAACAAATGTGTAAAAGCATGCGTTGGAAATACAAAAATATTAGATACTAGAAAAACAATGCCTAATTTTCGCTATCTTGACAAACTAGCAGTAGTTATTGGAGGAGGTCAAAATCATCGATATTCTTTATCTGATATGGTTTTAATTAAAGATAATCATATTGAAGCAGCAGGCTCTATTACTAACGCGATAAATCTTGTCGAAGGAAAAGTTAATTGTAAAATCGAGGTTGAAGTAGAAACTATTGAACAATTTTTAGAAGCTTATAACACTAATTGCGATATAATTATGCTCGATAATATGTCAGATGAAGCAATGAAAAAATGTGTCGATTTGAACAATCATAAAAAACTTTTAGAAGCAAGTGGAAATATGACTCTTGATAGAATTAAAAAAGTATCATCTATCGGTGTTGATTTTATTTCTATTGGTGCTTTAACTCATTCTGTTAAAGCTCTTGATATATCATTAAAATTTAAAACTTTATAAGGAAAAACCGCGATTTTTTATTAAATTTGCATTATTTAATGATTATGGTATAATAACGATATAAGGATTACTAATCCAAAGAAAGGAAAAATAATGAATAAAACAGAATTAGTAAAAGCAATCGCCGAAAAAAGTGAATTAACGGTTGCAGAAAGCACAAAGGCATTAAATGCATTTTTAGAAACAATTACTGAAACATTAAAAAATGGTGATGATGTTGTCTTAACAGGCTTTGGAACTTTTAAAGTTGCTCATAGAGGTGAAAGAAAAACTCGTAATCCTCAAACTGGTGCTAAATTAGTAGTGGCTGCTACTGATGTCCCTGTATTCAAAGCAGGTAAAGCATTAAAAGATAGCATTAAATAATTTAAAGAGCTGATTAATTTCAGCTTTTTTTAAACAAATTAGAAATTTTAAATAAAAGATATCGCGGACTTGATTAAGGTGATATCTTTTTTAAATTTTTATTATTTTCTAAGTTGAATTTAACTCAATAATTTCGCTTAAATTAAATAACATAAATTTTATATTTATAATAAAATAAATACTCGATAAAATAATAAATGCAAAAAAATAAGATGATTATTTTTCAAATCATCTTAAATCTTAATAATTAATTTTAGTTGTTATTTACAAAATTATCCTTAAAAGAACAAAAACAATAATTTATTTTAATTAATCAATTGCACTTTCATCCTTTTTTTCTTCATTAGAGGAAGAAGCAAGAATCATTAAATCACACATTTTTTTCGAAAATTCTTGTGGATTTTCAATCATTATACCTTCCATCAATAAAGCTTGATCCAATAATAATGAAGCATAGTCTTTAAGTTTTTCATTGCTTGTTTCGTAAACTTTTTCTAATGCTTTAAATAAATTATGATTTGGGTTGATTTCTAAAATACGTTCTGCTTTCAAATCAGAGGAATTTGGCATTTGTTTTAAAACTTTTTCCATTTCAAAACTCATACCTTCTCCTGAAACTAAACATACTGGAGAAGAAACAAGTCTTGTAGATACTTTAACATCACTTACTTTTCCATGAAGTGCTTCTTTAAGAGCATCTAATAAAGGTTTCTTCTCATCTTTTAAAGCATCAATTTTTTTCTTTTCTTCTTCATTTAATAAATCTAAATCGCCTTGGTTAATTGATTTAAATTTCTTTTCATTATAATCACCTAACATTTCAATAGCAAATTCATCAATTTCATCAGTCAAGATCAATACATCATAACCTTTAGCTTTTAAAGCATCAAGTTGAGGCATTGCTTCGACAGCTTCTTTAGATTTATTTGATGCATAATATATAAATTCTTGACCCTCTTTCATGTTTTCTACATATTGTTTTAAGGTAATCATTTCTTCATTTAATAGACTCTTATATAAAAGTAAGTCTTTTAAAGAATCTTTTCTTGCACCATATGATTCATATATACCATATTTCAAATTAACTCCAAATTCTTTAAAGAATGAAACATATTCTTTAAATTCTTCATTTTTCATTCTTTCTAATTCTTGAAGTAATTTTTTCTCTAATGATGTTGCAATTTTTTTAATTTGACGATCTTGTTGTAACATTTCACGTGAAATATTTAATGATATATCACTAGTATCAACAAGTCCTTTTACAAAACGTAAATAATCAGGTATTAAATCTTTACATTTATCCATAATAAAGATACCTTTAGTATATAATTGTAAACCTCTTTCATATTTATCAGAATACAAATTATAAGGGGCTTTCTTTGGAATAAATAGTAAAGAATTATAAGAAATTAAGCCTTCAACATTTACAAATAATGAAGTTGATGGATCTTCATATTCTTGAAATTTTTGTTTATAAAAATCGTTTAATTGCTCTTTAGTAACATCAGATTTATTTTTCTTCCATAAAGGAATCATAGAATTTAAAACTTCTAAATGAGTTTCATCATGATATTTTCCTTCAATTTCTTTACCATTTTCATCTTTATCTTGTACAGATTCACTAACAAACATTTCAATTGGATATCTTACATAATCCGAATACTTTTTAACTAATTCTTTTATTTTCCAATCACTTAAAAATTCATCGTAATTTTCTTCATCTTTATTTTCTCTAAAAAATAAAGTAATTTTAGTACCATGATCTTCTTTGTTGCATTCTTCTACTTCGTATGTATCAGTTCCTGTAGATGAAAAACGATATGCTTTAGTTGAATATGGAGATTTGGTTTCCACGACAACTTTATTTGCAACCATAAATGATGAATAAAATCCAACACCAAATTGCCCTATAATATCTAAATTTTCCGATTCATCTTTATTATCTTTTTCTTCTTGAATTTTATTTAAAAATTCTAAAGATCCAGACTTAGCAATAGTGCCTAAATGCTCATTTAATTCATCATAAGTCATACCTATACCATTATCTTCAATAGTAAATGTTCTTTCTTTAGAATCATAGGCTAAAAAGATATGATATTTATCTTCTTTAGTAAGTTTTTCATCTGTTAAAGATAAATAATGATATTTATCTATGGCATCAGATGCATTAGAAATCAATTCTCTTAAAAAAATTTCTTTATTTGTGTAAATTGAATTTATCATTAAATCTAATAATCTTTTAGATTCTGTTTTAAATTCTTTTATTTCAGACATAAATTATTTCCTCCAAATATTTTATTTAAATAGTCATTTTTTACTGACAATTACAATTATAGCTTTCTTTTTAGCACTGTCAATACTTGAGTGCTAATTTTTTTTTATTTTTTAAATGCAAAATATTTATTGATTAAAAATTTTTCATAAAATTATAAATAAAGGCATACTATTAATAAAATAATATTTATTTTTTTAAGTTTATTTGTTAAGATATATATATGCTTAATTAAAGAGGATTTTATCAATGTTTTATTTAAATTTTGATACATTTGAGATTGTCGATATTATTTTAGCTAGTCTTATAGCTATTGCTTTTTCATTTCTTTGTATTAAAAAAATACATAATAAAACTGCAGTATTTACTTTTTTAATTTTAATAACTTCATTAGTTGTTTCAAGTTTTTTTCCAAAATTAAAAGCCACAAATAATATATTGTTAGCAATTTTTATAATTTTTAGCACTATTTGTTTCTTTATAAATATTTCTTCATTTAGAAATATCACTAATATTTTTTCCCGCAATAAAAAACATCATATTGATAAAAAACCAGATGAAATAACTGATGATGAAAAATATAAAATTATCGATGAAGCAATAAGAATATTATCAAAAACTAAAACAGGTGCATTATTAACATTTGAGAAAAATAATGATTTAACAGAATATATGAAAAATGGTTCTATAATTAATTCACCATTAAGTATTGAAATCATTCAAACAATTTTTTATCCTGGAACTAGACTTCACGATGGTGCAATTATAATAAGAGGAAATATAATTGTCGCAGCAAGTGTTTATTACACACCTACAACACGTGCTTTAACTGGAAAATATGGTTCACGTCATCGCGCGGCATTAGGTTTTTCAGAAGAAACTGACGCTGTTACAATTGTAGTTTCGGAAGAAACTGGAAGAATTTCTATCGCATATAAAGGGAAATTAGAACCTGTTCCCCAAGATCAATTTCTTGAAATATTTAAAAACTATATGCAAAAATAAAGCGAATTTTAAGTTATTTTATCACTCTATTTATCATAAAAATAAATAGGGTGATTTTTTATGTGCGGCATTATTGCTTGCATAAAAACTAAAGGTTTATGCACATATTTATTAAATGGCTTAAAAAAAGAAGATTATCGAGGCTATGATTCATGTGGTATTGGATTCATAGAAAATGAAAAAATAAAAACTATTAAAACTGTAGGTTCCATTGAAATTTTAAAAAATAAAATTAAAGATGAAGAATTTACTATAGGAATAGGACATACAAGATGGGCAACACATGGAATAAACAATGTTGAAAATGCTCATCCACATATTTCTAATCATGGATTATTTTCCTTAGTTCACAATGGTACAATTTACAATTATAAAGATTTAAAAAAAGAACTAATTGATTTAGGCTTTTCTTTTTATAGTGAAACCGATAGCGAAGTAATAGTAAATTTATTAGAGTATGAATATGGTATCACTTTAGATGTTAAAAAGGCTATTGAAAATGTTATTTCACGTTTAAAAGGTACATTTGCCTTATGTATTTTATTTTGCTATGAAAAAAGAATTTATTTTGTGAGAAATCATTCTCCACTTATATTGGGAATTGGTCAAAATATCTTTACTTTATTAAGTGATGTTAACGCTTTACAGGATGAAAAAGCTTATATCAATATAGATGATTTAGAATATGGCTATATTTCAGATGATAGTTATCAAATTTATAAAAATGGTAAAAAAGTTAAAAAAATAATCGAAGAAAAAGAAGTTGAAAAAGAAAATAAAAATAAACTAAATCATGTATATTATATGGAAAAAGAAATTGAAGAAATTCCATCAATGATAAATAACCTTTTAAATAATATAAAAAATATAGATTTAACAAAAATTATCTCACAAATAGATAATGCCAAAAAACTTATTTTTATCGCATCTGGAACTTCTTATCATGCAGCTTTAAAAGCTCAAAGTTTTTTCGATAAAGAAAAAGAAGTAATAATTGCCAGTGAATTTTATACCACAAAATATCAAATTGACAAAAATAATTGTTATATTTTTATTTCCCAATCAGGAGAAACAATGGATGTTTTAAAATCATTAGAATATGTTAAAGACATTTGCAATAATACTTTAGGTATCACCAATGTGAAAAATTCCTCCTTATATAAAAATACTAAAAGTCAACTTTTAATTTATGCCGAAAAAGAAATTGCTGTTGCTTCAACAAAAGCTTATATCAATGAAATAATGCTTTTATATATAGTCGCCTGTAATTTAAAAAAACAAAATGTTATTTACTATGATGATTTATCAATAATATCAAATGAAAGAAAAGAAAAAATAAAAAATATAGCTAAAACTTTAAAAAATAAAAATAACGCTATATTTATTGCTAAAGGTAGTGATTACTTTCTAGCTTTAGAAGCTTCTTTAAAGTTAAAAGAAGTAAGCTACATTCATTCTGAAGCTATGTATGCTGGTGAATTAAAACATGGTCCTATAGCCCTTATTGAAAAAAATTTCCCCGTTTTTGTAATAGGTGATATTAAAGAAAATGAATATTTAAATTCCGCGATAGAGGAAATTAAATCTCGAGGAGGATTAGTTTATCAATTTAATTATGATCATAAAAATAGTTTATCTTTTATTAAAATAATGGAAGAATTTTTTTACTTAGCTTTTTATACAGCGTTATTTAAAAAAAGAGAAATTGATAAGCCAAGAAATTTAGCAAAATCAGTAACTGTAGAATAATTTATTTTATATTAATTTCCAAAATCTTTACACCAAATTTATCGGCATATAATAAAATCGTTTCTTCATAAAATGTTGTATTTTTTAATTCTTCTAAAATCGTTTCTTGAAAACAGTGACCAGCATAATGAAATTTTATAAAATCATCAATTTTATATTTTAAATAAATAGTTTTATCAGCAAATTTCATTTTAATATATTTTATTTCTTTGGAATAATAACCAACTCTTCGAACTAAAAAAGGTGTTAAAAAATATACTCCTTTTTCTTTTATAGAATGAAATTTATAAAGTTTTTCAAAAACCGCTACCATGTTTTCTTTAACAACGAATACACCTGAAAGAATAAATATGATTAAGCCTAAAATTAAACTAATAACCACAGCAAGTATAAAATAATTCATCATTTAACACCAAAATCAAGTATAACATTTAATTCATTATTTTAAAACTTAGGAATATATTATATTATGAAAAACTATACTATCATCCTTTTACATGGTTGGAATCAAACAAAAGAATCAATGTCTTGTTTTGAAAAGATATTTACAAAATATTATGAAGTTTTAAATATCAATTTATTGAAATTAAGTAAAAAAAATACATATGATTTTGCTGATTATATAAATGACTTACATGAACAAATAAAAGATAAAAAGAATTTAATTTTAATTGGTCATTCTTTTGGAGGAAAATTAGCATCCTTATACGCTAGTAAATATGAAGTAGAAAAATTAATATTAATTGCACCATCAACTTATATAAAAAAATCATTAAAAGTACGTTTAAAAATATATTTTTATAAAATTTTTAAATGTTTAAAAATAAATAAATATTTTAATTCATTTCAAAGTAACGATTATAAAATTTTAAATGGAAAAGAAAAAGAAACATTTAATAATATTGTTAAAAATATAAAAAAAACAGAATTAAAAAATATCATTTCAAAAACTTTAATTATTGGCTTTAAAGATGATAAACAAGTTAATTACAAAAATTTAAAATATTTAAAAAAACTTATAAATGGTTCAACATTAACCTTATATAATGGTGATCACTTTGCCTATTTTAATTATTTAGAAGAGATTAGTCTTCAAATTTTAGAATTTATTTATGATTAATATATTATTATTTATTCAATTATGCTTTTTATCTCACATTTTTGTTAAGTATTTTATGCAAGGATATTATTCAACAAAACGTTACTTTAAAAGCGGTTTATCATTATTTTTTAAACCACGTTTTTTGATTTATTATTTCTCTATTTTTATCATTTTTTGCTTTTCTTTTTATAAATACAAATATAGTCTACTAGCTTTAATTTTCCTTAATATTTATCTATATTTTTCTTTATATAATTTTAAAATAAAATATCATAGGCGCGGTTATTTATTATATTTAACTTCATTATTTTTATCTAGCTTATTATTTTTTAATAAATATCTTTGCTTTTTTATAGTAATTATTAACTATTTTATAATACCAATAACTAATTTAATATTGCTTCCTTTTGAAAAAAGAATTCAAAAAAAATATTTAAATATGGCAAAAGATAAATTAAGAAAAATTAATCCAATTATCATAGGTATTACTGGAAGTTTTGGTAAAACAACATTTAAAGAATATTTATATTCATTATTAAAAAATAAGTTCATAACATATAAAAGTAAAGGTAATTATAATACCCTTATGGGACTAACAAAATTCATCAATCAAGAATTAAATAATGATTGTGAAATTTTAATTTTAGAGATGGGAATAGATGAAAATCATGGCATTTTGAAATATCAGCTTTTAACATCTTTAGATATAGCAATAATTACGGGAGTAGGAAAAGTACATTTAGCTACATTTAAAAATTTTGACAATATCATTAACTCCAAATGTGAAATAGATTTACTATTAAAAGAAACTGGAGTTTTATTTTATAATGGAGAATATCAAGAATTAAAAAATCATAAGTTTTTACATAAAAATTTTGCCTATAATAACGATTTAAATTTATCAAACAACTTAAATATTTTTCAAAAGATGACAGTTAATGGAGTTAAATTAATCGCGGATTATTTTCATATTGAAGAAAAATATTTTACTTATTTTTTGAATAATTTACCTCCTGTTAAACGCCGATTTGAAATAAAAAATTTTCCTGATGGAATTGTTATTAACGATTCTTATAATATTAATGAAAATGGTTTTAAAGAATCAATCAAATATATAAGTTCTTTAAATGGAATAAAAATAGTTATTACTGGAGGATTAATAGAATTAGGTAAAGAATATTTCTTAGCCAATTATAATTTAGGATTATCAATGAAAAATATTGATTACCTATTCTTAATTACTAAAGATAAAAAACACCCTTTATCAAAAGGATATTTAACACATCATAATAAATTGTTTAAAGTTAAAAGTTTAAAAAAATGCTATAAAATAATTAATCAAATTAAAGGATATAAAATCATTCTTATAAGCGCTAAAGGATGCGATTATTTCTTACATTAAGACATTTTTTATTATATTAAGTCATATCTTTACAAAGGAGGTAATAAGATGGATTTAATTTTACTCTATGGAGGAAACTCATTAGAAAGTGATATATCAGAAGTTACTTATAAAAAGATTAATTCACTATTAAAAAATTCATGTTTTAATTTACATGGTGTTTATTTAAATCATGAAGGTGAATTTTTCTTAAATAATAAAAAAGGGTATTTTTATCATAAACAAGAAAATAATTATTTTAAAATAGGATTTAAAAAAATATATTTTGATTATGTTTTACCTCTTGTTCATGGAAAAGGAAGCGAAGATGGTACAATTAAAGCATATTTTGACACTTTAAATATTCCTTGCCTTTCTTCATCTATTTTAAGTAGTGCGTTATTACAAGATAAAATTATTTTTAAAGAATTGTTATCTTTTTTAAATATTCGTCAAACAAAATATACTTTTTTTAGTTATGAAGAATATATGGATTTAAATTTTAATCTTAGCGAAAAAATAAAAGAATTATCTTTTCCTTTAATTGTTAAACCAAATAGTTTAGGTTCGTCACTTGGTGTAAAAAAAGTATTAAATTTAGAAGAATTGATTTTTGCTCTTGATAAAGCATTTGAATTTGATGAAAAAGTTTTAATCGAGGAAGCTATTTTAAATTTAAAAGAAGTGAATATTGCTTTACTAGGAAATCGTATGTTTCAAATTGAATCTGAATTAGAAACTGTTTCAAATAAAGATGATGTTTTAACATATTTTGATAAATATCTACAAAGTAAAGATAAAACTACAAGAATAATTCCCGCGGATATAGATTTATTAATAAAAGAAGAAATAATTAGTACAAGTAAAAAAGTTTTTAAATATTTTGATTGCTTTGGTATTGTTCGTTTTGATTATCTTTTAGATCAAAAAACAAATAAATTATACTTAAATGAACTTAATACTATTCCAGGTTCTCTTGCATATTATTTGTTTGAACACAAAAATATAAATTGTGAGCAGTTAATTTTAAAATTTATTGAATTTTACAAAAAGAGAAGAAAAACACAACTAAGATTATTAAATAATTATCATGAAGGTGATAAAAAACAATTATTAAGTAAAGAATAGTTTTATTATCTTTTTTCTTTAAAATTATGTTACAATAAATAAAGAAAAAGGAGAGAAAATAATGTCAACACCACATAATCAAGCAAAAGAAAATGATTTCGCAAAAGTAGTTTTAATGCCTGGAGATCCTTTAAGAGCTAAATATATCGCCGAGCATTATTTAGAAAACGTAAAATTAGTTAATACAGTAAGAAATATGTATGGATACACTGGTACTTACAAAGGCAAAAAAATTTCTGTAATGGGTTCAGGTATGGGAATGCCTAGTATTGGAATATATTCTTATGAACTTTATACTCAATATGGAGTAGAAACAATAATAAGAATTGGTTCATGCGGCGCTTATAGCGATGATTTAAATATTTACGATGTAATATTAGCGCAAGGAGCTTCAACAGATTCAAATTGGGCTCATCAATATAATTTACCTGGAACAATATCGGCACTTGCTGATTTTTCCACTTTGTTAAAAGCTTATAATGTTGCCAAAAAACTAGATATTCCTGTCCATGTTGGTAATATATTATCAAGTGACATCTTCTATAATGCCTCTAAAGATGATTGGAAAAAATGGGCACAAATGTCTATTCTTGCTGTAGAAATGGAATCTTATGCCTTATATTTAACTGCAAACTATTTACATAAAAAAGCACTTTGTATTTTAACTGTTTCTGATTCCTTTACAAAAAAAGAAGAAACAACCGCGGAAGAAAGACAAACTTCATTTAATAAAATGATGGAAATTGCCTTAGAACTTGCAGAATGAAAACCGCATTTATTATCTTAGGAATAATTTATTTAATAATAAGTTTAACTTTTATTTTAGGCCCAGAAATTAAGCAAAAATACATTTATAAAAGTCATAAAAAACGTACAGCAAAATGTCTATATAAACTTGCAAAATTGCATGATAATTTATTAATTAATAACTTTGTGATTAAAAAAGATGATGAAATTATAAAATTTGATCATGTTTATTTTGGAAATAAATATATATATTGTATAAAAGATGTAAGTAAAAAATTTGGTTTACAAGGAAATATACATGATAGTAAATGGTTATTTTATAATAGTAAATCACGTGATGGATTTATTGATAATCCTTTAATCGAAAATACTGATCAAGTATTAAGTTTAAAAAAACATTTAGGTGTTGATGAAAACGAACAATTTTTCTTTTCTATCATATGTATAAGTGATAATTGTGAAATCGATATAGTTGGTAGCAGTAAAATCGAATGTGTTTTAAAACATAAAGATATAAAAAAATTTATCCTTCTCAAAGAAAAGGATAAATCAGTAAGTCCGATAAATCAGAACTTATTAGAAAACACAGTAAAAGTTTTATATCAACAATGTCAACAAAATGACTCTTTGAAATAAGATAATCGGCAGATTATCTTTTTTATTGATGTGATGCACTTGATCTATGTTCCATTTCAATTTCATCTTTTGGTTTAAAATCCATAAATAATAAGAGGATATTTACAATACCTGCAATTGCAACTAAACAATAAAGAATACGAGTTACAACATTAACTTCATTCATGGTAATAAATTTCAATAAATCAAAATTAAACAAACCAACTAATCCCCAGTTAATTGCACCAAGAATTGTAATAACCAAACATGGTTTTTCAATGTAGTTCATATATGCCCTCCTAAAACTATTATGTGAAATAATTTTTAAAATCATTCATATTTTATAAACGTAGTGAATAAGTTTTCTTGAGGGTAGATTATTATGGTTAAAAAAATTATTGTTGGTGTTACAGTTTTAGGAGTTGTACTTCTAGCATGCTTTAAATTATTTTCTTCCTTTTCTAAAGAAGATAATAAAATTAATGATATAAGAGAGAACTTAAATAGTTATCATATGGAAGCGACAATGCAAATTAATGATACAGATGAAAGTAAAAATTATTTTGTAGTTGTTGATTATGAAAAAAAAGATGAAGCACAAAATTTCCGTATCTCATTACTAGATACAGATATTAATCAAGAACAAATATTCTTAAAAAATAATGAAGGTGTTTTTGTTCTTACTCCATTATTAAATCAAGTTTATAAATTTAATGGAAATTATCCTTTAAATTCACAAAAACCTTATTTATACCATTCAATGCTTGAAGGTTTAGATGGAGAACATGAATTAAAAAATATGTCAGATGGTTATTTACTATCTTATAAACCTAATTATCAACATCAAAAAAATTGGGTAAAACAAGATGTTAAATTGTCAAATGAATTTAAACCATTATGGGTAAATATTTATGATGAAAATTCCTCTTTAGCGGTTTCAATTATTTTCTCAAAAGTTGATTTTAATACCACATATGATGCTGAATTTTTTACAGTAAAAGCAAATATGGATAAAGCAAGAGAAAATCTTACTGATTCATCATCTTCAATTGAAGATTTACCTTTAATTCCTACTTCAATTATCGAAACTTCTGTTTTAAAAGAACAGACAGAAATTAAAACAAGTGCAAATGAAACAATGTTTATTTTAACATATGAAGGAGATAAAAATTATCGCGTAATACAAAAATTAATTACTCCTTCATTAGACTTATTAACATTAACACCTAAAGGAGAATTTGTAGAAACACTTTATGGAATAAGTTATTTTAATAACAATTATTTAACTTATATCATGGGAAATGTCTGCTGTGAAATTTACTCTTTAGATTTACAAGTCAATGAAATGGTTGATATTGCCACTTCCTTAGAAGTTAGTATGAATAAATAACTCTTTTGTAAATTAACAAAAAAAGATATAATTCTTATGAGGAAACTTATATGGATTATATCTTTTTTGATTTTAATGGAACTTTATTAAATGATGTGGATTTATGTTTAAATTTGCTAAATGACATGTTAAAAATGAAAAAACACCATCCTATAAGCAAAAAAAAGTATTTAGAAATTTTTACATTCCCTGTTATTAATTATTATAAAAAAGCAGGCTTTAATTTTCCAGAAGACAATTTTGAAGAATTAGCAAATTATTTTATAAAAAATTACACCCTTTTAAACAAAAATTGTTCTTTGTATGATGATATAAAAGAAGTTTTACAAGCATTAAAAAATGAAGGTAAACATTTATATATTCTTTCTGCTTCAGAGCAAAATTTATTAATTAATCAAGTAAATTCTTTAAACATTGCCTCTTATTTTGATGATATCATTGGCAAAGATAATATTTTTGCCGAAGGAAAAAGTGAAATAGGTATTGAATTTATAACCAAAAAACAACTTCCTAAAAATAAATGTTTGTTTATTGGTGACACCATTCATGATAAAGAAGTTGCCGATAAAATGGGTATACAATGTATTTTAATTGCTCGTGGACATCAAAGTAAAAGTGTTTTAAAAACAATCACAAATAATATATATGACACTTTAAAAGAAATAAATTTTAAATAATATTTAAAATTGTTTTTTTCTACACTTTATTTTTGTACAATATTTTCGAGGTACAAAAATGGACTTTAAATTTTTAAAACAAATTTTTTTGCATTGTAAAAAGCATTATTTAAAAATGATGACTCTTGGAATAGGAGTCATGCTTTTAGCTTGTATTGCATTTTTACTTTTATATCTTGATTATTCATTGGAATTAGTTTTTATTATTTTAATCTTTTTTGGAGTTTTACCTTTATTTTTATCTTATGAACTAGTTTGTAGTCGAATACTTATGAATATGGATGTAAATTACAACGAAATTTATAAAAATTATAAAGCTTATTTTGCACCTGTTTTTCGTGGTTGCTATAAAGTGTTAATCGCGATTCTTTTTTCATTTCTAACATTTGAAATATTAAATTCAATTTTCTTTACTTTAAATTATGATGTGGCTAATTTGGATACTTCTTATGTTGATTATCAAGAAATATATAACCAAATGAATATAATTATGGAAACCGAAAGTTATCGCTATTTTTTAATTTTTTCTTTAGGAATATCTTTTTTAGTATTTCTTTACAATATTCTTTCTAAAATGATGATTCCTTATTTTAATTTCTTTTTAGGTATTCCTTCTATGGCATCTAGAAAAATTGTTAAAAATTTAAAAATCGATAAAAATTTAAAATTTAAAATTCAAAGTAGAACTAATGTTATTTTTATGTTATTCATTTATTTAATTTCATATTTTGCATCTAGTTATTTACTTTTTTTCATTACAAAAAATATTGATTTAGCAATTATTTTTGGATTTGTTATTTCTTTATTTTTATCAGCATTCTTTATTCCATTTTATGTAACTGGTTGCTATGAATTATTTTATAATTACAAAGATAAATCATTAATAAAAATTAAAGGAATGCTTGAAAAAGATTTAGAAACAGTTTTAAATGATGCAAGATTAAATGAAGAACAAAAAAGAAAAATAAAAGAAGGATTAGATTCATTTAAACAAAAAATTAATGATGCTTCTGACAAAGATGAAGAAAATGATAAAAAATAAATTTTAAAAGAAGTAGGAAGTAAAAATCATGAAAAAAATAGGTTTAGATATTGGTTCAACCACGATTAAATGTGTAGTTTTAAATGAAGAAGAAAAAATCATTTATTCATCATATGAAAGACATTTTTCTTTAATAGCCAAAAAAATTGAAGAATTACTTTCATTTTTAAAAACTAATATTTTAAAAGAAAATGAAAATGTTAAAATTGCTTTATCTGGTTCTGCAGGCATGGGAATTGCTGAAGCAAGTTCATTTCCTTTTATCCAAGAAGTTTACGCGACAAGAATTGCTACGCTTCGTTTAGAAGAAAAAACAGATGTTATAATTGAACTTGGTGGAGAAGATGCAAAAATTCTTTTCCTCAATAATGGAGTAGAAGTAAGAATGAATGGAACTTGTGCTGGAGGTACAGGTGCATTTATTGATCAAATGGCTTCATTATTAGGTGTAGATATTTCCAAAATAAACGATCTAGCTAAAGAAAAGGAAAAAATTTATACTATAGCTTCTAGATGTGGTGTTTTTGCTAAAAGTGATATTCAGCCTTTGTTAAATCAAGGTGCTAGAAAACAAGATATTGCAGCATCTATTTTATACGCTGTGGTAAATCAAACCATCGCTGGTCTTGCTCAAGGTAGAGAAATTAAAGGAAATGTCTTATATTTAGGAGGACCTTTAACATTTTTAGAAGAATTAAGAAAGGCGTTTGACGATGTTTTAAATACTAAAGGAAAATGTCCCGAAAATTCTTTATATTATGTAGCATTAGGTGCAGCATATGCCGCGGATAAAGTTATGGATTTAAGTACTTTATTAATTAACGTAAAAAATTATTCATCTACAAGTAACTTTGCTTATCAAAAACCACTTTTTGAAACCAAAGAAGATTATGAAAAATTTTTATTAAGACACGAAAAACATAAAGTTGAAACATTAAGCTTACAAGAATACTCAGGTCCTTGTTATTTAGGTATTGATGCTGGTTCTACAACAATCAAACTTGTTTTAATCGATGAAAATAAAAATATTCGTTACTCTAAATATATGTCAAATTCTGGCAATCCTGTGCCCTTAATAAAAAAAGAATTGGAAACAATTTATAATTTAAAACCTGATATTAAAATTGTTTCAAGTGCTGCGACAGGATATGGTGAAGAAATAATTAAAAGTGCTTTTCAAATTGATTTTGGAATAGTTGAAACAATAGCGCATTTTGTTGCCGCGAAAAAATTTATGCCTAATGTTGATTTTGTAATAGACATTGGTGGACAAGATATTAAATGTTTTAAAATTCATAATCAAGCTATCGATAATATCTTTTTAAATGAAGCTTGTTCTTCAGGATGTGGATCATTTTTACAAACCTTTGCTTCTAGTCTAGGCTATAATATTGAAGATTTTGCTAATCTTGGTTTATTTTCTAAAAAGCCTGTTGACTTAGGTTCAAGATGCACAGTGTTTATGAATTCTGCGGTTAAACAAGCTCAAAAAGATGGTGCCTCTATTGAAGATATATCAGCTGGATTATCAAGAGCGGTTGTCAAGAATGCTTTATACAAAGTTATTCGTGCTTCATCAGTTGATGATTTAGGTAAAAATATTGTTGTACAAGGTGGAACATTTTTAAATAATGCTGTTTTAAGAGCGTTTGAAATGGAATTAAAAATTGATGTTGTTCGTCCAAATATTTCAGGTTTAATGGGAGCTTATGGAGCGGCTTTATATGCATTAACAATGCAAGAAGGAAAATCAAATTTAATTACTCTTGAAGGATTAAAATCTTTTAAACATGAAATTAAAGTAGCAAATTGTAAATTATGTCAAAATAATTGCCATCTAACAATTAATAAATTTTCTAACGGCAAACAATATATTGGTGGAAATCGTTGCGAAAGACCAATTACTAAAAAAGAACAAAACGGAGATTTAAATCTTTATAGTTATAAACAAAATTTATTTGATAAAATGATAAAAAGTGTTCATCATGGTAAAAGAGGTAAAATAGGTATTCCTCTTGGTTTAAATATGTATGAATTATTACCATTTTGGAAAACTTTATTTGAAGAATTAGATTTTGAAGTTGTCGTAAGTCCTTTTTCAAATCGTAAATTATATTTAGAAGGACAAGCAACAATACCATCAGATACAGTTTGTTTTCCAGCAAAGCTAATACATGGTCATATAATTAATTTAATAAATCAAGGTGTAAAAATTATTTTTTACCCATGTATGTCGTATAATATTGATGAAAAAAAATCTGATAATCATTATAATTGTCCTGTGGTTGCATATTATCCTGAAGTAATAAATGCTAATGTTAAAAATTTAAAAAGAGAAAATGTTATTTTTATTAAAGATTATGTAGGTTTACATCGTAAAAATAATTTTACTAAAAAATTTACTTTAGTTCTTAAAAAATATTTTTCTAATATAAGTGAAAATAAAGTTAAAAAAGCAACTAAAAAAGCTTATAAAGCATTAGATGATTATAAAGAAAAAATATCATTAAAAGGTGATGAAATTATTGCTAAAGCTCGTAGTGAGAAAAAACAAATTTTTGTTTTAGCAGGTAGACCTTATCATCTAGATCCTGAAACTAATCATGGTATTGATAAAATGATTTCAACCTTTGATGTGGCAATAGTTAGTGAAGATGTAATAGCTAAAAAAGTAAAGAAAAAAATTAAAGTTCATACTTTAAATCAATGGACCTATCATTCTAGATTATATTTAGCGGCTTCTTATGTATGTAATCAAGAAGATATGAATCTTATACATCTAGTAAGTTTTGGATGTGGAGTCGATGCCATTACAAGTGATGAAATAAGAGATATATTAGAAAAAAAGAAAAAAATCTACACCCAGATAAAAATAGATGAAATCACAAATTTAGGAGCAGTAAAAATTCGTATAAGATCTTTACTTTCAGCATTAAAAGAAAGGAAGAGCAATTAGTATGGCAAAACTTGTTTATAACAAAGATGGGCGCCTATTGTTTACAAAAGAAATGAGAAAAGAATATACAATTCTTTTTCCTATGATGGCAGAAATTCATTTTAATATTTTAAAAGAGGTTTTTAATAACTTTAATTATCATGCTGAGTTATTAACATCAACAGGCCCTGAAATTGCTCAAACTGGCTTAAAATACGTTCATAATGATACTTGCTATCCTGCAATTTTAACTATTGGCCAATTAATCAATGCTGTTCAATCAGGAAAATACGATATTCATAAAATAGCTTTATTAATTACTCAAACTGGTGGAGGATGTAGAGCCTCTAATTACATTCATTTATTAAGAAAAGCCTTAAAAAGAGCTGGTTTAGAATTTATTCCTGTTATTTCTTTAAATCTTTCTGGACTTGAAAAAAATCCAGGTTTTAAATTGAGTATTAAGTTTATCCGTTTAGCAGTTGCAGGATTAATCTATGGTGATGCCTTAATGATGTTTAAAAATCAATGTGAACCATATGAAAAAGAAAAGGGGACAACGGATAAATTAGTTGAAAAATGGTCTAATTATTTTATTGAAAAATTAAAAGCCTCTAAAGATAAATCACTGAAAAAAATACGTAAAAACATTATAAATGTAGCACAAGATTTTGCTAATATTGAATGTATAAGAACGCCAAAATTAAAAGTTGGAATTGTCGGAGAAATATATGTTAAATATTCTCCACTTGGAAATAATTCATTGGAAAAATTTTTAAAAGAGCAAGATTGTGAAATAAATGTTCCTGGAATTCTTGGTTTTATTTTATTTAAAATTGATAATCGAATCGAAGATAATAAACTTTATGGAGGAGGTAAAATTAAAAAACTTTTCTGTAAAATTTTAATGTCTTATTGTTTAAAAGCTGAAAAAATATTAATTGATGTAACTAATAAATATGATGTATTTTATAACTATTCACCATATTATCATTTAAAATCGCTAGTTAAAGATGTTGTAGGTTATGGCGATAAAATGGGCGAAGGTTGGTTATTAACCGCGGAAATGATGGAACTTACTGAATCTGGTTATGGTAATATTGTTTGTACTCAACCATTCGGATGCTTACCAAATCACATAAATGGTAAAGGGATGATTCGCCGTATAAATGAACTTATGCCTAATGCTAATATTGTCGCAGTAGATTATGATGCAGGTGCAGTTAAAGTTAATCAAGAGAATCGAATTAAATTAATGTTATCAATAGGTAGAGAAAAATTGCAAATAAAAAACTAGCATTACGCTAGTTTTTTTAAGGCTTCCTTTAATTTATTAGCAATTTCTTGGCATTCTTCATCAGTTGCAAATTTCCTTTTTGGATTCATTTCAAATACTCCACCCCATTCATATTCATCTTTATATTTAGGTACGAGATGAAAATGTAAATGATGACCTGTATCCCCATAAGCACCATAATTAATTTTTTGAGGATTAAAAGCAAGATGCATAGCTTTAGCAATTAAATTTATATCTTTAAAAAAATCATTTCTTTCTTCATCACTTAATTCAACAATTTCCGAAACATGTTTTTTATGAGCAATAATTAATCTTCCGTAATGACTTTGCTCTTTAAAAATATAAACATTTGAAGTTTTTAATTCTAAAGCAAAATAAGAAAAAGCAGCAACTAATTCTCCTTTTTGACAATAAGCACAATTTGATATATCCATTTTTTTCCTCCTTAATCTAATATAACTTCTTTTGCTTGTTCAATAATTGGACCTGAAAAATAATTAATTCCTATCATTCGATATAATTCTGACTTTGACCAAGAATCTATGTCAAGAGCAATATATTCCTGTTCTTGATGATTTTTAATATATTCATAAATCAAAATACGATTAATAGATTCTGGAGCAATTTGATTAATAATATCTTTTGTAAAAAGAACATAAGAGAAATAATCTAATAAATCATCTTTAATATATGCTTTATCACTTTTAATCAAAAGCGCTAATTTTATTCCTAAATTCTTTGCTTTATCTAGTAAAGCTTTGGTATTATCAAAATTATTAAACCAAATATTTAAAATATTTCCATCAATTATAAAAACCATTGGTGTATCAAAATTTAACATACTTTCATCTAATGATTCTAAAAATGGAAAATAAATTGGTACAAATAAAGCTTTTGTTTTAATCCTTGATGAAGCGTTTTTCATAGTACAAAGAGCATCTTTAATAACTAAAGTCAAACATTCTTTATTTTTTCCTTGATTATATATTTCTGAAGAAAAATCATCAAAATTGTTTATAATATCTGAATTAATATCAAAATTTAAAATATATCCAGAAAATTTTTCATTTTTGTTATTTATAAATGATACTGCTTTAACTTTAAAAGCATTATAATTTAAAATTCTATTAACTTCATCAACTATTACAGAATGATATGAAGTATTTAGATTGACATTTTTATTAAAATAAACAAGTTTTTCATTATCAATAGAATTTTTTGCATATTCACTGAAATCTTCCGCGGCAGAAATTTTTTCTTTTAAATCAAATGGTTTTGAATTTAATTGAGCCAATACACAAATTCGATAATCAATCATTTTATTTTGCATTTCCAAAGAAATTATCTTTTCGGTAATAGATTCTAAGATTTGTCCAAATTTTAAAATTTCTTTGTTGTTTTTTATTTTAAAATCTATAATACATAATTTATGATTATTTAAAAAACAAAAATAATGAGATTCTTTAAAATAAGGAGCTATTTCATCAAGTATTTTCAATAAAGTTAAAAATCGAAAAGAAAAATTATTATTTGCTTTTTCAAAATGATTAAAAAGATATAAAAAATAAATAGATATATTTTTCTTTTTTCTAGCTTTTAAAGAATTATAATATGAAACAATATCATTTTCTGTGAGAAATGTATTGCTTTTATTATGATTAATAATAGTTTTATTCAAATTTGAAAAATTATCTTCTTGAAGAAATATCATATTACCATCATTTGAAATATTTATAACTTTAAAAAGAATACTTTCTTTACCTTTTTTATTAAGATCAATAAAATAATTTTTTTGTAATGGCTTTTTCAATGAAAGATTTTTTATCCAATTAATAAATTCTTCTTTTGATTTACGATGAAATATATTATAAAAACTATCTAAATCAATTGAAGATTTTTTTGATGGAGAGAACACTTTAAAATATTGCACACTTTTTGTTTGTAAATTAACTATAAATATATAGCTGCAATTTACCTTATCTAATTTTGATTTAATATCCTTTTTTTGTTTAGATAACAAAACAAGAAAAACAGTAATAATTAAAATTGCTAAAACAAAACTAATAATAATAATTTTTAATTCATTAATAGTGAAATAATCATAAATGTTAAAAAGAATATTTAGCATAGTTAACTCCTAAGTAAAATTATATATTTTTATCCCTTATTTTAAAAGAATTTTATAGAGTTAAAAAAGAAATTTTGCTATAATTTGCGATAGTGGAAGAATACCCAAGTGGTTTAAGGGACTAGTTTCGAAAACTAGCAGAGGTAATACCTGCGGGGGTCCGAATCCCCCTTCTTCCGCCATGACAAAAAGAACCATATTGATACAAATGCAAACAAATTTGTAATGATATCAGTTTGTTTTTTGCTCCTGATAGATTAAAATAAATGTATAAATATAATTTTTTTACATATAATAAATTGAAAAGAAAAGATTATATGTCTTGACTTTTTGCGATAAATACTACAAAATAGTATAGATCATTGGGTTGGTGTACCGGTGGGTGATGGTCTTTGGACTTCATCGGAGCCAACTCTTTTTATTATTTAGGAGAGCTGAAGTATGTTTTCAGATATTAATAAACAAATAACTATCCTTCAATCTAGGGGATTAAAAATAGATAATAATAGTAAAATAAGAAATTTATTGATAGACCATAATTATTATAATGTAATAAATGGATTTAAAGAACCTTTCCTTGACAAATCACAATCTGTTGAATTTTATAAAACTGGAACAACTTTTGAAGAAATTTTTGCATTGTATGAATTTGATAGAAAACTTAGAAATTTAATTTTAGATTATATATTATTAATTGAAAATAGTTTGAAGACAAAAATAGCATATGAATTTGCTAAAAAATATGGAGAATATGCATATTTAAATTCAAATAGTTATACTTTCAAAACTCATCAACAAAAGAATAAAACGATTAAACTTTTAGCTAGAATAATGGATAAAATTGAAAAAGAATCTAATAGTGAAATTTATTCACACTTTATTTCATTAGAAAGAGAAATTCCTGTTTGGGCTGTAACAAATTTTTTTGATTTTGGAACAGTGAGAATGTTTTATTCATGTCTAGAAGATTCGCTAGCTTTTGATATTGCTAATTATTACTCTATAAACAAAACTGAATTGATTTCTTTTTTATCTACTATAAATATGTATCGTAATGTATGTGCACATGATAATAGAATAATGAGATATATGATATTTAATAAAGAATTTAGCATTAGTAATACAAAAATACATAGCAATATGAATCTAAATACAGATTTTAAAAATGAATATATAGTTGGAAAGAGAGATTTATTTGCATTATTTATTTCATTTAAATATTTGTTGAGGGAAGATACTTTCATAGCATTTATTAATAAAATTAGTTGTTTATTTCAAGAATTAAAAATTAAATTGAAAACTATTACAATTGAAGACATTTATCAAGAATATAGATTACCATTAAATGATTTTGTCACAGGACAAAAGAATTGGACAGAGATTGCTACTATTTCTAAGTAATAGATTGAGCTTGTTATCAAATTAAATATCATATAAAAATTATAAGAACTAGTAGAAATTATGCTAGTTCTCTTTTTATGTTTATTAAATAAAGAAAACCATATGAGAAAATATGTCAAACATGTGGTATAACTCTAGTCGATGCATCATCGAAGATAAGATATGTCGTAGAAGTAATACCATCGAAAATCAAAGTTTAGCTTTTGCGTATGGCAAATACAATATTTCATGCACTAAAATGCAAAAAAAAGAAAAAAATAAAAGTTTTTGCACTTTGGTGCACAAAGTATTGATTTTTTTTTAAAAGTAAATAATGAAATAAGTATGGAGGTACTTAATATGAATCAAAATCACACTCTAAAAAAAAGGGATTACTACTTAAATAAGTTGATATGTTTTAAAGATACCGAACCAATTAAAGTTATAACTGGAATAAGAAGATGCGGAAAATCAAGTCTTATGAAACTTATGATACAGTACTTAAAAAAAACAGGTATAGAAGATGATCAAATTATCGAAATGAATTTCGAGTCATATGAATTTCAAAAAATGAACACTGATAATATTTATTCTTATGTTAAAGAAAAAATTGTTAATGGCAAAAAAATGTACCTTTTCTTCGATGAATTGCAATGTATTAATTCATGGGAAATTGTTGTTAATAGTTTTAGAGTTGATTTTAATTGTGATATTTATGTCACTGGATCTAATGCCTATTTATTATCTTCTGATTTTTCAACATATTTATCTGGTAGATGCGTTGAAATTAAAATGTTACCTTTATCATTTTAAAGAGTTTCTTGATTTCCATAATTTTGAAATAAAAGAAAATTCTTTGAAAATGAAATATGCAAAATCAAAAGATGGAGAACCACACTCTCTTGATGAATTGTTTAATATTTATATGCAATTTGGTGGAATGCCAGGAATTGCTGATGCTTGTTTAGAACAGGATAAAGCATTTACTATTCTTGATGGAATATATTCTACTGTTGTTGTAAGAGATATTATAGAGCGTGAAAAGCGTCGAGGACAAAAAAGAATAACTAATGCCTTCTTATTAAGAAAAATAATTATTTATTTAGTCGACAATATAGGTAGCAATATTTCAATTTCTAATATAGGAAATGTACTCAATAATGAAGGCCTTTTTGAAGATGCTAATAAATCTATACCAAGTAGTCATACTATTTATGCATATATTGAAGCTTTGCTTAAAAGTTATTTTTTCTATGAAATAAAACGCTTTGATATTAAAGGAAAAGAATATTTGCGAACTCTTAGCAAGTATTATATTGTTGATATTGGATTACGCAATTATTTACTAGGCTTAAGAGATCGCGATAGAGGACACGTTATAGAAAACATTGTTTATCTTGAACTTTTGCGAAGAGGATATGATGTAGCAATTGGTAAAATAGATAATAATGAAGTAGATTTTGTTGCTACAAAAACAACTGATAAAATCTATATACAAGTAACTGAAAGTATGAATAGTGAAGAAGTAAGAAATAGAGAACTTACACCACTTAGAAAAATTCCTGATAATTATGAAAAAATAGTATTATCAATGGATAGAGACTTAAATAATGTTTATAATGGGATAAAATCAATTAATTTAATTGATTGGTTACTTTCATAAAAAAAAAGATAAATTTTAACTGAAACTTATAGAGTTAGGCAAACTGAAAAAAGAGGAAAGTGGTAAATCTACTTGTTATTATAGGTTAAAATGAAAATTTATAATTTTGATTTTTTGTTTGCTTATAGCTTCTGTATCAAAATGTTAATCTTTTTCCATGCTAAAAAAACATATTTATATAATATGTTAGTCTGATTTTTATAAAGTTTGACATCAAACATCTAGGTATTTTTAAAGAAATAAGGTCTTAAGAAGTGCACAATATGAACTAAGTTCATAAATTGCAATGTTTCTAAGACCTTTTTTTGATACTTAATAAAAACTAAAAAGACATTGTAATTGACTAAATTCTTATTTATAATATAATGTAAGAAAAGTAAGAAAATAAGGAGAAGTGTTTATGAAGAACGAACAAGATAAATTTATTTGGACCACTAAAATAACAAGTAAAGGACAAATTGTTATTCCCAAACAAGCACGAGATGTATTTGGTTTTAAAGATGGAGATACATTAATTTTACTTGGTGATAAAAGTAAAGGCATTGCAATTGCAAAATACGATGATTATTTAAAATTTGCAGAAGAAATTTTTAAATTAAAGGAAAATAAAAATGACAACTAATAATATTATTGAAATTAATCATTTAAAGAAACATTTTAAAGATGTCAAAGCAGTTGATGATATTTCCTTTTCAATCAAAAAAGGGGAATTTTTTGCTTTCCTTGGTTTAAATGGAGCAGGTAAATCGACAACGATAAATATTTTATGTGGACAACTTAAAAAAGATGATGGGGATGTTATTATTGATGGATTAAACTTGGATAATGATATTAGTAAAATTAAACCAAAACTTGGTACTGTTTTTCAAAATTCTGTTCTTGATTCAAAACTTACTGTCTTTGAAAATTTAAAATTTAAGGCAGATTTATATGGTATGAAAAAAGAAAAATTTAAAGAAAATTTAAATTATCTTGCCGAAACTTTAGAATTTAAAGATATTTTAAATCGCTCTTTTTATAAATTAAGTGGAGGACAAAAAAGAAGAGTGGATATAGCTCGCGCTCTCATTCATAATCCTGAAATTCTGATATTAGATGAACCGACTACTGGACTTGATCCCAAAACAAGAATTTTAGTTTGGAAACTTTTATCTAATTTAAGATTAACAAAAGAACTTACCATCATTTTAACAACTCATTATATGGAAGAAGCTGATGAAGCAGATACTATTGTAATTATCGATAATGGAAAAATTGTAGCAAATGATACGCCAAATAATCTAAAAAATAAATATGCTAATGATACTTTAAAAATATATAAATATGCTGAACAATTTCCCGATATACTAAATCAAAATCATGTAAAATTTATAAAGACTGATAAAGCTTTAGAAATAGAACTAACTAATATCGAAGAAGCTAAAAAAGTAATCATTAATTTTGGTAAATATATCTTCGATTTTGAAGTATTTAAAGGAAAAATGGACAATGTCTTTTTAAACATAACTGGTAAAGACTTAAAGGAGCTTGTGATATGAAAAGTGAAATGAAAAAACTTTTAGCCTTAATAAATAGAAATATAAAATTATATTTCAAAGATAAAATGACCTTTTTTGTTTCTTTATTAACTCCTTTAATTTTAGTTATTTTATTCTTAACGTTTTTAAAAAATGTCTATGCTAATACCATAACTAATCTTATACCAGAAGGAATAGAAGTTAATAAAAATACAATTGAAGCTTTCTGTGGCGGATGGTTATTTTCATCAATAATTTCTGTTTCCTGTGTAACGGTATCATTTTGTTCAAATATAATGGTACTTGATAAATTGAATAAGACAATTGATGATTTAAATATAACACCTGTTAAAAGATCAACGTTGTTAATATCCTATTTTATATCTAATTTTTTAACAACGTTTTTGATTGGTGTAATTATGCTTATTATTAGTTTTATCTATCTTAGTTTTGTTAGTTTTTATTTAACTTTTTTAGATGTATTAATGCTTTTTGTTTCAACATTTTGTATGTGTTTATTTGGTAGTTTATTAGCATCAATTATTGGAACGTTTATATCCACACAAGGAGCACATTCAGCTGTATCTACACTTGTATCTTCAATGTATGGTTTTATAAGTGGTGCTTATATGCCAATATCCCAATTTGGAAGTGGAATACGAAATTTTTTAAGTTTTTTGCCTAGCACTTATGGAACTGTATTGTTTAGACAATATTATATGAATGGAGTTATAAATCAACTACAAACCGTAGAGCATGTGCCTTCAGAAATAACAGAACAAATTAAATTTTCATTTGATGGAAAGTTAGTTCTTTTTAATAACACTATACCTACTTGGACTCTTTTTTTGGTTTTAATAGGAACGAGCATAATTTTATTAGGAATATATATTTTATTATCTAATTTAAAAAGCAAGAAAAAGTATTAATAGGTTAACTTATAATATTAGATTAAAATAATGAGTTAATCTTTTAAGCAACCAATTGGAATGACATAAATACCATCATCTCTTTTATAACCATATTTTTCACCAGTGATAATAATTTTTAAATCAGGAAGTCTTAATTTTATTTTAGTTTTATTGTCTTGATTTTTTTTAATAATAAGTTCTTCAATTTTGTTTAAATTTTTAGCACCTAAATCAACACCATCCGCTCCAAGTTTTGCTTCAATCAAAGCGTAACGGCCATCATCTAAATGTAAAACAGCATCGCATTCTAAATCATATTTATCATGATAATATGAAAGATAACCATTTAATTTAGTTGAATATATTTTTAAATCCCTAATGACTAAATTTTCAAAAATAAAGCCAAAAGTCTTTAAATCTTTACGTAATAAGGAAGGTGAAACACCTAAAGCAGCTACAGCTAAAGATGGATCAACAAATTCTCTTTTTCTACCACTTCTTATAGCGCTAGCAGAACGAATATTCGGACACCATCCATATAAATCTTCCACAATATATAAGCGTTCTAATATATCGATATAATCATCTAAAGTCGGCAAGGTAATATTATTAGTAGACATAATATCTTTCAATAAGTTTTTTTTATTTGCTAAAGTTGAGATATTACGAGCATAAGATTGTAATACTGTCCTCATGGTATTTGGATTTCTTTTAACATTGTCAATGCTAAACATATCAACTTCATATATTTGTTTAAAATAATCTTTTGCCACTTCTAGTTGAGACATTTTATTTTTTATAAAAAGACAACCTGGCCAACCGCCTCGACAAGCAGCAAAAATCAAATCATCCATTGATAAATTGCTTACTACACCTTTATCTAAAAAACAATTACCATCAAACAGATCTTTTAACGAAACAAGACCATTTGATTCCTTTGATTCATATAAACTCATAGGAAACATTTTTAATTTAGAAATTCTGCCAGTGCCAGTATGAGATGTGGTGACCTTTTTTGAAGTAGAGCCTGTTAATATAAACAATCCTTTTTTATTTGTTTCATCACAATAAACTCTAATAGCATCCCAAAGTTCTGGAGCATCTTGCCATTCATCAATTAAACGAGGTTTAGGCCCTTCAAGTAAGACTTGCGGTGTAATTTTGGCAGTTTGAACAAGAGCTTCTTTATTAGTAAATGTTTGTAGTTTTAAAGAGCTTTTTACATTATGTTCGGCAGTAGTTGTTTTACCACACCATTTAGGCCCAACAATATGTATAGCACCAAAAACTTCTAACTTTAATTTTAATATATCATCTACAATTCTAGGATAATATTTTAGGCTCATAATTTTATTTCCTTTCCAATTAATATTATAAATTTATTTTACTTTTTTTACAAATATTACTTTACTTTTTTTCCCTAATTTATTTTATTATTTTTCTGTTTCAAATAGATTAAAAGAAATATTTCGTATAATTTTTTTAGCTGGAATTTTTGGAAAATAGAAAATAGTTTTAGAATAACATATTTAGAAGCAAGACTTATATTTTTACAAACAATGGAATCTATATATGGACATTTTTTAATAGTATATTATGCATTAACACTTTTAAGATTATTAGAGTTATATACATTTAAAAATCAATTAACACCTGAGCAAATTATTACATTTATAAGAGATTATAAAGTAACAAAAAACAAAGACAATTCATATATCAATAATACATCAGAAAGTTCAATTTATAAAAAAGTAAAAGAAGTATACGGATTAAGCAAATTAGGCAATTTATATTTATCAAAAAAAGACATAGATAATATATTAGATGTTGATTGTCCTTTTGATAATACAATGCAAAGATTATACAACGATTGGCGAATCGTTGCAAAATTTATGCGACGATTAATAAATTGTTGCAAATTAATTGCGAAGATTGCTTAATATAAGCAAAGGTGATAAGCGTATGCAAAAAGAAAGCAAGAATTTAGAATATAAAGAAAAAATTAGTAAATCATATTTAAAAACTGTTAATGCTTATGCAAATTATAATGATGGTGAAATTATATTTGGTATTACTGATGATTATAAAATTGTCGGAATTAGTAATCCTATAGAAATGTGTCAAAATATCGAAAATCAAATTAACGATTCTATTAATCCAAGACCTAATTATACATTAAATATAAATGAGAATAATACAATTACTTTATTTGTAAAAAAAGGGATTTCTACTCCTTATAGATATAATGGTAAAGCTTATAAAAGAAATGATACATCAACAATTGAAGTGGATGAAATTGAAGAGAATAGATTGGTTTTATTAAGAATGAATCTCAATTATGAAGAATTAAATGTAATTGATGATAATCTTCAATTTAAATATTTAGGTGAACAAATAAAAAAGACTTTAGCACTAAAAGAATTTAATTTAGATACTTTAAAAATCCTAAATTTATATGATACAAAAAATGGATATAATAATGCTGCAAAACTATTCGCAGATAAAAATAATATGCCCGGACTTGATATAGCCGTTTTTGGCAATTCAATAAATATATTTAAAAGAAGAATTGCTTTTGCAGGAGAATCTATTTTGAAACAATATTATGATGCTTTAGAAATTTATAAAAGTGAATATATCGTTGAAAAAATCGAAGATGGATTTAGAAATAAATATGAACTCGTTCCTTTTGATGCATATAGAGAAGCTTTGGCTAATGCACTAGTTCATAGAGCATGGGATATTAATGCAAATGCAAAAATAGAAATGCATCCTAATAAAATAATAATTTCATCTCCAGGCGGATTAATGCAAGATATGACAAAAGAAGATTTTATGGAAGGAAATTATTCTAGATTGAGAAATCCAATAATTGCCAATATCTTTAGAAGAATGAATATTATTGAAGCTTTTGCAACAGGAATTAGAAGAATAAAGGCAACTTATAGTAATGTATTAGTTAAACCAATATTTAATATTACTCCAAGTTCTATATCTATAACTCTTCCTATAATTGATCAAATAGACCTTTCATCAAGCGAAAAAAAGGTACTTGAATCTATGAAGCAAAATTATTCATACAATAGAGGAGATATAGAAAAGATAAGTGGTTTTACTAAGGATAAACTAATTAGAATTTTTAATTCTCTTTTAGAAAAAGGTTTAATTGAAAAAGGTGGAAAAGCTAAATCTACTTACTATACAAAAAAGTAGTCGTTACAATGCTAAATTAAATAATATCCATGAAACTTCTGCTCTTGAATTATATCAAGAACTAGAAAAAGGCTAAAAAGGTATTAAAATCTTACAAGAAAAATAACATTAAAAATTATAATTAAAGAAATTAATTTAAAAAATTAGAATGATAATTAACAATACTTAAAATAAAATAGCAAACTATGCGCTATAAGATTTTATAGTTATTTATATTTTAAAGTATACAAAAAAAGTAACTAAAAAGTATACTTTAAAGTAACTTTAAATTATCCTAAAAGAAAAATAAGTGATATTAAAAGATAACTTCATGCCCAAATAGTTAATTATTAATCTAAGTGCAATAAATAATAATGAAAAAAATTTTTTGAAAAAAACAAAGGAAAAATAGGCAAAAATTAAACAAAAGATCAATTTGTTTTTATTTTTCATTCAAATAATGTACAATAACTAATGAAGAAAGGCATAGTTAAATGACAAGGTAAATTCAGTTTATATAAGGCAAAATGCCTTTTAGTCTGTCAATACCATGTTTATAATGAATGAATCTAACTAATACATGATTTCTTTCACAGGCTCCTTTTTGATATGAAGCATATGGCCTACAATAGAAAACATGATAGTTATCTATGCTTTCTTCTAAGTCTAGTAAAGAGTCAAATTCTACTCCGTTATCTGTAAGTAGAATTTCACAGAAACTTCGA
>CANRPC010000011.1 GCA_947632435.1 uncultured Bacilli bacterium | reverse complement strand
TGACAATAAAAAAATCACCATATTTTGGTGACATATACTACGTATATAAAATTAATAAATTTTTTTTGGATTACATCGTTTTTTGTGGTCTAACTTCTAAAGTTGGGAACTCAAAAATATTACAATTGTAAAATTGTGAACTTATTTATCAAAATTTGTCTTAAAATTAGTAAAAAGTAATCTTATAAACTTGAAAAATAACAAAAATATAACTTTAAGGAAAAATTTAGCAATTTTTTTAAAATTTAAATTGACTAACAGTCTTAAAATTGCTATATTATTAAAGCATGTAAAGAACATGTATATTTTAAGGATGTTTAGCTCAGCTGGGAGAGTATCGCTTTTACACGGCGAGGGTCATAGGTTCGAGCCCTATAACATCCACCATGTAAATGGAAGAATAGCGAAGTGGCCAAACGCAGCTGACTGTAAATCAGTTCCCATTGGGTTCGGTGGTTCAAATCCGCCTTCTTCCACCATCTTGGGGTATAGCCAAGCGGTAAGGCACTAGACTTTGACTCTAGCATTTCGCTGGTCCGATTCCAGCTACCCCAGCCAAAATATATTTTGACTCATTAGCTCAGTTGGTAGAGCACTTGACTTTTAATCAAGGGGTCACGCGTTCGAGTCGCGTATGAGTCACCATTTGCCCGGATGGCGGAATGGTAGACGCACAAGACTTAAAATCTTGCGATCGCAAGATCGTGCCAGTTCAAGTCTGGTTCTGGGCACCATTAAAAAAATTAGCCAAATTTATTGGCTTTTTTTATTAAAAACATTAATACTATATTAGTGAGGGTAATATTTATGAGCATAGAAGAACAAATTGAAGCAGCATTAGATAAAATAAGACCATTTATTAATCGTGATGGTGGCGACGTTATTTTTGACTCAGTTATTGATGGAATAGTTTATGTTAAAATGGTAGGCGCTTGTGAAGGATGTGCCTTAATAGATGAAACACTTCAAGAAGGTGTTGGTATTATTTTAATGGAAGAAGTTCCTGGGATAAAAGCTGTTAAATCTGTAAGTGAAAAACCTCAAATTTAATTTAGCCATTCAATAGGTTTAATTTGATAAGAGTCAACGAGAAAATCGTGGACTTTTTTTATTTTTTGCATCATTTTATCCCGATTTTTATAATAATGAACTATACGAGAAGAAATATCATGCTTCACAAGATGATGTTCTTCAAGCATATCATATAATTCTGTAGGATAAAGTAAACGTGCTAATAAAATACTTGCGCTTGATTTTGATAAATTATAATTACTTAAAAAATTTTGAAATGTTGCAAAATCACACAAATCATATTTAATAATGTCCGCTAAATCTCTTGCAGGAGAATCAACAACCATATTAAATGGATTTAAAAATGTATATGTATTTTTATCTGTTAACCTTTTATGTGTTAATGTAATATCTAAAACATTATCACCATAAAAAGTAATAGTATCCATCAAATATTGTATAGCGTTTTCTGCTAAACCAGAGGCATGAGCAATATTTTCCATAAGCATAGAATAAGTATTATCGTTATATTTTATTCTAGGCAAAATTTTTTCTTCAATATGATCAGTTTTAGTTTCCCATACTTTTTTTATATATGATATTTTATATGAAGATGTGGAGGCAAAATTAACAAAAGCTTTATGAAAAGTATAAATATCATTAAGATTATAATTTCCATTTTTAACACTCACTAAAGAAACACGGCCAAAATTAGAATCTACAATTAATTTATTATCGCGTGAAGAAATTATATCAGCGCCAAAATTAGGAAAATACAATGTGCTATTTTTTAAAAATTCTTTCATCTTAAATACATCTTGTTCTGTTCTATCTGTAAGTTCTAATTGAAAATGCCACCCTTTATAATCAAATTCTATACCATATTCATCATCTTCATAGTATCCAAATTTATCAAAAATAAACGCTCTCATAAAAACCTTTCAAAAAAAACATACCTATAAAAAGATATGTTTTTTAATAAAAGATTATTTATTTTTTTAGTAAAATATTTTCTTTACAATTAGCTATTATATATCCTTCATGATTATAAACATCATCACGATTAAATTTATATCGAGTTCCATCTGGTTTTATAAAAATACCACCTGCTTCTTCCACGATTAATTGAATTGGAGCAATATCCCATTCTTTAGTTCCTGATGAAAGGCGATAATGGAGTTCTCCTTTTCCATGAGCAATATAACATGCTTTTAATGATGAACCATGTTGTTCATATTTTGTAATTTTTGGAAATAATTTCATTTGTTTTATTTCCTCTTCAGTAAAATGAAATCTTGATAAATATAATGTCAAATTATCTTTTTTATTGGAAACATGGATTCTTTCTGGTTCAGAATCTTTGTTTTTTAAATAATATGCACCATGATTTTTTATCGCATAATAAATTTCCCCTGTAAATGGTATAATAACCACGCCTACAACAATTTCATGATCTTTACAAAGTGCAATATTTGTAGCAAATTCACCATTTTTAGCTACAAAATCTTTTGTTCCATCAACAGGATCTATTATAAAGCAATATCTATTAGTTAATCTTTTTTTATCATCGATACTTTCTTCGGTTAAAAAAGCATAATTTGGATATTTTTCTTTTAAGTAAGAAGATATCATTTTATCCGCGGCTTTATCTGCAAGAGTTACAGGTGAATTATCACTTTTAATTTCTACTTGGAAATCGGTATTATATATTTTTAAAATTTCTTCTCTTGCTAATAATCCTGCATTAATCATTGCTTTTAATTCTTCATGATAAAAAGGATTAACTAATTCCTCCAATTTTTGTAACACTTTATCAATTTCAGAAAGTGAACTCAACGTGCAACCCGAAGCACATTTATGACCTCCTCCATTAAAATAGATAGCTAATGAAGAAACATCATATTCTTGTTTACAACGAAATTCCGCTTTCACAGTGCCATCTTCATTTTCACTAAATGCTGCCCAAACAGGATAATCTTTACAATTTGCTAAAAGATTTACATTAATTGCAGCTTTATGAGCACTTATATTCAATGATTCTAATTCTGATTTAGTAAAAATAATATATAAAAAACCTTTTCCTTCTTTAAAATGAGAATAATAATATCCTTTAAATGATAAATCTAATTTTGTAGTTTCATAAAGTATATCATATATCGCATTTAAATCAGCTTTGTTATTTAATAAGAAAGTTGCATTTGAAAATTCACTTTCACTAGGATTATATAAAAAGCGACCTCCATCAGTTATTAAACCTAGCATTAAAGCTGTTGCACTTAAACTATTAAATTTGAATTTAAAAGTTTTTGCTAATTCTACGATAATTTCTGTCGTAGAAATTTTATCTTCTAAAATAATCGATGGCTCATGATTTATTGTCTTAACATGATGATCTATAAAAAATATTTCTTTTGCTAAAGAAAATCTTTGATCCTCTACGCGTTCAAAAGTAGATGAATCTAAAACAATAGCTAATGAAGAAGCTATAATTTCATCGGAGACTTCATCCATTTTACCACATAAAGGTATCATTTTAATAAATCCAGTTCCCAAAGCATAAATTTGTTTTTCTGGAAAATTGATTTTAAGTAATTCCTTCAATCCAATTTGTGAACCATAACAATCACCATCAGGAAAAACATGTCCAAAAATAGTAATTATTTGATTGTTTTTTATTAATTCTATTAATTTATTTTCTATATCTAACATAATTTTAAAAAAGGCACTTTTCATGCCTTATTTTTAAGCTTTATTTATAGAGCCAAACATTTTACATTTGACTTCTACAACTTCAGCAATACCTTTTTTTCCTGGACCTATAATTTTACGAGGATCATAAACTTTACTATCATTTTTTAAAACTTCTCGTACAATTTTTGTCCATGCTTGTTGAGATTCTGTATTAACATTAATTTTTGCTGTTTTTAAAGAAATTGCTCTTTTAATTTGATCCTCTGGTATGCCAGATCCACCATGTAGAACAAGTGGAACTCCACATGTGTTACCAATTTCTTCCATTTCCTTAAAACCTAATTTTGGTTCACCTTTATAAGGTCCATGAACAGATCCTAAAGCTGGAGCAAGACAGTCAACTCCTGTTTCGTTTACAAGTCTAATACATTCGCTTGGTATGGCATATAATTCTTCAGCGACAACATTATCTTCTTGCCCACCTACATGGCCTAATTCGGCTTCTACTGAAACACCACGTAAATGAGCATAATCAACAACTTCTTTAACAATTTCAATATTTTTTTCTAATGGATATTTTGAAGCATCAATCATTACTGATGTAAACCCAGCATCAATTGCAGCTTTGCATGATTCAAATGAGTCACCATGATCAACATGTAAAGCAACAGGGATTGTGATTTTTTTATCAATCATTAACCCTCTTACAAGTCCAACTACAGTATTCCAACCACCCATATATTTACTAGCGCTTGTTGTTACTCCAAGAATAACAGGTGATCTTAATTCTTCCGCTTTTTCTAATATTGCCGCGGTCCATTCGACATTATTAATATTAAATTGACCGACTGCATATTTGCCTTCTTTTGCTTTTATAAGCATTTCTTTCATGCTAACTAGTGGCATAATATATTTTCCTCCTATAGTTAAAAATATTATAGCACAAAATCAAAAAAACGGAATATATTAATATTCTTCTTCGTCTTGGTCTTCCTCATCTTCATCATCGAGTTCATCTTCATCATCTTCATCATAATCAGAATTATAAGACTCATTATCATCAGACATATTGTCATTAGAATCTGCTTCATTATCGCTATCTTCATCTTCATCATTATCTAAATCAATATGAGCTAAATCAAAAGTATATCGATCACGTAAATTCCATTCCCAATTATTTTTTTCCAAAGCAACAAATCTTCCATCCATGAATAAATTTGTATAAAATTTTCCCATTTTAGTTTTAGCTTCTTCTTCGCTATATCCTTGTATTTTACATACTTCTTGCCAAAGTTCATTAAATGGAACTGAACTCTTACTTTTTTGCATAATTTCATATGCTACATCTAAATTTGATTTAATCATCATCTTCCTCCTTTTACATTCTTTCTGGTGCACTTACACCGATGAGATTTAAAGCATTTTTCATGACTTGTTTAGCACATTTTGCTAAAGCTAAACGATTTTCTGTCAATGGAATATTATTGCCATCAACAATACGACATAAAGTATAAAATTCATGTATTGCCGTTGCTAATTTTTGAATATAATTTGTCATTTTATATGGCGCTCTTTGAAGCGCAGCATTTAATACTTCTTTTGGGAAATCATCCATAATTTTCATTAATTCTTTTTCTTTATCTTCATTTAATAAACTACCCGAAAAATCATAATTATATTCTTTACCTTGTTCTAAAACCTTAGAAAGTCTAGCGTGTGCATATTGGGCATAGAATACTGGATTAGATGACTCCATTTTACTTGCTAAGTCTAAATCGAAGTCTAAATGAGAAGAAGCACCACGCGAAACAAAGAAATATCTTACTGCATCAATTCCTACTTCTTCACATAATTCTTTTAAAGAAACAGCATTTCCAGTACGTTTAGACATCTTATATTCTTTTCCATCTTTAAATAAACGTACCATTTGAATAAGCTCTATTTCCAATACATCTTTAGAATAACCTAACATTTGTAAAGATGATTTCATACGATTAATATACCCGTGATGATCTGCACCTAAAACATCAATACATAAGGAAAATCCTCTTTGTAATTTATTATAATGATAAGCAATATCTGGAAGTAAATAAGTATAACTTCCATCTGATTTAATTATTACACGGTCCTTATCATCCATAAAATCTGTAGTTTTTAAAAATGTAGCATTATCTTCAATATAAGTATATGGTTTTAATTTTTTTAATATATTATCTACTTCTCCACGATTTCTAATTGCTAATTCCGAAGAAAAAACATCAAAATTAACTCTAAACATCTTTAAGTCAGCATTTAATTTTTTTAATTCTAATTCTGTTCCACGTGTTTTAAAATATTGCATAGCTTCAAAAGAATTATCTAAATATTTATCGCCAACTTCATCTTTAATTATTGCAGCAATATTTTTTATGTCATCACTATGATAACCATCTTCTGGAAATGGAAGTGAAAAATCTGAAAAGGCTTCATGATAACGAACATTAATTGATTTTGCTAAATTATTAATTTGATTACCAGCATCATTAACATAAAATTCTCTAGTAACATCAAAACCAATAAAAGAATACAAACGACAAATACTATCGCCAATTGCCGCGCCTCTTGTATGACCTAAATGTAAATCACCTGTAGGATTAGCGGATACAAATTCAACATTTATTTTACTTCTTTTACCATAATTAGAACTACCATATGCATCTTTTAAATCATTTATTATTTGAAGTGTAGAACTTAGGCATTCTTGTTTCATAAAAAAATTAATAAAACCAGGACCTGCTACTTCAACTTTTTCAATCGCCGAACAATCTAAATGCGATATTATATCTTGAGCAATATTCTGCGGAGATTTTTTTAATATTTTTGCACTTTTCATTGCAATATTAGTCGCGTAATCGCCATGAATTTTTTCTTTAGAACGTTCAATAATTATAGAGTCTAAACTAGTTTCAATACCTAATTTTAACAATGAATCTTTAATGGCTAATTTCAATTTTTCTTCATTTGATATCATTTTAAATTTCTCCTATTTGTAGAAATATTTTTGTTTCTACCATTGTTTTTAATAAATCATCAAGAATAAGATAATGAATAAAAATTTCATTTGTATTATTTTTGAATTCTATTAACTTTGTTTTAAATGAAGTTTGATATTTTCTCTTATTAAATTCTTGAATATACTTCATTAATCCAAAATTATTTTCTTGAAAATTAATTTCCAAATTTACATTATTATGTGATTCTTTTATTTTCAAATTATCTGAAAAATTTATTCTCACAATTCTTATACCTTCATTAGATACGAATTTAAAATTTTTTTGTGAAGGAAGTTTTAGAAAAATTTCTTCTCCTTCATAAGTGCTTTTTTCAAACTCATTTTCTTCAGCATTTTTGATGTAGGAAATCATCTTTACTTTTCTTTTTTCCATACCATCCCTCATTAAGCAAGTCTACAATATTAAGCCCCTTTTTTCAATATGAAAATTTTATTTTATATATTTTTATAAAATATATTTCTTTATTTTTTGGTTACTTTTTATTAATAATACCATACTAAATAAGAAGAATGAGAAAATGAAAATTATTCTTTAGATTTAATAAAGAAAGGAAGAAACTAGGTATAAATAATAATATCTATCAAATGAAATGAAAAAGAAAAAAATTTTAATATTTAGTACCTTTATTATTTTTTTAACACCTTTTTTATATTTTTATCTTTTAGACGATATAAACTTATATCATCCTTATGAAGTTGTTTTTAAAGATGACAAAAATAATATAATAATAAATACATTACATGAGAAAAAGGGATTATATATTACTTATGAAGAAGTACCTACTAATTTTATTTCCTACCTTTTATGTATCGAAGATAAAAATTTTTTTAAACATAACGGATTTGATTTTTTTCGTCTTGTAAAAAGTACTTTTCATAACATTTTTTCTTCTTCTACACAAGGTGGGAGCACTATTACTATGCAACTAGCAAGAATGCTTTTTTTAAATAATGAAAAAACAATTACAAGAAAATTTAAAGAAATTATTTATGCTTTAAAATTAGAAAGTGCTTTAACAAAAGAAAAAATTTTAGAATATTATTTGAATTGTACTTATTTTGCTCATGGTGTATATGGTTTAAGAACAGCTTCTTATTATTATTTTGCAAAAGATGTCAATGAATTATCTTTATATGAACAAGCAATGTTAATAGGAATTTTAAATTCACCAAATAATTATTCCCCTTACATTAATTTAAATTTAGCAAAGGAAAAAACTTTTCAAATATTAAAAACATTAGAAAAAAATAAAATTATAACTATTGATGAATTTTATCACGCATTTGAAACTGATTTCAACTTAGTAAAACAAAATTCAAAAGCCCAACAAGGTATTGATGATTATTATTTAGATGCTTGCATGCAAGAAATTAAAAACAATAATTTATTGACAGAAAGTAATTATTTACAAGGATTAACAATAGAAACATATTTAAATAATGACATACAAAATTATGTTAAAGGTATTATCGAAAAAATAAATTTTGAAAATTATAATACTGCAGTTGTAATTATGGAAGGATCTACTTCAAAAGTAATTTCTTTAATTGGCGGAAAAGATTATCAAACTTCTTCTTTCAACAGAGCGGTTAATGCAAAAAAACAGATTGGTAGCACAATTAAACCTTTACTTTATTATTTAGCTTTATTAAATGGATTTACTCCATTAAAAGAATTAACAAGTGAAAAGACAACTTTTAAAATAAAAGATTATGGCGATTATAACGTTTCTAATGCAGGTGAAATATATGCGAATCGAAAAATTACCCTTTTAGAAGCATTAGCAATGTCCGATAATATTTATGCTGTAAAAACTTTACTAGCACTTGGTTTAACTCCTTTAATTGATTTATTAGAGTCTTTTCATGTTGATGTTGATGTTGATAATATAACTTTAGCTTTGGGGGCAAATTCTTTATCATTATTAGAATTAACATCTATTTATAATTGCATTGCTTCAGGAGGTATATTTTACAAACCTAAATTAATAAAACGTATTCTTAAAGATGAAAAAAATATTCTATACAAAGCCAATAGTAATATTGGAACACGATTATTATTTAAAAAAGAAGCAGAAATTATTCGTCATCTTTTAAGAGCTCCATTCGACAAAAATTTAAAAACTTATGCTTCTCCTTCATTAATGAATTACTATATTTCCGATAATTATGGTGCTAAAACTGGATCCACTAACTCATCATCTTGGGTAATCGGATTTAATAAAAATTATACTATTGGGGTTTATGTTGGAAGCGATGATAATACCTATTTAACAAAAGGATATCTTTCAAGAGAAATATTTTATCGCATAGGTAAATATCTTGATAATACAAATTCTTATTTTAATATCACCACTTCAGTTACACCATTTAGATTATATAATAGCATAACAAAAGAACATTCTTATTTATATTATACTAATTAATCGCTTTCAATAAGTAATGCGCAACAAGATTCAATCGCTAAATTTTTACCAACAGAATCCATTTTTTCATTTGTTTGAGCTTTAATAGAAACACATTCATCATCTAAATTTAAAATATTTTTTACATTATTTTTTATTTTTAATATATAATCTTTTAGTCTTGGTTTTTCTAAGATAAGAGAAATATCAACATTAACTAAATGGAATTTTTTTTCATGCATAAAGCTTAAAACTTTTTTGACAATTAAACTTGAATCCATATTTTCGCATTCTTTTGTTTCGGGAAAATAAGTTCCTAAGTCAAACATTCCTAAACTACCAAGTAATGCTTCCGCAAGAGCATGAAAAAGCACATCACCATCAGAATTTGCTAAAACTTTTTTTTCAAAAGGAATTTTTATTCCACCTATAATTAAATCTCTACCTTCATCACTGAAAGCATGAATATCTCTTCCAAATCCAACTTTTATCATCTTATTTCACCTATTATTAAATCTAATTAACAAACAATCGCCATCTTGTACTAAATAGTCTTTGCCTTCACTTCTAATTTTTCCAAGTTCTTTTAAAATTTTTTCTGAACGATGTATCTTAATATCATCATATGAATATGTTTCAGCACGAATAAAACCTTTTTCAAAATCTGTATGAATAATTCCTGCACATTGAGGTGCTTTCATCCCATTTTTAAAAGTCCACGCTCTTACTTCATCTTCACCAACAGTAAAAAATGTCGCTAAGTTTAAAAGATGATATGTTGTATCTACTAAGCGATCAAGACCTGTTTTTTCAACACCTAATTCCTTTAAATATTCAATTTTTTCCGTCTTAGAAAATGAAGATAATTCTTCTTCTATCGCAGCAGAAATAGCTATTACTTCCGCTTGTTCTTTTTCCGCATATTTTTTGACATCTTGATAATATTTACAGTTATTTAAATTTCCATAATCTTCTTCTGAAACATTAGCAACATAAATAACTGGTTTCATAGTAAGTAAGGCATAATTTGCAATTATTTTTTTCTGTTCATCTTTAAAATCTATAAGTCTTGCAAGAATACCTTTCTCAAGATTTTCTTTCAATATTGTAAGAACTTCTACTTCTAAAATAGATTCTTTATCTTTCGCAGTACGAGCTTTTGTTTCTACTTTTCCAAGACGTTTATTAATTGTATCTAAATCTGCAAAAATTAATTCATAATTAATCGTTTCTATATCTCTTAAAGGGTTAATAGAATTTTCGACATGAATAATATCTTCATTTTCAAAACATCTAACAACATGACAAATTGCATCAACATTACGAATATTTGCTAAAAATTGATTTCCTAATCCTTCACCTTGTGAAGCACCTTTAACAAGTCCTGCAATATCAATAAATTCAAATGTTGCCTTTACAACACGCTTTGGATTAAATATTTTAACAAGCTCATCGACTCTAATATCATTTAATTCAACAATACCAGAATTTGGTTTAATCGTAGCAAAAGGATAATTAGCCGCTTCTACGTGTGCATTTGTTATTGCATTAAATAAAGTAGATTTTCCAACATTTGGTAATCCAACAATTCCTGCTTTTAGTCCCATAAGATACCTCTTTCAATTTCTTTTAAAGTTTAGCATATATAAAATTATCTTACTAGTTTTTTAATTATTTAATAATAACGTTTTAATAAACTCAATGCATCTTTTTTTAATGGTAAAATAATTTCTACAACACTTAATGGAATTGTTAAAATCAATGCATTAATAATCATTATTAAATAAGGTTTAATATTTAAAGAAGTAAATGGTAAATTAAAATAAAATACTCTAAGAATGAAATTAATAAAAAGTAAAGAAATTAATGAACTAAATAATGCCACTACTGTATAACATGATCCATACGTTAAAAATTGTAAAAAGACTTCTTTTTTCTTTATACCTATACTTTTTAACATACCAATTTCTTTTTCGGCTTCATGCATAATGTTTTGTAAAGTAATAAATAAAATTCCAAAAGAAATTAAATAAATTAAAACATAAAAGACATTTAATATAATCTGTATCATTTCAATAACGGAATCAACACTTTGATAAATTTCTTCAAGTGGTTTTTCAAAAAAATAATTATCATAAATATTATTTAAACTATTAGGTGTTAAATCTGACCTACAGATAAATGAATTTACATAAATCTCCTCTAAGGGATAATTAAAATTTAATGAAATAAAAATAGGATACCAATATTCCTCTTGATAAATTTTCTCATAATTGTCCTCAAAAACACCACTTATTATTAAAGAAGAAGTTTTAAATTGATTTAAAAAAATTTCATCATAATCATGAAACATTAAATAAATTCTTTCATTTACTCCATAATCTTTTTTAAAAAGTTTTTTAGCAAGAATTGTTGATATCATAATTTCATTTTCATCAAGAGGATATCTTCCAGATAATAATTTTGGTTTTTTTGTTTCTAATTTAACCCCTTTTTGTAAAGCTGAAGTAATAAGATTACCATAAGAAACATTTTTTGCAAATTCAATTTTTGATAAATCTAAAGAATCAACATTTTCTTTAATTTCGCTATAATAGTTTTCTATATTAAATAAAATTTCTTGATTGCTTGCTAAAAATATTGAATTACTAAATCCACTTGCCATAGCTTCTTTTATTAATGGATAATGTTTGCCGACAGGAAAGGCATTTAAAATATTTTTATCGTTAATCATTTGCTGAATATTGGAATAAGGTATTTTACCTTTTGAAGCATATGTTAAAATATATTTACCTTGGTGGTAAGAAGAATCTAAAAAGGAAGAATTTAAATTTCCTGTTACCTTTTTAAGATCATAATACATATAATAATCACTAAAAAAATACTCTTTTAATGCTTTATATTCATATTCTTTTTTTACTCTTATATATGTGGCTCTTTTTATTGTCCAAGGAAGATACTCTACGCGTTTTAAATCAGTTGAAATTGGTAATTTCATTTTAGTTTCAACGAAATTTTCCACATAATTTTTTTCACTATGAGCAATAATTATTTTTTCATTTGTCAAGAAAAAGCCACGCATGCGAAATAAAACTTCATTATTATAATTCCAATCTTCATTTTGAAATGTAAAGCAAAAATCAATTGTGTGATAAGTTAAATAATTACTTAAAGCATTTACATTTTTTTCTTCTAAATCTAAAGCTGAACAAATTTTAATAATATCTTTATTTCTTAACCCAAGAACTCCTTCATCAAAATTTAAATTTTGTAATCTATAAGGATAAATTTTATCCCCAAAAGGAATGTCAGAAATTAAAATTGATTCAATAACACTTCGAAATCCGACATCATAAAAAGTGATCGAATTTTCACAAAGCAATGTTAAATAATTTGCATCTTTGAATTGATTTTCAAAATCTCCTTGATATAAATAATTGCAATCATAAAAATATTCAGAATGTAATATTACATCTTGAGCTTCATTAATACTCACAGAATTAATTTCATTTTTTTCTTCAATTTCTTCACCTTTTAAACATATTTCATCATCATCCATAAAAGATGAAAAAGTTTCTTTAACTTCAGAAGAAATTTCTTCTTTTAGTAAAAAAGAAAAACCTATTGTAAAAAAACTAATACATAATGTAAATAAACAAATAAAAGTTTGCCATTTTTTACTTTTAAATTTTGCAAATATATATTTAATAATAAAACTAAATTTTAATTTGTTTAATGTCTTTTTTTCATTTATTTCTGGAGTGTTTTTTATTTCTTTTTTTAAAATTAAATTAATTTTATTGTTTTTTAATTCATATATGTAATCCGCATATTCTTTTAATAATTTTTGATCATGAGAAACAATTATAACTAATCGCTTTAAACTTTCTTTTTTTAAAATATCCATGATAAGTTTTGCATTTTCTTCATTAAGTGAAGCTGTTGGTTCATCACAAAGAAGAATTTCTGGATTATTTGATAGGCTTCTGACAATAGAAAGTCGCATTTTTTCTCCACCTGATAGCATATTTATTTTTTTTAATTTTGCTTCTTCTAACCCAACTGTTTTTAAAAGATTCTTTATTTTAATAACATTGTTTTCGTTTCTTACAAGTGCTAAATTATCATCTAGAGTTAAATCGGGAATAAAAATTGGATTTTGATAAACAAAGCCAATATGTTTATTTATAAATTCATCTTTAGTTTTAATATCTTTAATATTTTTTCCAAAATAAATTATTTCACCTTGATAATATTGATCTAATAAAGAAATAAGATATAAAAATGAAGATTTACCTGAACCAGATTCTCCTTGCAAACCATATAATCCACATGAAGAAAATTTAATATTAACATCTTCAAATAATAAAATGTCATTAAATTTTTTGGTAACATTTTTAATTTCTAAAATATATTTATTCACTTTTAATAACCTCACTTACTTTTAATTTTTGGCTTTTGAAAGCAAACCACAAAGAAAATAATAAAGAAACAATAAAAAGCGAAATCAAATGTAAAATAATGTTTTTATATGAAAAAAATTTATTCGTAAAAATATTACATTCAAAAAATTTAAAAAATAAAGAATTTAAATACATTCCACCTAATTTATAAAAAATAAATGAAAAAAAGTACGAAAAAGTAAGCAAAGAAAAATTAGGCAAAACAATAAAAATTAAAAAATCATTAAAGGTTAATCCTAGAGTATGATATATAGCAAATTCTTTTTTTCGACTTTGAAAAGATGATAAAAGCATTAAATATAAAAGAGCCACGACTAAAATTAAAGATATAAAAGCAAAAGTTGTCATCAATATATCAATTAAATGAAAACTTGAATTTAATGATTTTTGTGTTTGAATGGCTCGAGATTCAACACTTATATTTTCCATATCCTCTAATTTATTAATAACTTCTTCAACATTTTCTACATTTTTTACATCAACATAAAATGAATAAGAAGTGTATGCATCATCTTCTTCACTAAATGAAGAATAACGATCATATAAAGAGGTAAAAACATTCCTACTTTTTGATAAAGATGTTAATTCTATACCCTTCATATAATTTTTCAAAGCATCATGAGAAATAAAAATACATGGATAATTTAAGAAATTAAATTCCTCATAAATTTCATGCACATAACATTTAAGCGATAAATTAACTTCATCTTTGTAAATTTTATTTTTATATTTTGTATAAACTTCTTGTCTAATATCAATTTCAATTGGCTCTTCTAAATTTTGAAAAATTTTTTTTGCTTGTTGATTAATTCTTAAATCTTCTAAACCACTTCCAAAAGGAAAAGATAATATGTTCATATTAATATTCTCTTTTCGATAATTTATTTTTGCTAAAGAAAGAAAATAGTCTAAATTGTATTCAATATCAGCAAGATTTTCTATTTTTTCTTTAATTTGATTTAATTTTGGTCTTTTCATTTTACTTAAAGAAAATGATGTTCCTTCAATTTTGTTATTTTCAATTTCACAAACTTTTAGACGTTTATAATCCGCAAAAGTATGCGTAGCATTTACAATAGTTTCATGTGCAGAATCTTTTAAATTTAAAACTAATAAAATTGAGGCAAAAGCTAAAATTAAAGATATAAATGTAAAAAGTAATTTTAATTTATCTTGTAAAAATGATTTAAAAGAAATATTTATATTATTAGCCAAATTTGGTTTTTTTGCTTTTAAATTATTTGTTTTACTATATAATTTTTTATTTGTCTTTATTAATTTTAGGCTTTTATTTTCTAGTGATAATATAATATCTGAATATTTTTCAACAAGTTCTTTATTATGACTTACCATTATAATCAATCTGTCTTTAGAAAGTTTTTTTAATTCTTCCATTATAAGAATGCCATTTTTTTCATCAAGTGATCCTGTTGGTTCATCACAAAAAATTATTTTACTATTCATATTTATAGTTCTTAATAAAGCTAAACGTTGCTTTTCTCCGCCTGATAATAAACCAACTTTTTTGTTTAATTTTTCTTTTTCAATTAAAGATATTTTCTCATAATCATAGCCACCTAAATTTAAATTTTCATAACCTGATAAATAATTTAATACTCCATATTCTTGAAATACAAAAGAACAATCTTTACGAAATAGTCGAAAATCATTTTCTGTTTTTAATTCTTTTCCTTGATAAAAAATTTGTCCTTTATCTTTTCTTTCTAATCCTGTTAATAAATAAAACAAAGTTGTTTTTCCTGAGCCTGAATTTCCAAGTAATGATATAAAACCAACTTGAGGAAAACTAAAAGATATATTTTGAAAAAGCAATTGAAGAGAAAAAGATTTTTCTAATTCTTCAAAGCGAAAAAAATCCATAAAAAAACCTCCTAAAAATACAATTAAGAGGTTTTTTACTTTTTGTTATTTTTTTATAATTTTTTTTGCTTTTTCTTCAAAATCTTGACGGCTTAACATTATGATATTGCCACATCCAGAACATTTAATTTTTATATCTGCGCCCATTCTTGTAATTTCAAAAATTTTTGTACGATTAATACAAGGATGTGGTTTTTTCATCTCAACGATAGAACCTAAATCATAACTATCTTTTTCAATCATGTTTATTTACCATATAACATTTATAAATGTGTTCCATTAGCAATATAGATGTAATTGGGCCAATTCCACCAGGTACTTTACTTATCATCGATAACTTCTCATCAACTTTTACATCACCTACAATACCTGAATCTAAATAATGGATTCCGCAATCTAAGACAATAGCACCATCTTTTAAAAGTTTTCCATCAATATATTGTGCTTTTCCTATTGAAACTATTACAATATCTGCTTTTGCAAGATGTTCATTTAAATTTTTAGTATGCGAATGGGCAATTGTTACGGTTGCATTTTTATTAAGTAATAATAATGCAATTGGTTTTCCAACAGAAAGACTTCTTCCAACAACTAAAACATTTTTTCCATCTACATTTATTTTATAATGTTCAAGCATTAACATTACCGCTTCTGAAGTAGCAGGAGGAAATAAATAATTTTCATTCATTAATAATTTTCCAAAAAAAGTTGAATTTACTGCATCGATATCTTTATTTGGATCTAAATATGAAAGAATCTTCTTTTCATTTGCATTTTTAAATAAAGGTCTAGTAATTAAAATCCCAACATAAGAAGAATCATTATTAAGTTCTTTTATTTTTAAAATATATTCATTTTCATCACTTTTTAAAGAAAAAACATCTAAATCGATACCTAATTGAGTTGCTAATTTTTTTTGTGATAAAACATAATGAACTGAAGAACTATCATCTTCATTTAATAAAATAGCGTACTTTGGTTTTTCATCTAACAAAGCTATCTTTTGTTGCAAATCTAATTTTATTTTTTCAGCAATTTCTTTACCGAGTAAGTATTTCATATTTACTCATTCTCCATTTTTACCGCGGCTGGAATTTTTGGAAGTCCAGGCATAGTCAAAATATTTCCTGTTAAACATACAATGAAGTCAGCACCAGAAGATAGACTTACATCTCTAACATTAATATTAAAATTTCGTGGAGTATTTAATAATTTATCATTGTCTGAAAAAGAAGCTGGAGTTTTTGCCATGCATATATAACTTTCATTAAATCCTTCTTGAGAATACTCTTCTAATTTTTTTAATGCAATATCAGAAAAAACAACTTTATCCGCGCGATAGATTTCTTTACAAATTAAATTTATTTTATCGATAAGAGGTAATTCTTTTTTATATAAAGGGTGAAAATCACTAGGTTTTTTTAAGCTTTCAATTACCAACTTTGCTAAATCAATAGAGCCTTCTCCACCTTTTTCATAGCCTTCAACAAGAGCAATTTTATAATTTTCTTTTTTGGCCCAAGATTTAATAAAATTAAGTTCTTCTTCATCATCAAGTGCAAATTTATTTAAAGCAATAATAGGTTCAAGATTATATTTTTTCATGTTTTCTAAATGCTGTTTCAAATTTTGTATTCCAATTTTTAAGGCTTCAAGATTCTTATTATTTAAATTACTATAATCTTCTCCACCATGAAGTTTTAAAGCCTTTAAAGTAGCTACCATAACACATAAATCTGGATGTAATGAACCAACTTGTGACAAAATATCTAAAAATTTTTCTGCACCTAAATCAGAACCAAAACCTGCTTCAGTAACAACAATATCACTTAATTTTAATGCCATTTTTAAAGCTATTAATGAATTGCATCCGTGAGCAATATTTGCAAAAGGACCTCCGTGAATTAAGCAAGGATTATTTTCGCCTGTTTGAACCAAATTAGGTTTTAAGGCATTTTTCATTAATTTTAAAATAGCCTTTGAAATTTTAAAATCTTTTATAGTTAATCTTTTATTATCAAGAGTATAAGCAACTGTAATTTTATTAACTCTTGCAATAAAATCATCTTGATCTTTTGCTAAGCAAAAAACCGCCATTAATTCGCTTGCAACAGTAATTAAAAATCCCGCTTCTCTTTCAACACCATTTTTTTCACCACGTCCAATAATAATGTTTCTTAATGTGCGTTCATTCATATCCATTGCCCGTTTCCAAACAATTCTATCTTTATCAATATTTAAAGAATTTCCTTGATATAATTCATTATCTATAACCGCGGCTATAAGATTTATCGCACTAGTTAAAGCATGCATATCTCCATTAAAGTGTAAATTTATATCTTCACTTGGTTCTACTGTAACTTTTCCTCCACCTGTAGCCCCGCCTTTTAAACCAAAAACTGGTCCTAGAGAAGGTTCTCTTAAACAAAGCAAAGAATTTTGTTTTAATTTTCTCAACCCTTCTTGTAAAGCAATTGACATAGTTGTTTTACCTTCACCAGATTTAGTTGGTGTAATTGCCGTAACTAAAACAAGTTTGCCATCTTTATTATTTTTTAATTCATCCATAATAGAAAGATCAATTTTAGCTTTATATTTTCCATATGGTTCAACGTATTTTTCATCTATGCCTAATTTATTTGCAATTTGATATATCGATTCTAACATAATAACACCTCACAAAGATTCTATATAAAATTATATGTTTAAAAGCTTTTAATTTAAATAAATTAATGAGTTAATTTATTTTCTACTATTTCAAAAGCTTCTTTCTCATTTGAAATCCATATAACTGGCAATTGATTTTTAAAATAAGTGATTTGCCTTTTAGCATAATTTCTTGATGCTTTTTTAATGGAATTTATAATTTCTTGATGGGAAATTTTATTTTCTTTTCCATGTATAATTTCTTTATACCCAATGGCTTGAAAAGCTTTTAAATTACTACCATATTTTTTTACAAGATTTTCTACTTCAAAAAAAAGACCTTTTTCCACCATTTCATCAACACGTTTATCAATTCTTTGATATAATTCTTCTCTAGATAAGTTGTAAGAAATAAAAACAGCATCATAAATTAATTTATGCTCTTGTTTTTTTTCAATTTCCGATTTCTTTTTGCCTGATGAATAAAAAATTTCTAATGCTCTTAATACTCTTTTTCGATTATTCATATGTATTTTTAATGAAGATTCTTCATCAACTTTTTTTAATAAATCATAAAGTTCTTCATTTGTTAATTTATCAAAATTAATATTAAAATCTTTATTTTCTACAAATGAAAAATCATAAAGTGCTGATTTAAGATATAATCCAGAACCTCCAACAATAAAAATATTTTTATTTGGATGTTTTTTTAATTCAGCTCGTAAAATTTTTTGATAATCATAAATTGAAAATTCATAAGTTGGTGAAAATACATTATAAAGATAATGCTCAACTAAATTAAAATCTTCTTCAGTAGGCTTTGCTGTTCCAATATCCATTTCTTGATAGACTTGAAATGCATCACCATTTATAATAATACCATTGTATTTTAAAGCCAATTTTATAGCAAGTTGAGATTTACCACTTCCTGTAGGGCCTATTATAACAAAAATCATATCCCTGTCCTTTTAAACAGCTTTTCGATGTCATATTTTGTAAAATGAATAATTGTTGGTCTACCATGGGGACAACAAGATGGATTATCGCAATTAAATAATCGTTTATACAATGATTCCATTTCCATCTCATTCAATTTATCATTTGCTTTTATCGATGCTTTACACGCTAAAGTTGCAATTACATGTCTTCTTAATTCTTTAATATCAACTTTATTATCATTTATTATATCCATAATAATCGATTGTAAATAATTAAAAGTATTATTTTTTTCATCGATAAATGTTGGATATGAATTTATCCTTAAAGATGTTGGGCCAAATTCTTCAATATCAAGCCCAATATTTTTTAAAGCAACTTGTCTTTCTTTTGTGAATTTTTTCATTTCTGAAAGCGATAAATCAATAATTAATGGGACTAAAGGCTCGACAATATCATAATGTGAATTATAATAATTTTGATATTTTTCATAATTTATTCTTTCCATTGCCGCATGTTGATCCATAATATAAAATCCGTCATTACCTTCGTAGATGATATAAGTATTCATCACTTGGCCTATCACTTTCCATTCAGGAATTATCTTTTCTTTTATTTCTTTTTTTAAAATTGGTTCTTCTTTCTTTTCTTCAAAATTTTTTTCTTCAAATTTAATTTCTTTATTAGTTTCATTAACAATTTCCGAATCATGTAAAATTAAAAAATCATTTTGTTTTGTAGGTCGAAAAACATCGACATCATTATTTTTGGTATCAAAAAGAGAGACATTTTCAACCTTTTTTTGTTTTATTTCAACATTATGAATAAGATTGATTTCTTGTAGTTTTTCTTTTATTCCCTTGGAAATTAAATCAAATAATATTTCCTCTGATGAAAGACGAACCTCTTTTTTTGATGGATGAACATTAACATCGACAAGAGAAGGTTCAACTTCAATATCTAAGACACAAATTGGATATTGTGAAGAAAACAAATAATCTTTATAAGCATCAATAATTATTTTTTGCACTTTTGGTAAATAAACATTGCGCTTATTAATATTTGTAATCATAAAATATTTATTCGCGCGCGTTAATTCTGGTTTTGAAATATAACCTTTAACTTTATATTCCAATGTTTCTAAGTTAATTTCAACCAATTTTTTTGCCGTGGCACTTCCATACAATCTAGCAATAACTTCTAAAAGATTACCTCTTCCAGGTGTAGAAAATGATAAGTGACCATCAATATAAAAATCAAAAGAAATATCTACATTAGCAAGTGCTAATCGTTGCATTACTTCAATACATGAAGAAATTTCTGTATAATCTTTTTTTAAATATTTTAAACGAACTGGTGTATTATAAAAAAGTTCTCTTACTTCAAATATACTCCCTTTAATTGCTTTATAATCTTCTCTTTTAACTTCATTTTCAAAAGCACTTACTTTACTTCCCACTCCATTACCTGTTGAAGTATACAAAGTAACTTTACTTATTGATGCAATTGAGGGAAGAGCTTCACCTCTAAATCCCATAGTTTTAATTTTAAAAAGTTGATATTCATCATATAACTTACTTGATGCATGTCGTTTAAAGCATAATGTGGCATCATCTTTATCCATGCCATCACCATCATCTTTAACACAAATCAAATTTTTTCCCGCATTTTGTATTGAAACTTCAATATGTTTTGCGTGAGCATCAATAGAATTTTCTACAAGCTCTTTAATTACTGATGAAGGTCGTTCGATAACTTCACCCGCGGCAATCATATTTGCCAAGCGTGAATCCATTACATGTATTTTAGCCATCGTTTTCCTCCTTCATTTTTTGCTTTAATGTAAACAAATAATTTAAAGCTTCTAAAGGAGATAGTGAAAGAGGATCAAGTTTTTTCAATTCTTGAACCCATTGTTTTTCAGTTTCGTTTTCTTTTTTCATTACATTACCTTTAGTAATATCGATATTTTCAATTTCAAAGCTAGAAAGAATTTCTTTTGCCCTATTTAATAAAGATTTAGGTAATGAAGCAAGAGAAGCAACATGAATACCATAAGATTTATTCATAGCCCCGTCTTCAACTTTATATAAAAAAGTTACATCTCCTGCATTTTCACTAACACCAACGTGAATATTTTTTAAAGTTGGTATTTTCTCATCAATTTTAGTTATTTCATGATAATGTGTTGAAAATAATGTTTTTGCGCCAATTTGAGTTGCTATATATTCAAGAATTGCTTCCGCTAGAGCCATACCATCAAAAGTCGCAGTTCCACGACCAATTTCATCAAAAATTAATAATGAATTTTGATCAGCATGTCTTAAGGCAAAATTAGTTTCTGCCATTTCTACCATAAAAGTTGATTGGCCTGAAACTAAATCATCCGAAGCACCAATTCTTGTAAATATCGAATTAAATAACATAGTTTCACAATAATCTGCAGGAACATAACAGCCAATTTGGCATAATATAGTAATAAGTGCAAAAGTACGCATATATGTTGATTTTCCACCCATATTTGGGCCAGTGATAATTAAAATATCTGTATTTTTATCCATTTTAATATCATTTGCAACATATTTACCTTTTCCCATTACTTTTTCAATAACTGGATGTCTAGCATTAATAATTTTAATATTTCTTTCTTCATTAAAAATTGGACGAATAAAATGTTCGTTTAATGAAGTTTCCGCGAAAGAAAGAAGACAATCAATATAAGATACAAATGAAGCAAAATCTTGAATTAAAGCAGTATATTCCGTAACTTTCTTTCTAATTTGTAAAAATAATTCATACTCTAAAGAACATCTTTTTTCTTCAGCATTAAGTATTTTATTTTCTTGTTCTTTTAACTCTTTAGATACAAAACGTTCAGAATTAACTGTAGTTTGTTTTCTTTCATAGCCCCATTCATCAGGAATAGAACTTACTGCTCCTTTAGATACTTCAATATAATAACCAAATACTCGATTATAACCTATTCTTAAAGTTTTTATACCTGTTCTTTCTTTTTCTTTAGCTTCTAATAAAGATACAAAATTTTTCCCATCTAAAGCTATATCTAATAATTCATCTAAATCTTTATTAAATCCACGTTTAAAAATGCCACCTTCTTTAATCGTTAAAGGTGCATCATCATCTATTGCCTTTTCTAATAAAGAAACAAGTGAAGTAAAATCATAATCAATTTGCTTTAAAGAATTAATTTCTTTACAATTTAATGCTTTCAAATGTGAAGTCAAACTAGGAACAATACTTAATGACTTTTTTAATTGCAAAAGATCACGTCCTGAAGCAGAACCAAAATTTACTTTGGCAATCAATCTTTCAATATCATAAATCTCTTTTAAATCTTGTTTTATATCATCTCTAAGTAAGAAATTTTCAATAAAGGAACTGACAATATTTTGTCTTGTAATAATTTCATTTATATTGCAACTTGGTTTAACAATCCATTGTTTTAATAATCGTGAACCCATATTAGTTTTCGTATTATCCAAGAACCAAAATAACGTTCCATAACTTTCTTCACTGCGAATTGTCCGTATCAACTCAAGATTAATTCTTGAAAAAGCATCAATAGTTAAATTATCATTATTAATTAAAACTCTAGCCTTTTTCATATAATCAAGATCACGTTTTTGAGTATTTTTTAAATAATTTAAAAGCCTAACAATACATTTCTGCTGAAAAAGTGATTTAATCTCATTTAAAATATATTCATGTTCAATAGTGATTTCATTATTATTTTCATATGAAATAAGAATATTTCTTTTTTTCTTTATTTCCATTATGTCTTGTGAAGGAAATGAAGTAGAAACTATAAGTTCTCTAATCGATAAATTTTCAAGCTCATTAATAACTATTCCAATATTTTTTTCTAAATTTTCAACAAATAAATCACCTGTTGAAATATCACAATATGCAAAAGTATAACAATCTTTATTTAATTCAACACAAGCCACATAATTATTATCTTTTTCTTTTATATCAATATTGCATCCAGGAGTAATGATTTGTATTACATCTCTTTCCACAATACCTTTTGCAGAAGCTGGATCTTCTAATTGCTCGACTATGCCAACTTTATATCCTTTTGCAATTAATTTATCAATATATGAATTAATCGCATGATGTGGAACTCCACACATTGGAACTCTTTCTTCAACACCCGCGCTTTTTCCTGTTAATGCTAATTGAAGTTCTCTTGAAGCTATCTTAGCATCTTCAAAAAATAATTCATAAAAATCCCCTAATCGAAATAAAATTAACGTATCTTTATGTTTTTCTTTGATTGCAAGATATTGCCGCATCATTGGTGTGTATTTTACTTCCATAATTTTTTACCTACAAAAAAATTTTATCATTTTAAAGATAAAAATTTAAGTATTTAAAAAATTTTAATAAGGAAATTTTTATTTTTTATTCTTTTCAACTAAATAATTAGGATTAACATTCATTAATATTTCTTCATCTAGTGAAATGTTATCATTTCCTTTATCTTGGCATGCAACAAAAAGAATTGCTTCTTGAAAAACATCTAAAAAAAACAAACTTTCAATTTTAATTTTTATATTTTTATTTTCATCTAAATCCATTCCTATACAAGTTGGATATTTAGAAATAAATACTTTGATAAACATTTCATCATTTAAAACTTCTAAATCTCTATAGGCCATTAAAACTTTTTCATTAAAGTCTATTTTTTCTTCATAAACTGATGATTTTTGATCATTATTTAAGGCATACCATAATTGAATTGAATAAGAACCAATTAAATATACATCTTTGTTAATTACTTTTTCTTTATATTCCAAATTAATAATCCAACATCCTAAAAGTTTAGAAACATCATCATCTAAATGTAATTCTTTTTCTAAAAAATAAGAAAGACGGCCTTTGCCAGTAAGTGTCTTTGCTGCGATTTCCTTATACATAAAAAACCCCCTTATAACATATTTTATGAAATAAAGGGTATAAAATTTACTTATTTTAAATATAATTCAATTTCCTTTAACAAGACTTTAACTTCTTCATAATATTCCAAATAATTAATATATAAAGGGTAATTTTCATATTCTTCTTTCGCTTTTAAAAATTCTTGTTTGGCTTTATTATAATTTTCTTTATTTATAGAAAGCGCTAAATTTTTTTGAGCATTTTTTTTCTGATTTTTTAATTTTACAAATTCTTGATCCTCTAATAACTTTTCTTTCAAAATTAAATACTTTTTTACAACTTTATGATTTTTAAATGCTAAAAGAAATTCATCAATTGTCTTTTTAATATTTGTATTCATCAGAAACTTCTCCGATTAAAGAATAGGTATGAGAATCAATTATTTTAACTGGAATAATTTTACCAATCAAAGAAGCATTACCTTGAAAATTAACAAGTTTATTCCCTTCTGTATATCCTGATAGCATATCCTTTCCTTTTTTAGAAAAACCATCAACAAGAACATCAACTGTTTTTCCAACATATTCTTTTGCTTTTTTACTAATCGAAATTTCTAATGTTTCCACCAAACGATTAAATCTTTTATTTTTTTCACTACGTGTTACATCATCTTGCATTAAAGCTGCAGGTGTACCAACTCGAGGAGAATATATAAAAGTAAATGCGCTATCATATTCGCAGAATTTTGCTACTTCTAAAGTATCAAGAAAATCTTCTTCTGTTTCATTTGGGAACCCAACAATTATATCCGTTGACAAACTTACATTAGGAATGATCTTTTTTAAACGGGTTACCAAATCCATATACGATTCTTTAGTGTATCTTCTTCCCATTTTTTTTAAAATAGCATTACTTCCCGATTGTAAAGGCAAATGAATATATGGCATTATGTTTTTATATTGAGAAATAACTCTAAACATTTCATCTTGAAAATCCCATGGATGAGATGTTGTGAAACGAATGCGTGGAATATTTAATTTTGCTACTTCTTCAAGCAATACAGCAAAAGTTAAATTATCATTCAAATCTTTTCCATATGCGTTAACATTTTGTCCTAAAAGTGTAACTTCTTGATAATTTTTTTCTTTTAATTCTTTAACTTCTTTTAAAATATCTTCAATTTTTCTACTTCTTTGTTTACCTCTTGTATAAGGAACTATGCAATAAGTACAAAATTTATCACATCCATACATAATATTAACAAATGCTTTAAAATTAGATTCTCTAACAACAGGTAAATTTTCAATAATTTCCCCTTCTTTTGATAAAACCTCAATTACTCTATGATGAGCAAAAATAACTTCATCTAATAATAAAGGCAATCTATTAATATTATGAGTACCAAAAAGTAAATCAGTTTGATGATATTTTTCTCTTATTTTTTCAACAATATGTGGCTCTTGAATCATACAACCACATAAAGCAATAATAGCATTTTCATTAAGTGATTTTAAACGTTTTAAAGAACCTATTTCCCCAAATACTTTTTCTTCTGCATTTTCTCTAACTGCGCATGTATTCAAAATTACAATATCTGAAGTAAATGGATCATCACATTTTATGAAGCCAATTTTTTCTAAAATACCTGCAATATTTTCCGAATCAACAACATTTGCTTGGCAGCCATAAGTACGAATAAAATATTTTTTCCCATTAGCAAATAAACTTAATCGATCGGGAATAATTAATTCTGCATTTATTGTTTCAACTTTATTTTTGCTTCTTTTTCTTGCTTCCTTTAATGAAGGAGTGCTATATATTGCTTCTTTCATTTACTTTTCCTTTTCTAATTATTTTTTTTCAATATGTAATCTTACCGCTGTTTTTTCTTTACCATCAATTTCAATTTCTTTAAATGATGGTGAAACAACTAAATCAATACCGCTTGGAACTAAGAATCCTCTTGCTATTGCTATGGCCTTAATAGCTTGATTTAATGATCCAGCACCAACAGTATCAATATCTAAATGTGTTTGAGTTCTAAATATAGAACTAATGGCCCCCGCTACTGATGAAGGGGATGATGATGATGCAACTTTCATTTGTTCGATCATATTTTATTTTCCTCCTTCTTAATCCTATGAATTTTTTTAAAAGTTTAGAAGGAATAAATCAAAATATTTTTTGAATTCTTTCAATTTGTTTTACTTTATTTGTATAGTCATCAATTTTCAATAATGTCGCAGAAAATATTATCTCTCCTTTTTCCATTACTTGGAAAACACTAGGAAGTCCTGTCCATGATTTTTTGATAACAGCTTCTTTATCAACACCTAAAATTCCTTCATTAGGACCGACCATTCCTACATCAGATTGATATGCTGTTCCATTTTCCAAAATACGATTGTCCACAGTAGCTACATGAGTATGTGTACCAATTAGGGCAGTAATTTTGCCATCAAAAGCATATCCTAAAGCGTATTTTTCACCTGTTGTTTCAGCATGGAAGTCCACTATATGAATATCTGAATCATCTGAATCAACAATATTTTTTAAAGTATCAAAAGGATTAGCAACATTCATATTCATAAATACACTACCTAATAAATTAGTTACACGAATAGTTTTATTTTCAAATTTAAAGACATTACTACCTTTACCAGGAAATTCTTGATGAAAGTTTGCTGGTCTTATAATTTCATCATAATCATTTATGTAATCAAAAAGTTCTTTTTTTGCAAAAGCATGATTACCTAAAGTAATTACATCAATACCAAGAGAAATAAGTTCAAGCATATGTTCTTTAACTAAACCCTTACCATGAGTTACGTTTTCGCCATTTGCAATTACAAAATCGACTTCATATTCATGTATAATATCTTCTAAGTGTTCTTTTAATACTTTTCTTCCTAGTTTTCCTACTATATCACCAATAAATAATATATTCATATTTTCCTCTTAAAAAAGGCCTATATAAGGCCTTTATGAATTATTTTGCTGTCTCAGTCGCACGAACTTCACGTATAACAGAAACCTTAATTTGTCCTGGATAAGTCATTTCATTTTCAATTTTGTCTTTTATTTCTCTTGCAAGAGAATATGCTTTCAAATCATCGACTTTTTCAGGTACTACCATAACACGTACTTCACGACCTGATTGCAAAGCATACGCTGAAGAAATCCCTTCAAACTCTTTACAAACATTTTCTAATTGTTCAATACGTTTAATGTAATTCTCTAATGTTTCATTTCTAGCGCCAGGTCTAGCGGCTGATAAAGTATCCGCGGCTTGTACTAAATATGAATAAATATATTTTGCTTCTACATCACCATGATGAGCTTCAATCGCATTAATTACAATATCAGGCTCACCATATTTTTTTGCAAGTCGAGAACCAATTTCAACGTGGCTTCCATCTAATTCAAAGTCAGCAGCTTTTCCTATATCATGTAATAATCCAGCTCGTTTAGCTAAATTTTGGTCTAAGCCCAATTCTGCGGCCATAATTCCTGCTAAATATGCAGTTTGTATAGAGTGATCTAAAATATTTTGCGTATAACTAGTTCTGTATTTCAATCGACCTACATAATCCAATAAATCTTTATTAATACGAGGAAGTCCTAATTTAAATGCCGCATTAATACCTGCTTCATGAATTGATTTTTGAACATCTTGTTTAGCCTTTTCCGCTAATTCTTCAATTCTTCCAGGTTGAATTCTTCCATCTTTAATCAAATATTCAAGAGTTAATCTTGCTGTTTCTCTACGTATTGGATCAAAACAAGACACTGTAATTACTTCTGGTGTATCATCAATTAAAATATCAACACCAAGCATTTGTTCAAGTGTACGAATATTTCTTCCTTCTCTACCAATTATTCTACCTTTCATATCATCAGTTGGTAATGAAACAACAGAAACTGTTTTTTCTGTAGTAACTTCTTGAGAATATTTAGCAATCGATAAGGCAAGAATATTTTTTGCTTTTTCTTCAGCAACTTCTTTTGCTTCTTCTTCTTTATTCTTTTGATATAAAGCAATTTCTTGTGACATTTGTGATTCTACACGAGCAAAAATTTCATCTTTTGCTTCACCTATTGTCATCTGAGCAACTTTTTCAAGTTCTTCTACTATAGAATCTAATTTAACTTGAGCTTCATTTTCTTTTGTTTCAGCATCTTTTAATTTATTTTCTGCTTCCAACATTTTTTCATTAAGATGATTTTCACGTTGCTCTAAAAGATTTTCTTTTTCGATTAAAGCTAAATCCCTTTTTTCAAAAGAAGCTTCTCTTTGATTAAGTTTATTTTCAATTTCAACAACTTCTAATTTTTTCTCTTTAATTTCTTCTTCAGCAGCAAGTTTTAATTCATAAGTTTTATTTTTAGCTTCAAGCATTGCTTTAGCTAAAATATCGTTTGCTTTTTCATTTGCATTTGCTATTTTTTCTTCTGCTAATTTTATTTTTTCTTCTGCATTTAATTTTTTCTCTTCGGCAGCCTTGATTATGCTATCAGCTTTTGCTTCATCTTCACTCTTTTTTTTCTTTGCAAGAAAGGTTAAAGCTAAAAATGTAATAACACATCCAAGGATTAAACCAATGAGAATACCAATAACAATAAAATATTCCATTTTATCCTCTTTTCTAGTCTTTTAAAAAAACAATTATATCTCCAAGACTTAAAGATATAACAATTTAAATTAGATATTGCATAATATATTTCAATAAAATAAATTTATTAAAAATTAAACAAATTTCTTACTTGATCGATTTCTCAACCTTTAAAATTATATCATTAATAAAAAAAGAAAAAAATGTTTTTTCTAAAATTCAATTATTTACGTTAGCTAATAATAAATTAAAAAACCATTTACAATTATTATATAAAAGTAAATGGTATGAAATTTTTAATGATGTAAAACTATAAATCTAATTCTCTTTTTGATTTTTTAAGCCTAGATTTTCATAAATTTTTTGTGTAAGAATTTCGGCAACTTCTTTATGTTCTTCTAAATATTTTTTTGCAGCTTCCTTACCTTGTCCTGCTCTTTCACCTAATACATCAAACCAAGATCCTGATTTTGATGCCAAGCCTTGAATTAAAGCAAGTTCAAGAAGTTCTGAAGTTCTAGAAAATCCTTGTCCATAAATTAAATCAACTTTACATTGTTTAAATGGAGGTGCTACTTTATTTTTAACGACTTTAATATTTATGGAATTTCCTAAAATAGTATCTCCTTCTTTAATAACTTCTCCTTTACGGATATCAATACGAATCGAAGCATAAAATTTTAATGCTCTACCACCTGTTGTTACTTCTGGATTTCCATAAATAACGCCTACTTTTTCTCTCAATTGATTGATAAAAATTACTGTACAATTAGATTTATTTAAAACACCAGCCAATTTACGCATGGCTTTAGACATTAATCTAGCGTGTAACCCAACATTAGAATCTGTCATAACTCCATCTAATTCTGCTTGAGGAACAAGCGCGGCAACTGAGTCCACTACAATTAAATCAATTGCTTCAGATTTAGCTAACATTTCTACAATTTCTAATGCTTGTTCACCATTATCTGGTTGCGAAAGAATTAATTCATCAATATTTACACCTAATTTAGTTGCGTAAACTGGATCGATTGCATGTTCAGCATCAACAAAGGCTGCTCTACCATCTTGTTTTTGACATTCGGCAATCGCACTTAAGGCTAATGTTGTTTTACCAGAAGATTCAGGTCCAAAAATTTCAATAATTCTTCCTTTTGGATAACCTCCAATTCCTAAAATAGAATCTAATAAAATAGATCCTGAAGGAATAGTATCTAAATCAAGATTTGGTTTTTCACCTAATCTCATAACAGAGCCCTTACCAAACATTTTTTCAATATTCGACAAAGTTTCATTTAATTTATCATCTTTATTTTTCATTTTTTCTGCCATAATAAATCTCCTAATAATACAATTCTTAAAATTTAATCTTTTAATAATTTTTCTTCAATTTTTTTTAAAGCAAAAGAAACTGCTTGTTTTCTCACTTCTTCTCTTGAACCTTTTAAATTTAATTCATAAACATTAATATCATCTTTAAAATTAATACCAATATAAACTAAACCACAAGGTTTATTTTCTAAAGTTGATGGTCCTGCATTGCCCGTAAAAGAAACAGCAATATCAACATTTAAAATTTGTTTTACATTTTTTACCATTTCTAAAGCACAATTTGAAGAAACAACACCAAAATGATTAATGGTATCTTCACTTACATTCAAAATAGTTTTTTTTAGTTCACTCCAATATGTTACTAATCCACCTTTGAAAAAAGAAGAAACTCCTTGATAAGAAGTTATAGTCGCTGCAAATAGACCTCCAGTAAAACTTTCTGCTGAGCCTAAGGTATAATTTTTTAGTTTTAATAAATCTATAATTTTTTGATACATTTATTTTGTTTCCTTTAAAATTTTTCTATTTTGAATAATATAAATAATACCAGATATTATTGAAGAAATCATTGCTAAATAACAAATAATTAAAGCTATTGGATATTTTAAATTTAACAAAGAAAAAGGAAAATCATTTAGTAAAACAAATATGATAGCAACCATTTGTAAAACAGTTTTTACTTTTCCAAAAATATTCGCAGCAAGAACTTGTTTTTGCTCCATAGCTAGCATTCTTAAAACATCCACGATAATATCACGAGAAATCATTATTACTGGAATAACAACAGGAACTTTTATTGGTCCAACTTGCGTTAAAATAATAAATACCGAATTAATTAATAATTTATCTGCAATTGGATCCATAAATTTTCCAAAATTTGTAACTAAATTATATTTTCTTGCAATATGTCCATCAAGATAATCACTTATAGAGGCAAGTAAAAATAAAAGCAAAACAATTAAAAAAATCACATCAATATTTAAAACAGGAATTGAAGGTATAGAAAAAAATTTATGCCATGGAATTAAAAGTAAAATATCTATTATAATTACAGCAATTAAACGACATATAGTTATTTTATTTGGCAAATTCATTTTTTCACCACCTTAAATTGAGTACTGACCCTATAAGCCATGTTTTGTCTAGGACAATCATTTATCTATGCAAATGCATGCAGACATCTATTCGTTTCTATAGTCTACTTCCCTTACCAAATTTAGGTTTCTCACTTGAGGGGTTTACCGCGTTCCACTTTGTTATTTCTAACAAACTACGTCACTGTGGCACTTTATGAGTACAAACCATGTCTTAAGATTTAGGTTTTTCCTCGCCGTTAGGTGCTCCCACCTACCTAGAGTTATTTTTTCCTCTAGCACAAGCACTACATCCATCACAGGTTGTGTGAGCATGGACTTTCCTCTAGAATTACTAGCGATTGTCTAGGTCAGTTATTTTATTTCATTAGGATCTTTGCCTAATTTATATAAAGCGTTTTCTAAAGCAGAAATTCGTTTTAATAGGTCTATGTTAGCTAAAGAAACATTATCATTTTCCGCTACTGATTTAAATTTTGATTTATATAAAGCATTTTCAATTTCTAGTTTTTCAACTGAATTTTTTAAATCAGTATTTTCCCTTTGCAAATTTTCAATTAACTTATCATTTTTTAATAAAAATTGCTGTGTTGCTACATAATCTGTGACAATTTCATCTAAAAAAGAATCAACATCAAAAGGATCATAACCATTTTTTACAGCTTGAAATTCATGTTCAAGAATAGAATCTGCATTATGTTTAAGCTTTAAACCCATTTTTTTCTCCTTAGAACAATATTATTATACTTAATAATATTTTAAAAAAGCAATATAAAAAGGTCCAATTAACATGGATTTTGTTAAATTAGACCTTAAGAAATATTAATCAGTAACGTTATTTGAACCACATGAACAACATGGGCAAACTTGTAATAAATGTAAATTTGAAGCAACATTTACTACTTTGCTTTCAAAACAGCAGCAAATGCAAGTTGTAACAACCGCGCGTGAATAGACATAACGCTTATTTTCCATTACAACAACTGTATATGTAACAGTTGCTGTACCGCCTGGTTCAAGATCGCCTAATGGTACTTGATCTAAGTTTTCAACAGCAACTGATTGTCCATTGACAACAACTGTATTCTTTAATAAAGCAAAAGTACCATCTAATGGGAGAATTAAGGTAGCATTTCTTGCCACGACATCGGATTCATTAGTAATTGTTGCAGTAAAAGTTACTTGTGAACAAAGACAAGCTACTTCAACATTACTTTGTAAACTTACAAGCAAACCGCAATTGATGCATGATGTTACAGGTTGTTGATTGCAGCAAGGGTTAAAATTAACTCTTGGCATTCTTGGATTACAATTTCCTTGAAACATAATTCACCTACTCTCGAGTTTTACACTCAATTATTTATATGAGAACTTTATTCTTTTGTTAACAATAAAACTATCAAGAAAATTAAATTTTTTCTTTTATAAATGAGCAATTTTTAAGCAAATATTTATTTTTTTTTTTAAATTAAGTATACTTACTAAGGTGAAAAAAACATGCAAACTTTAAAAAAACTATTAAAAGGGCACAAAACAGCAGTTTTTCTTGATTTAGAAGGAACTCAATTTTCGCATGAAGTAATTGCTCTTGGAGCAATAAAATGCAAATTAGATGAAAATGCAAACATTATCGAAGAAGAAAAAAATGGTTTACTAGTTTATGTTTTTGCCCAAAATCCTATAGGAAGAATAATTAAATCTTTAACTCATATTGATGAAGATTTAATTGCTCAAAATGGAATAAGTTTTAATGATGCTCTATTAAAGTTAAAAGAGTATGTCGGTGATGATTTTGATCATTCGAGTTATATAGTTTTTGGTTCTAATGATGCCAAGATGTTAATAGAAAGTGCAAAATTTTCACAGCCAAAAGATATTGAAATTTGTCATAAAATTTTAAATAATACTTTTGATTTTTTAGCTTTTATCTCTCAATATATACGCGATGAAAATAATAACCCTTATTCCCTTATTAATTATTTGAAATTTTTTAATGCTCAGCCAGTAGGTGAAAGTCATAATCCTTTAAATGACGCTATTGATTTAAAAAATTTATATATTAACTTCTTAAATCAAAAAAATATCGTAAAGCAACAATACGAAAAATTATTATATCAAAGTAAAATTTTTCCTCAGCCAATAAAACAAATTTTAAACAAACTTGAAAAAAATGAAACAGTAACAAAACAGGATTTTGAATGTTTTATAAGCGATTATTTAGTATAAATAATTTGAAAAATTTCATACTAAATATAGGTCCAAGGAGGATATATGGTTAAATACCCTTATGTAAATACCAATTTAAATCTAGAAGAAAACAAAATTGATTATTCTAATCGTGGAATGGATTTTGAAAATGTTGTAAATTCTTCAAATAAATATTATTTAGATAATGATATTGCTGTAATTTATAAAAGACCAACACCAATTCATATTGTTAAAGTAGATTATCAACATAATTGCCGTATAAAAGATGCCTATTTTGAAAAACAATCCACGACTGATTACAATGGGGTATATAAGGGAAAATACATTGATTTTGAATGTAAAGAAACTCAATCAAAAACTTCTTTAGCTTTGCACAATATTTCTAAACATCAAGTTTTACATTTGCAAAGAGTTAAAAAGCATGGAGGAATTGCATTCTTTTTAATATATTTTTCATCACTTAATGAAGTTTACCTTATTGATGCTAAATATATTATTGAAATAATTACTTTAAACGAAAGACAATCAATACCATTATCATTAATTCGTGAAAAAGGAGTTTTAATTGAACAAGGCTATATTCCTCGTCTAAAATATTTGGACGCTGTAGAAAAGGTCTATTTCAATGAAAAAATTACTGAAAATATTAAATAAAACATTTTTTATCTTTTGCATTATATTTTTTGCTCTTTTTTCTTCGGTCACAGGATATATTTTTTATGCAATAAATACAATTGATAAAAAAGAAATTCAAATTCTTACAAATCCTTTAGCAACTGAAATATATGATGTTACAGGAAGACAAATCGAATCATTTAAAGATAAAAATAAAGAAATAATACCATATGAAAAAATACCTCAATATTTAATTGATGCATTAATAAGTATTGAAGATCAAACATTTTTTACTCATAAAGGGGTCGATTATAAAGGGGTTTTACGTTCTTTAATAAATAATATATCATCCCAAACTCGTCAAGGTGGAAGTACCATTACGCAACAATTAGTAAAAAATTTAATTTTAACAAATGAAGTTTCTTTAAAAAGAAAAATTCAAGAAGCCTATCTTTCATATCAATTAGAGCAAGAATATAGTAAAGAAGAAATTCTTGAATTATACTTTAATCGTATTTATTTTGATGCTACAATGCCTGGAATAAATTATGCTGCCCATCGTTTTTTTAATAAAGATGTAGAATTATTAACTTTACCAGAATGTGCATTACTTGCAGGACTTGTCAAATCGCCATCTTTATATTCACCATTTAAATATATCGATCGAGCAAATGAAAGAAAAAATATTGTTCTAGATAAAATGTATGAATTAAATTATATTACAAAATTAGAATGCGATTTAGCAAAAAAAACACATGCTAAAGAATTTGTGATAGAAAAAGGGTCAAATTTAGAAGAAAAAAATTATAATTATCAAGCTTATTTAGATGTTGTTTACGAAGAAGCTGAAAAAATTACATCTTATTCTCCATTTGAAAGACCAATGAAAATAGAAACATATTTAGATACTTCTTTGCAACATTATTTAGATGATGTTCAATCAGGAAAAGAATTTGAATTTCATGATAATCTTACTCAAATTGCTTCTTGTGTAATAGATAATAAAACTGAAGGGATAACTGCTTTAATTGGGGGGAGAAATTATAATGGTATGCGCCTTTACAATAGAAGTTATCACATGTATCGTCAACCTGCCTCAACAATGAAACCAATTTTTACATATGCTTTAGCAATGGAATATCTTAATTATCATGAATATACTATGGTCGAAGATGAACCTTATACATATCCAAAATCAAATATCACAGTTCATAATGCTGATAAAAAATATTTAGGTGAAATAACCTTAACTGATGCGATTGGTTATTCTAGAAATACATCAACATTATATACTCTTGAAAAAGTAATAAAAAAAATAGGTGAAGATAAAGTTGTAGATTATTTAAAAAGCATTAATTTAATGGACAATGGAACTTTTTCTTACCCATATGCCATTGGAGGTATGACTTATGGAGTTAGTCCTATAAACTTATGTAATGCTTATAGTATATTGCCAAGAAATGGTGTTTTTAAAAAAGCTTCTACTATTAAAAAAATTACTTTGCTTGACACTAATGAAGTAATTTATAACCATGATGAAGAATCATCAAAACAAGTTCTATCTAAAGAAGCAAGTTATCTTATTACTTCAACTTTAGAAAATGTTCGAAAAAATAATTATTTAAATATTAATCAAGCTTTTCCAACAAATATAAACTGCGTTGGAAAAACAGGAACTAATGCATATGATAAATCAACTATAAATAATTATAATTTCCCAAGTAATGCAGATAAAGATAGTTGGTTTGCAGGATATTCTTTAAATTATACAATAGTTACTTGGGCAGGATTTGATGAACCAATAAAAGGTGAAAAAACATATTTCACTTATAATGATGCAAGAAGAAAATACCCAAAATTACTTTTCAATAGTATTATGAAAAAATGTGAAATTAAAGAACAAAATTTTGCAAAACCAGATTCTATGATTAAACAAGATGTCGTAGTATGTAAAGAAGGAACTTTTTTACCAAATACTTATGTTCCAAAACAATTTTTAAAGACTATTACTGTAAAAAAAGAAAATGCTATTAAAGAAGTTTTAAAAGCACCTAGTTTTAATGTCATTAATAATATTGAGCCACTTTATCTTGATAAAGAAATTTTCTTTTCTCTTCCTGAAATCAATAATGATGTTTATAGCACATTTTTTGGAAATAAAGGTTATTATGTAACTTATCATGATTTGGATTTCAATTCAGAAACATATTTTTTTGAAACTAATGAATTTTTTATCCCTTTAAAGCATGATATATACGCAATTGAAATAATGGAAACTTACAAAGAAAATGTTGATATTCATGGTTCATTATTCATTATTTCAACTTATTAATTTTTTGATAATATTTACATTGAGTTTTTAATTCACAATTTGCACATTTTGGATTTCTAGCTAAACAATAATATCTACCAAAATGAATCATTTGATGATGGAATTTGACACGATTTTGAGGTGGAATTTTATTCTCTAATTTCTTTTCTACTTCATAAGGCTTATCATTTGTTCTTGCCAAATTTAATCTTTTAGCAACTCTTTCTACATGTGTATCAACTCCAATAACTGGATAATTAAAAAGTTCTCCTAAAACAACATTTGCAGTTTTTAACCCTACACCACTTAAAGATATTAAAGAATCAAAATTAGACGGTACTTTACTATCATATTTACTTACTAATTCTTCTGCACAAGAAATAATATTTTTTGCTTTATTTTTATAAAGGCCTAATATTTTAATAATTTGTTCAACATCTTTTTGCTTAGCTTTGGCAAGTTCTTGAGGATTAGGGTAATTTTTAAATAATATTGGTGTAACAGTATTTACTTTTTTATCTGTTGTTTGAGCAGAAAGAATTACTGCGATAAGAAGTTCAAAATCATTATGATAAATTAATTCACATTTTGCATTGGGTAAAATATTATCTAAATAATTACATATATTAATTATTTTTTTATCCATTTAATCATGCATCCAATCATATGAAGCGATTTCAATCATTTCATCTATATCTTTTTTATTATGTTCATCGACGATACTATATCCTTCTTTTTTTCTATCATTACTAGTAAGTTTTTTAATAATTAATTTATCTACAGCTTTGATAGTAACATACTTATTATTTAAAGCGCATTCATTTAAAGCTTCAAGAATAAGTTCTTCTTTAACCCCATCTTGTAACCAAGAATGTATCGCATCAAATTCTATTGATGTAAGAGTTCTTTTCATTTTTTCTTCAAAACATTTATATATCTTTGTTAATTCTTCTTCTTTATTTTTTAATAAATCAGAAGAAGGAGAAAGTAAAAGATCACGTTTAATTAATTCTATAATTCTTTCTTTTGTATTTTGAATTGATAAAACCATAATATCATTTAAAGTAATATAACTTAAAAATTTTCTTTCTAATAAAGAAACAAGAATTTTATCAATTTCTTTTTCATCTATCGCCATTTTAAGAGCAAGTTGATCGGAAGTCACAAGCGTTGGTTTTTCTTTTTCAACATTATCAATTAAAAGTAAAACTACAAGTTCTTGTTCATTTAAACCTAAATTTTTATAATTTTCCACTAATAAATAACGATAATCTAAATATTGAATTTTAAGCGTATCCATAATTAACCTCGCCTAATAAAGTATAGCACTATTTATTCTTTCATACAGCATTTTGATTTTTTTTAAACAAATCAAAAAAATTTAAATAACAAATTTTATTTAAGTCTATTTTTGATAAGTTGTTGCTTAAGTTTTTTAGAAAGTTGTTATTAGTATCAAGATTTTCTAATGCTAAACAAGATATAGTTAATAATTCTTTTAATTTTAATAAATCTTCAATAGAATTAATTTTTACTAAACTATTATTTTCATAAATTTTTAATAATAAATTTGATACATTATCAAGATTTAATATATTTGATGCATAAGATAAACATATTGGTTTTAATGAATATTTTAAAACATCTTCAATATTTTTTATATTTGTAGAAAAAATGTCAATAATCATATTAAGTTCATTCATTTTATTAATAACTTTTTTTCCAAAATCGGTTAAACCTTCTCCTGTTTTAAATAAACAATTAAAGTTTTCATCTTTAAATTTTATTATTCTTACTCCAAGAAAGAATAATTCATCTATTAAAGAAATATCATTATTTATCATACCATTTTCTTCTATAGCCAAAATTGCAGCCCTTTTATCATTTTTTTTAATTCTTAAAAGGTCTTCATAATTATATATTTCTTCAATAAAAAAATTATTTTCTTTAATTAATTTATGATAATAATTTATAACATTTTTTATATAAGAAAATTTATCGTTTTTATTTATGTCAACTGAAACTGTAAATACTTGCCCAAAATAAGACCCTTTTTGCATTTTATTCAAATCAAATGTATATTTATTTCTAACTAAATCTTTTTTATTATCATAAATTTTAGTTATAACATTACAATTTAAATCTAAAATTAATTTTGCTTTATATTCATAAAAAAGAGGAATTACTTTTTCAATGTTATATTCATATAAAAATTTTCGAACTTCTTTTGGCTTACCATTAAATTTATTTAATTCATCTATGATTTTTTTATAATTTAATTTTTTTAATAATGATTTTTTTATTAAAATGGCTTTTTTTAAATTATTTTCTATTTTAAATGATAAATTAAAAGCAAATCTTAAAGCTCTTAAAATTCTTAATGGATCTTCTTCTAATCTAATTAAAGGATCTTCAATCATTCTTATTAAATGATTTTTTAAATCTTCTTTTCCGTTTACATAATCAAGAATCTCACCTTTAGAATTAATATATAATCCATTAATTGTAAAATCTCTTCTTAGTACTTCTTCTTTAGGTGATTTAACAAAAATAATTTTTTCTGGATGACGAAAATCTTGATACTTTTCCTCTTTTCTTAAAGTAGTGATATCTATTTCCTCATTTTCAAATACGAAAACACCAGATTGAAATTCTTGATACATTGTCTTAAATTTTAAAAATGTTTGTATTTGATCTAAAGTTGCATTTGTAGATAAATCCATATCATTAAATTCTTTATTAAGAAGATAATCTCTTACACTTCCACCAACTAAATACAAATCAAAACCATGTTTTTCAAATATCGAAGCTAAACGAAAATACAACTCAATTGTCATTTTTAACAACTCCTAATTTTTACTTGACAAATTAAAACAATGCCTATAGAATAAACTTTGCAAATGGGCATTTAGCTCAGCTGGGAGAGCATCTGTTTGACGTACAGAAGGTCGGCGGTTCGATCCCGTCAGTGCCCACCATGTGAATTTAATTAGATTGATTTTTATCAATCTTTTTTTTTTGAAATTTCAATATTTATCATTATTTTCAATTTTTTTAACTAACTCATAAAAATAATTATACGATTCTTGCATATCTTCTTTTTTACTTCCTTCAAAAATAAGATAAGCATTTGGACAAACTTTATATATTTTTTCTAGCATAATATCCCATTTCATAAGTCCTTTGCCGATGGCAACTTGTTCTAATTTATTATCTTTTACCACAAAATCCTTTATATGAAAAATTACAATTTTATCTTTAAATAAATTTAAGCATTTTTCTAAAATTTCTACATGATCTTGATAATTACCTATGTATAAATAATTATATACATCTACAATAATTGATAAATAACCATTATCGATTTCATCATATAATCTTTTTAATCTTTCAGGTTCAAACATACAATGACCATATGCTCCTTCAAGAGCAACATTTGTTTTTTCTTTTTTAGCGAAATTTAAAATATCTTGAAAAATATTTTTTACTTCTTGAAAAGCTTCTTCTGTTCGATTTAAAGGATTATAAGTCCATTTATCATCATTATATGAGCCTGTTTCAGATCCAACATATTTACAGGAAAAATATTTTGCAATAGAAAGATGATACTTAAATTTATCAACAAGTGTTTTTACTTTTTCTTTATCACTATGCACTGGATTAAAATAACTACCTAACATAAAAACATCTAAATTTTGTTTTTTAAAAGCAGAAGACATTTTTTGTATTTTTTCTTCACTAAGACTATCTTTTAATCCTGTTTCGCCTTCAATAGCTTTATTGATAACAAGTTGAACTCCATCAAAGCCAATTTCCTTTGCTTGATTTGCTAAAGTTTCAGCATCTGATTTACCAAAATCATGTAATCTTACTCCAATTTTCATTTTTTAAACCCTCCAGATACATTTATTTTAACTTAGCAAATTAAAAAAACAAAGAACCTTCTTAAAATGAAAAAAAAGAAAAAATTTTTAATCATAAAAAAAGCATATAAATTGATGAAGTTTCATCCATTAATATGCTTTTAATTTATTTAATATAAAGGTAAATCTTTTTTTTCTTCTTTTAATTCACATACTCCCGCATCGGTAGTTAAAAACATTTTTGCTATACTTGTGGCATTCATTAAAGCAAGTCTACTAACTTTCGTTGGATCTAATATTCCTTTTTTAACCATATCAACCCAAGTTTCATTTTTAGCATCAAAACCATAATTATTTTTCATTTTTAATTGCTTATTAACAATTTCTTGACCATCATATCCTGCATTTTCACCTATTTGGTAAAGTGGTTTTAATAATGATTCTAAAACAACATTAATCCCTTTTTGAATATCTTTATTTTTATTTTTAACTTTTCCTTTTAATTTTTTATATATTAAAGCAAAACACGCGCCTCCTCCAAGAACAACTCCTTCACTTAAAGCAGCCTTAGTTGCATTTAATGCATCTTCAATTCTTAATTTTTTTTCTTTTAATTCTGTTTCCGTTACGGCGCCTACTTTTATTACTCCTACACCATAACTTAATTTTGCTCTTCTTGTTTTATATGTTTCTCTTTCAAAATCATTACTAGCGTTTTCTTCTTGAATTTTTAATTCCATTATACGCTTATCTATTTCTTCTTTTATTCCATATCCACCTAGTAATATTGTTTCATCTTTGGTAATTGTTGCTTTTTTAATCATGCCTAAATCATCTAAAGTAATTTTTGTTAAATCCATCATTAAATCTTTAGAAATAAATTTAGCATTTGACATTATAGCAATATCCTCTAATAAGGCTTTTTGATAATCACCAAATTCTGGAGCTTTTATCGCAACCACATTAAAAGTTCCTCTTAATTTATTAACTATCAAAGTAGAAATTACATCATTATCAAAATCATCTGCAACTAATAAAAGAGGTCTATGAGCTTCAACTACTGATTGTAAAACATCAATAATGTCCTGAATATTGTTAATTTTATAATCTGTAACTAAAATATAAGCATCTTCTAAGTTGGCACACATTTTTTCTTTATCATTTATCATATATGGAGAAACATATCCTTTTGAAAATTGTAATCCTTGAACAATTTCAAATTCAGTATCAAATCCTTTAGATTCATCGACACTTATTACTCCTTCTTTTGTAACCTTTTCAATAGCGTTTGCAATAATTTTACCAACCTCTAATGAAGATGAAGAAATTGTAGCAACTTGTTCAATTTCTTTTGATGTAGTTATATTTTTAGAAAAATCTAATAACTTTTTGATTACTTCATTTTTGGCAATTTCCATACCTTCTTGTAAAAGCATTGGATTTGCACCATTTTTTAAAGCATCAAGCCCTAAATGAATCATTTCTTGAGCTAATACTGTCGCAGTTGTTGTGCCATCACCTGCTAAATCATTAGTTTTATTTGCTACTTCATATAACAATTTTGCACCCATATTTTCAAATTTATCTTCTAATACAATTTCTTTTGCAATACTAACACCATCATTAGTAATTAAAGGCGAATTATCACCTTTATATAAAGCAACATTTCGACCTTTAGGACCTAGAGTTAATTTAACAGTATCCGCAAGAATATCGACACCTTTTAACATTTTTATTCTTGCTTCTGATTTAAATTTAATTTCTTTTGCCATTATTTATTTGCTCCTTATTGAATTACTGCTAAAATATCTTCTTCTTGCACTAATAAGTATTTTTTATTATTTTCTTCATACTCATATGTTGCATAATCTCGATAAATTACTTCTTCTCCAACATTTAAAGCAATAGGAACTCTTTTATTATCAACAATTTTTCCTATTCCCATAGCAATTACTCTTCCAAGATTAGTTTTCCTTTTACTGTCAGAGGTAGAAATAATAATATTACCAATCTTTTTTTCTTTATTTTCTATTTCTAAAAGCACAAAATCATTTAATGGTTTAATCATATAAGCTCCTTTTTTTTGCATACTCCATTTTATGAAATGTAAAATAAATTTAGACTAATATAAAAATTTCATAATTTATTATTTTTTGTTAAAACTAGATTTAGAAAGGAATATTTATATAATATTAATTTAAAAAAATGAATACAGAAGAAAAAAATATGAAAGATTTTTTATCCGCGGTAGAAATGGGCAATAAAATTTTTTCACTTTATGAAAATGCTGCGATTAATAAAGAATTAAAAAGTTATATTAAAGACTCTAAAGATTTGTTTGTAAATCATGAAATGAAACTAAAAGAACTATTAAAAAAAGAAGGTTATAATAATATAACTCCATTAAAATTGACACAAAAAATGGCAATATTTATGGAAAAAATAAAAATTAAAAATAAAAATGATTTTTATTTATGTTTAGAAATTATTTCATCGTTAAAAACCGCGATGGTTAAGGGACTTGTTTTTTTAAAAAACAATAATAATAAAGTATCATTAGATTATGTAAATGCGGCAAAAGAAGTAATACGTGATTATGATGATGTTTTATTAAAATATAAAGATTTTGCAATTAATATAATTTAGCATTAACAATAAAAGAAGAAAAATAGTTAAAAATAAAATGATTAATTGTTTTTATTTTTCATTCAAATAATGTACAATAACTAATGAAGAAAGGCATAACAAAAATTACTTAGCTAAAATCAAATTTTTAAACTAAGTGTAACATAAGTTTAATTAGATGATTGTCCTTCTTCGAGGGTTTATAAATTAAAAAGTATTTGCTCTACTTTTTAATTTTTTTTAATAAAGATGGATTTAATGTGACATCATCACAATCCACCTTTTTTATTTCTAAAAAATCGAGGAATGTTTGTCCTAGCCGTGAATCTTCTAGGACTTTTTCATATGGAGTTTTACCTTCTATTTACTAAACAAACTTTTAATTGTTTTACAACAGCAAAAAATAATTTTTCATTATATTTGTTGCACTTAGATTAATAATTAACGTATTAATTTTAAAAAATGTAAATTATTGAATTTAAATATATTTTAGAGTACACTAATTTCAAATATTGTCTTCTTAGCTCAGTTGGATAGAGCGTCCCCCTCCTAAGGGGAAGGTCAGCAGTTCGAGCCTGCTAGAGGACGCCATTTTTTATAGATATTATCAAAAAAAGAGGCTAATAAAACTTAATAAAATAGTGCCTCTTTTTTTATAATGTATTAAGAAGTTGAGGAACAAAAAATTTTAGTATTTCACTTTGAAGTAATCAAGCCAAGTCTTGAATTTGTCCTGTGAGGCAAGACAGGTATCGCGCAAATATCCGCGCTCGCTTTTCCATTCCTTCAATCCGCGATAGTAGAACAGCTTCAATTCCTCGTCGATGATGAATGGAACGATATTATATTTCAGACACTCTTTAAAGAGTAAAAGCCGCCCAATCCTGCCGTTGCCGTCCTGAAAGGGATGAATACACTCGAAACGGTAATGAAAATCCAACAAGTCGTCAAAAGACTTGTCTTTGTTTGAGTTGTATTCAAAAAGCAATTCCTTCATCTTTTCGGCGACTTCCTCAGGACTTGCCGTGTACATATCCCCGACGGTATTAGGGAGCTTTTTGTAATCGCCGACCATGAACCATGATTGCCGTGCGTCGGTCGTACCGTTTTTTAACGTACGGTGCAGTTCTTTAATAAAAGCTTCCGTAATCGGCTTTTTTGCACTCTCGATGATGAGGTCAATGCACTTAAAATGGTTCACCGTTTCGACAATATCATCCACCCTTATCGAGCTGTTTTCAATTCCGATCGTGTTTGTCTCAAAAATGTATCGCGTCTGGTCGTGGGTAAGGTGACTACCCTCGATATGGTTGGAATTATAAGTCAGTTCTATCTGGACTTTATGATAGATACCACCTGAAAGTTTTGCGTTTTTCTCGGCGGTCAGCACTTCCAAAAGGATGGTGGGAATGGTCGATTTTTTATTTATACGGTCAGGTTTTTGCGCATCTTCGGGAATATTCCATGTCTTTCCCATCAGAAAAGCACCGTCGATTCTTCCGAGTGCACAATAATTCCTAACGCTCCGATTAGACAAATTCCATTTCTTTGCCGTTTCGGTTACGGACAAATATTTCATTCAAAATCACCTCACGATAAGTATAGCACAAAATCGGCAAGAAAGTATAAATCATCGTCTATGATTTCTATTATTTTTGCCGTTATCGGTAATTAATATTACAAATTTTACACCAGAATATAATAAAACAAGATAAAAGTTATCGCGCAAAACGCGCAATAGACAAAACAGGCTTTATAATGCCTGTTTTACTTACTCCTAAAGTAGAGTTCTATCTAAGCAAAACTGAGTAAGTGATTTCAAATACTCTTTAACGTTTTTATATTCTACACCGCAAAAAGAAGTAGTTTCTCCACGATAAATAACATATTTGCCGACAATTTTACCAAAACGAAATTCTGTATCGCGACATTTTTGGTCATTTTTGAGGTTCTTGAGTTGTTCAGGAACTCGTTCTTTGCTATGCTTGATTTCAAATATTTCACAGGTGTTTTTTGTGTCATCAACCACGACCATATCAAACTCTCCAACTGCAAATTGTAGTTTAAACACTTGTTTTGTTTTATTTGCCATTTTAGTTTCTAAAAGAACGTGATGCTACATTTCAAAATATATCCGTTACTAGACGCTCAAGAATTATAGAGCGAATTTTAAACGATATAAAAGGAAGGATGATGGAGGATATCGCACTACATAATAAATCGTTCTCATTCATTGCCGACAAGGCTTGACGAATAAGCGTTTTTTTTCCGTTCGTCTCAAACCATAAAGTATAAGAACTTTGTTATCGATATTACCATGCAAATAAGCTTGCAAATCAGCAAAACAAGACCTTTTTTGTAACCAGCAGCGACTTTAAAAAAAGAACGCAACTCATCGCCTATTAAAACCTGCTAGTGTATTTACCTTTTTTACTGCAATCAAAGCATTTATTTCTTTAACTCTTTTTTCAAGATGTTTTCTTTCTTCAATTTGAGGATACAATTCTTCGGCAATAGTTTCACTAATATATTTTTCCTGCCTTTTTCCACCTTCTGTCCAGCGAAGATAATATCTATTATTCCCCGAAATAGTCTTTTTTGAGATATATCCTTTCGGCAACTCACTTATTCTTTTTTCAAGAATAGCAAGTTCTTGTCTCATTTCTATTTCGCTCATTTTATCACCTCGCTACTTTATAAACATTATACCCCTTAATAAACCCTATAATCACGGGTTTATCAAGAAAGAGGGGTACAATTAATTACGGATAGATATTTCATTTAATATTACATCAAAATAAGCATAGAACAATATCGGCAAAAAAGTAAAAGTTATTGATATTAATTTATATTATTTTTGCCGTTATTGATCATTTTTTTTACAAATTGTTTTTCATAGAAATTATTTCCAAGATTTTTTTAATAATTACAAGATTGCTTTTAAAAACTTTTCTAGTTTATTTTCATTCTTTTTTAGATAAGCAATATAAAATAGCATAGTTGCATCTTTATGATACGATCACTACTTAATCTATTATTAATTGTTATATTAGTAACACATGAAGGAATAATCGAAGAATTAACTAATTCTTTTAAATTATCATTATTTTCTAAGAAAAATTTAGAATTCGGCAAATGTTTTTTAACAATTTCATTCCAAGAACCAATTTGATTGGACATAAAAAAAGATTGACCATCAATATCTTTAAAATAAATGCCATTTTTCATTTCAGCGACAAAATGATTTTAGGTACCGATAAATATATTTTTCTTCAAACATTTTTTACAAATAATATTTTTATCTTCTATTTGATGATTAATAAAAATAATGGATTAGAATATAGGAGAAAAATATAAAATGAAAGAAATCAAATTAAACAACAATGTAATGATGCCACAAGTAGGTATTGGAACTTTTTTACTAGAGCCTAATGATGCTTATAATAGCGTTTTAAATGCTTTAAAGATGGGCTATCGACTAATTGATACTGCAAATGCTTATCGAAACGAAAAAGCAGTAGGAAGAGCCATTAAAGATAGTGGAATTGAAAGAAAAGACATCTTTGTATCAACCAAATTATGGCCAAGTGAATATGAAAATGAAAATGCTGTTGATGAAACTTTAAAAAGATTAAATTTAGATTATATTGATTTATTATTTATTCATCAACCAACTAGAAATTGGCGGCATGGTTATGAAGCATTAATTAAAGCTTACAAAGAAGGAAAAATTAGAAGTATTGGTGTATCTAATTTTGAAGGAGAATATATTTTAGATTTATTTAAAGAATATGATATTCTTCCTCAAGTAATTCAAGTAGAATTTTATCCTCAAGAAGAATTAAGAGAAATTATTGGTAAAAATGATATTAAAATAATGTCATGGTATCCTCTTGGTGGCAAAGGAATGACTAAAGATTTATTAGAAAATGATGTTGTTGTTTCTTTAGCTAATAAGTATCACAAAGATCCTGCTCAAATTGTTTTAAAATGGCATACACAAATGGGATTTATTGTTATTCCAGGCAGTAAAAATGTTAACCATATTAAAGAAAATATTAATATTTTTGATTTTGAATTATCAATAGAGGATATGGCATTAATGGCAACTCTTAACAATGGCAAAAGGCGTTATACTAGAACAGATGAAGCTTTAGAAAATTTTTTAAATTGGAAAATTCCATACGAAAAATAAAACTATGAAATATAAAAAAGGATATGTTTATGAATTGATGGATCAAGGCGGTCCTACAAGTACCAAAGAAGAATACTTTAAAGAAGCTGTTGATGAAATGACAAGAGCTAGAACTTTGTGTTTTAAAGCAAACAATGTATCTCCTGATGATAATTCTTATATTAAATACTTAGAAGAATTATTTTCAAGAAAGCTTGATGATGTTAGAATTTTAACCCCATTTATTTGTGATTTTGGAAATAGAGTTCAATTTGGACATAATGTATTTATTAATCATTTAGCTATTTTATCAGCTTCTGGCGGTATTATTTTTGAGGATGGTGTTTCAGTTGCGCCAGGTGTTAGAATTGCCACCATCAATCATGATTTTAATAATCGTCATACAATTTATACATATGGGAAAGTTGTTATAAAGAAAAACGCTTGGATAGGTATGAATGTTACAATTACACCAGGTGTAACAATTGGTGAAAATAGTGTTGTAGCTGCTGGAGCTGTAGTTACTAAAGATGTACCAGCTAATGTAATTGTTGGTGGTGTTCCAGCAAAAGTGATAAAAGAACTCGATCCAAACGAGCAAAAAGAAAAATGGTAAATTAAATAATAACCACTTAAGTTTATATGACTTTGGTGGTTTTTGTTTACTTTTAGCCCACATATAAACTGCTTGCATTTTATCAAAATGGTACTCTTTTACCATGTAGAAAGAACTAGATTAATATAATGAGAACCATTTGAAATAAAAGACACTATCATTTATTTCAAATCATTGTCAAGCATAAAAAAAGCCTAGCCAAGTATTGGACTAGGTCATCGCCACGTAGGGCTTTATAATAAGCCTAGCCAAGTATTGGACTAGGTCATCGTCACGTAGGACTTTAACTTATTATATGCAAGAAATTTTAAAAATGTCAATAATAAATTGTTAAAAATTTCTGTACGGTATGTCAATT
>CANRPC010000010.1 GCA_947632435.1 uncultured Bacilli bacterium | reverse complement strand
AAAAAAAGATAATCATTTTCTATTAAATCTGATTATCTTTTAATTTTGTGGTGGGTGTAAAATTTTGAACTACACGAAAAATGCAACTTCTGCACTTCCTAAGACCTAATTTTCTTTAAAAACATATAGACGTTGAGAGTCGAACTCAATAAAAAACAGACTGACACATTGTATCAATCTGGTTCTTTCAATATGGGGCGATCGATGAGAATCGAACTCACGCATGTCTGGTTCACAGCCAGATGTGTTAACCACTTCACCACGGTCGCCATTAACGCTTGCATTTGTAATTTTAGCATAATTATTAAATAAGTAAAGTGTTTTTAAAATTTTAAAAGAAAAAGTAGTGTTTTAAAATTTTAAAAGAAAAAGTAGATTTTGAGCCTATAAATATATATAATAAATATGCATTTTGAAAGGAAAAAAAATAATGAAAATGGATAAATATGTTGTTTTAACAGACTCATGTTCAGATTTAAGCGCAGAGTTAGTTAAAAAGTATAATTTAGATGTATTTCCAATGGAATTTGTTCTTGATGGTATTGCTTATAGAAATTACCCAGATCATCACGAACTAGATTTAAAAACATTTTATAATAAATTAAAAAATGGTAGTCGAGGATCAACAACTCAAATTTCTCCAGAAGAATTTATAAAATTTTTTACACCTTATTTAGAAGATGGTTATGATATTTTATATATTGCTTTTTCAAGTGCATTATCTGGCACATATCAAAGTTCATTAGTGGCAAAAGATTTACTTAGTGAAAAATATAAAAACCGAAAAATAATATGTGTTGATACATTATCTGCTTCAACTGCCGAAGGTAAACTTGCAATTCAAGCAAAAGAAAATCAATTAAATGGCATGACAATCGAAGAAAATGAAAAAGATATACGAGAAAAAGTTCCTTCTCTTGCAGTTTGGTTTACTGTAGATGATTTAAATTGTTTAAAACGTGGAGGCAGAATTTCTCCTACTAAAGCTTTTGTTGGAACGCTTTTACAAATTAAGCCTGTTTTACATGTATCTGATGAAGGCAAATTAGTGGCTATGACTAAAGCAAGAGGTAGAAAAGCATCTTTAATGGAATTATTTAAAGTATTTAAAGATGATTGCTTAGATTTTCAAAATGATGTAATTTATATCTCTGATGCTGATTCAGAAGAAGATGCTAACTTTATGGGTGAAAAAATAAAAAATGAATTAGGTGTTAAAAACGTAGTTTATTCAAAAATAGGTCCAGTAATTGGTATGCATTCTGGTCCTGGAACATTTTTAATTTCATATTATGGAAAGAAAAGATAATAATATTTAAAGGAGCTTACTTATTATGCAAGATAAAATAAAAATATTTGCGCTTGGTGGATTAGATGAAAGTGGCAAAAATATGCTGATTATGGAATGTAATTCAGATATTTTTATCATCGATGCAGGAATAAAATATCCTGACAAACACACTCCTGGAGTTGATGCAATAATCCCAGATTTTAAATACTTAGAAGAAAATAAAAATCGTGTAAAAGCATATATAATTTCTCATGGTCATGATGATCAAATGGGAGCATTACCATATTTTTATTTAAAAGTTCCTGCGCCAGTTTATTGTTCGAAAGTAAGTAAAATTTTAATAGAGAAAAAAACTAAAGATTATGGACTTGATATAAATTATGATTTTCATATTGTAAAAGGAAAAGATATTGTCAAAATAAATAATCATGAGTTTACATTTATTGAAATGACCCATTCACTTCCTGAATCACTAGCTTTAGCACTTTATACTGAATATGGCTATATTGTTTACACCTCTGATTTTATCGTAGATTTTGGGGCAAACCAAAATCACCAAATGGATTTAGCATATTTAGCTAAAATTGCCGAAAAAGAGGTATTTTTATTAATATCTGAATCTTGCGATGCAACAAAAATTGGACATACTTCTCCACGTCATAGATTAACACCTTTACTTCATAATTTATTAACTAATCAAAAAGGACGTATTTTTATTTCTATTTATTCCCAAAATGCTTTTAACCAAAAAGAATTGATTGATTTAGCAATAAAGTTAAACAAAAAAATACTTTATTTAAATCAAGAAGATTTTGAATTGATCAAAACTATTGAATATAATTCACTTTTACCTAATGACAAATTTATTCGTTTTGAAGACTTTTCTCGAGTTAGTGAACAAGATTTAATCGTAGTTGTAACTGGTGCAGGTGAAGATTTATTCAATACATTAAATCAATTAGCAACAGGTATTTATGATGGTAGAAATATTGAATTTAATCAAAATGATACTTTTGTTATTGCTTCACCAAGTGTATCAGGAACTGAAGTAATATCAATTCAAGCAATTGATAATATTTATAAAACTGGTGCTGAAGTAATTAATTTAACAAGAAAAGACATCGCTTCAATGCATGCACAAGAAGAAGATTTAAAAATGATGTTATCGTTATTAAAACCAAAATATTATTTACCTGTTAAAGGAGATTATATATCTTTACTTGCAAATGCTAAAATAGCTTTAAATTCTTTATTAGGTCTAAAACATACAAACATATTTGTTATTGATAATGGTATGCCATTAAATATCGAAAATGGAAATATCAAAACAGAATTTAATAATCTTATTCCTTCTGGAGATCTGATGGTCGATGGTAATAGCATTGGATCTTTAGAAAATGAGATAATTGAAGAAAGACAAAAAATGGCTTGTGATGGGATTATTGTCATTGCTTCAACAGTTTCTAAAAAAGAAAAAAAAGTTATCGCAGGTCCAGATGTACAAATGCGTGGATTTATTTTCTTAAAAGATTCAGAAAATATTGTTGAGCAAATATTATCGATTTTTAATGCACAGGTTGATGTTTATTTAACTGATTATTATGGAGATAAAAATGTTATTATTGAGCGTATAAAAGATAGAATTTATAAATATGTACGTAAAGAAACAGGAAAAAATCCTCTTATAATTCCTCATATTATAGAAATCGATTAAAACAAAAAATAGAAATTTTCTTTAAATTAAATAACTATGTGTTATACTAAAAAGGTTGTGAGGTTATATATTTATGGATATAAGAAATATTGCCATTATTGCACATGTTGATCATGGTAAAACAACACTTGTAAATCAATTACTTAAATATTCTGGAACATTTCGTGAAAATGAAGAAATTCTTGATAGAGTTATGGATAGTGATGATATTGAGCGTGAAAGAGGAATTACTATTCTGGCTAAACCGACATCAATAAATTATAAAGATACAAGAATTAATATTTTAGATACTCCAGGTCATGCTGATTTTGGTGGCGAAGTTGAAAGAATTATGAATATGGTTGATGGGGTTTTGCTTGTTGTCGATGCTTTTGAAGGAACAATGCCTCAGACACGTTTTGTTTTAAAAAAAGCATTAGAGGCACACGTTAAACCTGTTGTTGTTGTTAATAAAGTTGATAGACCAAATGCTGATGTTAATCGCGTTGTCGATGAAGTATTAGAATTATTTATGGAATTAGGCGCAGATGATGATTTACTCGAATTTAAAACAATATATTGTTCTGCTTTAAAAGGAACATCTTCATATTCCAATAAACTTGAGGATCAAAAACAAGGCATGGACCCAATATTTGAAACAATAATAAAAGAAATTCCTGCTCCAGACACTGATGTAAATAAACCGCTTCAATTTCAACCAGCACTTTTAGATTACAACGATTATGTTGGTAGAATTGGTATTGGAAGAGTAAAATCAGGTACAATTAAAGTCAACGAAATGGTTGCATGTTGTCGTTTAGATGGAAGCATTAAAAATTTCAAAATACAAAAATTATATGGTTTTTTTGGCCTTAAAAAAGTAGAAATTAAAGAAGCAACTGCAGGTAATATTGTTGCAGTAGCAGGTTTAGAAGATTTATCAGTTGGAGAAACATTATGTGATATTAATAATATCATTCCATTACCAAAATTAAGAATTGATCCTCCAACATTACAAATGACATTTGGTGTTAATTCTTCACCTTTTGCAGGGCAAGATGGAAAATTATTAACTTATTCGAAAATCGAAGAAAGATTATTCAAAGAATGTCAAAGAGATGTTTCTTTACGTGTTGAAAAAATTCCTAATAGTGAATCATTTATCGTCTCTGGTAGAGGTGAATTACACTTATCTATTTTAATAGAAAATATGAGAAGAGAAGGTTTTGAATTACAAGTTTCAAAACCAGAAGTAATTTTAAAAGAAGAAGATGGAATTGTTAAAGAACCTTTTGAAGATGTACAAATTGATTGTCCTGAAGATTATTTAGGAAGTATCATGGATACTTTTGGTTCACGCGGCGGTGAATTAATCCATATGACATATAATCAAAATCAAGTACGCGTTAACTATGTTGTTCCTTCACGAGCTTTATTAGGCTTTGCAACCTCATTTTTAACTATGACAAAAGGGTATGGTATCATAAATCATACTTTTAAAGAATATCGTGAAAAATTAAAAATGAATGTTGGTGAACGTTCTCTAGGTGTTTTAGTTTCCACAGAAACTGGTCAAGCAACTCCATATGCAATTCAACATGTTGAAGAAAGAGGAACCTTATTTATAAGTCCAGGAATTCAAGTATATGAAGGAATGATTGTTGGTGAAAATAAATATGATATGGATCTTGCTGTAACTGTTGTTAAAGAAAAAAATTTAACAAACATGCGTTCATCATCAAAAGATACAACAGTAGTTTTAAAAACTCCTCGAAAAATGTCTCTTGAAGAATGTTTGGATTATATAAATACCGATGAATTAGTCGAGGTAACTCCTTTAACATTCCGTTTAAGAAAAAAGATTCTTGACACTGTTGAACGAAAAAAATATGATGCAAGGATGAAAAAAGAAAATCAATAAAAAATAGGTGAGCTACTCATCTATTTTTTTTAATTTATCAATTACACTTTTTCCCACTTGATATCCTGAAGCAAAACAAAAAGCAATATTATAACCACCTGAATCTCCATCTATATCTAATAATTCACCACATGGAAACACTAATGGGTTATTTTTTAAAGAAAAATCTTCATTGATTAAGGATATATCAATTCCTCCAGATGTTACTTGAGAATCTTTGAATGTATAAAGTTCTTTAATTTTCAATGTAAAGTCTTTTATTAAAGATAAAATATTTTTCCCTTTATGCAAAAGTAATTCATCCTTTAATTCTTTAATAAATAAACGTGATAAGTTATCTTCAATACTAAATTTTTTATCATAAATAATATCTTTTAATTTATCAAAACTATAATTAGATGCAAAATCTATATGAATTAAATAATTATCATAAGAATCTAAATGCTTTCTTGCAAGCAAAGCACTTAAATTAAAAGTTACAATTCCAGAAATTCCATCTTTTTTTAAAAGAATTTCTCCATTTTCTTCAAAAATTAATTTATCAAAATAAGTTAAACTTAATTTAACTTTAAAACGTTTTCCTTCTAAAGCTTTATTAAAATATTTTTCAGTTCTAATCGGAGTTAAAGAAGGAGTTAATTTTGTAATAGCAATATTATTATCTTTTAAAAATTGTACTTTTTCATCTTTATTATATAAATAAGAAAAACCACCAGTAGCAAGAATTACAGCATCAAAAGCATAAATATTATCTTTAGTTTCGATATTAATTTTATTTAAATTAGGAGTTATTCTTTTTATTTTTGTATTTAAATGAACATTTACATTGCTATTTTTTAACATTATTTTAAAAAGATATATTAATGTTTTACTAGAATTTGACAATGGATACATTCTACCTTCATTATCTTCATAATATATTAATCCTAAGTTAGAAAAAATTTCTTTACATTTAGTTAAAAATAAATGAAAATATTTTTCTGCATTTTCTGGTGAAGAATAATGATTATAATCAATTGGATTATGAAAAAAATTACATCTTCCATTTCCAGATATTTTAATTCTTTTTCCAATATCATCTTGTTCATCAAACAAGAAAATTTCAATTTTTTCTTTGGTTTCTAATAAAGAATAAATACTCATGAGGCCACTTGGACCAGCACCTATAATTGCGACTTTTTTCATATTCTTATTATAATAAATTAATTTATTAAGCAAAATAATAATTTATTATTTCTTGCAAACTTTTTTTATTTTTTTTATTATAAGAAATGAGGAAAAAAAATGATACTTTTAATTGGACCAAGTGCAGTTGGAAAAACAGAAATTGCTAAAGAATTAAAAAATTTATATAATATTCAAAAGGTCATTACTCACACAACAAGAAAAAAAAGACAAAATGAAATTAATGATGTCGATTATCATTTTGTAACTGTAGAAGAATTTATTAAATTAAAAAATCAAAATTACTTTGTAGAAACCACAATTTACAATGGTAATTATTATGGAACAAGTAAAGAAGAAATTAAAAATGATAAAGTTTTAATTGTTGACACCAATGGAAAAAATAATTTTTTAAATTTACATGATAAAGATATTGTAATTTTTTATATTATGGCAGATGAAAATAAACGCATTGAACGTATGAAAAGTCGTGGTGATAGTGAAGAAACCATTAAAAATAGAATTTTATTTGATCGTATAAATTTTAATAATGAATCTAAAAATGGTGTTGATTTTTTCATTAATAATGAAAATAAATCTCTAAAAGAAGTTACAGAAGAAATTTATCAAAAATACATTTCTAAATAACATCTTCAGCACCTGTTACATCTCCATTATTTGTGATTGTAATAAATCTTATAAATGCTGCGATTGTTACAAAAATAACTGCGACTAAGAAATTAAAATTTGCCTTAGTTTCACTTTTTTTATAAGTATCATACGCTACATATGCAAAATATAAAGTAGTAATTAAAATTATAAGTGAAGCAATTTGGCTTTTTTTTATCACATCTTTATATTCATTATTTCTATCACCATATTTAGCAATTCTAATTAATATATTTAATACATAAATTGATATAAGCAACGCTAAAATTACAAAAATAATTGCGATAATTTGATTTTTATAACGACCAATTTGCTCTTTAATTTCTGTTTCTGTCATATAAAATTATATGGGCATAAAATCATATTTATTAAAAAGTAGCTAAAAATTTATTTATTTTTTTCTAATTTGTACATATTTTTCTTAAAATCTAATTTCCATTTCCCATCAATTTTATAAACTCTATTATAAAACCAAAGTAAATACCCTAAAACTATAAAAATTAATAACAGAATACCAACCCATCCTAAAACTCCAATATAACCTATTTTATTTACATTAAGAAAAAAATATGGATATTCAAAATTTGGAATAACCTTTCCTAAAATAAAAATATAAATAACATATATTAATGGAATAATCAAACTATAAAGAGGTGCAAAAACACTAATTGTTCTTTTTTCATCAAAAAATATATAATCAAGAATAAATAATAAGGGCGCTAAAAAATGATAAGACATATTTCCAACATTTAACCAATAGGAAACCTTTAAAGGTGAATTTAATAAAAAAATTACTACTAAAAAAGTAACTAAAATCATAATTACAGTCATAAATTTAAAGGTTCTTAATTTGCGATTATATCCTTCTTTTTCTCCATTTCTTACACGCTTAATAGTGTCAATTAAAACAATTAAAGAAACAATTAAAACAAAATAATTACTGATGTTTGTATAATATTTTAGAAAATTAAATGAAAAATTAATTGCTTTATCTTCGCCAATATAAAATATACCAAGTGATAATAAACAAGCAAAAGCTGAAACAAGACATAATATAACTCTATAAATCAATTGAGTTATTAAATTTTTACACATAAAAAATCTCCTTCATAAATTAATAAAAATTTAATCTAGAGATAATATACATATTTATTGTTGATTAATCAACGTTTTAAGATAAATATTTGTTTTTATATTCTGCAATTCGTTTTGCTAAATCATTAATTAAATTATCTAATTCATCAATTGTAACTAATGTAGCTCCACTTGCAAGATCATGACCTCCACCTTGATAATTATTAGCAATATCATTAATTGGAATGCGTTTAGAGCGAATAGATACTTTAAATTCACCCTTAATTTTATTTTCAGTAATTGACATCCAAACTTCTATATCTTCTAAATTAGACATTAATGATAAATTTTCTTTTCCTCTTTCTACAGGAATATTTAACTTTTTCAAATCTTCATCCATCAATATGTAATAAGCAATTCCATTATCTAAAAATACACATGAATTCAAAACATGTTTCATTATTTCTAAATCATGATAAGTTTTTTGATACATTTTTAAATAAACATCTAAAGAAGGATTAAAGCCAATCTTAATTAATTTTGCACCAATTTCTAAAGTAGAAGCACTAGTTGAGGCATATAAAAAACGTCCTGTATCACCCACAATAGCGGAATACAAATATTTAGCGCATTCTTTACTTATTTTATATTTGTTTGAAAAATAGAAAATAAAGTCTGCGACTATTTCACCACATGAAGAAGCATCATCAACAACATAATTAATTGTTCCATATGGCTCAAGATTTGGATGATGATCGATTTTAATAATTTCTGTAGCTCTTGAATAACGTTTATCATCAATACGTTTTGTATTACCAGTATCTAAAACAATTGCTAAAAAATCATCATCAAAGTAACTATCATTTAAAATTTCAATATGCGGATATAAATTAGGAGTAAACGTAACATGATCTGAACCCGTTATATAAATATCTTTATTTTTAAAATTATCTTTAAGCCAAGTAAATAAACCAAATTGTGATCCAAGTGCATCAAAATCAGGCATTTCATGTCGAAAAACAATAATTTTTGAATATTCTTCTATTTTTTCTAATATTTTTTGATAATCCATAATTACCTCCTAAGTTAATTGAAAAATCCACCAAAAAGAACAAGAAGAACAATAATTATAATTACAATAGTGATAACAATTGCTAATGAAATAATGATTGCTCTATCTTCTGGATTTTTTAAAGAAAATTTTTTTTCATCTTCTGGTCTTTCAATTGGTTTTATTTCTTTAAATCGCATAACTTTCTCCATTAATTATTATTTTAGCATAATCAAGTATCTTTTATCAAAAAATAAAAAGCAGAAGATAAATTAATTCTCCTGCTTTAAAATTAATTTTAAGTTATTTAATTAACGTTGTACACGTCCATTTGCATTGCCACCAGCAAGTGATTCAACTTCTGAAGTTGATACTAAATTGAAATCACCATTAATTGTATGCTTTAAAGCTGATGCTGCAACTGCAAACTCTAATGCTTTTCCTTGATCATTAGGATAAGTTAATAATCCATGAATAATTCCACCAGAGAAGGAATCTCCTCCACCAACACGATCAATAATTGGATTAATATCATAACGTTTTGATTCATAGAATTCTTTTCCGTTATAAATTAATGCTTTCCAACCATTATGTGTTGCGGAAAATGATTCACGCAATGTAGAAATTACATATTTAAAATTAAATTCTTTAGCCATTTGTTTAAAAATGCCTTTATAACCTTCAGCACCTGTTTCACCAGCTTCAACATTAGCTTCTGGTTTAAAGCCTAAACATAATTCAGCATCTTCTTCATTACCAATACAAACATCTACATATTCCATTAATGGACGCATAATAGAAATTGCTTTTTCTGATGTCCATAATTTTTTACGGAAATTTAAATCACAAGATACTGTAACTCCATGACGTTTTGCAGCTTGACAAGCTAATTTAACAAGTTCTGCTGCTTTATCAGAAATTGCAGGTGTAATTCCTGACCAGTGGAACCAAGAAGCACCTTCCATAATTTTATCAAAATCAAAATCTTTAACATCTGCTTCAGCAATTGCAGAATGTGCACGATCATAAATTACTTTTGAAGGGCGCATTGAAGCACCTGTTTCAAGATAATAAATACCAACTCTATCGCCACCACGAGCAATATAATCTGTATGAACTCCATATTTTCTTAAAGCATTTACTGCTGATTGACCAATTTCATGAGTAGGTAATTTTGATACAAAATATGCATCGTGTCCATAATTAGCGCAGCTGACTGCAACATTAGCTTCACCACCGCCATAAACTACATCAAATACATCAGATTGTACAAATCTTTTATTTCCAGGTGTTGATAAGCGAAGCATTATTTCGCCCATTGTAACTACTTTTGCCATTTTTTATTCTCCTTTAATAATCTTTCTAGCTTCTAAGCAAACTTTTACAGTTTCTGCAGGATCTTTTTTTACTAACCAAGAACCGCCACATGCAAGAATTTTATCACATTCAACAAATTCTTTTAAATTTTCATTATTAACTCCACCAGTAGGCATGAATTTAACAGATGGGAATGCTGCACCTAAAGCTTTAATTGCTTTAAGTCCTCCAAATACTCCTGCAGGGAAGAATTTCAATGTTGTTAAACCTAATTCTAATGCTTCCATAATTTCAGTAGGTGTGACAATACCTGGTAAATATGGAACATTATGTTTTTTACAAACTTCGTATACTGATCTTGATAAACCAGGTGATACAATAAATTTTGCGCCACAAGCAATAGCTTCTTCACATTGTTTAGCGTTAATTACAGTACCAGCACCAATTAAATCATTAGGATATGCTTCACATGCTTTTTTAATGCATTCAGCTGCACAAGGTGTTCTAAAACAAATTTCTGCAACTGGAACATCGCCATCATGCAAAGCTTTAATTGTTGGTAAAGTATCTTCTACTTTGTTTAGTACAACAACTGGTACTAATTTGACTTCTTGAATTTTTTCTAGAATAGTCATAAATTTTCCTCCTCTTTAATTTTATTATAAACTGGATTCTTCCAGGATATAAGCATATAAACATAATAACCGTTTAATGATGAACGTATATCTATCCCTGTCATTTCAATAAATCTTGTAATTCGGTAATTTACCGTATTACGGTGTGTATAGACAAGCCTAGCAACCATATTCACAGACATATTTAACTCTAAATAAACTTTTACCGTTTCAAGAATATCTTCATTAACCTTATTTTTAAATTCACTTAATTTTTCAAACAATTCTTCATCTTCATTTAAAAGTTGAGGAAGAATTTTTACAATAGGATAAAGTCCAGGTTGACATTTTTCACGAACAATTTTTTCTAATGTATCTTCAAATCTTGGAACAATGACGATAGTAACATCATCCATTAAATCAGAACATAAAGCATCATAATTTAACTTTAAATTAACAAATTGAGTAGTTGGATGTTCTAGTACTAAACTCCCAAATATCTCATCATCACCCCAATTTAATTGAAAAGAATTACCTATAATTGATTTAAAAACAAATTCTGCTTTTCTATGACTCAATTCTTTATTTAACTTGATATATAGATTCAAATTATTCATCATCAGTAATGCTTTCTACATTATTTATTATAACTCTTTCGCCGACATTACCAAATAGTTTTACATTTTTTAATGAAACTTTATTAACATAATTTAAAGAAAAACCACGTTTAGAAACTTTTTCTGCAAATGACATCATTGCAGGGCATCCTTCAGTAGCATCTAATTTATATTCAAAGGTACAATTTTCAATATTTATTTCTTCAATTGGTCTTTCTGGTAAACCGTAAAAATATCCTGCAGCCCATTCAACATTTGTCGCCACAATATTTTTAAAAGTAAATTTACCTAAATATGGAGTTCTATCATCGACTGGCAATTTTTCTTTAGAATAAACATATTCTGTTTTTCCATCAGGATCACAAAAATAAAACATATTAATGACAAGTGGTGTTAATACTCCATCCATAATTATATCTTTAAATTCAACACCATCTATAATGGCATATTTTCCTCTTCCCCTACGGGTTTTAATTCTTAATCCGCGATCAGTATTTTGGAAAATACATCTTTCCACTTGCAAATTATTTATTCCACCAGACATCTCTGATCCTAAAACTATAGCACCATGACCATCTTTCATTAAACAATTGCGGATGATAAAATTAGAACTTGGTGTTTTATATTTCATTCCCATATACATTTTTCCAGATTTAATAGCAATACAATCATCGCCAACAGAGAAAATAACACCAATAATTTTTACATCATCACAAGATTCAGGATCCATTCCATCTGTATTAGGTGAATCTTTGGGATTTGTTACTCTAATATCATAAAATCCAATTTTTTTTGAAAAGAAAGGATGAAGTGTCCAACAAGGAGTATTTTGAAAAGATAAACCTTGAATTTGAACATCATTACAACCATCTAAAAATAATAATCTTGGACGTCCCCATGGATGAGTTTTATGATTAATCCACCATGTACTATTTTGTGCATTGCCATCAATAGTGCCTTCGCCATATAAATAAACATTATTTAACCAATAACCTGCAATAATAGAAGCTTTATTAGGGAACGGACTTCCTTCCCATTGTCCTAATTGAACATTATCATCAATATCATATCTAGGTAATTCACCAGTAAATATAGGATAATCATCCACATTTTCGGAAGCTAATAATATTGCACCTTTTTTTAGTTCAATAAAAATATTTGATTTCAAAAATAAAGATGTAATTCTATAAACTCCTTCAGGAAAAACAAGTAAACCATTTTCAGGAGTCATCATAATGGCTTGATTAATAGCTTTTGTGTCATCATCGGTTCCATTTTTATGAACACCAAAATCCATAATATCAAAAATGCAGCTTACATTTTTTGTACGGACTTTTTTTTCGCAATCATCTATTCTTACTTTATACTCTCTATTTGGAATCAAATCATATAAAGAAACAACATTTGTTTTTACACCTTTTTTTAATAATTTATCATCAAGATAAACATCATATTCTTTTTTCGTGTAATAAATATCTTTATTAATTAATTCAATAGTTAGTGAAGTAGGCGAAACAAAAATAAATTCAAACATATTTTTCCTCCTAAAAAATAAGAAACTCATATACTCTAATCAATAAAAGAGTATATGAGTGAATAAAAAATTAATAAATTCTATTTGTTGTATCTTTATCAAAGAAATGTAAATGTTCGTAGGCAACTTCAAAATGGAATTCTTTATCTAACTCAAATTTTGTAAATGGGTTAGTACGAACAACCATCTTATTGCAACCAATATCACCATATATATTTAAAGTATCACCAAGCATTTCATTGATTTCCACAATCATATTTTCTTTTATCGCAGGAACTGAAAGAAATTCAGTAGAACAATCTTCTGGTCTAAAGCCCATAACAACATGTTCATGTTCAGCAATACGACTTAAATGCTCTTTATCATATCCTGAAAGTTTAAATACATATCCATCCTCAGTTACAAAATTTTCACCATCTATTTTGCCATTAAAGAAATTCATAGGAGGATCACCAATAAATCCTGCAACGAATAAATTATATGGCTTAAAATATAATTCTTTTGGTGTACCAACTTGTTGAATATAACCATCTTTCATAACAACAATTCTATCTGCCATTGTCATTGCTTCAACTTGGTCATGGGTAACATAAATAGTTGTTGCTCCAACACGACGATGAATTTTAATAATTTCAGAACGCATATTAACTCTTTGAATTGCATCCAAATTTGATAAAGGTTCATCCATTAAGAAGACTTTCGTATGGCGAATTAAGGATCTACCAAGTGCCACTCTTTGTCTTTGTCCACCAGATAAATTTTTTGGTTTTCTTTGAAGATATTTTTCAAGACCTAAAATTTTAGAAACTTCATTAACTCTTTCTTCAATTTCATCTTCATCAAAACCTTTTAATCGCAATCCAAATGCCAAATTATCATAAACAGTCATTGTAGGATACAAAGCATAACTTTGGAAAACCATCGCAATGCCTCTTTCATTAGGTGACAAATTATTAACTAATTTACCATCAATATATAATTCACCTTTGGTAATTTCTTCAAGTCCAGCAATCATTCTTAAAGTTGTTGATTTACCACATCCAGATGGACCAACAAAAATAATAAATTCATTATTTTTAATATCAAGATTAAATTTATGAACTGCTTCAAAGCCATTATCATAAATTTTATCAATATTGACTAATTTTAATTCAGCCATAATAAACCTCCTTGTTCATAAATATTATAGTTATTTTATAAATTTATTTATAGTATTCAAAGCACAAATTTCTAGTTATCGCTAGCATTTTTTTTACTTTTAATTAAATTAATAATACGTTTAATTATATACTTAATAATTAAAAATATGCCATCAACAATTAATATTATTAATGCAAAAGAAAATGGCTCTTGTCCTGGAACAAAATTAACTTTTAATTTTTCATTAAAAATAAATCCTAACCAGTTAATTAAAATATAAGAAATTACCATTACTACCACAAAATAAATTATATTCACTATAAATGAAATATATTTTTTAGAAAGCATCATTGTAAAATGCTGTCCTTCGTGCTTATCTGTTTCCCATAATAAAATAATTTTATTAATAACAACATCATGGAATGCACCACCAATTAAACCAGTAAAAATAGCTCTCCATTGCCAATTAGTATCAGAAGCATATATTCCAATAAGAGTATAAAAGTTTAATGCTCCATAAAACCAATATTTTAGAAAAAGCACCTTAAGCCAAAAAGGAACCTTATGCAACTTATCAATTGCATAAGGATCCATTTCTATAGTTTCTTTTGTTTTTTTATCTTTTTTCATTATTATTTTTCTTCACTATTAACTGTTTCACTAATAGTTTCTTCAGTAGCATTTACTTCTATAGAACCATCTTCACTAATATGTGAAAATTTAACAGATTTTAATAATTTTTGAATAAGAGGTGCAAAGCTAACAATAATTAATGTAATTCCTAAAAAAACGAAATGTAAATAAATTAAGAAAATTGAATTTTTTTCTAATGATATAGTTTGTAATAATGCTGCGCTTGGATTATCGGCAACTTTTTTCACTTGGTAATCTTTTTGAATACCGATTAGTAAGAATACTTCAAGAATAATTTGAGAAATTGAAAGAACATAATAGATAAATAACATGAAATAATTCTTGATTCTTCCCATATATTTTATATAAGCAACAACTGCTAAAATAGAAAATAAAGTAATAATAAATAAGAATAAAGCATTCAAGTGATTAAGTTGTAAAATAAATTTATTTGTTTCTTGATAATCCACACGAGGACATACTTGAGCATGTACATAAATTGCACATGTAAATATGACAAGAGTAATTATATTAAAGACAAATGGAATAGTATAGAAATTTCTTTTTAAAGCAATTGCCTTTTTTCTTGCGTAACCTTTAAAATCCATACATCCTCCTATCTAATTCTATCTTCGGTAATTCCATCGAAGAAACAAATTAATTTACTATTTAAATCAATATTAATATTTGAATCGTGTTCATAATCTAACCAACCAGGCAATTTAACAATAATTTTATTTTCACCTAGATAGCAATGAATTAATGTAGCTTGTCCTAAATGTTCTAATAAATCTACGCGACATGGAATATGTCCGTTTTCCATACAATGTTCAGGTCTAAAGCCTAATACTAATTCTTTATTCAAATAATTTTTTTGCTTTAAGAAATCAAAACTTTCATTTGGAATTTTAAATTGACAAGTTTCATTAATAAATATTCCTTTTTCATCAACATATCCTTTAATAAAATTCATAGGTGGATTACCAATAAAACCTGCAACAAACAAATTATTTGGATCGGAATAAATTTTTAATGGGGTATCAATTTGTTGAACTTTACCCATTGACATAACAACAATACGATTTGCTAAAGTTAAAGCTTCTATTTGGTCATGTGTAACATAGATAATTGTAGAATGTAATTTTCTATGTAATAATTTTAATTCACGACGCATAGAACTTCTTAATTTAGCATCAAGATTTGATAAAGGCTCATCAAATAAGAATACCTTTGGATTTCTTACAATTGCTCTACCAACAGCAACTCTTTGTCTTTGACCACCTGATAAAGCAGCTGGTTTTTTATTTAATTGAGAAACTAAATCCAAAACTTTTGCTGCATACATGACTTTTTCATGGATAACTTCTTTTTTCTCCTTACGTAATACAAGAGAGAAAGCCATATTTTGATAAATTGTCATATGTGCATATAAAGCATAGTTTTGGAAAACCATTGCCATATCACGATCTTTAGCGGCTAAATTTGTTACTTCTTTACCATCAACATATGCATGTCCTTCTGAAATTTCTTCTAGACCTGCAATCATTCTTAATGTTGTGGATTTACCACATCCAGATGGACCAACTAAAACAATAAACTCACCATCTTCAATATCAATATTGAAATCTTCAACAGCAAGAACTCCTTTGCCACCATCGGTACCTTTTTCTGCAGGATATATTTTTTTTAAGTGATCTAATCTTACTTGTGCCATTTTATTCTACCTCACCTTTAGATTCTGCAGGTTCATCTTTAATGCTATTTAAATAGTTAACTAAAATATTTGAACGGAAAATACAAATTAATCCTGCAAGAGTAAGAAATACTGCGCCTAAAACATAAAGCATAACAATATAAACAAAACTATTGTATTCCATTAAAACTTTGTAATATCTTAATGGAATAAAGAAAATTCTAGCAATTTGAACTACTGCTAAAAGAAATGATACATAAGCAAAACGTTTTCTATATGCTTTAACTTCTTCTGCTGTAACAAAACAAGCAAGTAAAACTAAAATATTAATAATAACATCAACACCAAGTACCATATCTGGTTTGACATTTCTTTTTCCATAATAATCAAGAAATGCTAAACAATTTAAAATAATTGCTAATATAACAAGCCAGAAACTTAATTTATTTGTTGAATATCTTAAAATTTCTGGATTTGGATGAAGTAATGTATGTTTAGGAAGTTCATTATTATCTTCAGAATTTTGATTATTTTCTGTAGAAGAATTTAATTCTGTAGCAGTTTCTTCTTCATTTACAGAATCAATAACTTTTTCTTTTTCCATTATTGTTCATCCTCCTTTTTAACTTCTTCTTTTATTTCACTAGAAACATTTTTAGCAGTGCTTTGTTCTTCTTTAATATAATCTAAAGAATAAGCTGTAGCATTTTCAGATGTCGTAGAATTATATATCTTATCAAAATCTTTATAAGCAATAAATTTCATGATATGCAAAAATACAAGAGCTGCCGCAGCAATTAACATAATAATTAAAATTACATTTCCAATAGCGTAAATATAATCAAATGATGCTTTAGAAAATGTTGTTTTTAAATTAATTGTCACAGCATTACCTTTATTAATAATATCATATTCAACATTATTTAATTGATTATTATAATTTCCAAATAATACAAAGAGAACAATACATGTTACAAGAGAATAAATTGTACATATACCTGCAGCAATATAATTAGTTATATAATATCTTTTTCTTATTTGAGCACGATATACAAATAATAATAAAGAAATTAAAATTCCACCAATTGATAAACCAAATAACAAATGATTTAAATTTTGAACATCATCTGATGCAAATTTAACAAAATAAGCTAAATTTACAATATTATGACTGGAATTTGTAAATACTCCGCCACAAGTTTTAGCATCAACACCTTCGACACAATATTTTGATACTAGTACATCTTTCATGCCTTCGCCAAGTTGAGTAACAGGTGCAATTGAATTAACTTTTTTTACATCAATAAATGGCGTTGCAAATCCTAAACAATAAATAAATAGCAAAACAAAAGATAACATAAATAAAATTACAAAAATCTTTTGAAATTTAGAAATTCTTTTTGCCATTTTTACTGACTTATTTTCTTCTAACATATATACCTCCTTTTTAATGAAATTAGAGTTGGAGAAGTTGAATATCTCCAACCCTAATCAATAAAATCAATTTTAATACATTACTTGGTAAGCACTTGAATAAATTTGTTCTAAATCTTGAACTTTATATTGTTTCATAAGCTCAACATATTCTTCAGGAGTTGCACATAATGTTTCATGTGTAGCTTCATATGTTCCACCAAATCCAGCAATAACATATTTTGTCCAAAGATTTGTTTTTCCTTTTTCAACAGTAATTGTATTTAAATCAACATAATCAGTTGTAAGACTATCATTTGTTTCTGATGTTAATTTAAACGTTGTTGGTGTTAATACGTATTGTAATTTATTTCCCCAATTTGTAAATGCACCAATAACTGGAATTAATTTAAATTCATTATTTGCATAGCCATATGTATTTAAAGCTGTTTGTGTTTGACAGTAGTCATAAGTTGCAAAACCTTTATTTGCAGTACCTAAATCAGTATTAAAGTTACCTGATGTACCACCTGTTGCAGTTTTATCAGTAAAGTTTTTCAAAATTAAGCCTTCATCATAAATTTGATGTAAATTGTCAAGCATTTGAGCTGTGCTTAATTGACCACGAGCATCTTTAACGGTTCTTTCATCTTCGTTATCGATAAATAAGAATCCACTTCTTGATTCAACACCTTGGACACCCCATAAATGAGCACCCCATCTAAAGATATCAGAAAGACGATCATTAGAAACAGCACGAGGATAGAATGGAATAATTTCTTTTGTTTTATCACCACTTAATAATACTGGATTTGTTTTTACACATCTTAATAATGCAATAAATTCATCAGCATCATAAGCAGCATCTACTCCCATAAATAAATCAGATGGTTTTTTGTATTGTTCACCATAGACATCTTTGATGTATTGCAATAATGCTTTGGTTAATGTTTCACCATTTTTAACTTCAAGAGCATTTTGAATTTCAATAATATTTTTTGTAGATTGATTTTTCTTAATTTCTTTAGTTTCTGTATTATCTAATGATGCAGCAACTTTAACTGTATAATCTTTTTTAGCAATTTTTGCTGTGTAATGAGTTTCTAAAGTTGTATCAGTATCAAAATTAGTATCTGTTCCATCAAGTAATTTAACTAACCAATCTTCTCTTAAAAGAGTCATACGTTCAATGTCATCATATCCATCAAAATATGGTGCATAATAAATAGCATCTTGGTTGTTATCACCAAGTGAAGTAACTGTTTTTAAAACGATTGGGTGATTAACTAAGAAATTCAAGAAATTAGGCATTCTATCAAGATAGCACATTAAATTAACAAAGCTAGTTGGTCCATCAACAGCAAAGCTACTTGCTTTACCTGTAATAATATCAATATTGCCAAATCCTTGTGCTTTATAAGCAGTATAGTTATTATCGACATTATTACCTGCTGTAGCATTAGTAAAGGAAAGATTTAATCTTTCTTGAAGTGCTTTCCATGTAGGTTTCCAGTCACCAACAGAATATTTATTTCCTTTTGGATCTAAATAACCATCGTTACCAATTTTACCTGCTGGAGTAAATTTTGGTTCTGAATCGTTTTGTTGATAAAGAATAGATAAATTCAATGTTGTTCTTTGATCCATTGGAGAAACATCAACATTTTCTGAATCAGCATTTCCACCAGCATATGGATGTTCAAAAGTACCAACTTCAATGTTTTTATTAATTCTTGCTAAACCTTCTTTACCACCTTCATGAGTACATTGATATTCCATACCTTGCTCTTTAACATAACCAATAGGTAATGTAGCACCAACGAAATAACGATAATAGTTAGTATAGTTGTTATTTCCTAATTTTGGATCAGCAAGTTGAGCTAATGTTCCTTGAGATAATTCTGGAACCTTTTTACCTTGATAATCAATAGTTTTTACTTCATCACCTTCCATTGCAAGGTAGCCATATTCAGAAGGTCCATATGACATTAATTCATTTCCAGCATCAGAATACATGTAATCAAATAATTTTAAAGCAGCTTCTAATTTTTTAGGATCTCTTTCCACTGCTTTTGTGATTCCCCATCCTTCTGTTTTAACAGATCTCCATGATTCTGTATAACGAACTAAATCACCTTCAGCATGTTGTGGATTTGCAGGTCTATCAGCAGGTTCATAAGTAAAATCATAACATAAATCACCAGAACCATTTGATCCACTTGATTTAGATGAAGTTGTAGTAGTGCTATTACAGCCAACAAGTAGTAAACTGGAAAAAGCTAATACTTTGATAAGATTGATTTTTTTCATTTTTTTTCTCCTTTCATAAAAATCAAAATTTATTATAACTATTTAAAATAAATAGAAATAACCAAATAAATTATTCTTTAACGCCACCGAGGTTAACACCAGCAGCAAAATATTTTTGAATAAATGGATAAATAATAATAATTGGAACAACAGCGCAAACAATCATTGCATAGAATAATGAACTAACCGAGAATCCATCATAAGAGTGAGTTTCTTCACCACCAAGAACTTTATCTAAAGTATTACGGATAAAAACTTGTAATGGTGGTATTTGATCTTCACCAACCATGATTTGCTTTGCCCAGAAGTAACCATTCCAACGTGAGATACCATAGAACAATGCTACTGTTGCAATTGAAGCCTTAGACATAGGTATAAAAACTTTAGTTGCAATTTGGAATTCATTTGCACCATCAACAGTTGCTGCTTCTTCGATTTCTTTTGGTACGCCAGAGAAAGCATTTCTTAATAAGATAATATTATAAGCAGCAAGTCCCATTGCGATAACAACAACCCATTTTTGGTCAACAATACCAATATTTTGGAAAATATCTCTTGTTTGTTGATAGTTAATTAAAGTTGGAATCATACCAGCTGAGAACCACATTGTAAATACTAAGAAGAAATTCAAACCTTTATTAAATGGTATTCTTTTTTTAGAAAGTGCATAGCCACCAAAAATCGAAATAAACATTGACCAAACTGTACCCCAAAGAGTAACAAATAAAGTAGATGTATATGCTAACCAGAAGCTTCTATCTTCAAAGACATATTTAAATGCATCGAATTGTAATCCTATTGGAAAAATAACAACTTTACCAGCATCTACAGCATCCTGTGATGAAATAGCCGCGGAAATGGTATAAATAAATGGATATAAACAAAATAATGCGAATATAGTTAATAAAGTGTAAGAAATAATTTTGAAAATTATCTCTGATCTATCTAAACGACCACCCATATTTCATTCTCCTTTTTAATATAATGATGTAGACGAAACACGTCTAGCAATAGTATTTGAACCAATAACTAATAACATAGCTATCAAGGAATTAAATAAATCAGCAGCCGAAGCAATTGTTTTACCAATTGTACCAGTATTTGAACCTGTATCTCCTACACCGCCAGTACGCATAACAAATGTTGAGATAACATCTGCAGTTTCATATGTTTCTTGTGAATACAATAACATAACTTTTTCATAACCAACAGTTAATAAATGTCCGATTTCAAGAATTAACATAATTGTCAATGTTGAAGCAATACCAGGGAAAGTAACATATTTAATTTGTGCCCATTTAGATGCACCGTCCATTCTTGCAGCTTCATAAGATGTTGGCGAAATGCTCAAAATCGCAGCGAAATAAACAATAGAACCATAACCAGCAGTTTCCCAAATTCCTGAAATTTGATAAATTGGTCTAAAATATTCAGATTGATACATCAATTTAGTGCCCTTTGGTATCATATGAATTGTTTCAAGCAATACCGTAATTGGACCACCACTTGTATGCATTGTTTCACTACCATTACTACACATTAAATTAACTAATGTAGTAATAACAACTAAGGAAACAAATTTAGGTAAATATGATAAAACTTGAAGCACACTTCTATATGTTTCATTTTTAATTTCACTAAATAATAGTGCTAAAATAATTGGCATTGGAAAGCCGAAAATCATACTATAGAAACTTAATGTAAATGTGTTTCTGAACGCTTTCCAGAATGAATTTTCCGTTGTTGCATAACTTCCAGTCATCAACTCTTTAAAACCAGCAAATCCATTCCAAGGAGATCCAATAACATCTTTACCATCATAACTTTTGAAAGCAATCAATAAACCTGACATAGGTAAATATCGCCAACAAATGAAGAAGAAAATTAATGGAATTGCCATGACGTATACACGCCAATCCTTTAAAATTCTTTTTCCTACGGTCTTCCAATGGTTTCGTTCGATTTCATCAACGACTCTTTCATCAATCTTTTTTTCCATCGTTTAACAAGTCCTCCCCCTTAGTTTCACTTAACGATTCATCAAGCATTATTTGTAATTCGTCAAGCTGATTTTGATTAAGATTACCTCCATCTAATAAAGAAGCATCATTAATCATGTCTTTTTTTGTTACATCTGATACATCGTAGCGGTCACTATCTTTAATTGCTCTTAAATGTAACTTGTCTTCTTTCATTTCTTCATGAACCTTAACAATGTATTCATTCATTTCAACAAGAATACCATTTGGTTTATTGGCAATTATTAGAACAATTGTACCTAATAATACACCAAGACATTCTGGTCCAATAAATGCAAGAAGATAATCAGTAAATGAACCTCTATAAAGCAATACACCAAGTAATGATCGACCACTTATCACTGATATATATCCGACCAATTCATAAATAAATAAAAAGCCAGTGTTAGAAGATATTCTTTTTCTTCCATCTTTTATCAGTAATAAATAAGCAATCGCAACAAAAGCATTGCCAACACCATAAATCAAAAAAAGATTAAATTGTGCTCCAGAGGAAATATTTTGTACAAAAGCTGAAGTAAGTCCTCCAACTATACAAACAATTGTCCCTGCAATGCCCCAACGAAAAATGGCAATCAAAGACAAAACAATTGTAAAAGATACAAACACAGGCATTTCCATTTTAAATGCTTGTGAGGAGTAATAAATTACTACTTCTAAAATCATAGCTATAATTGAGAAAATGGCTAGGTCTATCATTTTAAAAGTATCTTTAGACAATTTAATTACCTCGAGATTAAGCGCTTTCACTTACATAATAATTTTAAAGTGACAACCACCTTTTGTCAATATAGAAATTACGGAAATATGAACTTGGATTTAAATAAGTTAAATTATATAAATATAATTCTTGGTTAAATCAAAAGTTGTTTTTTACTTCAAAAAAAGGCAAAATATATAAAGGTGTTAATTATGCAAAAAGTTGTTGTAGAAAAAAATACTGATATAGATAGTTTAGCTAAAGCATTAGATTTAGTAAGTAAAAATGGTGAAATTTTTATTAAAAATGGATTTTATAAAGAAAAAATCATAATAAAAAAAGATAATATTAAAATAATTGGTGAATCAAAAGAAAATGTTATTATAGCATTTGATGATTATAGTTTAAAAATACACGAAGACAAAAGAGATTATAATACTTTTAGAACCGCGACAATGATTGTTAAAGGAAATAATTGTTCTTTAGAAAATATTTCCATAATGAATTTAGCTAATGAAAAAAAATATCATCAAGCCATTGCATTAGAGGTTTTAGGAAATAATTTTAAAGCAAAGAATTGTTATTTTACTTCTTACCAAGATACATTATTTCTTGGACCACTTCCTGATGATTTAAAAATTCGTTACTTCAATTTTTTATCAAAAGAAGAATTATTTATTGAAGGAAATGTTTATTCTAAATTTATAAATTGTGAAATTGAAGGCGCTATTGATTTTATTTTTGGTTCGGGATCTTCACTTTTTGAAAATTGCACTTTAATTTCTTCAGATTCAGGTTATGTTTTTGCACCAAGTCATAGTTTATTCCAAAATGATGGCTTTTACGTATTAAATTGTACTTTTAAAAAGAAAAATGAGTCAGTAAACAATGTTTATATCTCTCGTCCTTGGAGAAGTTTTGGTAAGACAATAATTTTAAATTGTTTTTTTGAAAATCATATTATTGATGGCTATGATTTTTGGAATAATCCACATCCTGAAATATATAATCGTTTTTATGAATATCCATTTAATAACAAACGAAATAAATTAATTCATTTTTTAAATGATTTAGAATATCAAGATATTATTAAGGAAATTAAAATTAAATTTAAATTTTAAAAAAAGTATAACAAGATAGTATTCAATATAAAAAAATATTTTTCTTTAACATATAAATTATTTTTATTTATTTTTAAATAATCGTATTTTTTTAGTGCTTCAATTTGTTTTTCATATGTTTTTAAAAAATCTTTATGAAATTTCTTTTTAAAATCTAAAAAATTTATACCTTTAGCCAATCTGAGATTTAAAATTATATAATATTTTTCTATATCTAATATGGACAATATTTCTTCTTCTTTTTTTGATTCACTATTTAAATAATGTGTTAATGAATTTTCATTAACGTAACGTATATTATTTTCATAACCAGCACTTGAAATACCTAAACCAACATATTCATCATTATGCCAATATAATAAATTATGTTTGCTTTCATAGCCCTTTTTAGCAAAGTTACTAATTTCGTAATGTATAAAGCCTTTTTTCTTTAAATATTCACAAATTAATTGATACTCATCCGCAGCATCATCTTGATTCATTTCTTCTATTTTTTGATTATAAAATATTGTGTGTTCTTCTACTTGTAAACAATAACAAGATATATGTTTAATATCTAAAGAAGTAAATAATTTTAAATCATTTTCTAATTGCGTTAAATTCTCACCATTTATCCCATACATCAAATCAAGATTAATATCATTTATTCCAAATTGATGTAGTTGTTCAATAATATTTTTAATTTGCGAATAAGTTGCAAACCGCATTAATTTCTTCTGCAAAGGTTTTTGAAAAGTTTGTACGCCAATAGAGATACGATTAACATTATATTTTGCTAACAATTTTATTTTTTCTAAATCAAGTGATTGGGGATTAGCTTCAAATGAAAACGAAATATTTTTATGTATAAAAACTTGAAGAGATTTTAAAAGTTCTTCAAGTTGCTTGTAATTTAAAGAAGATGGTGTTCCACCTCCAATATATATAGATGAAAAAAATTGATTTTGGTATTTTAAAATATCTTCTTTAAGTCTATTAATATATAAATTTTGTTTATTACAAGAAGATAAAATATGAGAAAAACCACAATAAGGGCAAATTTCATCACAAAAGGGAATATGTATATATAATCCCTTATTCTTTTTCGTCCTCATCTTCTTCTTTATTTTCTTTTTCTGGTTCAGGATTAACAATCATACGATTTACTTCTTCTTCAACTTGTCTTGCTTCATCCTTTTCTTCTTCATCTTTTAAACCTGGAATAAATTTTCTTAATAAAAATACAACCGCTCCAATAATTAAGACAATAATAATTATATAAATAATTTCCATTGACATAAAATTCATCCTCCATCACATTAAAGTTTAAGATCTAATAATAGGCGTGTAAACAAATTTATTACGGATTTTTTCTTTTTTATAAAAGCCTAAATCCGCAAGATTATCCATAGATGTACGCGCGGTTTCATAAGCAACTTTATTTGCTATTTTATATTGCTGAATAGTGTAATATTTGCCAATTGTACAATGACGTGCATAAAATTCAGCTTGTCCTTTTTTTAAAGTAGGACAAATTTCAATAAGGTTTTCAGCCACTAAAGATGCATCTTTTTCATCAAGTCCTTTAGGAATAATAGGCATAGATACTTTTCTTTCAAAAGTCACACCTTCAAATCTTGACATTTCAACTTTTGTATCTTGATTAACTAGGTTGTTATCATCTAAAAATGTTTGTGAAGTATTATCAAGATTATTTATATCATCTTCTACAAGAATTTCATTTTGCATTTCTAGTTCTTGTTGATGCTTAAGATTTTTTTGTTGTTCTTGTAAAAATTTATCAAGTTTTGTAAAAAACATATCGATAAAATAAGTTAAGTCTAAACTTTTTTCACATTCTAAAAAAACTTTTTTCATCTCATCAGAATTTAAATCTAATATCAATTCTTCAAGAGGTAAATAAACAAGATTCTCATTATGATTTTTTAAATAGTACTTAGTTAATAATATTGCCATTTCTTCATTATATATTTCAAAAGGTTTAAAATATAAAATATAAAATAACAAAACCCCTCCTTCAATTAAGGATACAAGTTTATTCTCATTAATATCATCAAATAAAATTTCCATAAGATATGGAATATTTTTTGTTGGTGAACCTTCATAATGGCGAAAATTTTCATACGGATCAAAATTTGATTCTAATTCTGTAACTCTATATAATTTATTTATTTCATCGATTTTATTAATCTCACCATGCATCAATATAGAGAATAATCTTTTAATCGTATTCTCGTTTAATAAAGAGGCATAACAAATTTCAATATCTTTTAAACAAGAATAATATTTATTAAAAATTTGGTAATGATATGGAATTTGAGCAATTGTATTTTCAACAATTCCATTTATAATGGTATCACTTACATCTTTAAAGTCGTAAATTTGGGTAATAATGCGTAAAATTGTTTTACTATTTAAAATTTGATTATTTTGATATTGAGCATTTAAAACTGTTATATCCATAATTTTTTTCTCTAGATCAATATAACGTTTTAATATACCTTCACAAAGACAAACAGTAAATGGTTTTTTATCATTAGAAAATAAATCTAAAACTTTATTGTAAAGTTTACGATACGCTAGGATAGTATCCCAAATATGATCTATTGAATTAATATTCAATGTTTTTTTTACAACTTCTTTAGTCGCATATACTTCATTAGTAAAGCGATAAGCAAAGTCTCTTTCCATTTTTCCACCTCAAAAAATATTTTAATTTAGTTACATTTTTTTGTCTAGTTGCTAACTAAATAATTACTAATTTTTTACTAACAAAATATGACAAATATTTTAAATTTAAGAAAATTTAGAAAAAAAAATAGCAAAAATGCTATTTTTTATTCATCTTCATCAACGGAAAGAATTGCCATAAATGCATCTTGAGGAACTTCTACAGTTCCAATAGATTTCATACGTTTTTTTCCTTCTTTTTGTTTTTCTAAAAGTTTTTTCTTACGTGAAATATCCCCACCATAACATTTTGCTAAAACATCTTTTCTTACTGCTTTTATGTCACTACGTGCAATTATTTTATTATTTATCGCAGCTTGAACAGGGATTTCAAATTGTTGACGAGGAATAATATCTTTTAATTTTTTTACAATAACACTGCCTCGACTATAAGCAAAATCTTTATAAACTATGCTTGATAATGCATCAATAGGATTACCATTTAAAAGTATATCCATTTTTACAAGTTTGGAAGGTCGATAATCATTTAATTCATAATCTAAAGAAGCGTATCCTTTAGAATAAGATTTTAATTTATCAAAAAAATTATAAATAACTTCAGAAAGTGGTAAATCATAAATAACTGTCATTCTTGAATCATCAATATATTGTAAATCAATATAAATTCCTCTTCTATCTTGACATAGATTCATTAATGAACCTAAATATTCTTTAGGAGTCATTATACTTGCTCTAACATATGGTTCTTGAATTTCTTGAATTTTTGTTACATCAGGCATATTAGATGGATTATCAAGTTCTATAATAGAGCCATCGGTCAAATAAATTTTATAAATAACACTAGGCGCGGTCAAAATTAAATCGATATTATATTCTCTTTCAAGTCTTTCTTGAATAACATCCATATGTAATAAGCCTAAAAAACCAACACGAAACCCAAAGCCAAGAGCTTGTGAAGTTTCAGGTTCATAAGTCAATGAAGCATCATTTAAAGACAATTTTTCAAGAGCATCTTTTAAATCTAAATATTTTTTCGAATCACAAGGATAAAGTCCGCAGTAGACCATAGGATTCATTTTTCGATATCCAGGAAGAGGAACATCAGCTTTATTTTCTTTTTTAGTAATTGTATCCCCTGGACGAACATCTTCAATCGCTTTTATTTGAGCCGCAACATATCCAACTTCACCAGCATTAAGAATATCAACTTTTTCTTCTTTTGGTGTACGTATTCCAAGTTCTGTTACTTCAAATTCTAGACCATTGGACATAAATATAATATGTTCACCAACTTTTAAACAACCTTCTTTAATTGATATTTGGGCAACAACTCCACGATATGAATCATAAAATGAATCAAAAATTAAAGCTTTTAAAGGATTTTCATTTTTTCCTTTAGGAGCAGGAATCTTTTTTACTATAGCTTCTAAGATTTCTTCAACATTTAATCCAGTTTTTGCCGACACATTTATAACATTAGAGCAATCTAGTCCGATTGTTTCTTCAATTTCTTTTTTTGTTCTTTCTATATCAGCACTTGGTAAATCAACCTTATTTATCACGGGAATTATCTCTAAATCATTATCAAAAGCTAAATAGACATTGGCAAGTGTTTGAGCCTCTACTCCTTGAGTAGCATCCACAACAAGTATTGCCCCTTCACAAGCAGCTAAAGAACGCGATACTTCATATGTAAAATCAACATGTCCTGGAGTGTCAATTAAATTAAATAAATATTCTTGTCCATCTTTAGCATGGTAAGATAAAGAAACAGCATTTAATTTAATAGTAATACCTCTTTCTCTTTCTAAATCCATACTATCTAGTATTTGCTCTTTCATTTCACGTTTAGAAATTGCTCCAGTAAGTTCTAAAATGCGATCTGCAAGTGTCGATTTACCATGATCTATATGGGCAATAATAGAAAAATTTCGAATGTTTTTTTGCTGATATTTTTTCATTATTTTGCTCCTACATTTATAAAAAATACCACAAATTAACATTCATTAAAAGATTATTAACTTTTTTTAATTTTTTTTCGCATAAGATCTATTTCACTAACAATTAAATAATCTTCTTCAGAAATGATTTTATCTTTAAATTGATAATAATTGTAATAAAAATGATAAATTTTAGGATAATTAGTATTTCTAATAGGGTAATTTGAAATTTTCCCAACACGATTTAATAAATAATTATGATATTCTTTTTTGAAGAAAAATATGCTTGTTAAAGCATTAAATAATATGAAAAAGAATAATAAATATTGATATTCTTTTAAACAAGAAATAAGTAAAAATACTGATACAATACATGAAACAATACTACGAATTACTTTAGTTTTAAAGGCATCTAAAAATTTTAATAAAACTGCTTCAAAAATTCTTCCTCCATCAAGAGGGTAAAATGGTAATAGATTAAAAATTAAAAGAGAAATATTATCATTTAAAGCAACCTTATAACTATATATAGACAAAAAATCAATTTTGTATAAATAATTAATAATTAAATATGAAGGAATAAAGGATAAAGGACCTGCTAAGAAAATAATTAATTGTTTTGCTAATGGTAAAAATTCAACATCTTTTAACTCTGCTGAAAAACCTAAAGCATGAAATGATATTTCGTTAACTTTAACATGGAAAATAAGGGCAAATAATATATGACATAATTCATGAATTAAAGCTAAAAGATAAAAAATAAAAATATAATTAAATGCATTAAAAAATAATCCTAATGCAATAAAAACTACACTTGAAAATAAAACTCTAATCTTTGGCAAGTAAAACTTCCTCATAACTTATAATTTTATTATCTTTAGCAAATATTGCTTTAAATTTTTCTTCATATGTTCCTAAAGAATCACCTTTATTTAATAAATCACCTTTTTTTACATGGGAATTTATAACTTCATAATAACAAGCATTAATTCCGTTTTTATAATAGACATTCACATTATAGGAATTTAAAGATTCTTCAACTGAAAGAATTTTACCATAAAAAAGCATAGGGATTTCTTGACTTTCATATGCAAAATAATTATTCCCTAATTTTTGATAATATATCGATGCATCAACTTCTTTTATTGAAGGTTCATCTTTAATAAAAATATTAAAATTGGCTAACATATTAGACATAAATAAACCAACTTTATCATTAAAATCTTTAAAAGAAATATCAATGTTAAAATATTTTTTAAAAAATTTTCCATCTTCATCTTTATCAGCATAAATCATAAAAGATAAAACAAAGATAAGAATAATAAAAAATACCTCTATAATTCTTAAGATCTTATGTGTTTTTTTCTTGCCTTCAATTTTATTTTTTATTTCTTCATACGTATTCATTTCTATTTCCTCATTAATACATATGATTTTTAAATCTTATTTATGCTAATATACATATATAAAAACAAACAAATTTGTTACTATAGATTTGTTTATTGGAGATTATTATTATGAAAAAATTAAAATTAACATCTTTAGCATTATTATGTGTCTTATTTTCTTGTTCACAAAATGCTTCTTCTTCTTTAAAAGATAAAGAATCGCAAGAAACATCATATTCTACAAGTGAACAACAAGAAAGTATTAATAGCCAAACTACAAATGAAACTTCAACCTTAAATCAAACAAGTTCAAGTGAAAATTCTTCTTCTAGTAGTTTTCAATCTTCTTTTGAAGGAATTAATACACCTTATGAAACAAAAATGAATGCTTATTTTGATGGAGCAACAATACAAGATACTAATTTTGTAAATAAAGTCAAAACATTAGGTGAATATGATAGTTCAAAAGAAGTAACAAATAATGTTATTTATGCTTCACCTGATGGAAATGGTGATGGTTCTTTTAATTCTCCTTATGAATTACAAGAAGCATTTGATAATTTAAAACCAGGAATGACTTTATATTTAAAAGGTGGAACTTATGATCGCAAAAATGGCGATGGATATTTTATCAATTGTCAAGGAAGAGAAGATGCTTATGTTTCAATTCGTCCTTATAAAGATGAAAAAGTAATAATTACAAATTCTTCAAGAGGTAAAGAATCATACGGATTTCAAGTTGATGGAAATTCTTGCTATTTCATTTTAGAAAATATCGAAATTAAAGATATTAAAGGAAATAGTGCCTGTGGTATTGCTTTTTGGGGCAACAATCAAAATCATATAATTATTAGAAATTGTGAAGTTCATCATATTGAAACAACTTCAACTAATCCTGAAAAAGATACAAATGCTGGAGCAAATGCAATTTTGCTTTTTGGTGAGCAATCAAAAGCGATAAATAATGTTGCTTTAATCAATAATTATTGCCATGACAACATTAATGGTTGGTCAGAAAATATCTCAGTAAGTGGAAATTGTGAATATATTTATGTTTTAGAAAATCGTGTAGAAAATAACACAAACATTGGAATTGATTTTTACGGAAATGCTGGTTATTGTTCAACAAAAGAATTAGATCAACCTCGTTATTGCTTAGCCGCAAAAAATTATATTTATCACAGTGATTGTAGTTATGCAGATTGTGCAGGTTTATATGTAGATGGAGCAAGAGATATCCTTTTACAATATAATGAAGTTGTTGATTGTCAATATGGAATTGAAATCGGAAGTGAAGAAAGACAAGATAATTACCCTGTAAAAAATATTATTGTTAGAAGCAATTTATGCCATGATAATCGAGTAACTGCTTTAAGAATAGGCGGATATGAAGAAAATGCAACGGGTGTAGTAAAAGATACTTTAATTTTAAATAACACTTTTATTGATAATTCATTAGAAACTAAATATGCAGAAGTAATTTTTGCTAAAGTAGATAATATTGAATTAAAAAATAATTTAATTCTTAAAAAAACAAGTGGTTCATTTATTGCTACAGATTTTAATGAAAATTATACTAAGAATTTAAAATTTACAAATAATTTAATTTATCAATTAAATGTAAATGAAAGCGATGTTAATTTTGCAATGTTTAATAAGGAACAAATAGGTGTTAATGCTTTTAATTCACTATTTAATTGTCAAATGATTTATCAAGAATTTACTGTTGATAATAATTTTATAAGTGATTCACCATATGTAATTAACAAAGGTGAAAGTGATTCTTCATTAGGAAATTATGATTTTAATTTAAATCAAAGAGTTAAAAATAATGTCGATATTGGAGCAATTGAAGCATAGTTTATATTTTCTTACATATAAATAAATGAGGTTTTATTATGCAAGAAAAAGAAGTTGTTGATGTTGAAATAGTTGATCAAAAAGGTCAAAAAAAAGACAACGCAATTCAAAAATTTTGGAAAAAAACAAAAAAGAATTTAAATGAATCCCTAATGGATATTAAAATTGAAAACATTTACAAAAAAAATCATGATGAATTTGTTATCTATAAAAAAGATGCTTTACTTTCTCAAACTGTATATGGAGAAATGAATAATTTAGTACTAGTAATTTATGGTAAACATAATTTAGATTTATATAGTGTAGTACTAGATAAAAATAAAACTCCTTATTATATTTATAAATTAGAGGAAATTAAAATTTGTATTAATTTTGATAATCAAGCTTATATTAAAGATGGCATGAAAATTTATTTAAAAAATGATTTAGAAGAAGTAGATGTTATAAAAGCAGGAAATAAATATTATTTATATAAAGGGAATTTTAATAAAAAATAAATAATTACGTGAAAAGAGAAATAAACTAATATTAAGTAAGTTTCTCTTTTTTTATTAATTATTATTTATTTTATGTTAAAATAATTTTGTCAAAAATATTTATATTTTAAGGAGATATATTATGGTTGAATTTAAAGCAAAATTAAATAATAATAAAAACTATGTATTTGCTAAATTTCCCTTAAGAATTTTATCAGGAGTAATAATTATTATTTTTTCTCTAACATTTTTAATTTTAGGTTTCAATAGCATTTTAAATAAAACCTTTGATCAAGATATCATTTCAGGAATTATATTAATTGTATTAGCAGTGTTATTTGCACCACTTTGTTTTTTAGTTTGTAATTATTTTTATAAAAAGAATTATAAAAATGCGATATATGAGGCTATAGAAATATATACCTTAGATGATGAATATTTAACAATTACTCAAGCAAAAGGTAATCTTTTTCAAACCATTGTTAAAGCAAAATATACTGATTTATATGGAGTAATCGAAGACAATAATTATTTTTATTTATATATATCAAAAATGCAATATCATATTATTAATAAATCATCAATAACTCATGGCTCTTTAGAAGAAGCAAGAACGATATTAAAAAATAATTTAAAAGATAAATTTAAAAGAAAATAATAAAATTTAATTTAAAAAAAATCCTGCCATATTAAATTAAAGCAGGATTTTTTTATTAATATTTTTTAATTATTGGCTATTTTTAAAGCGAATACGAATTCCTTCATCTGCTGAATAATTTTTAATAGCGATAATATAAGTTTTACCAACTTCCAATTTAAAATCACCAGTCAAAGTACCATTTGAAGTTCTGCCACTAAAAATACTAACAGGAGAAGAAGTTTCTAAAGAATAAATTTCAATATCAGCATCACTTCTTAAGTCAATATAATTACAATCTAAATTTGCTATTGTAATTTTGAAATATTCTGTAACGCCATATCCATTTATTCCAGTTTCTTGGAAATTTACAATTTCAGAAGTAGATGTTGTTTTATATCCATCACCTATTAATTCATGAGGTGATTCTAAAGAAGATGTAGATTCTAATTCCGTAAATTTAAATGTTACATTTTGAGTACAAACAGAACCATTAACTTGACCTAAGAAACGAATAACATATTCTTTATCAGCTTCAAAATTTATAATTTTTGAAATATCGTTATACGCAGGACTTATATAATAATCATTAGATGAAGAACCATATGAAGAACTTCTTTTATAAAGTGAACCTGTAGAGGCAATAGTTGAAACACCTTGAGTAATTTGTACCATAAATTTACTACTACTAGTTGAAATACCTGTTGTTTCAAATCTATAACTTACATTTTTTGTTGGTTTAAATGAATAATATACATCTGAGAAAGTTACTTTATCATTACCATAACTAGACGTGTAATATTGTATTGTTGAACCTTTTGCCCAATCAACTTGAATGTCTTGTCCTAAATGTTCTTCATCATCATAAAATGGTATTCCATTTTCTGGAGTTTCACCAGCTGGAACTTCACCAATTGATATTTTAAATTCACCTTTACCATCTGTAGTAATAGCCCCAACACTAAATGAACTTGTATTAGCAACAGAAATAAGATAAGTTTGATTTGCTTCAAATTCCATATCAATATGAGATGATGTAGATGAATATGTTATACTCTTTATTTCTGAACCATCTTTGGAAATACTAATTTTGCAACTAGATATAGCTAAAGTTGAAGTTACTTCAACACGTGCAACTTTATTTTCACTAGGTGTAAATGAATAATATCTAGAAGTTCCTGGAGCATGAATCGCGGAATCTTTTTCCTCTAAATAATTAATGACTTCAGCTTCTTCTTCTCTATCACCATCTTGAGTAAAGAAATTTACTTTTACATCACCTTCAATATTACCAGATAAATTATATTTTTGTATTCTATAAATATAAGTATGATCTTTTTCTAATAAATAACCTAATCCACATTTGCTATTACCATTACCATCATCATTATAAATTTTATCTTTAACATCAGAAGAAATTGCATTATATTGACTAGTAGTAATTTTACCTTCACTCATATAATCAGTAACATCTTGTAAAAAAACTTTACTATCAAATGTTGACTCTTTATAAATATCTTTAAAGTAATAATAATCAGTTTCTTGAGGTGTATAAATAAAGTATGCACATGGAGATTCATTTGTTAAATGAATAACTTCACTTGTCATTCCAGGCGTTAAACTTAGTGCACTTTCAACTGTTAGACCATTAGTATTCATTTCCTCAAATTTAGCATAGTAATTTAGTTCTTGGCTTGATCCATCTAAAGTAAGTTGTTTACTAGTTAATTTACTATCTTCATCAAATGTTTCTGTACTATACCAACCAGAAAAAAACTTATCTAAAGTATTATCTAACTGAGGAATATTAATTTTTTCACCTTCGTATGCTTTTAAAGTATATAAATCTTCATATTGAGTTTCATCTACAGTTAAAGAATATCCTTCAAAATGGAAATTAATAGTGACTTCCAAAGTATCTTGACAAATAACAATACCATCATCAAAGCAATAATTTGTTGAGCCTTTATCTACATCAGCCCATTCCTCTTTACTACCTTCATAATGCATGTTTTTAACTTTAAAATTATCACGGAAAAATCCACTTGGAATTTTTTTAACACTCTTAGAAAAATAAATATCATCAATTTCTGCTTCAATACCATCAGTAAAACTACCAGTCATTTCCGCGGCGTTATAATAAATTGTTTTTAAAGATGTTAATCCATAATAACACAAATCATCGCCACCATTTTTCAATGATGTAGGTAATGTTAATTCTACAAGGCTAGAGCAATTTCTAAAAGCTTGATTTCCAAATTTTTCAAGTGTATCAGGTATAACTAAATCAACTAATGAACTACAGCCATCAAAAGCACGACTTGCAATTGAACTTACTTTACCAAAAGAACTTGCAACATTTGGTTCTTGCATTTCTCCATAATAACTTGAAATATGTGCTGAAGTAATACTTGTACTAGCTGGTTTTACTTCATAAGTTCCATCACTAAGTGCTTCATAAGTTAAATTTTGGTTCAAACTAAGATTTGAAATTAAACTACCTGCAACATTTGCTTTAATATTTTTAGAAAGAGAATCGACTTTGACTGTTACATTTAAAACATCTAACCAATTTTCTTCTGGAATATTGTTCATCGTATATGTTATAAAATAATGATATTGTTCACCATATTCATTTGGATATAGAATTTCTTCTCCATCTTGAAGATAAGAATAAGCTGTTGTAACTTTAAATGTTTCTTCTTCTTTAGTAACAGAGGATGTAGTTTTATCATACATTGTTCTTTTAAAAGAAGCATTTACATTTAATGTTGATATTGCCGCGATAAAACGTATTGAACGTTGATTACTTTCATTAACATCACTAACTTGAACTTTTATTGTTGGAGAAACATTTTCACTTTCTCCTAAATCTTCACCATTACCAAGAATTAATTTAGGTCCATTTTCTTGAAATCCTGATTGACCTTTTTCAAAAAATTCATTTGGTTTTTTTATAGAATTATAAGTAAGATATGATCCTAATGTTAAAAGGAGTGAACCACATATGAATAAACCATATTTCTTTTTCATATTCATTTACCTCGCTTTAAAAATCTTCTTGAGGTCCATCGCCCCAAGAGCCTTGACCACCATCTACTAAAGTAGAAAGAATACTTAAATCAAAATCTAATGTCGCAGAATTAATGTCGGAATAAGTTATTACTACATTTCCTTTAGTTCCATCATCTTTAGTAAAATTAAAGGAAATCTCTTGAACTAATGAAGAACTTAAACTAATAGATAAATCAACCGCGTATGAAGCAAGTTCTTTAACTTTTCCTTCAGTAACAAAATAAGGCGCTAATTGTTTAGCAATTAATTTTCCATCTGCATAATCATCATATGTTTCATATTTTCCATTACCTTTATCTTCAAATAAAGCAAAAGAAAATTCACCTTCAAAACTTGGTCTAGTAGCTAAGAAATCTTCTTCAGTTGCTTCATCTCTTCTTGTAATTTCATCTAATAAACGAGTATAGAAAAAATATTTATCTTCAACTTTTGCAATGCCTTCGCCACGATTACTTTGAGAATAATCAACAGCATTTTCAACATAGGTAAAAGTGAAATTTTCTTCTTGTCCAGATTCCTCTACTTTATAACTAGCTTTATAAGAAGCTGTTTTTAACATTGTCAAAGCGTCCTGTAAGGTTTGATGTTCTTGTTTTTCTTCATAAGGAACAGGTTTATTTTTAACTTCTTTATAAGTTTCTTTTTGCCATGTAGCAAATGGAACATATGTTGATTCTGTTTCACTTACTTCTTTTAAAGTAATTTCCATTTTTTCAAATGCATCTTCTTTTGTATATATTTCTACAGCTTGTAATTCAGACTTAACATCTTTAAAAAATGACAAAAGCATGATAACATCTTGAAATTTTTCTTTTGAAAGTGCAAATTTATTATCTGCTACTTTTTCAAAATCACTAATTTGAAGAGAATCAAAGACATTAGCATAGTCAGTCCATTGACCAACTTTTGATTCACTTACTTGATTTTTTAAAGATAATGCATATTTCATAGCATCATCATTATTTTTATAAATTGTTTCACCAACGGAATTACCATTTGAAAAATAAACTTTATCATTACCATAAATAAGTTCTGCATTACTTAATAAAGTATTGCCATTTGTAGTTTTTTTATAAAGTTCACCTTTAAAAGCAACATTACCTTTTAATTCATCCAAAATTTGTTGTTTAAGTTTATTATCTTCTTTGCTAGAACTTACTTCACTACTAGAACTAGCTTCACTATTAGAACTAACTTCACTTGTTGTTTGAGTCATAGATGTGCTTTCTGATGTTGCTTCTGAAGTATCTTTAGATGTTGTTTCAGAAGTTTGTTGATTACTAGTACTTTTTATAGAACTAGACGAACTATTACTTGTACAACCAACAATACCAAGAGAAAGCAAGGTTATTAAGGATACAATACGATTCCTTTTCATTAAATTTCCCTCTCCTTATAAATAATAAATAAAATTTTAGTTTAATATATTACAAAATGCAAGAATTATATTTTAAAAAAATTTTTTAATAAAAAAGCTACCATTAACTAATTAATGTTAACAATAGCTTTTAATTTTAATTATGCACCTTGAGCATCTGAAGTAATGTTAAATGTTACTTCACTACATTCAATTGTCGTTCCACGAGTTGCAAACATGCCAACATACATATAATCTTGATCAATTGCCATTAAATCAAAATCATAATATGTTTTAGTATATGTTTGATCTTTGTATGTAAATTCTAATGTAACAGCTTGTCCTAAACGTGTTATTTTAGCTGTTGCTTCATCATCAACAGCATAAATCGAATTAATAGCATTACCTTCATTAGCTAATTTAGCATTTTCACGTCTAAATAAAACAGAAGATGTTGTATCACTATTATTATAAATACCTGAAGCTAAATAATTTGATACAATGGCAGCATTTTGCGTGGCTTGATTAACATAAATATCATCTCTTAACATCAAACCAAATCCTGCTTGTTTAACACCAGCTTGAGTAAGAACTTTTATTTTAGCACTTAATTCAAAATTTTTCGTAACAGAAACTTGTTTAAATATCATTGCTAAACCATCACTTGAAGATGTAATTTTACCTTTTGGAGATGCTGTTCCTTCTTGACCAACTTTAAATATACCTTCTTGAGTTTCTTCTGCGACAAATCCATTAGAATCAGAAACTGGGCTTCCTCCAGTATCACCAAATGCAGTACCATACCATCCTTCAGAAATGAAATTTGCAAAATGTGGGTTAGCTTGATATGTATTAGGATCAAAAGCAGTATATGTTGATTCTTTGTAATTAGGATTTACCACTAAATCTTTTTCCTTAGTAGGTGCAACTATATCATCTAAAACATAATTTTTTAGATTATTTGATGTTTCTTTTAATGCATTGCAAATCATATAAGCCGTATTTTTAGCACCATAAATATTTAAATGTGTTTTATCAACTGATGCACTAGAAGATGTTGTCCAAGCATGGTAATAAATTGCTTCATCAAAGCCAATTTCTGTATATAAATTTTTTGTTAAAGTTGTTAAATCAATAACTGTAACACCTAATTCTTCACCTAAACTTCTTATACAACTTGCATAATCACCATCTGAAGTAATATGTCCATCAGAACCAGTATAACTATTACTTGTACTTGCTCTAACAATTGGTGTACATAATATTGGAGTTGCTCCTTTATCTTGAGCAAGTTTAATATAATATTCATAAAGATAATATTTAAAAGATGTAGTATCTTCTTTGTCTCCTGTTGGATTTGTAAAACGTAGTTCATCATCATTTTTTTCGTCATTATGACCAAATCCTATCATTAAATAATCGCCTGATTTAATGCTATTAACTAAAGTTTGATAATTGGCTTCAACAATATATGATTTTGAAGAACGACCAGAAAGTGCCAAATTATTAACGGTTACAGTTGAATCCAAATAATTTGCCATTTGAGTTCCATATCCATAACGTGGGTAATAATAATTATCATCAAAAGAAGCGACTGTAGAATCACCAACCATAAATAAAGTTGTAGGTTTTAAATCTTTTTTTTCTGATGTATTTTGAACAGAATTTGTATCAGTTTCTTTACTTGTTGTTTCACTTGATAAACTTGAATTATTCGTGGCACATGCAAATAAAGATAATGATAGTAAAGGTAAAAATAATTTTGCTTTTTTCATAAACATTCCTTTCTAAAATATTTAATCTCTACAAATGTAATTTAACAATTCTATTTAAAAAAATAAATAGTTAATTTAAACATTTTTATTAAATAAAGAAAGAAAAGGTTTAATAAAATAAGAAAAAACAATAAAATTTTCATCCAATATAATTTTAAAGATTTTAAATTGATTAACTTCAACAAAGAAAACGTTAAAAAATAAAATAAATTTGCTTGACTAAATTTTTCGTTGTGTTATTATAAAAATTGCATTTGGCCTCTTAGCTCAGTTGGATAGAGCAACTGCCTTCTAAGCCGTAGGTCAGGCGTTCGAGTCGCCTAGAGGCCACCATTGTTTTCAAAATGCCAAAAAAATGGCATTTTTTTATGGTTTTTTTGCGTTTTTGCGATTTTTAGACCTTATTGATACAAATTTTGATACAATTTTTATTTTAATTCTTGCATTATTCCATTCAAAACATTAATAATAGCTTTTTCTTTTTCATTTGATTTTTGAAGATTAATTTCTTTAGTAATCGAGTTATCTTTATTTGAAATAACAATATTTCTGAAGTAAAATAAAAGATATTTAGGTGATAATTATGAGAAATTTACAATATTTTTTTTCTTTTTACAAACCGCATAAAAAATTATTTATCGCGGATATTATATGTGCATTAATTGTCGCACTTTGTAATTTATTCTATCCTAATATTGTAAAAAACATTATTAATATTTATGTTCCAAATAAAGCCTTAAATCTTATAATTATTTGGTGTATTGTTCTTTTTTTCATTTATGTAGTTAAACTATTTTTAAATTATTTTATTCAATATTATGGTCATATTGTAGGTGTAAGAATTCAAGGTGATATGCGCCAAACAATGTTTGAAAAATTAGAAAAACTACCTTTTAATTACTATGATAACAATAAAACTGGCACAATAATGTCAAGAATTATCAATGACTTAATGGATATATCAGAACTTGCCCATCATGGACCCGAAGATTTATTTTTATCTATTATTACTTTTATCGGAGCATTTATAATGTTATGCACAATTAACATATATTTAGCTTTAATTATTTTATGTATTGTGCCTTTGATTGTATCATTTGCAATTTATAGAAGAAAAAAACAAAAACAAGCATTTAAAGAAATGCGTATTAAAACTGGAGAAATTAATTCTCAAGTAGAATCATCTGTCGCGGGAATTAGAGTTTTAAAAGCATATAACGCACTTGAATATGAAAAAAATAAATTTAAAAATTCAAATTTAGCATTTCAAGATGCAAGAGCAAAGGCTTATAAACAAATGGGAATATTTAATTCAGGAATGAATTTTTTTACAGATTTTCTTTATCTTGTAGCTATTTTTTCTGGTGGATTATTCTTTTATTTTGAAATTATCGATATTGGTGAATTGACCGCGTATATTCTATATATCGCTACTCTTATAAATCCTATAAGAACATTTATTAATATTTTTGAACAAATACAATCAGGTATGACTGGCTTTGAACGTTTTGTAGAAATAATGCATGAAGAAGAGGAAAAGGAAGATAAAAATCCTTTAATATTAAAAAATTTTAATGAGGAGATAGAATATAAAAATATTAATTTTAATTATAAAAAAAATCTACCTTTAGTGCTTAAAAATTTTTCTTTAAAAATTAAAAAAGGATCTACTATTGCTTTAGTTGGTCCTACTGGTGGAGGTAAAACAACAATTTGTCATTTATTACCACGCTTTTATGAAATTAATGATGGAATAATAACAATCGATGGAATTGATATTAAAAAATTTACATTTTCATCTTTAAGAGAGCACATTGGTATAGTTGCTCAAGATGTATTTTTATTTGCTGGTACAGTTAAAGAAAATATTGCTTATGGAAAGCCTAATGCAACTGAAGAAGAAATTATTGAAGCTGCAAAAAAAGCAAATATACATGAATTTATTATGAGCCTTGAATTTACATATGATACATATGTTGGTGAAAGAGGGGTAAAATTATCAGGTGGTCAAAAACAACGTATTTCTATTGCTAGAGCTTTTTTAAAAAATCCTGAAATTTTAATTCTTGATGAAGCAACATCTGCATTAGATAATGTTACGGAAATGCAAATTCAACAAGCATTAGAAAATTTATGTCAAGGAAGAACTACGATTGTTGTAGCGCATAGATTATCAACTGTTAAAAAAGCAGATGAAATTATAGTTATTAACGATGGAGAAATAAAAGAAAAAGGAACTCACGATTCCTTAATAAAATTAAATGGTATTTACGCTAGATTATATCAATACCAATTTAGAGATTAATAAATTCCTCAATGGCATTTTTAAATCGTTTTATTCCATCTACAACACGATATCTTTGAGTGGCAACATTCATTCTAATGAAATATTTTCCATTTCCTTTAAATTGTTCACCATTTGATAAATATAATCCTGTTTTTTCTCTAATAAAAGTGCATAAATCATTTGCATTAGTTTTTAAAGCAGAAATATCAATCCATAACAAATAAGTAGCATCTGAATCAATTACTTTTATTCCATGAAAATGTTTTAATTGTTCGCGCACAAACTTTTTATTTTCAAAAATATAATTTCTTAATTGATCAAGATAATCTTCACCTTTTGTCAATGCAGATATAACAGCAACTTGAGCAAAAGAATTAGGTTCCGCTATTTCATCGCTATTGATGGCTCTATTAACTTTATTAAAAAGAAATTTATCAGGAACAATTATAGCAGCAGTTTGAATACCTGCTAAATTAAAGGCTTTGGAAACAGAAATACAAGTCAAAGAAATTTTTTGATTAATTTTCGATATAGATGCAAAAGGAATATATTCTTTATTTGGATCAACTAAATCACAATGAATTTCATCAGATAGAACTAAAACATTATATTTATAACAAAGATCACCAATCTTTTTTAATGTTTTTTTATCCCATATTTTACCAATTGGATTATGTGGATTACAAAGAATAAATAACGTTGTTAAAGGATCCTTTAATTTATTTTCTAAATCGGCAAAATCAATAGAGTATTTATGATTTTTATAAGTTAATTTTGATTCTAAAGGATGTCTACCATTATTAATTATCGAATTAAAAAATATATTATAAGTAGGTGTTAATAAAACAACAAAGTCACCAATTGATGTTACTCTTCTAACAATTGATGAAATTGCAGGAACAACACCTAAACAAAACATCATCCATTCTTTTTTTATGCTAAAATGATGCCTTTTTTGCCAAAAATTTATATATGCTTCATACCAATTATCACTGACTTCATTATAACCAAAAATACCTTCTTCAACTCTTTTAGCTAAGTCTTCTTTAATAAATGGAGCAGTTTCAAAATCCATATCCGCTACCCACATTGGAAGTTCATTTTCTTTGACATTCCATTTTAATGAGTCTTTATTTAAGCGATTAGTTTCTTTATCAAAATCATATTTCATTTTAATCATCCCTTTATAATTATTTCTGTTTTTGAAGGATCAATTTTTGTTTCATCAAGAGTAAGTTCATTAATACCTTTTGCAATAATTTTTCCTGATAAAGGATTAAAAACGCTATCGATGACATTAATAATTTCTGCATCGACAGAGGAATATTCAAATGCCAAAGTAGTATTGATTAATTTGCAATTTATTAATTTGACATTTTGCATATAGCATAATCCTTGTAAAGAAGTAATAGTGCAATTTTCAAATGTAACATTTTTGGAATTCCAACCAAGATATTCTCCATCAATATAAGAATCTTTTACGTACACATTTTCACAATTCCAAAATGCATCTTTTGAAATTAAACGTGAATTATATACTTTAATATTTTTTCCTCCATCAAAAAAATAATTACCCTCAAGATGAAGATTTTCTATCGTAGCAAAAGAAGAATTAAAACCAAAATAATCTCCTTTAACTTCACAATCTTTTATAAAAATATTTTGTGAATTCCATAATGTTTCAAGAGCATTAAACATTTTACAATTTGTAATTTTAATATTATTACAACGGCGAAAATATTTTGGTGCTCTTAAATCATTATCAAAAAAATTTAAATTATTAGTATACCAAATTCCTGAACGAGCAGTTTCTAAAAAAAGGCAATTATTTACTTCTACATTATTGCTATACCAAATCGGATATTTCCAAGCGAATTTAGAAGAAATAACTTTTATATTTAATGATTCTTTTAATGGTGATTCACCATCATAAAATTCACAATTTTTAACTTCAATTTCACGGCTTTGAAATAAATCTCTTTCGCTATTAAATTTTTGATTCTCTACCATTTTCATTTTAATTCACCATTAATTTAATTTTACTCCTTTTTGGAACAAAATACATTAAATAATATAGGAAAATTAACCTTTAAAATCATAAACTAAATATCTATAATTCTCTAATCAATTATATTTAAAAAATCAAAATATGTGAATATAAAAAAAGAGGTGTAAATAAAATTTAATTGCACCTCTCAAATTAATTTATTATTTAATATTTAAGCATTCATGACATCTTGCCATTTATCATCCATATATTTTTTAATTGATGAGTTATAACGATATATTTCATCAAGTGGTTGAATTTCATATGAATAATAAGATTGATAATCTTTAAAGTCATCATCATTTAAAAATAAATCTAAAGCCTTTTTTGTTGTAGGAGTATAACAAACTTCTAAAGCATTTTGATAAGAAGAATTAGATCTAGTCATAAAAGCAATAAATTTATAAGCTAAATCAACTTGTTTTGAACTAGTTGGAATTACCATCCCATCAACCCAGACATTTGTGCCGTTTGTTGGTACATAAAAATCAAGATTACGATTTGATTCACTCATCATATAACAAGCATCACCAGAATAAACTAATGCAATATCATAGACACCATTTATAACACCATCTAATACTTCATCAGTTACATAAGATAAATTTTTACCTACAGATTGTTTTTGTTCTTTTAACCAATTTACAGCTTCATCGATATCACTTTTTGAAGTAGTATTCATTGATTTTCCTAATTCTTTTAAAGGTGGCATAAAACCATCACGTGAAGAATCATAATAGGCAACTTTATATGAGCCATTACGAACAATATTCCAACCATCTTGTGCTATTTCTTCGGCAGAAATTTTATCTGCATCATAAACTATTCCTACATTTCCTGAAAAATAAGGTGCTGCATATTTAAAAAAGTCAAATGAATTAGTATCATTTTTTAAGTCAGTGGTAATTTTATTTACAAAATCAGTATATTGCTCTTTCATAGCAGCTAAAGGATCAGTAACTTCTAAAGTTAATTCTTCGCTTTTTGCATATTCTTGATATATTTTATTCCAATCAAGTTCTTGAATCATATTTTTAGAAGCAAGTTCTTCAATAGCATAATCACTTGGAACAACAACATCAAATGAATTGTTTTCCATTTGAATTAAAGCATCTTCATTAGAATTAAAAGTAGAGTATTTTACTTTACAATCATATTCTTTTTCAAATTGCTTTAATAAATCCATTTGGATATATTCTCCCCAGTTAAAAACTTTTAACGTAGTTTTTGAAGAACATGAAGTTAAACTCATCTGCATAGCAAATGTCGATAATGCTAAAGTAGCAACAAATAAAATTTTTCTTTTCATTTTATTTAAACCTCCCTTATGAAAATCACGATAAAATAATAATAAAATTAATATGTATATGCAAGAATAATTTTAAAAAATTTGATTTTACTTTTGCTAAAAATTATTTTAAGTAATAAATCGATTTTTTAAGCAAAAAATAAAGGATATTACTTTATTAAATTGTAATACCCTTTTTTTGTTTTTTTTATTATTTTTTAAAGGATGCTAATTCCATAAATCTTCAAGTTTTTAATTAATGCACAATCATCTCCACCATCACCAGAGCTATCTTTAGAATAGATAAATGTTAAAGTATCACCTGCTTGAAGTTCAATAGAATAATCGACATCTCCTGTGCCTTGTTTTCCACCAAGTTTAGTTAAAATTACTTCATCATTACGTTTTATAGTTAAATAATCATAAATTGTATAAGAACCTTCTGAAGATACATTATAAGTAAAAGATATCGTAACGTTTTCTAAAGCACGTATACCAATTTCAGCAGAAGAACTATTTTGGTGATAATTATTAGATTTTAAAACACCATTTTCATTATCAAATGTATATTCAGTTGAACTTTCAACCCATTCATATAACTGATCAATAATTTTAAATTCAAAAGTATTTAGTGAAGTATCAAGTTTAACATAGTAAGTTTGATTTTCAACTTTTAACGCTATTTTATCTTTTGCTAATCTAATATAAGTTCCTTGAACTTCATCAAGTGTGGCATTACCTTTACCATCTAATATTAAAGTTTTATTTCCTTCATCACTATTAAACTGATAAGTACCTGAAAGTTGATCATCACTTCTTGAATATGTAAAATCTTCTTTATTTAATAAATAATATCTTGTTTCATCATTAACAAAAGTAATTAAAAGATTATCCTCTAATGTGTATGAATATTTATTTTCACCAATTGTTAATTCACCATATCCATTGATAAATAAATTGTCAGTTTCGCTTTCTCCTTCACTTGGTAAATAAGTACCTCGATATTCATCAATAACATAACTTTTAACTTTATGTGCAGAACCTGAATATGAAGAGCCTTTAGTTTCAATTTCAAATACTGATAATAAAGTATTATCTTCCGTAGTTATTTCTAAAACATCTCCAACTGTACTACCATTTGTTCCACTTACTAAACTATAGTTTGCATCCCAATATATTGTTAATGTTTCAAAATCAAAGTAAAGTTCTTTAACAGTTTGATCAGAAAATTCTGCATGTATAAACAATTTACTAACATTATTTGTATTAGTTTCACTTGATACATAATAAGCAAAAGAGTTACTAGAACTAAAATTATTATGTCCTTTAGAAAATAATTTTATATTAGCTAATTGAGGCGCATTTAAATCAAATGTAAATAAAGTATCAACTCCATCATAGAAAATTTGATTTGTACTTGTTTTTAAAGAAGAATAATCACCTTGATTTACAAATTCTATCAAACCTTTATCTTCATAAGATGAATAACTAGAAGATCTGAATTTAAAATTGCTTGTAACACTTGCAGAAGCATTACTTGAACTATTTAAATTATATCCACCTTCATACTCACCATATATAGCATCTTCTTCAATAACTCCATATCTATCTTGAAGAGTTAAATCTATTTCATCATAAGTTGGAACAATGAAAGAATAATAGTCTTTATCTAAACTTGGTTCCGTTACTGAAACATTAATATTTTTAAATTCTTCATCATCACTATTTTTACCTTTAAAAGCAAATGTTGGTAAAAAATGAGGATTAGCAACATCATTTGTAACATAGATTCTAACTTCATTGCCTGCAACTAAATTGTTATCTGTTACATCTTTTTCTTCATCATCCACTAAAGTTTTTAAACTGAATGAAAGATTATCTGATAAATCATTTAATGTTAAGTTACGATACCATAAATCATAAGTAAAATTAATTTTTGCATCGTAAGAAGGCATTGTGAAATGATATTTTCCATCTTCTTCATTTAAAGTAAGTAATGTATCATCTAAATAAGTATTTCCAATTTTATATTTATTTGAAACACTGTCAATTTTAAATGATAATTCTTTGCCATATTCATAATACTTACCATCTTTAACTTCACTTTCAGTATCTAAATTCCAAATTACTTCTTTTGTTTCACCTTCGACAACAAAATTATCTGCAAAACTTAGTTGATATATATTTTTTCCAACTACAGAAGTTAAAGTAACATCATGAGAAGGCATTGTAAATTTATACCAATTGCTTTTTCCTTCAACTGGAGTAATTTCAACATCATCATCAATAGCTTCAACTTGTTTAAAATAATATCCTGCATAACTAACTGGTCTAAATTCCACAACCTCATTTTCTGCAGCAACATTATTTTCAACACCATAAATGCTTAAGCTATCTTTAACACTTTCATCAATTAAAATTTTATGCAAATCAACAGCGAATACATCGACAATAGCCACATCATTATCTGGCATCTTAAATTCATAAGAAATAGTATCATCTTCTAAAGATTTTTGTCCTTTAATAATCTTATTATTTACCCTAACTTCATTAATTCTTTTTGACAATGGATCTTTAGGTGAAATTGTTAATTTAACTAATTCATTAGCCATTGGTTCTAATTTATCACTAACAATATTTACACCCTCAATTTGAGGTAAAATTAAACCTTTTTGTTGATTATCCAAAAGATTTACTTTTTGATCATCTGTTTCTTTTATGTGAGATAATTGATTCCACCCCATTAAGCAAGTTAAAGTTAAAACTGTCGTGGTTAATAATATTTTTCTTTTCATATAACAATATATCTCCTTTTATTTAACTTCAAATTTAGCATTTACTGGAATACTATAACCATTTCCAATAACTTCTTCTTGAAGCATAATTAATGCACCTTGTCCATTATCTTGAAGATCAAAACTTAGTTTTGCACCAGTAACTTTTGTAATATTAATAGTAACTATTCCACCATCTTTAATTTCATAAGTTCCTTTACAAGAATGAACAGTTGGATAACCACCATCTTCTTTTGTATATTTAAAATCACATTCTGTTTCTGAAGTAAAAGTTATTATTGCTTTACATTTAAGTGAGTTAAAATCAAAGGCTGCTTCATAAGTTTTATCAACATATGGATTTAAAAGTTCTTCAATTTGCGTTAAAGTAAAACTATCTTTATCAATTAAATAATAAGTTATTTCACTTGTGGAACTTGTCAAAACCAAATACTTATCATTTTTTATTTCATAAGTAAATGTTTCTTCGCCTTTAGTCGCATTCCCATAGCCATCTAAAACTACATCTTGGCCATCTAATGAATATGTTCCTTCATAACTATCTGTTGGTCCTAAAGATTTTTTATATGTAAAATCTTCTTTATTTAAAACATAATACTTTGTAACTCCTTCAATTTCTACACAAAGAATATTATCTTCAAGAGTATAAGAATATGTATTTTCACCAATTTTTACTTTGCCATAACCTGTAACAAGTAAATTATCAGTTCCATCTTCTTCAGCAAATGGCGTATAATTGCCAGCATATGAATCAAGACTTTCTTCTACTGCAGCATGTTGATAACCATCACCTTTAGAACTAATTTTTGTAATTTTAAATAACGCTAAAACATTATCTTGATTATCTTTAATTAAAACTTCATCATTTAAAGTTTTTCCATCAGTTCCAGAAATAACTTCCATTGTTGGATTAAAGTAAACTTTATTTAATACATAATCATATAAAGCAGTTACATTTGTTCCATCAGTTGTTACCATATTAATAAATTGTTTACTAATGATAGTTGTACTTTCAGGGATTAAAGAATAATAACTAAATGATTGATCAATATCAATATTGCCATGACCTTTAGTTAATAAATATGTATTTCCTCTTGTATCGGAATTAACCACCAACATAGTGCCATTGCCATTATAGAATATTTGTCCTATATATGAAGATCCACCATCAAATGTATAATGATTTTCATTTTGAGGATCAACATAAACAGTTTTATTACTTATACTAGCACCCATGTCAGAACAATTTATTGAACCTGTTTCAGAAAATGTAAATGGATAATTCTTTTCCCAATAAGGTCTATATCCTGCTTCATATTCACCAACGATTTCTTCTGTTGAATAAGATTTCTTAACAACAATTGGTTCAAAACGATAATAGTGATCCTCTTGAACTTTATAAGTATATTTATCATCATTAGATGTTAATTTTGTACTACTTACACTAGTGTTATTCTCATCTTCTCCATAATAAACTCTAAAGCCTAATAAAGTATAAGCACTTGTTTCTAAATCTAATTGAGAAACATTAATAGTAATGTCTTGATTAGATAATACATTATTTTCCCATGTAACTTCTTGATCATCTTTAAAGGTGGTTACAGTAAATGTAAATCCTTCAAATTGATCTACCACGATTTCTTTATAATTAAATTCTAAAACTGGATCAAGAGTAACATTTTCATCTAACATTGTAAAAGTATAATAACCTTCATCATCAAGTTCTTCAAATAATGAATCATTTACTTTTAATCCTGTTATTTTAGTATCATTTATATTTTTTGGAGTGACTTTTACTTTTACTTCATCTCCTTCTTTATAAATACCATCAGTGGTATCATCTTTAAGTTCAATGCTATAGTAACTTGATTCTTTATCAAATATTACGGCATGTCCAATTTTTCCAATTTCAGCATCAATAGTTACGGCATGATTTGGCATTGTAAAAGTAAAATATCCTTGTTTACTAGATGGAACAACTTCAACATCTTGTTCTACTGCTTTAAATTTTTTAGCCCAGTAATTATCTTTATAAAATACTGGAGTAAATTCAACTTGTTCACCTTCTGCAGCGATTAAATTACCCTCTAAAGCTAAAATATCTTGAAGTTCTTCTTTTAATGAAACAACATAAACATCGATAATTTCTGCAGTTATTACAACAGCATTTTTAGGCATTTCAAATGTATATAGGGTAACATTTTTTTCATTTGTAGCTTTGCCTTCTAAAGGTGTACCATCTTTTGAAACGGAAACAATACGTTTTTCTTCTTTAACATCATTTTTAACATAAAGAGAAACCATTTCTTCTGGTAAAACTTTATTATTAACAAGCATAAACTCAATTCCTTGAGGTAATGAAGAAGGTAAAGTAATATCATATTTTGTCAATTCCGCGATAGCAGTAATTGTAACTTTATCATCAGGCATTTCAAAAGAATAAACTAAATCTTCAACATGAGTATAACTAATGACATTATTTTTTAAATCTTTAATTTCAAAACGATCAAAAGTATAATCTTCATCAACTTTATCTACCGAAAATAATACTGTTTCACCTTCATAAAAACGAGTTTTATCACCTTTTAAAGATGCACTTGCATGTGAAGAAACAAATTCCACTTCATGAGTTAATTTAGCTTCATAAGTTATAACTACGTTTTCTTTAGGCATTTCAAAGACAAAACGATGTTCACTATCTTCTTTTAATTCTGTATCATTCATTTTTACTGATAATAAAACACAATTTTCTTCTAGTTCATAAGTTAAAACAACTTGTTCACCAAATTTAGCTTCAGTATGATCACAATGTAATATAGCAAAATTTGATGTTTCAATTTTAATAGTAAAACTTTCTTCCTCAGATAATGAAGATGAATCCGTAACAGAAACTGATTCAAAAGAAGAATTTGTAGAACTATTTTTACTATTATTACATCCCATTAATGCTAATAAGGAAGCAACACCAAGAACAAATAATCTTTTTTTCATAATTTCCCCCATTTATATAAATTATGTAAATCTTAAATTTTTTATCAAATTTTCATGATGAATAATTTAATAGTAAAGTTAAAATACAAAATTTATGTGAAAAATTATAATTATGTAGAAAATAAAAATCAAGAAAAACATCATTAAAAAAATTTTTTAAGTTAAATGACAAAGTAAATTCAAAAAAAGAAAGCAAAAGCTTCCTAATAAAATCTATTAAAAATAATTTAATTTTTAATTTTTTTAGATTTATATTTTTGTTGATCAATTATAAATCTAATTATAACTATAATTACAATGAAAATAATTAATATTGTGGAAAATGCATTTACTGTTAAATCTTTAGTTTTTCTTAATACAACTGTATATAAATAAGTTGAAATATTATTAATAGAGGCACCTGTAACAAAATAAGTAATTACAAAATCATCAAAGGACATCGTAAATGCCATACTTGCCGCGGCAAAAATTGCTGACTTTAATTGAGGAATCAAAACTCTTACGACTGCATTTAATGGTTTTGCACCTAAATCCATAGCAGCTTCTAAAGTATTTGAATCTAACGTTTTTAATTTTGGATATATTGTTATTATTACAAATGGTGTACAGAAACTAATATGAGCTAAAATCATTGTAAAATAGCCACCTTTAATATTGAAAAGTAAGAATACTAATAATAAACCAATAGCAGTAACAATATCGGGATTTAATACGGGAAAATTTGTCGCCGCTAATAAAATATTTCGGCTATTTTTTTTATATTTTGATAAACCAATTGCACCTAATGTACCAATTATGGTGGATACTACTGTTGCTATTATAGCACAAGAAATAGTATTCCAAATGGCATCCATCAATTGATCATTATCAAACATTTGAGAGTACCATTTAAAAGAAAAACCTGACATTTTCAATAATGAACTAGATTTATTAAAAGAAAAAATAACAATGTAAAAAAGAGGAATATAAAGAAATAATATTATCACGCTTAAAAAGATAATACGGAAGCGTTTAGTGGTCTTAGAAACTTTCATTATTCTTCTCCTTCACTCAAAGTAGCATATCTATCAAATTTATTTGCTGTTAATGACATAATAGTTATTAAAATTGCAAGAAAAATGGAAATTGCGCTGCCTTCTCCATAATAACCTTTATTTACTTTTGCTTCGATAATTTGCCCTATAAATTGACCACCAGAAGACCAATTATATAAATAATGTGGAGCGACAATTGCCGTTGCCGTTGGTAAAAATACCATTGTAATTCCACTTAAAACTCCAGAGAATGACAATGGAAAAGTAATTTTTTGAAAGACTTTAAAAGGATTTGCACCTAAATCATATCCTGCTTCAATATGTGCAGGATCAATTTTAATTAATGTAGTATAAATAGGTATTATCATAAATGGTAAATAAATATAGACTAAACCAATTACTAAAGCAACACCATTATTATAAACATCAAAATGAAAATTCTCTACGAGAAATTGTTGAATAATTCCCCCATTTCCAAGTAATGCTTTTAAGCCAAAAACTCTCAATGTCATATTAACCCACATTGGTGCATTAATTAATAATAAAATAATCCCTTGATAACGTGGATGAACTTTACTTAAAAAATATGCAAAAGGATATCCTATTAAAAGGCATATTAATGTTGCAATCAAAGCATATTTAAATGAAACAAATAAAGAATCCCAATAATAAGATGTTGCAAAAGCAACAACGTAATTATTAAATGTAAGTTTAAAAGCTATACCTTCTTTATTAATAAAACTATATCCTAATAGCAAAAGCATTGGTAAAACAATTAAAACTAAAATGACTAGTAAAGTAGGTAACGCTAAAGATTTAACAACATCGGGTTTATGAAATTTTAATTTAACGTGTCTTTTTAAAGATTTTTTAAATGTCGACATAAGTCCATTTCTCCATAATATGTAAATCTTCTGGTGTAAAAATAAGATCTACTTCAGTTCCTTCTTTATGATAATCAGTAGTATGAATCGTGTAAATTCTATCTTTTGTTTTTACATCTATTTCAAAATGTACCCCTTTAAAAATGATTGAATCTACAACACCACTTATATAACCTTTACCTTTTTCCACTATATCGATATCTTCTGGTCGAATTACAACATCAACAATTTCATTTTCCGAAAATCCACGATCGACACATTCATATTTTTTGCCATCAAATTCAACAAGATAATCTTTAAGCATTTTACCTTCAATAATATTTGATTCACCAATAAATTGGGCAACAAACTTATTTATTGGTTCATTATATATTTCTTCAGGAGTTCCTACTTGTTGGATTTCACCTTTATTCATAACCACAATTTTATCTGACATTGTCAAAGCTTCTTCTTGATCATGAGTAACAAAAATAAAAGTTATACCTGTTCTTCTTTGCATTTCTTTTAATTCATATTGCATTTCTTGACGTAACTTTAAATCTAATGCACTTAAAGGTTCATCAAGTAATAAAACGCGTGGCTTATTTATTAAAGCTCTTGCAATTGCAACACGCTGTTGTTGACCACCACTCATTTTAGCGATTGATCTTTTTTCAAAGCCATCTAGACCAACTAAATGTAAAACTCTTTTTACTTCTTGTTCAATTTCTGATTTTGTAAAGATTTTCAAATCTTTTTTTCTAATCTTTTGTTTAATAAAACCTTTAATACCTTTGTTTTTCGAATTTTGTATTTTAAGACCAAAAGCAACGTTATCAAAAACATTTAAATGTGGAAATAAAGCATAACGTTGAAATACTGTATTTGTTGCTCTTTCATAGCAAGGCACATTATGCATATCTTTACCATCAAAAATAACAGAGCCACTTGTTGGTTCTTCAAAGCCTCCAATAATTCTTAAAGTAGTTGTTTTACCACATCCAGAAGGTCCAAGAAATGTTACAAATTCATTTTCATATATTGTCAAATCAATACCTTTTAAGACAATTTGACCATCGTATTCTTTAGTTAAGTCACTTATTTGGATAATAGCTTTTCTTTCTTGAATTTCATTAGTTTCTGACATATTAATTCTCCTTAAAATGATGGAGGAGTTGATATCCATAAAATAGTAACCAAATCCTCACCTTTATTCTCTATATAATGTGTTTTATCACCTTCAAGATAAAATGTTTGACCATTTTTAATAATTTTCTCTTCTTTACCATAAATAAGAGTGGCTTTACCTTTTAAGACATAACCAAATTCTTCTCCATCATGAGGTTGAATAATTTGTGATTTGCCATGTGGTTTAATAGTAATTACAATAGGCTCAATTGCTCTTTTTTGAGCATCTGGCACAACCCATTTAATAATATAATCATTTGTTTCATGTTCAAAAAAATCATCTTTTTGAAATATTATTTTCTTTTCTTCAGAATCATTAAAAAATTCTTTTAAAGTTGTACCTAATGCTAAGATAATATCTTCAAGGGTAACAATTGAAGGTGAAGAAATATTATTTTCGATTTGCGATAAAAAACCTGTTGTTAACTCGCATCTTGATGCTAATTCTGAAAGTGTTAATCCATTTTTCTTCCTTAACATTTTTAATCTTGCACCTATATCCATAAAATCACCTCATTTTTTTAGTAATACTAAAATTTGTTTTAACTTTTACGAAAGCATTATAAATATATACAAATATAAAATCAATATGTTTTTATATAAAACAGAAATTTAAAATTTTTTAGCAATATTTTTTTTATGAAGCATATATTGAAATATGTGTACAGCGTTAACTTATAAAGCGAAAGATTTTTATTTTGGCAGAACTTTAGATTTTTCCCATAGTTTTCATGAAAAAATTGTTGTTATACCTAGAAACTTTTCCTTCAGTTTTAAAGATAAAAATACTAAGGACATCAAAAGACATTATGCCATGTATGGTATGTGTTCGATAATTGATAATTATCCTTTATTTTTTGATGCTTGTAATGAAAAAGGATTAGCTATAGCAGCATTAAATTTTGTAGGAAATGCAAAATATAATATCGAAATTAAAAATACCGAAAATGTAGCAACATTTGAATTAATCCCTTATATTTTAAGCAGATGCAAAAATGTTGTTGAAGCATTAGAATTAATGAAAAAAGTAAATATTACAAATATCAAATTTAGTGAAAATGTTGATGTTAGTCAATTGCATTGGCTTTTAGCGGATTCTGATAAAAGTGTTACTATTGAAGCTATGAAAGAAGGAATAAATATTTACGATAATCCTGTTGGTATTTTAACAAATAATCCTCCCTTTAATATTCAATTATTTCAACTTAATAATTATTTTCAACTATCACCTTTACCACCAAAAAATAGCTTTTTAAAAGATTTACCTATTAAAGAATATAGTTATGGTTTGGGTGCTTTTGGTCTCCCTGGTGATTATTCTTCGCAATCAAGATTTATCCGCGCGGCTTTTGTTAAATATAATTCTTTATTTAGCGACAATGAAAAAGAAAATATCAGTCAATTCTTTCACATCTTAGAAACGGTCAATGAACCTAAAGGATGTGTAAGAATCAATGAACAAGAATGTATGGCCACTTTATATAATTCTTGCTACAATGCTTCAAAAGGTATTTATTATTATTCTTCATATAATAATCATCAAATAAGTGCGATTAATTTGTTTCATGTAAATTTAGAAGGCAATTTAATGCAAGAATATAAAATTAACAAAGAAGAACAAATTAAATATCAAAATTAATAAAGTAGCTTTAGATATTATATTGATTAAATATATAATCTAACGTTTTACTGGTAATATTTTTAATATCATCAATTTTTATTTTTGTATTATCTTCAAAAATTATAATTTTGTTAATTTCATCTATTGAATGAATTATACCAAGATAAGTTTTATAAATTCCTCCAGCTTTTTTTAAATCTTTAAAATAATAAATAACAAATATTTCTTCTTTAGAATTTGTGGTTTTTAAATAGTTTAATTTCATGTCAATTAATTCTTTTTCTTCTTCAGAAATTTCAATTTTTTTATAAGTTTCTCTTGAGGTTTCTTTTATAGCTTCATTATAACCTTTTAATGCTGCAAAGGGAGCAAATTGAGCTGCCCGATTATATAAATTCATCTGCTTATGATTTAATGAAACGTGATGAGGTAAATTTATTATTTCATCATATTTAGACATTATGCTTTATGACCTCCAATTTGCTTATTTCTTTTTGTCATGGTAGCCCCTTCTTCAAGATTCATACCTTTAATAATTGCATTTTTTCCAAATTTCTTTTTAATAGCAATAAGAGCTTTTTGTTCTTTATTATCTAATTCTTCATTTCTATTTTCTTTTTTTATTTCATCTTCTTGTAATTCATTATTATCAAACAAACTTAATTGAGTAAATTTTGTAAAATTTTTAACATCATTTTTCAAAAAAATATTTATCGCCGTAATATTAACTTTTCTAATTAAAAGATGCTTATTGATTATTTGATCATATAGCAACATAATTTTTTCGCGTAAAGTTTTTGATGAAGAAGTAAAGCGATTTAAAGAAATCGTTCCATGTGCAGGCTTAGGCATTTTTCTTCCTATGTAATCTAATTTAGTTTCTTTGATATATTGAGATGAATTTTTATTTGTTAAATTTTCAACATCATAATAAATGGTAAGCACTAATTGATTTGTTACTAATTCTTTTTCACATAAATCTAAAGCTAATGCATCAGCCATTTCTTTTACAATAAGTTGTCCTTTACAATAATCATATGGTTCAGGTAAAACTTGACCACTACCTAAAGATCTATTTTCTGGCTTATAATTTTTAATATCTTTAATTGTACATGGTTCAAAACCCCAAGCATGATCAATTAAAAGTTCAGCATTAACACCAAATAATTGATATAATAAATCTTCATCTTTAATTGATTGTAAAGCAATATCACCCATAGTATAAATTCCATATGCTTCTAATTTTGAAGCATAACCTTTTCCAACTCTCCAAAAATCTTGTAAAGGTCGATGTTCCCATAATTTTTTACGATAACTCATTTCATCTAATTCCGCGATTCGAACACCATCTTTATCAGCAGGAATTTTTTTTGCTACGATATCCATAGCGATTTTAGCAAGGTATAAATTAGTTCCTATACCTGCCGTCGCGGTAATATTAGTTTCTTTTAAAACTTCTTTTATCATTTTCAAAGTTAATTCATGCGCGGATAATCCATATGTTTTTAAATATTTAGTCGCATCAATAAAAACTTCATCAATAGAATAGACATGAATATCTTCAGGAGCTATATATTTTAAATAAATATTATAGATTTTAGAACTTATTTCAATATAATGTGCCATACGAGGTGTTGCAATTATAAAATCTATTTCAACATTTGGATCATTTTCAATTTCTAAAATATTGTTTGATTTTTTTATAAATCGATAATTTTTAGCTACTTTTCTTCTTTGATTATTTACTTCTTTAATTTTTTGAACTACTTCAAAAAGTCTAGCTCTGCCACCTAAACCATATTTTTTTAAAGAAGGTGTTATAGCTAAACAAATTGTCTTATCAGTTCTTGATGAATCAGCAACTACAAGATTAGTTGTTAAAGGATCTAATCCTCTTTCGGCACATTCAACAGAAGCATAAAAAGATTTTAAATCAATGCAAAGATATTTTTTCATCATTAATTTTGAAAATTAATTTTTTCTTGGTCATTTAAAGGATAAATAAATAATGTATCTGAATTTAAATCAGTTTTAAACATATTTATAACATTGATTTGATGATTGTTATAAGTGGTATAATAATATAAACCTTTTTTAGGATTCATACATGATGAATAAATAGTTATTTCATATTTATTTTCTTCTAATTTAGTAACGCCTCTTTGTTGCTCAACAGAATGCAATATGTGAAAAAATTGATTAACAGATGAAATTTCATCATCCTTTGAAATGGCATTCATTTTCACAAAACTTGCTTTGACAAAACGAGATTGCGAAGATAAATCTCCAGGTAAACCAATGCCTCCCATACCACGACTATAAATGTTTATATCATAAGTTTTTAAAAATTTATTTTTTAATGGATCTTCATTTGAAACATTTAAATAATTATTTAATGCGAATAATTGCACATCAAAAGGTGGGTTATTCGTTAATACCCCGACAGGATTATCATAAATTTTAATACCATCCTCTCTTGGTTCAACGGTTATAGATTGATGTTTATCACTAATTAAATAATGAAGTTTTGCTACTGGTAAAGATTTAGAAAATGGTGTTTTTAAAATATTTAATTCTTTAATGAGATTTATAGCCTCTTTAACCGAGGAACAAGTAGCTAAAATTAAAGGAATAAATTCATATTGAGCAATATTTTTCTTATCTTTTTTCACATTATGATAACAAGCATTACCGACAAAATTTAATCCTGCGATTGCTAAGCCTTTTTCATTACATCCATCGTAATATAAAGGATAATTATCAACAACATATGCCATACCTAAAAAAGCAAAATGCTCTTTTATAGTTTTTAACTTTTTAAATTTTAAAATAAAATTCCTTGGTGTAATTACAACTTCTTCATGATATGAAAATTCATAATCAAGATTTCTTCCAAAATAGAAATCTTTAGTTTTATAGGAAACGGCTGTACACATATTTATAATTTCTCCTTTTATTAATTATCAATATTATTATTTACCTTTTTTTTCGATATTTAAAGATTGTAATTTGTTTTTTATATATTTTATATATATAAGAGCAACATCAATTTTGGTGCATTTGTAAAGCATTCTTGAACCAACTACATCCTCGATTTCATTAAGTATCCATTTTCCATGATGCCTAATAAAATCAATTCCAATAAAAGCAGGATCTAAATTTTGACAAATTTTTTTGACAACTTCTTCTTGTTCTTTATTTATAGTAACTAATTTTACTTCTCCACCTAAAGAAAAATTACTTCGAAAATCTGTTTTAGATTCTCTTAATATTGCTGCAAGAATTTTTTGATTTAAAACATAAATGCGCATATCTAATCCTAATGATGAAGCAATTTTTTGTTTAATACATTTTTTATGATTTAATTTTAATAAAGCATTTTTTAAATTTTCTTGATTATTTATAAAAAATACTTCTTTTCCTCCATGACCATCTACACTTTTTAAAATAAAAGGGTAATCATCATTTAAACACTTATTATCAAATAATAATGTATCCATAACTTTTATATTCAATTTTTTTGCTAATTGATATGTTTTATATTTATCATTAGCGATTAACGAAGTTTTATAATTATTAAAACATGGAATATTTTGAGTTTCAAAAAAGGCATTAAGTTTAGGATTTATAACTCTAATAATTGCAAAATCTGGAAGTTCATTTTCCTTTAATTTAAATAAGGAATCTATATCGCATTTTAAAATTAAATCAATCCCTTCATTTTTAGCATTTTTAATTAATTCATCAACAAAAAATTTATTATATTTTGCACTTGAATCTTCATATATTAAAAAACCTAACATAATTTATTTTTAATATACTCCATAATTTTTAAACTCATATCAATTCCTGTTGCTAAAAAACTGCTTTTAAAGTGAGGATTGGAATTTACTTCGCAGACAATTGGTTCATCATTTTCGCCAAATAAAATATCAACACCAGCATAATCTAATCCAATAATATCACATGTTTTAATAGCAATTTCTTTTTGCTTTTCATTTATTTGATAATTTAAAGATTTTCCTCCATTAGAAATGTTCGAGCGAAAATCATTTTCATTATATCTAAGCATTGAAGAAATTACTTTGCCCCCGACAACATTTATCCGTAAGTCTTTTCCATAACTTGATTTAATAAATTCTTGCATTAAAAAATCTTTATATCCAATTTTTGAAATTACTTTTTTAGCTTCTTCTTTATTATTTACAAGATAAACTTGTTGACCAAAAGAACCATATGCTTCTTTAATAATAAATGGTAATTTTAATATTTCAATTGCTTTATCAAGAAAAGATAAATCTGAATAATTAATTCCTTCAAATGTTTTAGGGGCGATTATTGTCTTAGGTATTTTTACTTTGTTTTTTAAACATAAATAAGTTAAGATTTTATTATCACAAATTTCTATTGCCTTTGAAGAATTAAAAAAAGGAATTTTAAGTTCTTCTAAACGCTTAGCTAAATAAATATCTTTATCCCAAAATAAAATAAAATCTGGAATTTTAATATTAGAAAAATTATTTTCAATGTCACAAAGTAAAGAAATTCCTGTTTTTATTTCTAAATCGAAGTTAAATTTTTTTGCAGCATTTTGTAATAATAAATATTGCTCTTGAAATTTTTTATTATTCATAAAGCTATTAACTACTAAAAAACCTTTCATATAATCTCCTTTACTTAATAATAAAAAAAGCCCTTTTTAATTCTTAGGCTTTTTTTTGGCACCCCTGACACGACTCGAACGTGCAACACTTGGTTCCGAAGACCAATGCTCTATCCATTGAACTACAGGGGCAAATACAAATTAATAATGCATCAAATTTTTTTTAATTGCAATATTTTATTTAATCCACTTAATTTCTTCTACACCATGTTCTTTCAAAAATTTATTAGTTTTTGAAAAAGGTTTTGACCCAAAAAAGCCATTATAAGCAGAAAGAGGAGAAGGATGACTAGATGTTAATACTAAATGCATAGGATTATTAAGAAATCTTTTTTTGGATATAGCATTTCTTCCCCATAATATATAAACAATTGGTCTATTTTGTTCATTCAAAAGTTTGAGACAATTGTCGGTAAAAATTTCCCATCCTTTATTAGAATGAGAATTAGCAAGATGCTCTCTAACAGTTAAAGAAGTATTTAAAAGTAAAACTCCCTGCAAAGCTAAATAAGTTAAATCACCATTTTGATGAACTTCTTGTTTCAAATCATCTGACATTTCTTTGTAAATATTTATTAATGATGGAGGTAATTTATCACAAAGAACGCTGAAGGCTAAACCATGTGCTTGATTTTCTTCATGATAAGGATCTTGTCCTAAAATTACAACTTTTACTTTAGATAATGGAGTTATACTAAGCGCATGAAAAATATTTTTATATGGTGGATAGCAACGATAATTTTGATATTCTTCTTGAACAAATTTTTTTAAATTAATGTAATATTCTTTTTTACTTTCTTGATCAATAAATTCTTTAAAACTAGTAATCATTTTAAATCTCCTTTTCGATATTCTCCATTTAACAAAGAATATAAATAAGTATTAACTTTTTTATGAAAAGTTAAAGAAATGTATTTTTCGTATATACTTAATTGCTTATCATAAGCTTCATCATTAATATTTTTAGTTTTATAATCAATGATATCAATATAATCATTATAAACTATCATTAAATCGATAATTCCATTAGAGTTATTTATTTCATCAAAGAATTCATATTCTTTATAAATAGTACCATTGTGTATGTTTTTCATAATAGGGGAATTTAAAAAGCGTTTAATTACAAATTTATAAAAATCATTTTCTATAATACTATAATCAGGCTTTTTTAAATCCATAATTTCTAACATTAAATGGATTTTAGTACCAAAATTTAAATTTTCTTGATTAGCATCAATGCTCAACTCTTTACTAGCTCTTAAAACTTCTTGTTCTTTTACATTAATGTTAATTTGTTGTAAATTTAAATTTTCAAAATTTATCTTTTGATTAAAAATCAAATTTTCTTGAGCTTCTAAATTAATATCAAGAAATCTTTTATTAAACATTTTGTTTTTATATAAGTCAAAAATTAAATCTTTTAAGGATTTGCATTTTAATAAATCTTCTTCTTCAATAGGATAAGAAAGATTATAAGATGTTTCATTTTTAAATCTATCTTCTATAGTTTCATCATAACTGATTTTATCATATGGTAGCTTTGCTATTTCAGAATCTAATTTTTCTTTTATTTTATATGGTAATTTAATATTTTTTTCTTTTAAAGCATAATCAAAATCATACGCATTAAATTTTAAATCATACAAAAAATAATTAAATAATTTTAGAGTTTTATTTTCATCTGATAAATTATTTTTAAATATATTTAAATAATAATCTTTATTGTAATTATTAAGTCCATTTATATTATAAAGAAAAATCATTTTTTCTTTGGTTCTAGTTAACATAACATAAAACAAACGTATTTTTTCAGATATATCTTCTTTTTCTTCCTCTAAAGTATTAAGGTATTTAATTACATCAATATAATCTGAATCCAATTTTTTCAAAATAAGACCAAATTTTTTCGATAAACCAAAGCTATTTTTTAATTCTTGACGATTAAATTTTTTTTCTAAACCTAAAAAATAAACAATATTAAATTCTAAACCTTTAGATTTATGAATATTCATTATTCGCACGCTATCTAAGGAAGTGGCAACACTTGATAAAGTAATTTTTAAATCATAATTTTCAACATTTTCAATATATGAGATAAATTCTTCAATATTATAATCTAATTTTGACATATTCAAAAACATATTAATAATGGAATCTAAATAACTTTCATTTTTCTTAATATTACCTATTGTAATCAAGCGATGATAAATATCAAGTTTAAATATTATTAAAATAAATAGATCAGCGATTGGAAGATGCTTATTTTCCTTGATAATATTTTGTAAATCAAGCATTATTTTATCTTCTAAAAATAAATCATTATGACAAATTTGATAAATTTTTTCATCACTATAATTAAAAATAAAGGAACGGGCTAAAGATACAAAAGCTTTTTTAAATTCATCGTTATTAAAATCAAAATTAAATATAGCTTTTATTATTCTTAATAAATTAGCTAAAATAAAAAGAATATCATTTTTTGCTATATTTTCGTCATTTTCAACAAATAAAGGTATTTTATAATCACTAAATATTTTGGCAATTGTTTCAAAATTAGTTCCACGATCCATTAAAATTACAAAATCAGAAAAGCGACAATCTCTTAATGTTCCTTTTTCCATAACTTGATAATGATTATTAATTTTTTTAATAATATCATTCGCGGTTAATTTTGCTTCAATTTCTATATTTGTACTACTTTTTAAATCATTATATAACAAAAAATCAGCATGATAATTAATTTCATCTTTAATTGCTTGAAGATATGTTTTGTTTCCATATTCTATCATGTGATCTTTTTTGTAATTTGCGCCTCCAATTTCATCAAGCATAATATTTTGAAAAATATAATTAATATCTTGTAAAACTTCACGACGTGAACGAAAATTTGTGTTTAAATCAATAGCTCTTCCACCATTATGATTTTTATATTCATCATATTTAGCTTTAAATATATCGCTTCTAGCATTACGAAAACGATAAATGGATTGTTTAATATCACCAACCATATAAACATTATTATTAGAAATCAAGGAAACAAAAGTATCTTGCAATAAACTAGTGTCCTGATATTCATCAATCATAATCATTTTATATTTTTCTTTTAGTTCTTGACGAATATCTGAATCTTTTTGCACTAATTGAAGAGCAAATTTGGCAATATCATCAAATTCAAAAACTTGATATTCTTTTTTATATGCCATAATTAATTCATGGAGATTTAAAGTAATTTCAATTAATTTTTTGGCTTCAAGTTGATTGTTTTTACAATAAATAAATAATTCATCTTTATTTTGAGGTATTTTTTTTAGCAAATTTAATAAAGATTTATAACTATCTTCAAATAGTAAGATATATTGAGCATCTAAAATAGAAATATTTTTCGGTTTTTTAATTTCTTTTATAGATAAAGGAAAATTAGCAATTAAATTATCATAATCTTTAGCAAAAAAGAAGGATTCAAATGTTTTTTGAATTTGTTCTTGATAAGTGAAACGACTTTTTTCGTCATAATATTCATTTGGTAAACAATTACTAAGTTTTAATAAAATATTTTTTTGATGAATAATATGCTTTACTAAAGAATCGCAAATAAAATCTAAATGTTTATCGCTATAATAGTTATCTAAAAAATTTTCTAAATATTTTTCAGTATCTAATTCTTTTGATGCTTTTTCATATATTTCAAATATTAAATTTTGAATATCATCATCTTTTTTAAAACAATATTTATTAATTAAAGATAAAAAATCATTATCTTTTTCTTTATATAATCTATTAAAAATTTCGTTAATAATAGTTTTCTTTTTAACCGCGATAATATTGGAATCAACAATATTTAAATTTTCTGATAAATTTAATAAAAGATGATATTTTTTTACAAGCGCTAAAGAAAAAGAATCAAAAGTACAAATATCAGCAAAATCAACATTTTCCGCATCTTTTAAATTTTCTAAACTTAAATTTTTACGAATTCTTTCTTTCATTTCTTTGGCCGCAAGATTAGTAAAAGTCAAAATGAGAAAATTTTCTAACTGGTAGTTTTTATTTTTGATAAAATAAACAACTCTTTCCGTCAATACTTGAGTTTTACCACTTCCTGCCCCTGCAGAAACTAAAATATTATTTCCATGTGAGATAATGGCTTCTTGCTGAGCTTTAGTATAATCTTCAAATCTCATCTTTTTTTTCCTCTTTTAAATCAACGTAAAAAACATCTTCAGCCTTTTTAAAGCAAATGTCTAGGCAATTGCAATTTTCACATGGCAAATTTTCAGAGTTAAATTTTATTGGTCTAATATCAAATTTTAACGATTTAATATTCCAAGCTGTTTTTTTTATTTGTTCTTTAGTCAAATAAAGAAGTTTAGAAAATTTTTCTTCATCATAAATTTTTCGTTGACTTAATTTTGATAATGTTCCATCTTTATTCAAAATAATACCACTTAAAAATTCTGAACAACATTTTTTATTATGGTAATATGTGCCTAAACTTCGATCAATATTAATAAGTTTTTTTTCATCAAAACTAAAACCATTTAGCAAATAGTTATAATCATCATTTTTTTCTTCATTAACCAAAATATTTTGTATATATATCCCTGAGATATGATAATTTTTAAAAGAATCTTTTAATAAGAGTGAATAAAGTGGAAGTTGCAAATTTATTCCATAATTTACTTTGTTTATGTTAAAAGCAAAATTACCCGTTTTATAATCAACAACGATTAGACTTTTATTATTCTCATCAATCATAATTTTGTCAATTTTACCATTAATACTTAAATCATTATCTATGTCGATTTTTAATACTTTTTCAGATATTTGCTTTTGATAATCGCTGTTAAGCAAAAATTTTTTATTTTTTTGAATCACTTTTTCTACTTGAGGCAATAATCGATACAAGAAAAATAAATCCTTGGGAGTTTTAAATTTTTCGTTGATAAATTCTTCATAATCATTTAAAGAGATTTCTTTAGTCAAAGAATCTTCAAGAATTTTATGAAATAGATTTCCTACATTAAGCTCAAAAGTATCAGATGAAGTATCTAATTTTAAAAATCTTTTAACAAAATACATGAAAGGGCAAGTATTGTAATTATTTATTTGGGAATATGAAAGATTAATCATTGGTAATTCAAATGGTTTTAAACCTTTAAATCGATGATCATATAAATTGTAGTTTAAATTTTTTTCATCAAAAGTTTTCATGAACTTATTTAAGGTACCATATTTATAATAATCATCAATATAATTTGCAATTTCTATTTCACATAAATTTTTTGAATAACGATTTTTTTCATCAATATATTTTTCTTCTTTTAAATTTAATTTATCTTTTAAAAGAGATTTAAAATATCTTGTATTATTATATTTTTCTTTAAACGATATTCTTAAATTTTTTGTTGTAAGAATAAATTTTTCAAGTTGTTCATAATTGATTTGGGTTTTCAATTTTGAACTATTTAAATGCAAAATGCTTTTTTCTTTATCGGTAAAAAAATCTATATCCTTATAAATATTTGGATAATCACCTAAAGAAAATCCAAGCATAAATACATAATCATCATCTTTTATAAATGAAGAAAAACTACATATTTTTATAGATTCTTCATATTTTATTTTTTTTAAAAGTGTTTTTTTTGATAAATATATTAATGCGTTAATTGCTTTTTCTTTTTCCAATTTTAAATATAAAAATTGATTCAAATTATTCACTATCGCATTAATAACACCAAAATGATCTTTTTTTACCTCTAATTTAAGTTTATCTAAAGCATCTTTAAAATCTAAATCATTCAAATATGTTAAATATTTTTTAAATAAAGGAGCATCATATAAAATAATATCATCTTCAAATTCGATAGGAATATTATGATAATATGCGTATTTTTTCAAAATAAAATTATAATCACTTGGGAATTTATATAAATAAATATTATTCAAATTAACTCCATTTTTAATTAAGGTCATTATTTTTATAAATAATCCACGAACTTCATCTTCTAAAGTTTCATAATTAATAATTGTATGAGAAAAATTTTGTTCTATTTTATCCTCTAAATACTGATAATTAATATTTAATTTAGCTAAAAAATATTTTAATTCTTCATCATTTTTTGAATAGCCATAAATAAAGCATTTTTTATTATTAAATAAATATTTAAAATAATTATTTTTACTAATTAAATTTTGTTCTTTTAAATCATCTATTATTAAACTAAGTTTTTTAAATTTGCTATTTGATAAATCTACATCATAAAGATTATTTAAAATTTCTTCAGCATTATCAAAACTATAATGATATTTATCTTTTAAATACAAAATAGCTTTAAAATCATAATTATATTTTCCGTTATTTAGCACTTCACTTTTAGAAATAAATTTAATTCTCTTGGTCGGAAAATCAAGAGATTTTTTCTGTATTAAAGCATTTTTTAATTCGTTAGGGCAAATCAAGACACAATCATCGTTTATAATATTTAAATCAATCATTCTTCGTTTTCTTTATAATCAATGCTCTTTTTTATTTTCTTAAAATCTATAAAATTGTTAAAAAATTAACAACTATTTTCAAATAATGTCTTTTGCGTACTGAAATAATACCAATTTTGCTTTAATCCGTACGCTTATAATACCAGTTTACACCAATTTATCGAAAAATACAAGTAGTTTGCTTCCCATTGTCCCTACTTGTTTATTATTTTTCCTAGTTAAAAATAGCCTCCAGCTTTGATTGGCTAGAGGCATTATTTAATTCTTAGAAATGTTAATTTGTATTACTTCATCTTTGTGATCAAACGGATCTTTGGAGGTTTTGTAATAAAAATAAGAGAAAAAATAAAGAAGTATATACTACGTATATAAATGAAAGAAGA
>CANRPC010000009.1 GCA_947632435.1 uncultured Bacilli bacterium | reverse complement strand
ACTATTCAATTTTAAGCATGCAAGTTTAAATCTTATTAACAAAATATTAATTTTTCCTTTTAATTTTTAAAAAGTTTAATTATTTTTGCACAATCTAATTTATTCATATTGATTTCTAGTTGTACTTCAGAAGGCTTTTTTTACTAGGGTGTTATTTTTTGATGTGTACTATTAAATCCAAATTAAAATAAATATTAAATTTCAAATAACAAATTAAAAAAAAGATAATCATTTTCAATAAAATTTGATTATCTTTTAATTTTGGTGGGGTGTAAAATTTTGACCTAAACGGTTATTACGTTACAAATTGAAAACTTCAAAAAAAGCCATAAAAAAATGCCTTTTTGGCATTAAAAACAGATGGAGCAGGCGACGGGAATCGAACCCGCGTAGTCAGCTTGGAAGGCTGAAGTTCTACCATTGAACTACGCCTGCATTATGGCGGATCAAACGGGAATCGAACCCGCGATCTTCTCCGTGACAGGGAGACATGTTAACCGCTACACCATTGATCCTTCATGGCGGAGCAAGAGAGACTCGAACTCTCGCGCCAGTTGCCCGACCTACATCCTTAGCAGGGATGCCTCTTCACCAACTTGAGTATTGCTCCACTTATGCTTGATTAATATATCATAAATCAATTTGTTTAGCAATAAATAAGATAGCTTTTAACATATTTCCTTTGCTTAACCACAAATAAAAGTTTAGCACTTAAAATGAAAATGTCAAGATTTATAATTTGTTTTTTCAAACCTGAAATAGTGCATCCCTGTTTTTTGCTTACAAAATGAGCATAGATTATTTCTTTGCCATAATGGTTTTAATAAGTTTTGCTTCTTTTGTTTTACTAAACAAGAGGAACAAATATAATAATTCTCTACTAAATTATTACTTAAAAATGTCATAGTTTCTTTTAAATTATTTTTATAATTTAGTATTAATACATTTTCATTTATTTCAGCTAAATAATTTACTAAATCACTACTATTTATCTCCAATACTTTTGAGAAATTATCACCTTGTAAAATTCTATATTTTTGCTTTTTTATCAAAGAAATTGAAGTTACGACAATTTCATTTAAATTTAATTCTTTTGCTTCAAGAATTTGTTTTTCTAATTCTTTACTTTGTAATTTATAACCATTTAATAATTTTAGTTCTTGGTCTTTTTTAATCATTTCCGTGCGATTATTGTTTTGAATTACATAAGCAAATTTATAAGGATTAAACAAAGGTGGTATATTGTTTTTGAATATATAAAAAAGATCTTTAATTTGAATATGGATATATCCATTTTTTATTGAAGCAACAAAAGGAAAATAAATCTTATCTGATTTTGTTAGCAAATAGAAATTATTTTCATTAATAGATGAAAATTCTGTTAAATAGACTCCTAACTTTTCAAATGCATGAATAAAATAAGAAAAAATTTCTAATATAGTTTCTTTACCTTTTTGTATTAAAGAATAAGGAAAAATTAAATTATAAATCCAATTAAATCCATCATTTTTTAAATAAAAACCATAAGCGTTATTTTCTTTCAGCATTTCTAAAGCTATTTGCTTTTTATCAATAAAATGTACAAAATTTAATTTCAAAATATTTTGAAGCATAAAATTATGCAATGAATCATTTATTTTTATATCTTTTAATTTTATATTCATCTTCATAATTTTTTATCTCCTTAAAAAAGCAAAAAATTGTTATTTATTTAAAAATTATACAATTTTTTTAAATTAAAGAAAATCATTTAAATAAAATATATTTTGCACACAATTATGCTAAAATAATGCATGGAGGTATTTTATGAAAATATTGTCAATTACTGAATTAAGAAATACACAAAAAATATCTAATTTAGCACATAAGGAAAATGAACCTATTTTTGTTACTAAAAATGGATATGGTGATTTAGTGATTTTATCTCTTGATAAATATGAAGAGCTAACTAAAAATAATACTAAATATATAAATAATGCTCATCAAAAAAACTTTAATCTTGAAGAATGTTCTTCTCCTTTTGGTTATATTAATGTTGCTGCGATTAGTTTAGAAATTAAAGTTTCAGATATTAATTATAATGCTGATAAAATAATTTCTAAAATCCATGAATATCAAAATAAACAAATTATTGTTTTTCCTGAACTATCTTTAACTTCTTATACTTGTGGAGATTTATTTTTAAATCGTTCTTTAAAAGATAATACTTTAAAAGCTATCGAAAAAATATTAAAAGAAACCAAAAATATACCATCACTTTTTGTTTTTGGTGCTCCTTTAGAAAAAGATTGTAAACTTTATAATTGCGCCATTGTTTGCTTTAAAGGAGAAATATTAGGTGTTGTCCCAAAAAGCAATATTCCTAATTATAATGAATTTTATGAAAAAAGGTATTTTGAAGAAGGAAATAGTAAATTAGATTCAATTTCTTTATTCGGTAAAAATATACCTTTTTCTACAAATCTTTTATTTCAAAACACTTTAAATCCTAAAGAAATAATCGGAATTGAAATATGTGAAGATTTATGGGTATTGGATTCTCCTCATATTTCTCACATAAAAGCTGGTGCAAGTATTATTTTAAATCTTTCTGCTTCAAATGAAACTATTGGTAAGGATGAATATCGACAAGATTTAATTAAAATGGCTTCTGCAAAAGGAATAGCTTCCTATATATATGTATCCGCGAATCAAGAAGAATCGACAACTGATTTATTATTCTCTTCATGTTCTGCAATATATGAAAATGGAAAAATGTTAAGTTATCAACCACCATTTGAGAATAAAGATGCGTTAGCAACTTTAGATTTAGATTATCTTTTTAATGAAAGAGTAAGAATGAACACTTTTGTAAAATGTGATAATGAAAATTATCAAATAATTCCTTTTCAAAATGCTTTTACATTAAAAGATGAAGAAATTAAATTATATTACAAACAAAATATTTTTCTTCCTGAAAATGAAAATAAAATTGTTCGTTATAAAAAAATATTAAAAATGCAAGCTTTAGGTTTAGCAAAAAGAATGAAACATGTAAAAGCAGCAAAATTAGTTTTAGGATTGTCAGGTGGGCTTGATTCAACACTTGCATTTTTAGTTTGTATTGAATGTTTGGATTTATTGAATTTAGATCATAAAAATCTTATTGCAATTACTTTGCCTTGCTTTGGAACAAGTTCAAGAACCAAAAACAATGCTGAAAAAATTGCAAAAGCTTATAATACAACATTTTTAGAAATCTCTATTAAAGATAGCGTTGTTCAGCATTTAAAAGATATTTCTCATGATTTAAATACTTTTGATACGACTTATGAAAATGCTCAAGCAAGAGAAAGAACTCAAGTTTTAATGGACTATGCAAATAAAGTTAATGGTTTAGTCGTAGGAACGGGAGATTTAAGTGAAATTGCTTTAGGTTGGTCGACTTATAATGGAGATCATATGTCAATGTATTCTGTTAACGCTTCCTTACCAAAAACTTTAATTCAAGATATGGTGTATGTTTTAGCCAAAAATTCAACATCAAATGAAGTTTTATTAGATATATTAAACACTCCAATATCCCCAGAACTTTTACCTCCAAACAAAGAAAAAATAAGTCAAATTACCGAAGATTTAATTGGACCATATCAATTGCATGATTTCTTCTTGTATTTATTTATTCGTTATCAATTTAGTGTTAAAAAAATATATTTTATTTCAAAAATTGTATTTAAAGATAAATATGATGAAAACGAAATTAAAAAATGGTTAACAAAATTTATAAAACGTTTTTTTAGCCAACAATTTAAAAGATCATGTATGCCAGATGGAATTAAAATTGGCTCTGTTTCTTTATCTCCAAGAGGTGATTGGCGCATGCCTTCTGATGCGACTTGTGAAACTTATTTAGAAGAATTGAAAGAAATTTAAGGTGTAAAATGGAAAAATATTTAATCGTTTTAGATTTAGATGGTACTTTATTAAATTCAAATCAAAAAATAACTTCAGATACTTTAAAATGTCTAAAAAATTTAAAAAAGATTGGTCACAAAATTATTTTGGCATCTGGTAGACCTTTAAAATCAATTTTAGAATATTATGAGCTTCTTGAATTAGATACTCCAATTATTGCTTATAATGGAGGAGCAATATATGGAATGAATACTAATTTTAAAACTTATGAACAAACTTATGATTTAGAAGATGTTTTGTATTGTTATAATAAATTAGGTAAAGAAAATCTTTTAAATGTGATGTGTGAGACATCCACACATGTTTATCTATTAAAAGATGATAAAACTTTTGATAAATGGTTCTTACGTGAAGGATTAACAATTGTCGAAGGTGATTTAAATAATACATTAAAAGAAGACCCTTTATCGATGATTTTTTATCTTGAAGATAAAAATATGTCTCTTTTAATGAAACAAACAAAGCATTTAAAAAATGATGCAAAAATGAGAATGTGGTCAGGAGGCAAATTTGCTGAAGTTTATTATCCAAAATATAATAAACTGCATGCCGTAGAAAATATTGCAAGTTATTATAATATTGATAAAAATCATATTATTGCATTTGGTGATGCTGGAAATGATATCGAACTTATCAAAGAATTAAAATATGGTATTGCAATGAAAAACTCCGCGGAAGAATTATTACTAATTGCTAAAAATGTTACTAAATTTGATAATGATAATGATGGTATTGCTCATTATTTAAATGAGTTTTTCAACAAAATTGTAAATATTTAAAAATAAGCTTCATAAATCTTTAAGACGTATAGTTCACTCCACATATTTTATGTTTTGAAATATTAATACTAAGTCGTTTAATTTTTAGAAAAATGTGTGTTTTATCATTAATAATTTTCAGAAAAATGTGTTAATCCGTTGACTTTTGATGAATATTTAAACGCCACAGATTCTGCTCTCTATTCCTTTTACAAGAGCATAGAAAAAGGGCAACAAATTGAAGAGATTTTCCACAATCGACTGATTGATGCTTACAACTATTATCTTATTATCGGTGGAATGCCAGAGTGCGTAGCATCATGGGTCAAATATAAAGATCCAGCGAAGCTATCAAAGATACAGCAGGAACTAGTAGAAATTTACGAAAACGATTTTTCCAAACACAACGGAAAGGTTAATAGCGGACATATTCTGATGGTGTTTCGCAGTATAGTTTCTCAACTTGCTAAGCCGAATGAGAAGTTCATGTATGGCGCTGTTAAAGAAGGTGGCAGAGCGCGAGATTTTGAAGAAGCTATTGAGTGGCTTGTTTCCGCTGGAATACTAAACAGAGTCTACAATGTTTCCAAGTTGGAACATCCGCTTTCGGCATTTGATAAGCTGGGGCAGTTCAAATTGTTTGTATTTGACACAGGGCTACTGAAATACATGGGGGATCGACAACAAAGCGATTCTCTTAAAAAGCAACTACCAATTCAAGGGGCCGCTGACAGAGAATTATGTTCTGCAACAGCTCCGCGGACAGTTTCCTGTTGAGCTGCGTTATTATGGTGATAAATCATTAGAACTAGACTTCGTATTGCAGCAGGGAATGGAAATTATTCCCATGGAAGTAAAAGGCGGCGATGACAAATCCGCACCATCTTTTAAAAAATATATTGCTGAGCATCATCTAACAAATGCCATTCGCTTTTCAAAACGCGGATATTGCAAAGATGGCGTTTTTACCAACATTCCTTTGTATCTTGCTAGAAAGGTAAAAGACCTCCTGTAAACATGTGAAATTAAAGATATCCAATGGATTCTATTTCTTGAGATTTATTTGACATTTTCTTAAGAAATTGTGTTTATATACTATAATTTTCTGATTATATTTTTCATAGGTCAGCCAATATTAACACAAAAAATTTCACGTAAGAGATAAAAATAAAGACCATTTTGAAAATACAAATAAATTTTTGTTCAGGTGTTCTTTGTTTTATTTATAACAAATTTTAAAAAGAAAAAGAAAAATCCATCACAAATTTTCCTCTATGATAGATTTTTCGATTTAATCTAAATCGGCTTTTCACTTGATTTTTTAATATTCTTATGAAAAGTCCATTTTCTTTATATTTTTTATTTATCTAATTTTAAAGATTTTAAAATAGCTTTATGTAATAATTTTGGTTTTTCAATAACTGTTGTATCTTTACCAACCGCTCCATAGTAGAATTTACATTTTGGTTCTGTTCCTGAAGGTCTTATTGCAACAGTTGATCCATCATCTAAGTAGTATTTTAAAACATTAGATTTTTCTATTCCAACAATTTTTTCTTCTTGCTTTTTATAACGAATTAATTTTAAATAATCTTCATAATATTCTACTTTATGACCTGCGATTTCTTTAAATGGATTTTCTCTAACTTCTTGCATGATTTTTTGCATCGTTTCACCACCTTGTTGACCTTCAAAATAAATTGAATATAATTCATCATGGTGATAGCCATATTTTCTTTGAATTTCATCCATAATTTCATCAAGGCGCTTATTTTGTAATAAATAATAATTTGTCATTTCCGAAATCATGACAAGAGCTTGCAATGAATCTTTATCACGTACAAAAGGTTTTATCAAATATCCATAACTTTCTTCATAACCAAATTCAAATGTTTTTTCTTTTGTTATTTCATAATGATGTATTCTATCGCCAATAAATTTAAATCCAGTCAATAAAGATTCCACAGTTAAACCATAATCTTTAGCAATTTTTTCACCTAAAGAAGAGGTAACAATTGTATCAAATAAAACTCCATTGCTTGATAATTCATTCTTAGCTTTTCTTTGAGATAAAACATAATTAATTAATAAAGCACCAGTTTGATTTCCTGTATACAATTGATATTCACCATGTGAATTTTTAAAGGCAATTCCCACTCTATCGGCATCAGGATCTGTAGTTAAAATTAAATCAGCATCATATTTTTTAGCATAATCTAAAGCTAATTCATATGCTTCTTTATTTTCTGGATTTGGAGATTTAGTATTAGAAAATAAAGGATCTGGTGTACATTGTTCTTTAACTTCAATAACATCATATTGCAATTTATGAAATATTTTCATTGCGTTAACATAACTTGTTCCATGTTGAGGTGAAAAAACAATTTTAACTTTTTTTTCTAAATCTTTATTTAATGAAATAGAAATAACTTCTTCACAATATTTTTCATCAACTTCTTTTTCTAACGTAATAATTTCGGCATTTTCATTACCTTCTTTTACATCAAGTTCAAATCCTAAATTATTAATAATTTCTACCAATCTTTTGATTTTGCTAGGAACTAATTGACAACCATTTTCATCATAAACTTTATACCCATTGTATTCTTTTGGATTATGTGAAGCTGTTATCATGACACCTCCAACAGCATGTTTATATCTTACAGCAAATGATAATTCTGGAGTTGGTCTTAAACTATCAAAAATGTATGATTTTATACCAAAAGAAGCAAGAACACGCGCGGTTTCTAAAGTAAATTCACGAGAATATAAACGGTTATCATGTGATATACAAACACCTGCTTCTTTAGCGTTTTTATAAGTTTCTAATAAATAAAGTGCAAAACCAACGGTTGCCTTTTTTACAATTTGTTTATTTAGTCTATTACTTCCTGGTCCAAGAATTCCTCTTATTCCAGCAGTACCAAATTCTAAATCACGATAAAAAGCATCATTTATTTCCTCTTTATTTAATGATTTTAGAATCTTTTTTTCTTCTAAAGAAACACCTTCATCATTCAACCAGCGATTAAATTTTTCTTCAACTAACATTATTATCATCCTCCCAATTTTTTTCTGTTTCCGTAAGTGAAAAATATTTATTTAATTTATCTTGATATCCAAGAAGTTCAAGCCAAGCAAAGACATACTGACTTTTTTCAAAATCTTTACAAAAATCATGAATCATCGTAGGTTTTAAAATTTCTTGAAAAAAAGTTGATACACTATCATACCATTTTCTACGATATACTATTTTTTGAGTTCCAGCAAGTAAAAAACCCATTTTAAAATAGCAACGATTGGGATTTTCCAAGTAATTATTTTCAAGATTTTTGACACTTTCATAAAGTTTTTTTTCTAAAACATCATATCCTTGAAGTTTTAAATAATAAGAAAATAATTTATTTTTTATGGCTTCTTTTATATATATATCAATTTTTGGTGCTCCTAATAATATTTTCCGTCCTAAAATTTTTAAAGAAGTAAATTTGTAGTTGCGGAATTTTAATTCCATCAAAGGACAAAAGACATATTGTACTTTAAAAATAAAAGCATCTTCATCAGTTTCTTCTTTTCTTAGTTTAATTATGGCATCATAATATTCTATGTTTTCTTGCTTTAATAATTTTAAAAATTTAGAAGTATTGACAAGTTTATAAGCTTCATCAAAATATTTATAAATATTCTTACCAAATTCTTCAAAAGATGTATATTCCTCATTCTTAATTTTTATGATAATACTCATTTTATTAACCCCATTTGATATAAACTAATTAATGCAATAAAATACACAACAAGAACAACAATTAATTCAATTAAAACAATTTCATAATTAGAAATATGGTCTTCATCTAATTCTGGTCTTTCATTTTCTTCTTGCAAATAACTTAATGCTGTAATTTTATTTTCAGAAATTGAATACTGGCTTGCTTTTCCATTTAATTCTTGCTTATAAATAATACAATTTAGCATTTTTTGATAAAGATGTTCCGTATTATTTCTTACCTCATCCATTATTTGTTTACTATTAAATAGCAATTTTTCTTGAGCATAAAAATAATCTATATGCTCATTATTTCTTTTTAAAAGTAAAAAAATGTAACTAAAATCAAAAATACAAAGCAATGCAAATAATAGAAAATATGGTATTGATATAAAATAATTTGTGTAATCAAATTTCAAAATTGGGCGAATATAATTGCCTTTCAAAAAGAAAGAAAAAGCAAAAAGAAAGTTTAAAATGATTAAAAATAAACCAATAAATAATTTATTTAATGGTAAACGTCTTTTTTTAGGTAAATTTTTGGGATATGTCAATAAAAGTTGAAGAGGACGAATAAATGTCTCATCTACTTCTTTTCTCCACGTAATAATATACTCTTTTACTAAATCAATTTTGCGATTATCTAAATAAACATCGCTCATAATAATATCACCTAAATAAGCATTTTTTCCATTAAAGTTTACAACTAATGAAGCAAGAGATATATTACCTTCTTCTTTAGAACACATTAATGGATTAACAAATTCCTTATTCAGTAAGGAAGATAAAATTCTTTCCGCTCGTGCAATATTAATAAAATATGTTTCCATAGAAGTAATTTTAACTTCTTTAATTTTTTCATATTCTCGTTGAGCAATTAAATACTTTGGAGACTTACTATGATGATTTTTTTTAATCAAATCATCGATTTTTAATAAGGTTTCACTATTATGAAATTCTTTATTTTTTTCTTTAAGAAATTCTTTTACATTGCCATCAACTAATTCGATAAGCAATAATAATTTATCTTCTTCTTTCATATTTTCATTACCCACTTTAATATTAATTCAAAAATACGGTTCATAATACCATTTTCTAATTCCATAAATTGATTTAATGTTACACAAATTGTTAATATTAATAAGGCTAAAATAATTAAGTTCATACTACGGAAAAAAATAGTAAAAATAAAATTAATTATGTCTTTGTCTTGATTATCTTTAAATGGAGTATCTTTAAAAATTGTTCTAAAAATTATTAATAATATATAAAAAAATGTTAAATAAAGTAAAATCAAAAAAATTACTTGCAAAAAATGCACACATTCATCTTGGTTTATTTTAAGCAAAGAAAAATATTTATAACATTTAAGATATAAATTATGAAAACTAAGAAAAAAATTAGACTTTTTTAATATTAAAGTATATAGAATACTTACAAAAGAAAAACTAAAAATAGCGGAAAAAAAATAGCATATATTATATTTTAATTTTCCAATTAAAGGAAATAATGCAAAGATTAATAAAACCACGATAAATAAAAAGCTTAAATGCATTATTTTGTACCTCGTAATTTATTTAAGATTTCTTCTTCATTATAAGGCAATTTTGCAATAAATTTTTTACCGCTTAAATATTTTAATTGACCATTTAGCTCTTTAAATTCTAAAGAATAAGCATGTAAAAATTGATCATCAAAAGCAAATTCTTTTTTAAATTTTTTATTTTTGGCAAAATCACCATATTTGCTATCCCCACAAATGGGGTGCTTAAAATATGCAAAATGTACGCGTAATTGATGTGTTCTTCCAGTAATAAGTTCAGCATCTATTAATGTTTTATCAAGAAAATTTTCTTTAACACAATATTTTGTAATTGCTGTTTTTCCACTTTCTGATACTTTAACTATTCCTTTAGTTTCATCTTTTGATAAAGGAAAATCTAAAACACCATCTTTTTTAATTACTCCTTCTACTAAAAGATAATAATGTTTACTAAGAGAATCTTTTTTTTGAAATAGTTTGAAAAGCTCCTGTAAAATAGTTACCTTTTTTCCAAAAATAACTATACCAGATGTATTACGATCTAAACGATGTGCAGGAGATGGCGTAAAACTATTATTAGCTGGATTAAATTCTTTTTTATTATATAAATAATTTAAAACTTTATTAGTAAGAGTTATACGTTTTTCATCTTCATCACCATGAATTAATATTCCTCTTGGTTTATTTATCACTAATATATTTTCATCTTCATAAATAATATCTAAATCCGATTTGATTTTTTCGATATTCTTAGGCTTATTAAATTCTTTTAATTGTTCATCGTTAACATATATTCTTAAAATGTCATTTTCTTTTAAAATGTATGAAATATCTATAGGTTTGTTGTTAATTTTAATATCCTTTTTTCGGAATAATTTATAAATAAAGCTTAAAGGAGCTTTATTTAAAAAACTACGAACATATTTATCAACACGTTTGCCTTCATCAAATTTGCTAATTGTAATTTCTTTCATTAAATTGTTCGCCTTACCTTTTTCATTATTATAATAAAAAGTTTAAAAAAAATAAATTGTTGATTAACTATTAAACTACAATGTTTAAAACTTGTATAAATTATTTAAACACAATTTAATAGTCAATTAATTATTGCCCTAAATTTTTAACAAATTTGATTAAGTTTAATTGAGATTATCTTTTACATATGCTATTATTTTTTTGATTTTGGAAATTTTAAATTTCTAAAAATGGCATAAATAATAATTAATTATCTATAAAAATAATAATGTAATTATTAATGCCTAATTATGCTTTTTTATAAGGAGGAATTTTATGTCTACAAAAGCATTTTATCCAATTAATGAAATTGGGAAAGGAAAACCTGGTTTTGCTAAAACTCGTTCAATTATTGAAGCAGCATTTTATGGAAACAATGTTGTCAAAGTAAATTCATTAAAAGAAGCTTATAATTTAGCAAAAAATTCTCCAGGAACAGTAGTAACTGATATGCCAGTTTATAATCCTGAGGCTGTCGGTCTTGATAGAGATGCAAAAGTCTTATTATTTAATGATGGATCTATTACAGGACGTTACGCAGCAGCTAGAAGAATTCAAGGACAACCTGGAGTTAATCAAGATAGATTAGACAAAATTTTAATGGATGCAGTCTACGATACACGTTATAAAAAAATGTATCATGCAGAAGCTTATATTGGTCTTGATCCTGAATTTATGGTTAAAGCTCATTTATTGATACCAGAAGGACAAGAAAATATTCTTTATAACTGGTTGTTAAATTTCCAATATATTAATGACACATATTTAAATATGTACAAAAATTCTAAACCAATTGGAAACGGAAAAGAACCTGATATTTATATTTTCTCTGATCCAGATTGGGTTGGTACAAATCAAACAGATGTTTGTGATGGAAAATGCTTAGCTTATTTTTCTACCGAAACAAATTGTGCAGCAATTCTTGGTATGAGATATTTCGGAGAACATAAAAAAGGAACTTTAACTATTGCTTGGGCTATAGCTAATAGAAATGGTTACGCTTCTTGTCATGGAGGACAAAAAGAATATACTCTTAAAGATGGAAGAAAATTCGTTGCCTCAGTATATGGATTATCAGGAAGTGGTAAATCCACGATTACTCATGCTAAACATGGTGGAAAATACGATATTTTAGTTTTACATGATGATGCATTCGTTATTAATACAGATACTTGTGCTTCTGTAGCACTTGAACCATCTTACTTTGATAAAACAAATGATTATCCAACTGGATGTCCAGATAACAAATACTTATTAACAGTTCAAAATTGTTCTTGTACACAAGATGAAAATGGTAATATCGTTTTAGTTACTGAAGATATTAGAAATGGCAATGGTCGTGCTATTAAATCAAAATTATGGTCACCTAATAGAGTAGATAAATTAGAATCTCCAGTAAATGCTATTTTCTGGATTATGAAAGATCCTACAATTCCTCCAATTGTTAAACTAAAAGGTGCTTCATTAGCAGCAGTTATGGGTGCTACACTTGCTACAAAACGTTCTTCTGCTGAAAGATTAGCTCCAGGAGTTGATCCAAATGCTTTAGTTGTTGAACCATATGCTAACCCATTTAGAACTTATCCTTTAGCAAATGATTACAGCAAATTTAAAAAATTAGTTGCGGAGAAAAACGTTGCTTGCTACATCATTAACACTGGTGACTTTATGGGTAAAAAAGTTCAAAAAGAAGATACTTTAGGTGTTATTGAAGCCGTTGTAGATGGCACAGCAAAATTTGAAAAATGGGGACCATTCTCCGATATAGAAATCTTAAAATGGGAAGGTTTTGAACCAAATTTAAAAGATGCAAATTACGTTGAACAATTAAAAGCACGTATGCAAGATAGAGTTAACTTTGTTAAAAAATGTGCTATCGAAAAAGGTGGTTATGACAAATTACCTGATGATGCTCTAGAAGCAATTGAAAAGGTTGTTGCTGAAGCAAATTCTTTAAAAGCATAAATAATAAATATAATTAAGGAGAAAATATGGGCGTTAAAATCGTTGAAACTGGTTTGCGCGATGGACACCAATCTCTCTTTGCTACTCGTATGACAACCGATGAAGTCGTTTCTTTAGCAGAGAAATTAGACAAAGCTGGTTATCATGCTTTAGAAGTTTGGGGCGGAGCAACTTTTGATGCTTGCCTCAGATTTTTAAATGAAGATCCTTGGGAAAGATTAAGAAAAGTAAGAGCGGTTTGTAAACATACCAAACTACAAATGTTATTTAGAGGACAGAATATTCTAGGATATCGTCATTATTCTGATGATGTCGTTGATAAATTTTGTCAAAAATCAATCGAAAATGGTATTGATATAATTAGAGTTTTTGATGCATTAAATGATATTCGAAACTTAAAACAAGCAGTAATATCAACTAAAAAATATGGTGGTGAATGTCAAATTGCATTAAGTTATACGACTTCACCTATTCATACAATTGAATATTATGTTAATCTTGCAAAAGAAGTTGAAAAACTAGGTGCTGATTCTCTTTGCATTAAAGATATGGCTGGTGTTTTAACTCCCGAAGATGCAAAAAAATTAATTTCTGCATTAAAACAAAGCATTAAATTACCGATTGAATTACATTCACATTGTACTGGTGGAATATGTGAAATGACATATATGGCAGCTATTGAAGCTGGATGTGATATTATCGATACATCACTTGCTCCACTATGTGGAGGAACAGCACAACCTTCAACACAAGCATTTAATGTAGCTTTAAAAGGAACAAAATACGATCCAAATTTAAACATTGATGCTTTACACGAAGCTGAACCAATAATGGATGCTATTAAAAATAAATATTTAGCAAATGGTTTATTAAATCCTAAAGCATTATCTACAAATCCAAATATTTTGACATATCAAGTACCTGGTGGAATGCTATCAAATCTTATGAGTCAATTAAAAGCACAAGGTGCTATGGATAAATATGATGAAGTTTTAAAAGAAGTTCCAGCAGTAAGAAAGGATTTAGGATATCCTCCTCTTGTTACACCTTTATCACAAATGGTTGGAACTCAAGCAGTGTTTAATGTCTTAACTGGTGTTAGATATAAAATGGTACCAAATGAAATTAGAGATTATTGTCATGGAAAATATGGTAAAGCTCCTGCACCAATAGATGAAAAAATTTTAAAACAAATTGTTGGTGATGATGAAATTATCACATGTAGGCCTGCAGATTTATTAAAACCTGAATTTGAAGATTTGAAAGAAAAATATAAAGATATTGCACGTTCTGATGAAGATGTTTTATCACTTGCTTTATTTGAAAAAGTTGCTACAGAATTTTTAACAAAAAAATATAATCCAAAACCAATTGAAGAAGATGAAGTTGAAGAATTCAATGTCATTTTGGGAGGTAAATAATCATGCAATTATTATTTTTTGCTGTCGATAAAACTGAAAAAATGGGGCTCAAAAATGGAGCTTTATATGCGATTGTATCTATTTTAATGGTATTTGCGGTTTTAATTCTTATAATCGGCATAACAACATTAATTTTTAAACTAAATGGCTTATTTGAAATGAAGGCTGAAATTGATGCCGCAAAAAAGCAGGAGCAAAATCAAAAAGTTTCTGCATTTGAAAAAAAAGAAGATTCTAACTTAGTAGAAATCAAAGATGATGATATGTTAACTGCTGTTTTAGTAGCTACTATAGATTATCGTCAAGAAATAAAAAAAGATGTTAGAGTTATAAGCATTAAAGAAATTAAATAAATTAAGGAGATTAAAATAATGAAGAAATATAAAGTAAAAGTAAACGGAAAAGTTTACGAAGTTGAATTAGAAGCTGTAGAGGAAACAAAAGGGTCAATTGAAACACCAGTTGCAACTCAACAATCTAATACAAATAATCAAAGTGGAAATGAAACAGTAGTTCTTGCTCCAATTGGTGGAAAAGTACTTGATATTAAAGTCAATGTTGGTCAAAAAGTTAATAAAGGTGATGTTATTTGTATTATTGAAGCAATGAAATTAGAAAATGAAGTAAATGCTTCCGCATCTGGAGTTGTTAAAGAAATTAAAGTTAGCAAAGGCGCCCAAGTTGCTAATAAAGATCCTTTAATTATCATTGGGTAATTATGAATTTTTTAGATTTAATTGAAGATTTTTTTAATCAAACAGGCATCGTTTCTTTCTTTAATGGAAGTGGATGGATGAATCTTGTTATGATTATTATTGGATGTATATTCTTATTCTTAGCCATTAAAAAAGGATATGAACCTTATTTATTAATTCCTATTGCCATTGGAATCATATTAGTAAATATATTTCCTGAAATTTATATTACTTATGCTGAAGATGGAACAATTTTAAGTAGAGGATTATTAGGATATCTTCATTTGGGTGTAGAATGTGAATTATATCCATGTCTTATATTTATCGGTATAGGCGCGACTACCGATTTTGGACCATTAATTTCCAATAAAAAAACTATGATTTTAGGAGCTGCAGCTCAAATTGGAATCTTTGCTGCATTTCTAGGAACTCTTGCCTTAGCAAAATTAGGTATGAATTATACTGTTGGTGATGCTGCTGGTATAGGTATTATTGGTGGTGCTGATGGTCCTACAGCAATCTTAGTTTCTAATAAACTTGCAAGTCCTGACTTAACAGCAGGTATTGCTTTAGCTGCATATTCTTATATGGCTTTAGTGCCTGTTATTTTCCCTCCAATTATCAAATTATGCACTACTAAAAAAGAACGTTTAATTAGGATGGAAGAATCAAAACAAGTTACCAAAAAACAAAAAATTTTATTTCCAATCATTGTTATGGTAGTTTGTACTGTATTAGTTCCTTCATGTACTCCATTAATTGGATGCTTAATGTTTGGTAACTTAATCAAAGAAACAGGAGTGGTTCCAAATCTTGTACAAACAGCATCTAATGCTCTTTTATACATTTGTACTATTTTATTAGGATTATCAGTCGGTGCTACTGCAATTGGTACTAAATTTTTACAACCTGAAACATTAATGATTTTTGGTTTAGGAATTTTCGCATTTATTATTGCCGCGATAAGTGGATTAATGGGTGGTAAAATCATGTGTAAAGTCACAAAAGGAAAAGTCAATCCAATGATTGGTGCTGCTGGAGTATCTGCAGTTCCTATGGCAGCTAGAGTAGTTCACAAAATGGGTCAAAAAGAGGATCCAGATAACTATTTATTAATGCACGCTATGGGACCAAATGTTGCTGGTGTTATAGGTAGTGCTGTTGCTGCTGGTATTCTTTTATCAATGATTGGATAAAAAATGTCAAAAAAGCATTTAAAATCACTTACTTTAGATGCCCTTTTATTAGCGTTATTAATTATTAGTGCTCAAATTTCAATAACCATTGGATTAACTAAATTTACCCTTCAATTAATATTAATTTATATTATTGGATATGTATGTAATTTAAAACACAGTTTACTGATTTTAACTACTTATATATTAATGGGATTAATTGGAATTCCTGTCTTTGCTTCTTTTGGAGGAGGATTTTCTTATTTATTAAGTCCAACATTTGGATTCGTATATGGATTTTATATAGTGCTCTTAATGTTAAAATTAAATCAATTCTTAATAAAAAAGAAACCAAATTTTCAATATATTTATACTATTTTATTTAGTTTTATTAGTTTAATATTATTATACTTAATAGGATATATACATGGATATATTTCCTTAAATATTTTAAGCAATAAGTCTTATGATAGTTTAACTTTATTATGGTTATTTATTGTACCATACATACCTTTTGATATTATTAAAATTTTCTTAGCTATTTTACTTTATAAAAAGATTGCAAAATATCTTGATAAAGAGACAATAAATTTACACTTTAAAAATATTGATTCTACATCAACATATTTGAAAAATAACTATCAAAATCTAAAAAATTTAACATTTGTTTCCGCTGACTATCAAACAAATGGTCATGGTAGAATGAATCGCAAATGGGAAAGCAATGAAAAAGAAAATTTAATGTTTTCTGTTCTTATCAAAGATAAAGAATTAATAGAAAAATACACCTCTATTTCTCTTGCTTCCGCAGTCGCAGTTTATAAATCATTAATTAAATTGAAATTAAAAAACGTATCAATTAAATGGCCAAATGATGTTTATGTAGGAAATAAAAAAATATGTGGTATACTTCTTGAAAGTATTTCAGAAAAAGAAATATTATGTCTTGTAGTTGGAATAGGAATCAATATAAACACTAAAATTGATAATTCTTTAAAAGATATTGCTACTTCTTATTTTGAAGAAACAAATAAAAAAATTTCAATAAATAGAGTTAAACGTTATGTTTATAAAGAACTAAATAATATATTAACTCAAATAAAAAATAATAATATTAATTATTTACAAATTGCAAATGAATATAATTATTTGAAAAATAAAACTGTATACGCCGAATATCTAGGTATTAAAGTATTAGTGAAAGTTTTACAAATAAATAGTGATAATTCTTTAAAGGTCTTATTAAACAATCAAGAAAAAAATATCTATTCTGGAGAAATAACTTTCCATTTATCTTAAAAAAGTCCTTCTTTTTATAGAAGGATTTTTTTATTTATCAATTCAAAGCATTTTTTTATTTTTTTATACATATAATAGTTTGAAAAGAAAGGAAAGGAAAACAAACTTATATGGATAGAATGAATCCCCCACCAAATTATTATGGAGCAATGTATCCTAATCAGAATACTCCAATGAATAATTCCCCATTTCAGAATGGCAACAATATGACTAGTCCACCTCCATTCACTGAAGAAAATTCATCTGCATTTAAAGTAGCAAAAGATAGTGATACTTCAGTTCAAGATGGTTATGTACCAGATAGTTACATTCGCATTGAAGAAGGTATAGCAGGAGTTAAAAAATTTTATGAAAATTTTAAAAATTTAATATCTGAAAAAATTGGAACCCGTGTTAAAGTTTACTGTGCCTTCACCGATTCATCATTATGGCATGATAAAGTATTTGATGGAATATTATTAGCCGCGGCAGATAACTATTTATTAGTTAAAGAATCAGAAACAAATAAATTTGTTATTATTGCATCAGTATATGTCATATATATGGAACTATTTGAAAAGTAAAAAATAAAGGGCTGTAAAGATAAAGTTTTACATAGTTAACTATGATAAAAACTGCTCTTACAACCCTTTTTTATATTGTTTTTTATTTTTTAATACTCTTTTTTCTTTTTATTAATTGTCTTTTTTTAAGAGTTTCTTTTTCTTTTTTTTCTTTATTAATATCTTTTTTTTCAAAAACAAAATATTTACTTCTTGGATCTTTAAATCTATCTTCATTATTATAATTTGAATTAATAGAAATTGGTTTTATCGGTTTCTTTTTTATTTTTTTTGGAGTAAATTCTTTTAAATTAATAATTTTTTCTTCTTTTATTTCTTCTAAGTTATTTACTGTTTCTTTTTCATTAATTGGTTGAACTAATTTAATTGTTTTAGGTTTATCTTTAGAATCACTTTTTATTTCCTCTTTTACAATATTTTGGGGATTTTCTTCAATATCAATGATCTCTTGAGATTCTTTTTTATTTTCTTCATTTTTTTCCTCAATCAAAGGTTCTTCTTTTTCTACTTTAGTTTCTTCTTTTATTTCTTCAGGTTCTTCTTTTTCATGAGGAATAATTTCTTCTTTAAAATCTTTAATGGCAATTACATCTTTTTCTTTATAATATCCTTGCTCATCCACGACATTTATTTGTTTAATTAATAAAGAATCATCTAAACTTGCAAAATCAATTCTTTCAGGAATATATTTTTCAAAAAATGGTTCCATTTCATCAATAGCATCTTCATTTTCTTCTTCAATTGTTTCAATTATAGGTTCTTTTTCAAGAATAATATCAATATCTTCTTCACCAACAAATACAGGTATTTTCTTTTCGATTGGATCTTTATCCTCTTCTTCACCTGTCGAGGCTATTCCTAAATCAATAACACCAGAAGAAATATCTTCAATGTAATCAAAACTTTTTACATCTGAATATGAAATTAAATTCGAATTACCTCTTAAAGAAATAACTGAAGCATCTTGATAATAATCACCTAAAGAAGAAATATTTTTAGCATCATTTTTGGAAGATATTCGTTCACCTGCAGCTTTTCTGGCCTTTAATTCACTCTTTTCCATTTTAGCAATATATTTCTTTTTGCTTCTTCTTGCTCTTCTTTTAGCACTTGATTTATGGAATATTTTTTTCAAAATCCAAACAATGAAAAACCAAATAAAATAAAAAACAGTAATTGCAATACCAATAAAAATATATTCAACCCATTTCACAGAAAGTACTCTTGTAACACCTTCCATAAGTGAAATATATTTATTTATAAATCTTAATATTAAATTATTAAATTGAGGAACAAGAGAATTTATAAATGGTTCTAAATTATTTGTGTAAAAAGAAGTAAATCCTATATTATATTCATCTTGTAAACAAACTTTTTTATCAAATCTTACAATAATAAAAAATAAAATTAAAAGTGATGGAATTATAAAAGAAAAAAGTCCTAACCACGAAAACTTTTTTTGATATAATTTCCAAGAAAAACGTGCTTTTTCTTCTTCGGTCAATTCATAAGTATCCAATTTATTAGCAATTAAATTTTTCTTATGATTTCGACGAATAACAAAAACAATTATAGAAGCTATAATTTCATAAATTATAATAAAAATTAAATTTAAAATAATTAATGAAACCGCTAAAGTCAATCTATGAGGAAACATAGAAAGTAAATTATTTAATCTTATTAAAGAAGCAAAATTATTCGCACTTATTTTTAAAGCGTTCCATAAATTGCTTAAAAAAGGAAATATATCTAGTGAAATACTTTTTAACTGAGGTATTGTAAGAAAAACAACTAAAAGAAATTCCAACAAAAGCATTAGTATCAAAGCAATATTTTTTTTCATTTTTTTATTATTACTCCTTTTAAATTTAATAAAAAATCAATAAGGACAAGACAAAATATAATATTTTTGTCTTTTTAAATTATATCATAATAATTATAAACTTAACAATAAAACTTTTATTCAAAGATACAATCTAATAATTAAATAAAAGTTGTTTTTATAAAAATAGCTGTTTATATAATTAATTTCTATAAACAGCTATATAAATTATAAATTAAAGAAGTTTTCTATATTCCTCTAATTCTTTTTTATTTGCTAGAACAAAATGATTTTCTTCAATTTCCACGAATTCTGGTTTATCAACAGAATAATCATGGCAACTTCCATCATAAATTTCAATTTTCTTATTTTTTTCAAGTCGTGGATCAGGAATTGGAACTGCAGTCAATAAAGCTTTTGTATATGGATGTAATGGTTTTTCAAATAATCTTTTTGCAGATGCAAGTTCAACAATCTTTCCATGATAAATAACTGCGATACGATCAGAAATGTATTTTACAACTGATAAATCATGGGCAATAAATAAGAATGTCATTTTCTTTTCTTGTTGGAACTTACGGATAAGATTTAAAACTTGTGCTCTAATTGATACATCTAAAGCACTTATTGGTTCATCAGCAACGATTAATTCAGGATTCATAATTACTGAACGGGCTATACCTATTCTTTGTCTTTGTCCACCTGAAAATTCGTGAGGGAAACGTGATAAGTGTTCAGGTCTTAAACCAACTTCTGCAATAGAATTTGAAACTTTATGCAATCTATCTTGTTCATTCTCATAAAGATGAAATGCTCTTAAACCCTCAGAAATAATATAATCAACATTACTACGATCATTTAAACAAGCTGATGGATCTTGGAAAATCATTTGAATTTTCTTTTTTAATTCTCTTTTTTCTCCATGCGGTAGTTTCCCTGAAATTCTTTTATTACGATAATAAATTGTTCCACCTTGAGTAGGGATAATTCTTAATAAAGCACGTCCAATTGTTGTTTTTCCACTTCCAGATTCACCAACAAGTCCTAAAACTTCTCCTTCATAAATATCTAAATTTAATTTAGGAACAATTACAGCAAGTTGATTATGATTATAAAATCCAATTTTTACATCACGAAATGCAACAAGAACCTTTTTATCAGAGTTTTTGCTCATTGGAATAATATCATGCTCTTCTGAACTTTTTTGATTGTCCTTTTTTAAATTATCAATTGGAATATTAACATTAAATTCAACAGTTTTTTTATTGTCAATATTTTCATTAAGAACTTCATCATGCTTAATCACTATTATCACCTACTTTTTTATTATCTATAACCATAGAATTAAGTTTTTTCGATAAATTTTGAACAATTTTTGGTGGTTCAACTTTAGGAGCTCTTTTGTCTAGAAGCCAAGTTTTAGCATAATGGCTATCACTAATTTTAAACATTGGAGGTTCTTGAATATAATCTATTTTCAAAGCATATTTATTTCTTGGTGCAAAAGCATCACCAACAATTTCTTCATTAAATGATGGAGGATTACCATGAATATATGATAACGCTTCACCATCATCTGCAAGTTGAGGTAATGAAGATAATAAAGCCCAAGTATAAGGATGTGCAGGTCGATAGAAAATATCTTCTACCGAACCATATTCAACAATTTGACCTCCATACATTACTGCAACTCTATCAGCAATGCCTGCGACTACCCCTAGATCATGAGTAATAAAAATTGTTGTAAAATTATATTCTTTTTGTAAATCTTTAATAAGCTCAAGTATTTGTGTTTGAACCGTTACATCAAGTGCCGTTGTTGGTTCGTCGCATATTAAAACATCAGGATTGCAAGCAAGTGCTATTGCAATGACAACTCTTTGTCGCATACCACCTGAATACATAAAAGGAAAATCATGAATTCTTTTTTCTGGCTCAGGAATACGTACTCTTCTAAGTAATTCTATTGCTTCTTTTTCAGCTTCCTCTTTATTCATACCACGATGTAAACGTAATACTTCAATAATTTGGCTTCCAATTCTTAATAAAGGGTTTAAAGAAGTCATTGGATCTTGAAATATAGTAGCAATTTTTTTACCACGAATATGCAACCAATCCTTAGATGTTTTTAATTTTGCTAAATCTTCATTTTGAAACATTATAGTGCCAGATGAAATATAACCATTAGACTCTAGCATTCCTGTAAAAGTTTTGGTAAAAACAGATTTACCACTTCCAGATTCACCAACAATAGCAATAGTTTCACCTTTATATATATCTAGGCTGACATTGCGAATTACATGCAATTTATTACCATGTGATAAAAAGCAAACAGATAAATCTTTAACAGAAATTTCAATTTCTCTTTCATTTTCAGTTTTTACATTTATATCATTTTCTTGCATAACTAAAATCCCCCTTTTAACGATGACGTTTTGGGTCTGTAGCATCTGCAACAGCTAAACCAAAATAGAAAAAAGAAATAGTAAGTAAAATCATAATAAGTGCTGGAAATATAATAATATTTGGAGCACGAGATAGTCCATTTGCAATACTTTGAGATTTAAACGAAGTCTCTAACTCTCTTCCTAAAGAGTCTAAATTTACTGGGAAGACACCAAAGTAAATAAGGCTAACTTCTGAAGAAATTGTCGCAGGTATATAATCTATAACGACTTGGGCAATAATAGAAACTAAATTTGGTAATAAATTGTGAATAATAATTGTCGTTGGTTTACTTCCTAAAGTTTCAGAAGCAATATTAAACTCACGGTTTCTAATTATTATAATTTGATTACGCATAGTTGAAGCAAGACCCATCCAACCAAACATAGTCATAACAATAACTGCATTCCAGAAAGCCCAAGCTTCATCCTTAGGTAATAATTCTAATACTAAAATATAAATTAATAAGGTAGGAATATTAGATATAACATTAGAAATTTCAATCATTATCGGATCAAGCCATCTAATATAGCCCCAAAATCCTCCAATAATTAAACCTAATACAACATCAATCAAACTAACAACAACTGCAAGTTTTAAGGAAAATTGTGCACCTTTCCATATGTTAGTCCAAATATCTTCTCCATTTATATCAGCACCAAACCAATAATCTGAATTTGGTGTGCAAAATGTTGCTTTTCCAATCCAAGTACCATCAGTCGTATATGTAATATTATTGGAATGAATAAGTGGTCCAAAAAAAGTAAAGAATAATAAAATTAATAATAATACAATACAAAATATTGCTACTTTATTTTTAAATAATTGTTTCCAAACAGATTTCCAATAAGAATATGGTGCAGTAGTAAGCTTTTCCGTGTTTTCTTCACGATAACCAACTAGTTCATAAAGACTTTCATCAAATTCTAATGTATCTTGCATTTCTGGTAATTTTCTTAAATCATCACACATAACTAATTACCCTCCTAATCCGAGAAACTGATTCGAGGATCAGCAATAGCCATAGCAATATCCGCGATTAAATATGATATAACAGAGATAATAGCGCTAAAAACAACTACACCTTGTACAATCATAAATTCCTTTTTTTGTACTGCTACAGTTAAATAAGAACCAAAACCTTCAATACTATACATTGATTCAATAAAGAATGAGCCAAAAAGGCAACTTATAAATGCTGTTGATAGCGATCTTGATAATGGAACAATTGCATTTCTTAAGACATGTTTAAACATTATTTTATTTTCGGATAATCCTTTAGCTCTTGCAAATTTTACATAATCAGAATTTATTTCGTTAAGCATATATCTTCTTACCCAATATGCAATACCTGCAACTCCAGCAAATGCTGATGTAATCGCTGGGGCCAGCCAAGTTTGAACATTATTAGGATCGAAATTAATAGGAAATAAATTAATATGATTGTATGTTAATTGAGTAAATAAAGTAAAGAAAATATAATAATACAAAAGGCCAGGAATAGCATCTACTAGAATAATATACCCTTTACCAAGTTTATCTATAAACTTATCTTGATATTTTGCCATTAAAACACCTAAAGGATATCCTATTACAATTTGAATTATTGTTGCTAAAGCACCCCATCTAAAAGAATTTGGAAGTCTAGCAAAAATTGTCGAAGCAATATCACCAGAAGAATTATCGGATGCTGCAGGATAGCCTAGATACATTAAATAAAATCCCCAACCTTCTTCCGCACATTGTGCAGTAGTTGGATTAATGGAAGTACAAATTTTTTTAGGAATAGGAATAATATTATATAGATATTGTAAAAATTCAACAATAGGATTACCTCCAAATCCTAATGATCTTTTTACACTGGCACAATAATTATTCCAAGCTTCTATTGATGGTAATTTACTTTTTAATCCTGAGTCGCAATATGTGGCTTCTAAATCCTGCATTCTCAGTAAAAAGAAAGTTATAGCAAGGGCTAAAAAAACAGAAATCAAAGCACTGCCTATTCGCTTTAAGGAATAATAAAATAATGGATGAGTGATAAATCTTCTAAATGCATTATTTTTTTTCATGATAACATTTTTATTAACTAATACAATAAAAATAATAGCTAATGCAATAAGAGCAATTACAACATAAGAAATGATAATTTGTGTTTGATAATTTTTTTCACTCATAAAAAATGAACTTAAATCTTTAAAATTCATTTTTCAACACTCCTTTCATGCAAAAAATTCTTACTTATAAAAAGTACCATAATATTTTAATATATGACCATTAATTTTTCAATGTTAAAAGTATGAAATAAATTTTTAGTTAATTATTAATCTAAGTGCAACAAATATAATGAAAAAAATTTAATTCATCTTAAAGATTTAAAATAAATAAAGTCAAAAAAAAGATAGCATGAAATTCATCATACTATCCCTTTGTTAAAGTTTTTTAATATCATTAAATTGATTGAGATTTTTCTTTATCCCATTCATCTTTAAGGATTTTTCTTTCACAAGCATAAAGTGCTCTATCAAGAATTTCCATACCTTTCAATTTATCACCTGATAATCCATAACCAGATCTAGGAGAACGATAAGGAATAAATTTTGAAACAGAACATGAATATCCTTGTCCTCTTTGATAAAGTGGTCTAAATAAACCAAGTTCTTCAAGTAAGAAAATTTCTGCATCAGCAAAAGCTGAATATCTTTGTCTTTTTTCTTCACTTGTTTTAGAAACAATCTTATTGGCATTACTTACCATTTCTCCATATGTAGCAAGTAATTCTTCGGATTCATCAGATAAAAATTGACGATTACCAATACCTAAACTATCAGCCATATCCCCACCTTTAACCATAGTATGAGCATATGTCATTGGATCACCATAGTCTGGTCCCCAACCTGCTACAAATAAGGAATATGTTTTATCATTAGAAACTTTAATATAGTTTGTGGAACTTTGAATTTTTGTATTTGGTATAATTTTAACTTTAATATCTTCTGCTTTACATACTTTTAATGGAGATTTTGGATCAGCATAATCTGTATCAACAATACATCCATTTAATCTTTCATTTGAATATTCAATAAATAAATTATCATAACGTTTTTCAGTAGCATCACCATATAAAGAAGAATATTCAACCACTATTGGGTATTCAATAGATGGATCATCTACTTTTAATTTCTCTATTGCGGAAGTTGTATCTTGAACTGATTGATCCATGCTAATTTGATTAACTTGTCCAGGATTTAAAGCTTTTTCAGCTTCACTACGACCTACATTATGTTTTTTCTCATAAGCATCTAATAAATATTCAAAATAATCTTTTCCTTCATTATCAGTTACAAAATATTTAGGTGTATAAGTATTTATTTGATATTGTCTTTGTTCAGTTTCATCAATACCATTTCTAGCATTATATACTTCTAAATCCAAAGAATTAAATAACGCTTTTCTAAAATAAGAATATTTTAAAGCTTTATTTAAATTAGATATTTGCTTTTCATTAACATCTGACAATGTTGAGTTTTTAGCTTCACGATTTAAATTAATATAGAAGAAGAAAGATGACTTATCTCCTTGTCCTTCTTGAGAATATGTTAAAGAATTATGTGGATCAACAATTGTGCCTTTACCATCTTCGCCTAAAACGTATTCTTTCCAACCTTCTTCATCTCGAGAATTCAAAGTAAATCCATCAATATTACCTGCTAAAAATTCATTTCTTGCAAAATCATCAGGAACATTATCACTTAATTTCGAATATTCAATTCTTTCTGTTTTAACAGATGAAATATCCCAATAATAAGGATTTTTTTCATAAACAACTTTCATTTCACTTCTTTCAGAAAGAATATATGCTCCACAGAATAAAATTTCAGTTGTTGCTCCAAATCTTTGAGCTCCCACTTTGTTATAATATTCATAATTTAATGGTAAAAATGGTAAATATGTTAACATTGTTGGGAAATAATCAGCTGGTTGAGATAAAATATATTTAATAGAATTAGTGGTTTCATCTATTTCAACACCAACTTTTTCAAAATTTAAAATTGCAGGAATATCATTAATAGTGCATCCATCCAATAAATTTGCACTTCTTAATGTGTTAAAAATTGCAGTATTTCTTGCTTGTTCGCTAAGATTTTTATTTAATTCATAAGCTGATGTTGCAGTAAAATATTGTTCCGCTCCTTTAATAATTAACATTGGTAAATAACTAGATTCAGAAGCAGTCGCAGAATTTAAAACAACTTTTAAAATTGATTTAAAATCTTCAGCTTTAACAAGAGAATCTGTGCCATCTTCATTTTTATAAACTTCACCTTTCGCGGTGACCCATTTAATGCCATCTTTAACCTTAAATGTCCATTCAGTATAATCTTCATTATGTTCACCTGTAGTTGTAGCTAAACAAGGTACAAGATTACCAAATCTATCATGTTCTACTAAACCATCAACAAAATTTGCAATATGAGATGCATTCTCTGATTGCATTGTGGTAGTGTAATTTAATGTTGCAGGCATATAACTTAAAAATGATTTATATGTACTTTTTCTTTGAACATCTGCTAAAGAACTATAACCTACAAAATCACTTGGGCAAGTAAAATCATTCCATTGATGCCTATTACTAGAGCAAGATGACATAGCTATTAGAGTGCCTAAAAGCAAAAATAACTTACTTTTTTTCATAAAAATAACCCTCCTTTTTTAAACGGTTATAACAAAGTTTACTATTTAATATATTATTATGCAAGAATTATCTTTTGAAATTATTTTTTTTATTTCCTATTTAAATTAATTTTAAATAACAGAAAAAATACAAGAAATGATTAAAGCAATAATTCCTGAAATCATTAAAGGAAAACGATATGAAAACATTTTATTTCTAATATCAATTGGTAATTTTCCTTTATAAAATGCATTTTTCCTTCGATATTCAAAATCAAAATGATTAGGTATCATCCATCCTAAAAGCAAATTAATCGCACCAATTAATGCACTTAGATAATAATAATCAAAGTTTAAAGATTTTTTTAAATCTATAAAATAAAAAATTAACATTAAAATAACATTAAATAAAGTAGAAATAATAATGTATATCCATTGGCCTTTTTTAACACGTTTTAGCATATTATTCTCCTTTTGTTATCGCAATTTTGTGAAGTGTTTGAGCAATAAAATAATTTAACAAATTCGAATATATACCTAAAGAAATAAATGCAATATCAAAATTTTGAATCATTATACGCATTTTAATAACATCAAACCATTCTAACCATGAATTATAGCTTTTTAATTCATCTTTATTAATTATAATTTCATTGACATTTTTAAAAGGTAATTTAGTTACTTTTATATCATCAAAATAAACATAAATTATTTTTTTATTGCTAATAACATTATTTAAAAAAGTTAAATCACGAAAAACATTAAAATCTAATACTTCTTGATAACGATGATATAAAGTATAAATTTTTTTTTGCTTATAAATTTGATTTTTAATAAATATTCCATCACTAAATTTATACATTTCATTTAAAAGGCGACCTAAATTTAAAAAATCATCAAATTCAATATTTGTCTTATTCCCTTTTTCTTCAAAAATAAGTTTTCCAACCTTACGTTTAGAAATACGATTTGAAGAATAATTTAATAAAATATCTAATTCAAAATTAGTTAATGAAATAAAAGAACAAGCTAAAGAAGCATAAATATAATCACACAATATTTCTTGACTTAATTTTAAAAAATAAGGATTATAAGAAAATAAATTTAATTTACGAATTTGTTCACTATCAAGTTTCATTTTAATTTTCCTAATTTTTGATTTTCTCTTAAAATATCTTTTTCCTTTTGTACCTCTTTTTTATCATAAAGTTTTTTTCCTTTTCCTAAGGCAATTTCCAATTTTACTCTATTTTTTCTAAAATAAACACGGGTACATAAAATTGTGAAACCTTTTTCTTTAACTTTTTGTTGATATTTAATAATTTCTTTTTTATGCATCAAAAGTTTTCTTGTTCGAGTAGCTTCATGATTAAAAATATTTCCATCTTTATATGGAGCTATATTCATACCTAAAATATAAGCTTCTAAATTTTTTATTAAAATGTATGAATCTTGCAAAGAGCAGTTATTTAAGCGTAAAGATTTTATTTCACTCCCAGTTAAAACAATGCCAACTTCAAGAAAGTCAGAAAGAAAGTATTCAAAATGTGCTTTTTTATTTATGCTTATATTTTTTATTTTTTCTTCCACTTTTTTTACTCTCCTTTTTTATTGTATGACTTTTTTTTATTAATGGCAAAGAAAAAATAATTTGCCCTTCATCTATATGCGTAGCCTCTAATAAAACTTTAATTTCATCACCAAGTTTAACTATATGATTATGAAAGACAAGCGTGTAATTATTTTCATCATAATAAAAACGTTCATTTAAAAAATCACAAGGAATCATTCCTTCGATACCATTTTCTAATTCGACATATATTTGTGAAGCATTTAAAGAAACAACTTTAGCTATAAATGTCTGTCCTATAAATTGTGACATATATTTTGCCGCGTATAAATCATCAACTTCTCGTTCAATATTTTGAGCATTACGTTCTTTTGATGATGTTAATTCAGATAAATATAATAGTTCTTTATCTAATTCTTTTTTATTATATTTTTCTTGAATATTAAACACATAAGAATCTAAAATCCGATGAACAATTAAATCTGGATATCTTCTTATTGGTGAAGTAAAATGTGTATAATTCTGTAACGCTAAACCAAAATGTCCTTTGTTAGTATTCGAATATCTTGCTTTAGCAAGAGCCCGTAAAAGATAATACGATAATATTTCTTTATTTTTATCTTCTTTTACTTGTTTAATATGTTTTTGTAATATTTTTGGATTTATATTAAAGGCATCAAAATCGCATGGATAATTTAACACTTTACTTAAATGAATAAATTCCTGCATTCGCTTTATTTTTGGATATTCATGAATACGATATATAAAAGGCATAGCTAACTCTTGAGCTTTTTTTGCAACAAGTTCATTTGCTTGAATCATTAAATCCTCGATTAATTTTTCACCAACATCTTGTTTCCTTTTATAAACGTTTTCAATTTCCTGTTCTTTATTAATTTCAAAAACAAGCTCTGTAGATGATAATTCTAAACACCCTTCTTTTTCTCTTCTTTTTCTTATAAGTGTTGCAACTTCATTTAATATAGGTAACATTTCATTAACTTCTTTAGGTAATAAATTGTCTATTTTGTGTTCTTTTAAAACTTGGTTAACATAACTATATGTTAATCTTGCACTTGATCTAATATACCCTTTATGCAAAGAATAAGAAACTATATTACCATTTAAATCCATATCAAATAAAACTGATTGAACTAATCGTAAAACATGCGGATTTAAAGAGCAAATTCCATTAGATAATTCAATAGGTAACATAGGAATAACTTTATTAACACAATAAATCGATGTTGAACGGTTCCTCGCATCTTTATCTAAAAATGTTCCTTCTTTTACGTAAAAAGAAACATCAGCAATATGAACACCTACATGATAGCCTTTTGCATCTTTTTTAACCTCTACAGCATCATCAAAATCCTTAGCATCTTCGCCATCAATTGTCACAATTACATGGTCTAAAAAAGATGTACGATTCTTTAAATCTTCCTCTTGAACTTCTAAAGGTAAATGTTTTACTTCTTCTAAAGTTTGTTCACTAAACTTTACATCTGCATCGTGTTCATAGACAATTTTTAAAATGTCAATTCCAGGATCGTTTTTATATCCTAAAACTTCAAACACCTCGACAAAAGTAAAATTTTCTTGCCATTTAATAATATGAGCCAAAACGATTTGATGTGGTAAAATTTCAACTGTGGAATTTTTTATAATAAAGTCATGATTTTTTATACTTATCCCTTTAACATCTAAAATTAAAAGACCTTTAATATTTTTTACTTCACCAACAACGTTTAATTTATTTCTTTTAATTATAGAAATTACTTCATAACTTAATTTACTTCTTCCATTAACTTTTTTTAAAAATACTTCATCATCTAATAATGCACCATGAAGATCATCTTTAGAAATATAACAATCTTCATCATTTTCAGTTTTTGCAAAAGCAAAAAAATCTTTAACTGAAATTATTTTTGCTTTAAAAGCATTTATTTTTTTAGGCAAAATTAATTTATTTTTTTGAAGAAGAATTTTTCCACAAGAAAGAAGATGTTTTATTTCTTCATTAACATCATTTTTTAAAATTTCTTTGAGTTCTTTTTCTTCATAAGAATGCTTTTCTAATAATTTTAAAATTTCTTCTTCCATTTTTTCTCCTAAAAAAAAGAGTCATTGCTGACTCCTTAATAATACTTAACTAATAACGTAACAATAAAGAATAATATTCCCATCGCTAAAGTCAAATAAGATACTACTTTCTCAGAACCTCTTTCTTTAGTTCTAGCAAAGATATTCATCTTGCTACCACCTGTAATTGCTCCAGATGCACCATCGGTTTTACCACCTTGAAGGAGTGTCAAAATAATCAGCATAATTGAAATAATCAGTAATACAATATCCATTTTTGATACACGACCTCCTTATTGCTATAATATAATACACTATTCCAAGAAAAAAACAAATAATAAAGTGTTTAATTTTTTAATTTATGTGGTACTTCATGGCAATGTCTGCATCTTGGTTCATAAGTTTGACTAGCACCCACAATAATAATTGGATCATCATAATCGGCTGGAATATTATTAACTATTCTTTGCGTTCTAGTAGCAGGTGAACCACATTTAACACATATAGCAGAAAGTTTTGTAATATATTCACTTGCCGCTAATAATAAAGCCATATTTTTAAAAGGAATTCCTCTGAAATCCATATCTAATCCTGCAACAACAACTCTATAACCTTTATCGGCTAAATCTATACAAAAAGGGACAATTTCATCATCAAGAAATTGAACTTCATCAATTACAATAATTTTTATATCATCTTTTAAATATTGTTTTATATCTTCTGTTTTAGAAATATTGATAGATTTTGTTTTTCGCATTGAATGCGAAACAATTTCATTTTCCGAATATCGATTATCAATTTTTGGTTTAAAACAAATAAATTTTTGATGAGCATATTCCATTCTTTTAACTCTACGAATAAGTTCTTCACTCTTGCCAGCGAACATTGGTCCGCATATAACTTCAATCCAACCGTCTTTTTGATTATATTCTGGTATCATAAAAAATCCCTTTCTCCATAAAAATTATTAAATAAAACAAATAATAAAAACTGCTAAAGATTATTATTTCCTTAGCAGTTAATTGTTTTAATTATTCTTCTTCTCTTGCGAAGAAACTAATAACATTAGCTTGTTTAGATTCACTATTTTCATCTAAGAAAATATTTTCATCTTCTTCATTTACTTCTTCTTCAACTTCATCTTTATGAGAGAATTGAGCACCTGCTGGAATTAATTTTCCTATCATAACATTTTCTTTTAACCCATGTAAGTAATCAATTTTTCCTTTACAAGCAGCATCAGTTAACACTTTAGTTGTTTCTTGGAAAGAAGCAGATGATAAAAAAGAATCTGTATCAAGTGCAGCCTTAGTAATACCTAAAATTATTGGTGTTCCAACAGCTGGACGTTTACCTTCTTGAAGTGCTTTTTCATTTTCTTGAGTAAATCTTAAGATTGAAACTCTTGTTCCTGCTAACATATTTGTATCACCAGAATCAATTATTACAATTTTGCGTAACATTTGGTGAACAATAACTTCAATATGTTTATCAGAAATTTCAATATCTTGAGCACGATAAACAATTTGAACTTCTTGAATAATATATTTTTGTACAGCTGACACATCTGCGACATTTAATAAATCTTTTGGATTTATTGAACCCTGAGTTAATTCTTGTCCATTAACAATTTCATCGCCTTCTTTAACAATTACATGAGCTCCAATAACTGTAGTGTATGATTTACTTTCTAAGCTATTAGAAATAGTGATTGTCGATTTATTTTTCTCATCAACTTTAATTGATGTAACTTTACCTTTAATTTGAGAAATAACTGCTTCACCTTTAGGTTTTCTAGCTTCAAATAATTCTTGAACTCTTGGAAGACCTTGAGTAATATCGCTTCCTGCAACACCACCAGTATGGAATGTACGCATAGTTAATTGAGTACCTGGTTCACCAATTGATTGAGCAGCCATAATACCAACAGCTTCGCCAAGTTCAACAACTTTTCCAGTTGCTAAATTTCTTCCGTAGCAGTGGATACAGACACCATCTTTAGTTTCACAACCAAACAAATTACGAATAGTTACTTTTTTAATGCCTGCTGCGACAATCGCTTTAGCCATTTCTTCATCCATTAAAGTATTTCCTGGAACAATAACTTCTTTAGTGTTTGGATCAACAATATCAAATAGTGAATAACGTCCGACTAATCTATCTGCTAAAGATACTACTGGTTTGCCTTCTTTATTTTTAATTTCTTCAACTTCAAATCCATGATCAGTTCCACAGTCAACTTCTCTAACAATTACATCATGAGAAACATCAACTAATCTTCTTGTTAAATAACCAGAGTCAGCAGTTTTTAATGCTGTATCAGCACCACCTTTTCTAGCACCATGAGTAGCAATAAAGAATTCAGAAACAGAAAGTCCTTCACGGAAACATGATTTAACAGGAATTTCAATAGTTTCACCAGATGTATTTCCCATTAATCCACGCATACCCGCTAATTGTAACATGTTAGATTTATTACCTCTAGCTCCAGAATCAAACATCATATAGATAGGGTTACGTTTATCCTTTTTAAATTCATCAAGAAGAATATCTTGAACCTTATCTTTAATATTATTCCAAATATCACAAACTTTTTTATAACGTTCTTGATCTGTTAAAACACCTCGTTGATAAAAACGTTGAATTCTATCAACTTCTTGATCACCTTGTTTTAAAAGTTCTGCCTTACCATCAATAGTAACAACATCAGATAAAGAAACTGTAATTCCTGAAACTGTTGAATACTGGAATCCTTGATCTTTTAATTTATCAAGAATATCAGATGTTTGTACAGATTGATAACGATGGAATACTTCATCAATCATCATTGAAATATGTTTCTTAGCAAATGGTGCTTTAAGTGGCATAGCGGCAATAAATGCTTTTATATCAGTACCACGTGGCGCAAAAAATTTAATTTGATCGCATAATAAATTTTCTTTACATTCTACTGGATTTTCATTTAGATATGGGAAATCAGATGGGAAAATGCTGTTAAAAATTAATTTACCAACTGTAGTAATTAAGTATGACTTATTCATCTCATCACTAAATCCATCTTTATGTAAAGATGATCCACGTAAAGCTATACGATTATGAATATGAATTTGATGAGTTTGATAAGCAGTCATCGCTTCATCAATATCTTTAAAGACTTTACCTTCACATTCAGCAAATAGTTCATATTTTTGAGCTTCTTCTTCATCATTTAATTCACGTAGTTTCTTGGCTTTATCTAAAAAATCTTGTTTAGATAATTCAAGAGTTAAATAGTAATTACCTAAAATCATATCTTGAGAAGGAGTAACAATAGGCTTACCATCTTTTGGACCAAGAATATTATTAGAAGCAAGCATTAAATCAATTGCTTCTTTTTGAGCTTCTTTTGATAAAGGTACATGAACTGCCATTTGGTCACCATCAAAGTCAGCATTAAATGCAGTACAAACTAATGGGTGCAAACGTATTGCATGTCCTTCAACTAAAATAGGACGGAATGCTTGAATACCTAAACGATGCAAAGTAGGAGCACGATTTAATAATACAGGATGCTCTTGAACAATTTTTTCAACAATATCCCAAACTTTTTCATCGTATCTGTCTATCATTTTATTAGCATTTTTATGTGCAGTAACTATTCCTTCTTTTAATAAAATAGAAGCAATAAAAGGACGGAATAATTGTACTGCCATTTCACGAGGTAATCCGCATTGATACATTTTTAAACTTGGACCAACTGCAATAACAGAACGTCCAGAAAAATCAACACGTTTTCCTAATAAATTTTGACGAAAACGACCTTGTTTTCCTTTTAATGAGGAAGATAATGATTTATATGGTTTTCCCGATGGACCAAGAACTGGTTTACCTTTTCTACCATTATCGATTAAAGAATCAACAGCTTCTTGAAGCATACGTTTTTCATTAATTAAAATAACCGAAGGAGAATTAATTTCTATAAGTTTTTTTAGACGATTATTACGATTAATAACTCTTCGATATAAATCATTTAAATCACTAGTTGCAAAACGTCCTCCATCAAGTGGAAGCATTGGTCTTAAATCTGGTGGTATTACAGGTAAAACATCTAAAATCATCCATTCAGGTTTATTATTAGAATTTTTAAAAGCCTCTAATGTTTCCAAACGTTTAATTAATTTGGATCTTTTTTGTGATTTTTGACCTTGTGTTTTATTTAATTCACTTTGTACTTTTTCAAATTCAGCATCAACATCTATTTCCGAAAGCAAACGTTTAATAGCTTCAGCGCCAATTCCAAATTCAGCGCCTAAATGCTTAGTAATAAATTCACTTGTAGCGAAAAAATTAAATGTATCTGCATAATTATCTAATCGATTTAATAAATCAACTGATAATTGATAATCATAACTTTCTTTATCAGTAAGTTCTTCTTGAATTTCTGCGATTACTTCATGGAAAAGAATACGACCATTTCTTTCATCGATAATATCATTTTTATGTAAAACTTTAGAACGACCAGTATTTAAGCAAATATGAGATTTAAAATAAATAACATCCTCTAATTGTTTTGGAAATATATCTAAAACAAGTCCCATTTTGCTTGGAATGCCTTTTAAATACCAAATATGAGCACATGGAGATGCAAGTTCTATATGTCCCATTCTTTCACGTCTAACGGCTTTAGTTGTTACTAAAACTCCACATTTATCACAAACAACATTTTTATAACGAATTTTTTTATATTTTCCACAATGACATTCATAATCTTTAGCAGGGCCAAAGATGCGTTCACAGAATAAGCCATCTGGCTCAGGTTTTTGAGAACGGTAGTTAATAGTTTCAGGTTTTTTAACCTCTCCATGTGACCAACTTCTAATCTTTTCTGGAGAAGCTAAACCTATTTGAATTGCATTTAATCGATTAACATCAAACATGTAATTTCTACCCTCCTTAATCTATATTTTCTTCTTCAGCACTTACAACGCGAACATCGCTTGTCATTTCACGAATTGCTGAAGAAATTTTTCTCGCTTCATTAGCATTTTCTTCTGCTAAATTATCTGTAGAAATTTCATTACCATCTTTATCCAAAATCTTTACATCCAAAGCAAGTGATTGTAATTCTTTTTGTAAAACTCTAAATGATTCTGGTAATCCAGGTTTAGGAATTGGAGTTCCCTTAATAATTGCTTGATAAGTTTTTGCTCTACCAACCATATCATCAGATTTAATAGTAAGAATTTCTTGTAAAATGTGGGCAGCTCCATATGCTTCAAGAGCCCAAACTTCCATTTCACCAAAACGTTGACCACCCTTTTGAGCCTTACCTCCTAAAGGTTGTTGAGTAACAAGTGAATATGGACCAGTAGCACGAGCATGTAATTTATCATCAACCATGTGTACTAACTTAATCATATACATGACACCAACGGAAATTCTTTCATCAAATCTTTCACCAGTACGTCCATCATAAAGTATTGTTTTACCATCGCGATCCATACCAGCTTTATCCATTAATTCATATATTTCTTCATTGGTCATACCATCAAAAACTGGTGTAGCAATTTTTAAACCTAGTTTTTTTAATGCCATGCCTAAATGAATTTCCAAAACTTGACCAATATTCATACGAGAAGGAACACCAAGAGGATTTAACATAATATCAATAGGCGTTCCATCAGGTAAAAATGGCATGTCTTCAACAGGTAAAATACGAGAAATAACACCCTTGTTACCATGTCTTCCAGACATTTTATCACCTTCGGAAATTTTTCTTTTTTGAGCAATATAAACTTTAATAACTTCATTTACAGATGGTTGAAGTTCAGCATCATCTTGTCTTGTAAATCTTTTAACGTCTAATACAATACCAGAACCACCATGAGGAACAACTAATGAAGAATCCTTAACATCTTTTGTTTTTTCTGAAAAGATTGCTTGCAAAAGCTTTTCTTCAGGAGTTGGATCAGTTTGCCCTTTTGGTGTGATTTTACCAACCAAAATATCTCCTTCTTTGACTTCTGCGCCAGGAATGATAATACCATTTTCATCAAGATTTGCTTTAGCATCTTCACCTACAGATGGAATATCTCTTGTAATTTCTTCATCACCAAGTTTGGTACTACGACATTCAATACTATATTCTTCAATATGAATAGAAGTATAAACATCATCTTTAACTAATCTTTCAGACATGATAACAGCATCTTCATAGTTGTAACCATTCCAAGTCATGAAAGCAATTGTTACATTTTGACCAAGAGCTAAATCACCATGATCCATAGCAGGACCATCTGCGATTATTTCACTACTTGAAACTTTTTGTCCTCTTTTAACAATTGGAGTTTGATTTATACAAGTTCCTCCATTACTACGGCAGAATTTTTGTAAACGATAAACTCTATCTTCACCTTTATTATTTGTAACAACAATATGTTTTGAATCAACATCTTTTACGATTCCATCTTCTTTAGCAACAACACTAGAGCCTGAATCGTGTGCAATATTATATTCAAGACCTGTTCCCACATATGGAGCATGTGGTTTTAATAAAGGTAACGCTTGACGTTGCATGTTTGCACCCATCAAAGCACGTGTATTATCATCGTTTTCAAGGAAAGGAATACAAGCCGCGGCAATTGAAACAATTTGCTTTGGAGAAACATCGATATAATCAACATCTTCCTTTTTAGCAATAATATTTTCACCATTATAACGGGCAACAACTTTATCTTCGATAATTTCATGATTTTCATTTAAGCGTACATTTGCTTGAGCAATAACATGATTACTTTCTTTATCAGCAGATAAATATTCTGTTTCTTCAGTAACAACACCCGTACCTTTAATTACTTTTCGATATGGTGTTTCAATAAATCCATACTCGTTAACTTTAGCATAACAAGCTAAATTATTAATAAGTCCAATATTTTGACCTTCAGGTGTTTCAATTGGACAAATTCTTCCATAATGAGAAGAGTGAACATCTCTAACAGCAAAAGAAGCACGATCACGAGTTAAGCCACCAGGTCCAAGAGCGGATAACCTACGTTTATTGGCAAGTTCCGCTAAAGGATTAGTTTGATCCATATATTGTGATAACTGAGATGAATTAAAGAACTCTTTAATTGCCGCAGTTAATGGTCTAATATTTGTAACAGTTTTAGGAGTTATTGCGCCCTCTGTAGCAATTGACATCTTATCACGTACTGTTCTTTCCATTCTTGATAAACCAATTCTAAATTGATTTTGAATTAATTCACCAACACAACGAATACGACGATTTCCTAAATGATCGATATCATCGGTTTCTCCAAAACCTTCAATAACATTCATGAAATAAGAAAGTGTAGCAACAATATCTGGGATCGTAACATGATCTGAATCAATGTTTAAATCAGTACCAATAATATTAACTACTTTTTCTTTCTTTTCAGAAGTATAAACTTTTAAAATATTAACAACATTATGTGAATCTAAATCAGTATTAACAGTTAACTCAACATTATGTGCACCATTTTCAAAAAATTTCTTTTCTTGAAGTTCATTAACAATTTCTTTTGTAAGTAATGTTCCTTCTTCATAAATTACTTCACCTTCACTTGAAATCAAAGGTTCAGCAATTATACGACCTGGCAAACGATTATATATGCCAAGTTTACGATTAAATTTAAAACGTCCAGCAGGGCCTAAATCATATTGTTTATGTCGCTCTTCAAAAAATTTCGCTTTAAAAAATGAAGAAGCACCTTCCGCGGTTGATGGTTCACCTGGACGCAAACGATCATAAATTTCTTTTAAAGCTTCCGAAGTTGTAAGTCTTTCAGGAGTATGACTTTCTTTTTCTTTAGCAATTGTATTAACCAAACAAGCCTCATCACCAAATAAATTAATTATTTCATCATAATTAACAAAACCTAGTGCACGTAATAAAATTGTAGCAGGCATTTTTCTAGTACGATCTACACGTACAGAAAGTTGATCTTTTAAATCAGCTTCAAATTGAAGCCATGTTCCTCTAGCAGGAATTAAATCCGCACTATAAGAATATTTACCAGATTTATTATCAAATGCTGAAGCTAAATATGCGCCTGGAGAACGAACTATTTGCGAAACAATAGTTCTTTCAGCACCATTAATAATAAACGTTCCAGAATCAGTCATTATAGGAAATTCACCCATAAAAACTTCACTATCTTGAGCCACACCTGTTTCAAGATTTCTTAAACGTAAAACAACGTTAAGACGTGAATAATATGTTAAATCTCTAGTTTTACATTCAGCAACATCATATTTAGGCTCCTCTAAGCGGCAGCTTACATAATCAATAATAAGTGTTTCTGATGGATTTTTAATTGGATAAACATCTCTAAATACTTCATCCAAACCTTCGTTAACTAACCACTGAAAAGATTTTGTTTGAATTTCAACAAGATTAGGAAGAGGTAATTTTCCTGAAATCTTTGAATAATCAATTCGATTGTTATGAAGATATTTGATTTCTTTGTTTGCTTCAGTTTTTTTCATTAAAAGCCCTCCTTAATTTTCGGTAATTGCTTTTGATAATTCTTTCTTTGCTTCGTAAATATAATAACCTTTGTTTCTATCAATAAGTGTACAATTATTAAATACACTTTGAATAAATTTTGATGCAGTTTCTGCGCCTTGGTTCTTACGGATAACAATAAGAAGTTTACCATCAGCTGTTAAATGTGAATACGCTTGAGAAAACATTTCATAAATGATTTTTTTTCCAGCTCTAATTGGAGGATTAATTAAAATATAATCAAATTTCTCCGTTATGTTTGAAAAACAATCTGTTTCTCTAATTTCAACGTTTGATAAGTTGAATCTCTTAGCATTTTCGCGTGCAAGAGCACATGCGCGCGTATTAACATCTGCAAGCAAGAATTTTGCTCTTTTATAAAAATGAGCTAAAATTAGTCCAATGGTTCCATAACCAGAACCCAAATCAAGTATATTTCCTTGAAAATTGTAAAATTTAGTAACTGTTTTCAAAAAAACAAGACTACCTTGGTCAATTTCCGATTTAGAAAAAACTCCATTATCAGAGATAAAGTCAAATTTTGTTTCATTAAAATAGCATGAAATTATTCTTTCATGGCTGCGAATATTAGGATCATTTGTAAAATATTGTCCCAATTTGACCACTCCTTATAAAGCGGCAAAAACCCACCTCCAAAAAAAGAGGCAGGTTTTGCCAAATAATAGCTTAATTAAAATTATTTAATTTCGACTTCAGCACCAGATTCGACAAGAGTTGCTTTATGTCCTTCAGCTTCAGCTGGAGAAATTTTCTCTTTAATATTGCTTGGAACATTGTCAACGAGTTTTTTAGCATCGACTAATCCTAAGCCAGTAATAGCTTGAACAGCTTTAATAACTTTAACTTTAGAAGCTCCTTCTGCTAATCCTTTTAAGACTAATGTAACTTCTGTTGGTCCTTTTGCTGTTTCTTCTTCTTCAGCAGGTGTTGCTGCTCCACCAGCTACAGGTGCTGCAGCTGTAACACCGAATTCTTCTTCAATTGCTTTAACTAAATCATTTAATTCAATAACAGACATTTGTTTGACTGCTTCAATGATTTCTTCTTTTGATAAATTTGCCATTTTTTATCCTCCTATATTATTTGTACAATGGTTAATTCTCTTTTTCTGCAATGCTCTTAATCGCATAAGCAAAGTTGCGAATTGGAGCTTGCAAGACCGAACAAAGCATAGATAACAATCCTTCTTTGCCTGGTAATTTTGCGAGTGTAAGTACTTCAGTTTTAGAAACGACTTTGCCTTCAGCCAAACCGCCTTTAATAACTAAGTGCTCATGTTTTTTAGCGAAAGATGAAACTGTTTTTGGACCTTTAATTACATCGTTAGAAAAAATAATAGCATTTGGTCCGACTAAATATTCTTTTAATCCTTCATGGCCTAAACTTTCCGCGGCACGTGAAACTAAAGAATTTTTATAAACAGATAATCTTGCACCATCTTTAGCAAGAGTTCTTCTTAATTCTGAAATTTCAGAAACAGATAAGCCACGATATTCTGCGACTATAACCGTTGAATTATTTTCAAAAGAATGTTTAATTTCTTCAACCATCTCTTGCTTAGATTTTAAAACTTCTTCGTTCATATTGGCACCTCCTTAAAATAAAATATATAGGCAACAATATACAAAGTTCTACTCATTGTGACTTTCGTATTTTCATGAATAGTACCTCGGTAACATTATTAAGCTTTCGCCGTTACTGTCTTTGGTATATTGGAGCTAACAAAAATAATTAATTACGACCTTCAAATGTAAAATGAATTGCAGGTCCCATTACAGTATGTAAAGCAACGTTTTTAATATAAACGCCTTTAACTGATGCAGGACGAACTTTTACAATTGTGTCACAAACAACTTTTAAATTATCAACTAATTTCTCGTTATCAAAAGATGCTTTACCTACTGTTAAATGTAAATTGCCTTCTTTATCAACACGATATTCAACTTTACCTTTTTTAATTTCTTGAATTGCTTTAGCTATATCCATAGTAACTGTCCCAGTTTTTGGATTAGGCATTAATCCTTTAGGTCCCAATAATCTACCCATTTTTCCTAATTCGCCCATCATATCTGGTGTAGCAACAATTATATCAAAATCAAACCAGTTTTGAACTTGGATTTTTTCCAACATTTCTTTTCCGCCTACATAATCAGCTCCAGCTTGTTTTGCTTCTTCTTCTTTATGGGTAATAGCTAATATTCTTTTTGTTTTACCATTTCCATGAGGTAAAGTTAATGTACCTCTAATTTGTTGATCTGCTTGTCTTGGATCAACATTTAAACGGAATGAAACATCTATTGTTGAATCAAATTTAACTGTAGATGTTTCTTTAATTAATGCACAAGCTTCTTCAAGACTATATATTTTTCCTTGTTCAATCTTACTTAAAGCAGCTTGATACTTTTTACCTTTCTTTTTCATTTTTTCCTCCTTGTGGTGCTAACGGGATTTCCCTTCCACTTAATTAATCATCAATAGTAATACCCATGTTACGGGCTGAGCCTTCTACGATTTTCATCGCAGCTTCTACATCATTTGCATTTAAATCAGGCATTTTGTATTCAGCAATTTTTCTTAATTGCTCCTTATTAATATGACCAACTTTTGTTGTCTTAGCATTGCTTGATCCTTTGCTAATTCCAGCTTCTTTCTTTAAAAGAATAGTAACTGGTGTGGTTTTGATGATGAAGTCAAAAGATTTGTCTTCATAAGCTGTAATAATGACTGGTATAACATCACCAATACGATCACTTGTTTTTGCATTGAATTCAGTGCAAAATTTAGGCATTAAGATACCTGCTGAAGCAAGTTTAGGTCCTGGTTTTGCTTGTCCACCAACCAATTCTAATTTTACAACTTTTGCGATTTTTTTACTCACGTGACACACCTCCTAATTTAGTTTTTGTCCGTGCTGTGGTAAACGGATTTTAAATCCTTCCACTGCGCAATTTACATGGCACTTTGAAAATCAGGTGCAAAACACCATGCTATTTAATCTTACAATAGCAAAAGCCAAATAACAAGAATTTTTTTGCTTTTCAAGAAAAAAATAATTTTTTGTTTTTTTACTAAAAAAAGCTTTAAAAATTTATTTCAAAGCCTTTTTTAATATTTATATTTTTTCAATTTCTGAAAATTTAACTGTTACAGGAGTAGGTCTACCAAAAAGAATTGTGGAAATCTGTACTTCACCAGTTTCTACATTTATTGATTCAATTGTTCCTTCTCCACCTTCAAATGATCCTGTTAAAATTCTTACAGTGTCGCCAATTTTATAGTTGTTATACATTTCATCATCAACCATACCCATTCTTTTCAAAACTGGTTCCATTTGATCACGTGTAACAATAAATGGTTTTGCTCCTCCACCTGAAGATCCTATAAATCCTGTTACACCTGGAGTGTTACGTACAACATACCAAGCAGCATCTGTCATAATCATTTCTACAAAAACGTAACCTGGATAAAGATTTTTCATTTTTGTCTTACCTGTTGGTTGTCCATTTTTTAAAATAGGTACTTCATGTTCAGCAACAATAATACGAAAGATATAATCTTGTAAATTCCACGATTCGATACGTCTCATTAAATTTTCTTTAACTTTATTCTCGTGTGAAGAATACGTTGTAACAATATACCATTGTTTATCGATAGTAGTTTCCATTCTAATCAGCTCCTAAATTATTTAAATAAATTCATAATATATTTCATTGCAACAGAAGTTGCTTCAGAAGAAGTTGTACCTAATTGTTTATCTAATGTTTTAAGAAGATTTGCTATAATAAAATCATCTAAAGATAATGCCACTGCCGAAATAATTAAAATAACCATGACCACAGAAAACGCTTGAAGTAATTCAATCTTTTTTGGCCATCTAACCATTTTAGCTTGTTTAATTACACCTTGAAAGTATCTACGAATTTTATACATAATTAGTCTCCTTTATTTTGATTCTTTATGCAATGTATGTGCATTGCATTTTGGACAAAATTTTTTCAATTCCATACGTTTTGATGCATCAATTTTACGTTTAGTTGTTACATAATTACGTGACAAACATTTAGTGCAAATCAATAACACCTTAATTCTTTCACTCATAAATTGCCTCCAACTATATAAAATCTGATTTCAAAATAAAAAAATGTTAGTCTATTTTTTGGATCTAACAAGCAACATAAATATAAAATAAATTAAGATAACTTGTCAATAATTATTAAACAAAAAGCTGAAAATAAATTTTTTTTAATTACTACTTATTTAATAAGTTTTTTAAATATTCAATTCCTTTTTTTAAATAGTAGTTAACTGTTGATAATTTTATATTAAACTTTTTAGCAATTTCTTCATATTTATAGCCATGTGACCATGCGACGACAATTTGATATATTAATAAATCGTTATCTTTCAAATTCTCTAATGACTCATTTAAATCTATATATAAAGAATTATTTTGATTTTTGTCATTCATATAAGCCATATATTCTAATTCTTTTTCACTATCACACATCATTAAAACATTAGATTCATTATTAATGTAATGATAATTCATGAAAAGAAAACTAGATTGGAAAAATGAATAAAATTTACCTTTTTTATAATCATAAGTAGCTAGCATTTTATAAAAATTAAGTCTTATCTCTTGTTCAAAATCTTCCCATTCTTGATAATCATTTATTTTTTTCTTAAATTCTTTAGCTTCAAAACTCATTTTTTTCTCATAAATTGAAAAAAGAAGCGCGAACGCTTCTTGATTATTTTTAGCTATAAGTAATACTAATTCATCTTCTATATGAAATTTCATTATTGTGTCCTCTTATAATTAATCATTGCAAGAATAACTCCTGCTGCAACAGATGCATTTAATGAGTTAACATGGCCAAGCATATTTATTTTAACTACAAAATCGGATTTTTTTAACGTTAATTTAGAAATGCCAAATCCTTCTGACCCAATGATTAAAGCAACATTCATTTTATAATCTAAATCACTATAATTTGTTTGAGCTTCTCCATCACTAGCAACTATCCAAAAATTACGTTTTTTTAAAGTATCAATTGTGTAATTTAAATTACTCACACGACAAACAGGAACATAATCTAAAGCTCCCGTTGCAATTTTTCTCACTGTCGGAGTTACTGATACGCTTTTTGAAGAAGGTATTATAACTGCATCAACTTTAAATGCATCACATGTTCTAATTATTGCACCTAAATTATGTGGATCTTCTAATCCATCAAGCAAAACAAGCAAAGCATCTTTTTTATTTTCACAAATTTTTAAAACTTCATCTAAAGAAATGTATTCATATGGTTCTACTTCTAAAGCTATTCCTTGATGAACTCCATTATGAAAAAGTTTATCTAGATATACTTTACTAACTTTTTTTATATTAATTTTTTTATCTTTTAATAAGTTCAAAATTTCTTTATCCGAAAAATTTTCCTGTAAATAACAAAATTTAATTTTACTATCTAGACTCAATGAGGATTTAACAGCATTTTTCCCATAAATGTATTCTTTTTCTTGCATTATTTTTTCACCTTTGTGTCATTTTATTTTTTTTTAAAAAAAGTGCTATTTTTTAGCACTTTTATAATAATTCATCATCAATAATTTGTAAAGAATATCAAATTAATTTTTTACTTATTAAAGTTTGTCTTAAATCATCAGATTTTTTAAAATCACCTTGTAATTTTGCATTTTCATATTCATCTAATAAATTTAAGTCATCCTTTGTTAATTTAACAAAATCAAATTCTAATCCTAATAAATATAACATTGTATTTATAACTTGATATTTTTTAGATAATTTGACAAAGTTTTTTGTTTTTTCGCGCATTAAAATATTTATTTCTTTAACTTCTTTATATAATTCACTTAAAGCATTCGCAGTATTTAAATCATCACTTAGTGCAAGAATAAAATTATTCATTTCTTCATCTTTATAAGTTAATAAAGTATCATTAATTAAATTGTTTCTTTGTAAAATAATTGATAGACGATTAACCGCGGAAAATATTTTATCTAATTCTTTTGATGCTCTTTCTACTAATTCATTAGAAAAATTAACTGGTAAACGATAATGTGTATTAATAAGCAAATATCTTACAACATTACCACCATATAAATTAATATAATCATTTGCGAGAATAACATTTCCCAAGGACTTAGACATTTTTACATTATCAACATTAATGAATCCGTTGTGCATCCAATATGTAGCAATTTTATGTCCATACATAGCTTCTTCTTGCGTAATTTCATTTTCATGATGAGGAAATTTTAAATCAAAACCTCCCCCATGAATATCAATTTTGCCTCCTTCACATAAAGAATTAATCATTACAACACATTCTGAATGCCAACCAGGTCTTCCTTCACCCCAAAAAGAAGGAAATTTAATACCTCCATCGTTTGTATTTTTCCATAATGCAAAATCTAAAGGACTTTCTTTATCTTCACTTTCATCAATGCGAGCACCAACCATTAGATCCTCTATTTTCATATTAGATAAACATCCATAATCCTTTATCTTATTCACTCTAAAATATACATCATGATTTTTAGTAACATAGGCATAACCTTTATCAACTAATTCTTTGACAAAAGAAATTATTTTATCCATATTTTCTGTTACTCGAGGTTGATATGTTGGTTTTAAAGAATGAATACCTTCGCGAGCTTCTTCAAATGCTTTAATATATTTTTCAGCAATTTCCTTTTCACTTAAATTTTCAATTTTTGCTTGTTTAATAATTTTATCATCTATATCAGTATAATTAGATATAAATGTTACTTCATACCCTAAAAAGGAAAAAAGTCTTCTTAAAATATCAAAAACAACTACTGGGCGCATATTACCAATATGTACGTAATTATAAACTGTAGGTCCACATACATACATGGTTACTTTATTTTCATGAAGAGGATGAAAATCCTCAATTTTATTTGTTAAACTATTATAAATCTTAACTTGCATTAAATATTGACACCTACACTTTCATCAACTGGTATTGCAAATGTTATAGCGTTAGCTTCTGAACTAACACCATAATTTATAGCAATAGCTTTCATAATTTTATCTTTATCAGTTTCAGAAACTAAAATTAAGATAATTTCTTTTTCTGGTTGAACTTGAATATTTTTAAATTGTGATATTTCTTCTGGTGCTGTACCTTTTGCTTTAAAGACCGTTCCTCCTCTAGCTCCAGCTTTACGCGCGACTTCCATAATTTTATCACCAGTACCACGTATACATATTGTAAAAATAGCAAATTGTTTTTCCATTATTTCTTCTCCTTTAAATTATTTACGAACAATTTCATGAATTGCCTTTCGCGAAGCAATAGAATCAAGTGACATTGTAAAAGCTATACCTTTTCTTCCTCCAACAAATTCACGATCTTCCTTGAGAAAATTCATAACCTCATTTACTCTACTTTCATCTAATAAGCAAAATAAAATATCTTTATCAATTTCTCCAATACCTAAAAAGTCTAATACTTCTTTATTCGCAGTGCCTTTACCACGAATGCAATTACAATAATAAACACCATGTTCATTTAAAATTGAAATTAATTTATTTGATTTCATGCTATTTGTAATTATCATTAAAACTTTTATACCATTAGGCATATATTCAACTTTTTTCTGTGCGTGTTTTTTCATAATTTATCACCTTATTTTTTATTTTTAAATGTAATAATTTCATCATCTAATTCTGCATTAATAGCAATTTCTTGCATTGCTTTATTAAAGCGAGTCATTTTAATCTTATAATTTAAACCCAACAATTGAATAGTAATAAGTGGAGTCATCGCAACTAAAGCAACCACTCCAAATGAATTTAAAATATTTAACGATGGATTATTTTGGTAAATAATAGAACATGCTCCCATTGTTAAGGGTAAAATAAAAGTCGATGTTAAAGGCCCAGAAGCAACACCACCTGAATCAAAGGCAATAGAAGTAAAAAATTCTGGTACAAAAAATATTAAAACAATTGAAATTAAATAAGTAGGAAGTATAAACCACCATAAAGAAACATTAAAGAGAATTCTTATCATCGCTAAAGATATAGAAATTCCAACACCAATTGCTAAAGAAAACAATATCGTTTTTTTGGAAATTGATTCATTTGTTATTGTTTCAACTTGTTTAGTTAAAACATGAACTGAAGGCTCAGCCAAGACTACAAAAAAGCCAATTAGTGCTCCTAAAGGAATCAATATCCATTTATATGAAAGATTTGCAATAGTTCGTCCAAAATAATCACCAACATTCATAAATCCAATTTCGGCACCTGTTAAAAATAATACTAAGCCTACAAAAGTAATAAATAATCCTAAGAAAATTTGCGTAAGTGATTTTTTATCAATTTTTAGTAAATAAAACTGAAATATTAAAAAAATTAAAATAATTAAAATTATCGGTATACTAACATCTTGAATTTGTTTAATTAAGCAAATATTTAAATGATGAAAAACATCATTAATATTAGTAAAATTATATAAATTACTGCTGCTTGCTGAAGTTGGTGAATTGTTAAAAAGTTTCAGAATAACTCGAAGTAATAAAACTGCTAAAATGGGACCAATTGAACAAATGGAAACTGCTCCAAAAGAATTATCGGAATCTTTTTCAACATTTTTTGTATTACTTGCTAAGCCTAATCCAAATGCCAATATAAAAGGTACAGTTATAGGTCCTGTTGTTACACCACCTGAATCAAAAGCAATTGGAACAAAAGAATTATCAATAATTCCAACAAGAAAAGCTAATAAAAAAACTAAACTATATCCTATTATTAAAAGCCATTTTAAACGAATATTATAAACAACTCTTAAAGTTGCTATCATTAAAAATAAGCCAACTCCTGCACCAACAGAACAAATTAATATCCATTTATTAATAGAGGTAAATTTATTAGCTAAAACCATTAAATCTGGTTCTGCAATTGTAATTAAAAAACCAATAAGAAAAGATGTTAATAAAAGAAGCCATAATTTTTTCTTTGTAATTAATTTATTTCCTAATTTACTTCCCATTTGAATCATGGAAATATCGGCTCCTAAAGAAAAAAGAGTTATTCCTAAAACCAAAAAAACAAAACCTATTATAAATGCAAAGACATTTATCAAAGGCATTTTTACTAATGTAAAATTTAACAAAAGTATCATGATAGTTATTGGTAAAACACTGATTAAAGCTTCTTTTAATTTAATAAAAATTAATTTTAACATTTATTTACCCCCTATCTTTTTAAAATTATATTCTATGCAAACCTTCTTTTTTCATTATGATTTCAATTTCTTTTTCAAAATTGTAACCATCAGTATAAATTATTTTTACTTCACAAGTTTTGGACTTCAAATCCTTTTTAAATTTAATTAAAGCAAAAGGATTTTCATTAAAATAAACAATATAATGATTATTCTGTTTAGCTAAATCATGAGTTAATAATTTATATTTTTCCAATAATTCTTTTTCTTCTAAGGTATTACTTAAATTTTTTTGTTCCATCAAAATACGTAAATCTTGATAATGATCTATTTCTAATGGAACAAACAAATAATTATTAATTTTATATTCTCTTAAGGTCTTACGTTCAATAAAATAACATAAAATAAGCGTTAATAAGCCAAAAAAACAAGCAATAATAGCTAAATAAAATGCGGTTTTTATTTTCCAAGTTTTCGAATTATCAAGAAAGTACATTATAAAAACTGCAACTGCAAGAATAAATATGAATATATTATAATGAAAAATTTTTTTTGTTTTTTGCATTTAAATAATTTTAATATAATCCGATTTTTTTTCTTTTTCAGGAATTTCTTCTACACTATAACCTAAAATGCAAGTTCCAACAGTAATTTTTTCATCATCAAGATTCAAAATTTCTTTTTTGAATTGATTGCCTTCTTCTGTAGCAAAATAATCATGCAAACAATTAATCCAACAAGAAGCTATACCTAAAGACGTTGCCGCTAAGAACATATTTTCCAAAATGCAACTAGCATCTTGAACGGCAAAACGAGAATTTTTATCTGCATAAACAATTACTACAGTTTTTGCCCCATATAAAGGATCTTTACCCTTAAAATCAGTTAATCTCTTCCTTAAATTTTCGACTACACTTTCTTCTTGTAAACAAATTATACTTGCTGATTGTTTATTTAACGCACTAGGAGCTTTAGTACCTGCAATGAGAATTTCCTTAACAATTTCTAATGGTACTTTTTTTTCATTATAACAGCGACAGCTACGGCGATTAGCAATAGTTTTTAAAGTTTCATTCATATATGCTTTCCCCTTGAATTATTAACTACAATATAATTATAAAGTTTACTATTAAAAAATAAAAGTAGAGTTATTAATAAATTTAACTTTATTTACTCTACTAATACCAAACTAATATCAATTATCTTTAATATTTATTTTTATACAAAATTAAAATTTTTCTTAAAACAAATTTTTTGCATTTTTCTTTTTATAAATTATTCTAATAAAATATCTTTACATACTCAGAAATATATTATTGGAATGAACAAGATAAATTCAGCTAATGGTATAAAAGATTTTCAAAAGTATAAAAACTAAAATAGATGCAATGAATGCTGAAAAATAATTTTTAAATAGCAAAGTTGCTGTTATATAAGCATCGATTCATAAAAATTTCCTTAATTAATATTCATTAAAATGCTAAAATATTTCTCAATTTATAATTAATTACTGATTATCTTCATTTATAATTTCTGCTATATGAAAAGAAGAAATATCATATAAGAAAAAATTAGCAAAATAATTACTAGTAATTTTATTTATATTAGAAATAACATATATTTTTGCTTCCGAATTATTTAAAAAATATTTATTAATAATTCTTGTAAATTCGTAATCATGTTTTGAAACAATAATGATATTTTGAAATTGTTTAATATCAATATGTGGATTTTCTTTTTTTCCATCTTCAACATCAACATATCCTTTTAAATTTTTAGCAATTTCAAGAGATTTTTCTTTATCAATTTCACTAAAGAAAAATATTATACTTCTTATAATTTTCATGCTTATTTAATTATTTTTAAAAATTCTAATAATTCTAAATCTTTACAATCTTTATAAAAATTCTTTTTAAATCCTTCACAATTTAAAATACCTTGTAATAAAGATTTATCTATGTTTTGTAGTATCTCTTTTAAAGGCCTATAAGTAATTTTTTTAACTTCATCTAAAATTTTTTTATTCTTTTGTTCAGGAATAGCTCTTTCTTTTGGATATCCCATTCCACCTTCAGAAGAAAATAATTTTTCAAATATGTATTCTAAATTAATCTCTCCTCCCCATCCGAATCCTTTAGCAAAAGGAAGTGCTATTGCATTTCCATTATTAACTTGCGCAAAAAGATATGCATCTGAAGGATCAACAATATGACCACATAATACATTAGGGAATGAATTACAAGCAAGCATAGCTCCTTCGCCTGTTCCACATCCTGTAATAACATAATCTGCGGCATGAGTGGATAGGACTAAACTAGCCATTAAACCTAATTGAACATATGTCAATTGTTCTTCTTGTTGCTTACCATACATACCATAATTTACAACCTCGTGTCCTAAAGGTTCTACAACCTTTTTTAATGTTTGATAAACTAGCTCATTTTTTTGAGCTTGTGAATTTTCCATCATTAATGCAATTTTCATTTTCTCCTCCTTTTCCTTTATAAAATTACTTTTTAATGTATTCATTTTTTAATAAATAATCAATTAATAAATTTAAAGCTTTACCACGATGTGAAATGTCATTTTTTTCTTTTTCTAACATTTCACCAAATGTTTTATTTTTTTCTTTGACATAAAAAATTGGGTCATATCCAAACCCTGAATTTCCTTTTGGTAAAACAATTTCTCCATAAACTTTACCTTCAAAAAAAAGTGGTTTATCTTCTAAATTTAAAACACAAATTACACAAGAAAAATGAGCACTTTTATCATCTTTTTCCTTTAATTTGTCATTTATATATTGCCATTTTTCACTATATGGTCTTCCCTCCATAAAACGTGAAGAATATGTTGCAGGGAAATTATTTAAAGCATGTACACAAAGTCCTGAATCATCACTTAAAATAACATCATTAGTTTGTTCTTTTATGGCTTTTGCTTTAATAAAAGCATTATCTTGAAATGTTAGACCATTTTCTTCAGGATTAGACTTAAGATTTGCTTCATTTAAAGATAAAACTTCAACATTATATGGTGAAAAAATTTTTTTTATTTCCTCAATTTTATGTTGATTATTTGAGGCAACAATTATTTTTTTTAACATTACAATTTCTCCTTTTTTAAAACATAACCGATTTGATTGCATACTTCAACAGGACTCATAGAATGTAATGATATATCTTTTGCTAAATATTTAGCACTTAATGAAAAAATATGATGTCCAAAAAATGCTATATCAACATTATCACTATCGCAAAACGCCAAAAGACCTCCAATAAATCCAGCAAGAACATCACCGCTTCCAGCATGTGCTAAACCCGCATTCCCTGAAGTAACAACATAAAATTTATCACCATTTGTTATATAACTATTAAAATCTTTTAAAACTAATGTTATGTGATACTTTCTAGCTATTTTTTTTGCTTCATTTGTTAAATCAAGTGCATTTTTATTAGTAATATCAATGTCAAATAAAGAAGAAAATTCTTTCAAATGCGGAGTTAAAATAACTTTAGCTTTTGTTTTAAGTAAAATATTTATGTTTAATGATTTTAAAATGCTTAATCCCGTAGCATCTATTAATAATTTTTTATCATAATTATTTAATATAAATTCCAAGGCTTTTTTAGTTTTTTTATTGTTTTCAATACCATTACCAAACACAATAGAATTATATTTATTAACAATTTTTTTTAAAGTTTTAATATCAGAAAACGAAGATAGTATTTCATATATTGTTTCATAAATTTTACCTGCCACATATGGATAAAGTTTTTTTTCAATTCCTAATGCAACATAACCAACTCCACTTTTACTTGCACCTAAACTAGCTAAAAGAACAGATCCTATATAAGGCAAAGAACCACCTATAATAATTACTTTTCCATACGTTCCTTTATTAGCTTTTTCATCTCTTTTTTTTAAGATTTCCATATTAAAACCTCTTAATTTTATTATAAATCAAGAGGTTAAAATATCACAAATAAAATTATAATTTTTAAAAAGCTATTTTATATTAGCTAATTTTAATTAACGCTCGTCAGAATCAAAATCACAGATATATAATTCTGCGCCACATTCTTGAGCATATTGTTTACCTGCTTTTACACATGCTTCTTTTGTTGCATAATGTTTTTTTAATACTTTTCCATTTGGGGCTTCAATTTCCCAATTTCCTTCTTCTTTACATGGTCTACATGTTACTTTAGTATTATTTTTTCTTTCTTGCATAATTTGCATCCTTTCTGAAGAATTATCTTCAAAATTAGTATTCTTTTAAAGTTTTAAATTTATGCAAAATATTGTAATTATTTATAATTGTGCTATACTAATAAAGCTTTTAGCATATCTATGGGGACGTTTTGGTTTCGACGGGGATATGCTGTGTATGAAGTGCAGTCGCCTGATCTCGTTATCGATCAACAAAAAATATCTGGCAACAGACATTCAAATTACGCTTACGCTGCTTAATTAAGCCATTGTCCCAATAGGGAAGCAAGCAGTTCTTAATTAATTTCGTCTTTAGGTTTTTTAAGAGCTTAATATATAGAGAATAAGATATTACAATGTCTATAAGTAATATACGAAAATAATATAGACTAGTCTTAATTAAATTCGTTTACCAAGTTTGATTAAGATAAAAACTTAAGGTAAAACAAACTGTAGTGCTTCATATTGGTGATCCTCGGACGCGAGTTCGACTCTCGTCGTCTCCACCATTTGTAAAAAATATCAGATTGATATAAAATTCAGTCTGTTTTTTAATTTTTACAAGACAATTTGTAAAAAACTGACAAATTATGATTTACTATATTGCAATTAGAGATAAATTTGACTTTTAATTAATTTATTTATAAAATTAAAGCACTATGAAATACACAAAAAAGTACCTATTTTTTATTACAACATTGTTTCAAGCAATTTTTCTCTCACTTAATGTAAATGCTTTTTCTGCTAGAAAAAACACTTGTAATACTAATGCATTTGCATTAGCACAAGAAGATGAAATCATATCTCAAAATGATCCTGAAAGTTTGGATGATCTTCAAAATGCAGGGGATGGGCAACTAAATTATTGGGCTGAGCATCTTTCTAGTTTTGATGGAAGACAATTCGGATATATAACTCCTGCAAGAGATCAATTTTCAAAAAATACTTGCTGGGCATTTGCAGCAGTTGGAGCAGCTGAAGCAAATATCTTACGTAAAGGAATAGATGAAAATGCTACGAGAGAAAACCTTGATCTTGATGAAACAATAACAGCATATAATCGCCACACTCGTGATGGTAATCAAGATCCACTTTTACTTACCACGAATGATACGTATAATTATGGAACATGGAATCAAGGCGATAGTGGTGCGGCAAATGCTTTTTCAATTATGACACAAGGCTACACGCTTTTAAAAGAAAATTCATTTTCTTCTTATGTTTCTGAAGATGAAATTAAAAGTAAGCTTGAACAATCCAAATATTACGTTCAAAGCTATCAAAGCATTTCAAATGAAAGAAATGAGATTAAACGTGCTATTTTAAAGTATGGAGCAGTGGCATTTAATTATTGCGCTCCAACTAGTAATAGATTTTATAGTTTAAAAGCTGCAAACCATACTTCTATTATTATCGGTTGGGATGACAATGTAAAAAGTTCTGAATTTTCACCATTAAAACCAAATAATGATGGTGCATGGATTATTAAAAACAGTTGGGGAAATTATAGGGGATATAACTCAATTAATGGCACATATTGTTACGAAATATCATATGAATTACCGATTGGCGCTTTATATACTGTTGATTTAGCAATGAGAGAAGATTATCAAAATATATATCATTATGATGGCGATGTAACAATTAGTTTAAATAAAAATGCTGGTGAAGCTCAAGCCGCGATATATGAAGCTAAACTTTCAAGTCCTACCAAGCAAGAACAATTAAAAGCAGTTATGATTTACGTAAGACAGGATGATTTAGATGTAGATGTTAAAATTTACAAAAATTTAACTGTTAATCCAGGTAATGTTAATGACAAGATGAATATACCTGTTCAAAAAATGCCTGTTGCAGAAGTTCAAAAACATATTGACCGCATAGGTATGCACACCATAGATTTAAATGAACCAATAAATCTTGAACAAGGTGAATATTTTTCAATTGTTGTCAGATGTAAAACAAAATATAATGTTCCTGTTTCAGTTAACTGCGCACTTGATAGCAGTGCTTCCACAAATGATATGACTTATTATCTTCAAGATGGAAAATGGATTAGCTTTAAAAATAGCAATTTTTATGCTGATAGTTCAACGGATAATAGATCAGCTAAAATTAGAGCTATAACTAATGTAGTTAAAAGAGAAAATAATTTAGGTAATGATTTAAAATATGCTCGAGTGGAAATTTCTAATAGACTTATGTATTACAAAAAGGATGAAGAAATAATTCCTGAAATAAAAGTTTATTTTGATGATGAATTACTTAAACAAAATCAAGATTATAATGTAACTATTGAAGAAAAATCTTCACCAGGAATGAAAAAAATAACAATTTCAGGTATTGGAAATTATCAAGGGAATAGAATTACTTCTTTTGAAATTGCTAAAGCAAAATTCCCTCCAGAAATGATAAATGACCCTATTATTGTTTATAACGACACAATATCATTACGTGATATTTTACTTCCTGATGATTGGAAATTTAATAATGAAAACCAAGTACTTGAGGAAGGTAGTAATTTAGTTACAATAGTTTATGTTGGTAAAGATAAAGATTTTTATCAAAATTTAACTAATAATATCTATATTAACAAAATCAATCAAGATCCTCCTGCGGAATTTGATATTGAAAAGGCAGATGTAATAATTGAAGATGAATATTTTTACACAGGGCAAATGATAAATCCAAAAGTAAAAGTCATTTATGAAAACAAAGAATTACGTTTAGATACTGATTATACTTTGACATTTCAAGATAACATAAATGCAGGAAAAGCAACTATATTAATTAATGGAAAAGGGCGTTATTATGGTCAATTAATTAAAGAGTTTGAAATTAAACAAGCTCTTTGGCCTAAAGAAAAACCTGATAATATCATTAAAATTAATCGAAAAATTACAAACTTAAATCAAATTTCACTTAATGTTAGTAATTGGATATGGAAAACAGCAAATCTCGATATAACAAATGATAATTTTGTTGCAGAAGCAATTTATATAGGTGAAGACAAAGATAATTATGTTAATACTTCCATGCAAATTACAATAATTCGTGAATCACCAAAAGACATTTCCTTAATTTCCGAATTAAAACTTGAAAAAGATTTATTTGTTTTTAATGGATCAGCAATAATGCCAAACATTATTGCTAAAGATGAAGATTTAAATCTTGTAATTGGTGTCGATTTTGAAGTTGAATATATAAATAATACTTTTGTTGGTCAAGCAAGTGTTATTATTAAAGGCATTAATAATTATTCTGGTTCAAAAACTCTTAATTTTACAATTATCAAAGCTGATAGAAATAATTTTAAAGTTATTCAAGAAGGATGGACATATAAAGATGAAAATATACCAAATCCAATTATTGAAGGTGAAATTGAAAATGCTCATGTTACTTATTTATATTCAAATGAAGAAAATGGTATTTATGAAGAGACTAGGCCTGTAGAGGCTGGAACATATTGGATAAAAGCCATTATTGATGATTCAACAAATTGTAATAAAGCAATTGCAATATCTTCATTTACGATTAAAAAAGCTTCATCTCCTGAAAAAGTTCCAAATTCAAATATTATAATTAATAGAAAAATTAAAACTTTAAAAGAAGTTGATTTAATTGATGGTTGGTCTTGGGAAGATGAAAATATAAAAATTGATAAAGAATCTATTATTGCCTATGCTTTATATTTTGATCAAAAAAATTATGAAAATTATCGCATCGCCATTACAATATCAAAACAAGCACCAAAAGATATTTCTCAATTAGATGTCAATCTTAAAGAATCAACATTTGTTTATGATGGGAAGATAAAAACACCTAATATCATTGCAAAAGATGAAAATTTAACACTTTCTCTTGGATTAGATTATGATGTAGAATATCAAAACAATAAATTTGCTGGCCAAGCTAAAGCAATTGTTACTTTTAAAAATGATTATAAAGGAACAATTGAACTTCCTTTTACAATTTCAAAAGCTGAACAACCAAATGTAGATACCATTATTCATTTTGACAAGAAAGCCACAAAATTGTCTGATATTCCTTTACCTAATGATTTTGTTTGGGAAGATGAAAACATGGAAATTACATCAAATAAATTAGTTGCAAAAGCAATTTATATAGGTGAAGATGCTAATAGTTATAAAACAAAAGAAATTTATTTTGAAATTATTTTAGATGGACAAATAAATCAAAGCAATAATAATTTAAAAACAATAATTATAATTTTTATTTCCTCTATTTTATTTATTGCTTTAATAGTATTTGTTATTGATATTTTCAATGGTAAAAATTATAAAAATAATTAAGAAAATAATATAATTTAATAAAAATTTATTTAATTACAAAATTAAATATTTTAACCCTTTTTGCAAGAATATCTTTAAAATATTTGTTAAGTTAAATTCCATTTAACCTTTAAATTATTTTACTTTTAATCAATGCTTTAAAATCATTAAATTTATTCATTTAGATTAATAATTAGTGATTATAATTAATTTCTACCAAAAGTAGATACTAAATTAGAAAGAATTATTGATTTTGTTACATTATCAAATAATAAAATTAATGTAAGAGGTAAATAAAATGGAAAAGAAATATCAAATAGGTAATTTCATCACTCAATGCCGTGAAGAAAAGAAAATGACTCAAAGTAAACTTGGTGAACTGCTTGGTGTTTCTAATAAAGCTGTTTCTAAATGGGAAAATGGAAAATCCTTACCTAATACGAAATTAATGACGAAATTATGTGAGATATTAGATGTTAGTCTTAATGAACTGTTAAATGGAAAAAGGAATGAAATAGATGAAAAAGAAACAAATTTAACTGAATTTGAACATGTATTTAAATATTACAATAATGATTCAAGAATAGAAATAGGACTTTATGATATTAATCTTTCTTTTAATTTAGGTGAAATTGTTGCTATATGTGGAGTCTCTGGTTCTGGTAAAACAACTTTAATAAAAACAATAGGCGGTTTAGATACGATTGAAAGTGGAGAAATATATTTACAAAAAGAAGGTATTTCTCGTTATGATGAACTTGATTTTGAAGAATATCGAAAAAGCTATATTTCTTATATTTTCCAAGATTATGGAATTTTAGAAAATTATACTATTTTAGATAATCTTTTAATTATTCGTTTATTAATGGGCGATAGTTATGATATTGCTCTTTTAAAAGCAAATAATATACTTAAAGAAATTAATTTATATAAATTTAAAAACAAAAAAGCAAGTAAACTTTCAGGTGGTCAAAAACAAAAATTATCGGTAGCTAGAGCAATAATTAAAGATGCTCCAATTCTTTTAGGCGATGAAATAACATCAAATTTAGATAGTAAGCAAGCAAAAGAAATATTAAAACTATTAATGGATCATGCCAAAAATAAATTAATAATTCTAGTTACTCATAATTTTCAAGAAATTGAAGAATACGTTACTAGAAAAATTTCTTTAGAGGATGGAAGAATTATTGAAGATATAATTTTAAAAGATGTTAAAAAACAACCTTTAAAAATAAACAAAATATCATTTAAGGAAAAATTTTCTTTACCATTTATTCTTTCTTTTAAATATTTTAAAACAAACATCTGGAAAAGTTTTTTAATGATATTAGTTGTTTTAATCGCTTCATTTACAATTTTAGGTGTTAATTATACTTGTGATTATGGATACGAAAGCATTAAATATGTTTCAAATGATGAAGTTTATCAAGAAAATGAAGTAGAAATTCTTTATAAAGAAGGATTGACAAAATCTAAAATTGATGAATTATTAGCTTTAAAAGAAATAAAAAGTTTACGACTTTTTTCTATCTCACCTTCTTTAAATGAAATATGGATTAATAATGATTTAAAAGATAATGAAATAAAAGGGCCTAAAAAGACAGAAAGTTATTTTTATGCTGATTTATATTACGATGATGTTATAATTACAGGAAATTATATTGAAAATGAAGATGAAGAAGATCATAAGTATTATTTAAATTATAAAAATTATCTTCTATTACATAAATTTGCCACAGCAAATTATAATGGTTCACGTTTTAGCTTAGAAAACAAAAAATATAATATTACAAAAACAAATATTTTCCTTGAATTAGATTTAAATAATCATGAAAACACGTTTAAAACATCACTTGATGATAATTTTAAACTAATTTTTGCAAATCAAGAATTAAATCTAGAAAATTTTTGTAATGATGTTGATAGAGATTTATATGGATCTTTAAATTATTTAGAAAGTATTTTGAAACCTTATGACATAATCACTTATGGTGCTCGTATAGAATATGATATAAAACAAAAAAAGAAATTCATTAATTATTTAAAGGATAATAAATATTTATATATTGATAATGATGTAATTGGAAAAAAATTACAAAGTAGTGAAATGTTATTTGTAAATGAATTTGTTTTTATTGTATTATCTATTATTCCATTTCTAGCAATGATTTTTTTAACCAATAAAACTCTATATGAATTTGTCAAAAATCGTAAAAAAGAATTATGTTTATTAAGAAAAATTGGTTTTAGCAAAGATACAATTTTAAAAGCAGTACTCATCCCTGTAGTGCTTACTTTATTATTCTTTTTGATTTTTATGAGCATATTTATATTACTAAAAAAATTTTTATTAATTGATTTATTATTGTTAATGCTATTTGAAGAATTTATTTTTTCATATTTTATTTTGAAAAACTTAAATACCAAATTAGAACTCATACTTAAGGAGAAAGAAAAATGATTTCATTAAAAAATGTTAATAAAATATATGATCAAAAATCTATAAAAGAAAATCATGTTTTAAAAAATATTAATTTATCAATAGATCACTTAGGTATTGTATCAATATTTGGACCTTCTGGATGTGGAAAAACAACTTTATTAAATATTATTTCAGGAATAGATAAACCGACATCTGGAGAAGTTTTAATTGATGGAAAAAAGCCAAGTGATGAATTTCGTTTAAATAATATTGGCTTAGTTTTTCAAGATTTTGTTTTAGTGGAAAAAATATCAGTTCTTGATAATCTTAAAATGATAGATAATGATTTAAAAGATGAAGAGATTGAAACTATCTTAAAAGAGTTAAAAATTAATAATTTAAAAGAAAGAAAAGTTTCTCATCTTTCTGGTGGTGAAAAACAAAGAGTTAGTATTGCAAGAGCAATTTTAAAAAAACCAAAATTTATAATTTGTGATGAACCAACAGGAAATCTTGATAAAAATAATAGCAAAATTGTCATGGATATTTTAAAAATTTTATCAAAAAAGTATCTAATTATTGTAGTTAGTCATAATAAAGAATTAGTTAAAGAATACAGTAATAGAATCATCTATATGGAAGATGGAAAAATTGTTTCTGATGAAATTATAAATCAAGATAATAATAAAAAAATTACTAACTTAGAAATTGTTTCTAAGCCAAAAAAAATTAAGCTTTTAGATACTTTATTTACTTTTAAGAAAAAAACAAATTTCATTTTTGCATTTTTATTAATGTTTATTTGTATTTTAAATTTTGTATTTTCTTCTTTAGCAACAAATAATTTTAAAAAATTAAACTATGTTACAAATAATTATGTACAATTAAAAAACCTTATTAGCGAGGATGAATATTATGAATTAAGTGAAAAATATATTTTTGTCAATTCATATATTCCTCGTACAATTAATCTTCTTGTTAAAGAAAATAAAACATTTTTAGGTTATAACAATTACTATTATGTTAATAATAACTTTTATCCAAGTTTTATAAAATCTTATAACCAACAAGATTATAATTTAATTTTAGGTCAAAAAATTTCTAAATTTAATGATATTGTTTTAAGTGAAAAACTTGCTAACTATATTTTAAAAAATGCCTCTATAGATAATTTAAAAATTGAATATACAAATATTGTTACTTTAAATGATTTAATTGGCCTTAAAATAAATGAATTTGAAATCGTGGGCATTTGTGATGTTAATGCTTATACTTATTTTTTAAATTATGATGATATAATAACTACTTATTTAATGACTAATTTTAATAAACCATATGATTATTATTATCCTTTAAGTTATTACAATAAAAATTATGCCTCTGAATCCTCTAAATTGGAAAAAAAGGATCATGTTATATATATCAACAAATCTTTTTTAGATTTTTATGATAAAGACAATAATTTGAAAGATGGAGAATTCTTATTTGATGAATATTATAAATATGAAGTTCAAAATATTAGTTTACGCGCGGTAGTTGATGATTATTTATTTTATAAAATTTATAATTTAAATTTAATTTATAATAATGACATTAATGAATTAGAAAACACATTAAAAGCAAAAAATATTGAATATAGCAATGTTTATAGACAAATTAACAAAGAAAATTATAATAACGCTAGTACGCTTTATTTTATTATTTTGATCATTGCTTTTATTGCATTTAGTTTAACTTTATTCTTTTTTAGTTTTGATATTAGTGAATTATTCAATAAAGATAAAGATTATATTATTACACTTCGAAGTTTAGGTGTTTCTAAAAAATATTTAATTAAACATTATTACTTACAGATAATTAAAAAAACGATGGGAAGTATTATTTTAGGTTTATTTTTAGGATTATTTTTAGGACTTTACTTACAAAAATTTAATATTCAAACAAAAGCAGCATTTTTAATAAACCCTTTGACAATATTGATAAGTTACTTACTGGGTTTAATTATTATCTCTTTAACAATTTTATTATTTATTTCTTTAAAATTAAGATATGAAGTTGCAAAGTTAAAACAAATAAATTCTTATTAGCAAAATATTTTCTAATTAAATCCCCTAATAAAATTAAAAAATTTTAATTATAATCACTATTTATATTTGAATAACTTTTATTTTTTCTTTTTAATATAATTATCAAGACTTTTTAATGCTACTTATAAGGAGTAAATTAAAATGAAAGAAATGAAAAAATATAAAGATTCTAAAGGATTAATATATATTTATGATGACAAAGAAGCAATGATTGAAAAATATGAAGGAAATGATATAACTTTAGAATTACCTAAATTCATAATTATTGATTCTATTTCATATCCAGTTATTGGAATTAAATCTGAAGCTTTCATTAAATGTCCAACTTTACGTTTATTAATAATTCCAAATTATAAAATAATGGAACATTGGGCAATTTTTTTAGAATTAAATGAACATATGAATATTTATATAACTAGATTAAGTAAAAGTTTACCTTATGATTGGAACGAATATTGGACTAATTCAGGGCAAATTTATTATCTTGATGATGATAATCAATTATATATTCAAAATGAAGCATATTTTGTTTTAAAAAATGAAGAAGCAATCTTATCTTTATATTTAGGAGAGCAAAAAGAATATAATATTCCTTTATATATTGAACAAAATAAAAAACAATATAAAGTAACTAGCATTGGAGAATATGCTTTTTTAAACTGCAAATTTATAGAAAAAATAACAATTCCAAATAATATAAACCAAGTTAAGTTTGGTGCATTTATAAGATGTATTGCATTAAAAGAAGTTACTTTTCTTAACGATGATGTAGATCTTGATCAATTATTATTTTTAGGTTGTTCTTCTTTAAAAAAAGTACATTTACCTAAAAATTTATTAAGCATTAAAGACTCAATGTTTGAAAGTTGTAGTTCACTTGAATATTTAGAAATACCAAATAAAGTATATTATATTCGTGATTATGCATTTATGGGCTGTTCTTCTTTAAAATGGTTAATATTACCATCTTCAATAGAAATAATTGATACCTATTGTTTTCTTTTTTGTGAAAAACTTACACTTTTTATAGACAAAAATAAAGATGATATAAATATTAAATCATCATGGAATGAAATAAAAAATAAAAAATTATGCCCTGTATATTGGAAAAATGAATGGGAAATAAAAGATGGAATACCTCAAAAAAAAGAATAATTAATCATTTATAAATCTATTCATAAACAAATCATCAGCTTTTAATTGATTCCAAAGCGCATATATATTACCTCCGACAGGAAGAGTAATAAATTTCATCTTAAATGGCTTAAAAAAGAAATTTTTTATATAATTTTCAAAAATATTATATTCTCTAACCTCACCCTCAACAATGATCAATTTAAGTCCACCATCATGCATTAAATGAACCCGCCTTGTACATTTTTTGAATATTATGGGCTTTACGTAAATCTTTATCGGTTAATTTATTGAGACTGTTCAGCTTTCCATCTTGGAGCAAGAAATAGCAATCTGGACGCAATAAATCATTTGTTAATAAATCAGTATTATGCGTTGATACAAAAATTTGTTTATCTTTAAATCCTTTGACAATTTTTATTATTTCTTCGGATAACTCATAATGATAAAACGCATCGAACTCATCAATAAATATTAATGATGCTTTATTCATCAGTAAGTACCAGTAATAAAACAACGCTAACGAAATGGTACCAGTAGATGATATTGCTGTAAAAGCAATATCTGCCTTATCAAAATGGTAAAATAAATCTTTCACACCATTTATCTCTCTTTCTACCAGTTTGCACTCAATTCCCTGAGCATTTAAAAATTTTTCAAAATCTTTTGTTTTTCCAGCTCTTACAATTCCCTGCGTAAAACTATCAGGACCCACTATTAGTCCTTGATAGCCCTTGTTGTCCAACGAATAAAACATTAACATATTGTCGACAAAGGACATAAATTGAAGAAATGCAATATTATTGGCATCCGTTTCAACGAGCAATGCATTGCTACGAATGTATTTCACTCTTGAAATTGGATTACGAGAAACCAAATTTAATGTTTCCGCACCTTTAAGAGTAGTATATCCTTCATTTGTCGAAAAATCGTAATGAATCACCTCTTCATCATCAATTAGTAGAGTTTCATAAACTAAAGTAAGCGAGTTACGCTTACTATATTTATAAGTAATTCTCTTTCCATTAAATTCAAAAACATACTCAAATTCGGCAGTCGTTTTTTTGGAATTTAGATTTAAATAAGGTTCATACTTAACAAATAACTTTTCTTTGTCGGTTAAGTGAAGGATAATATCAAATAAAGCCAAAGCCAAATTTGATTTTCCACTGCTATTTTTTCCGTAGATAATTCCCTTTGTTATGGTACCATTATTGATTGCATCTTCACTAAACTCATAATTACAAGCATTCTCCAAATCAAAAACTACTTTTGATTTAAAATTCTTAAAGTTTACTACACTGAATTTCTTTAACATCACTTGCCTCACTTTCTTATGTTTCAATTATATCCGTAAAAAAATTACAATATGTCCGAAGTTTTTTTACTTTACCATTATTATATTCCTTTGTGGGAAAAATATCCACTTTAAGTCCAAAATTGAATTAAATCATTTATTTTTTGGACTTTTCTTTATCAAAAGTCATTTCTCCTCATATAAACTGAATTTACTTTGTCATTTAACTAAAGAAAAAAAACTATATATGCAAATAACATTTTTCTTTTAAAAATTCTTTTATTTTTTTATTATCTTTTCTTTCATAATATTTAATTAATAAGTTTTTATATTCATCTACTTGTTCTTCAGGAATAACAATTATACCTTTACCTTTAGAAATCAAATAATGATTTGCAAAAATTAATGCGGTTCTTTTATTGCCATCAATAAATATTTGCTGTCTCATAACATAAAGCAATAATTCTACTGCTCTATCTAGATCATTTAAATCACTATTAACTATATCATCAAGATCTTCTTTGATTACACTTTCAATTGGTAAATCAGGTTTGTAATTAGTTCCTGTAATGAATAGTGGTGTACTTCTAATTTTTCCTGCATTATAATAGAATCCTTCTTGCACAAGTCTATTTATTTCACAAAGTAAAACAAAATTTGTTTGTGATTGAATAACGTACATATTTAGTATAAATTCCCAAGCATGTTTTAAATTAACAATTTTCATAACATCTTCAGATGTCATATTATTAACTTTACCACCTTCAATAATTTAAAATTAAATTATGTAATTCTTCTGAATATTCCCCTACATATTTAGTAAGTAATATTCCGTCATCTCTATAATGAACATAAATGTACTTTTTATTATCCTTTTTTCTTATTTCCACCTACCCATAAATTATAGAATCTAATTTTTTTCTTGTAATTGTTTTTTTTGAAGAAGTTCCATTATTTCAAATTTTTCATCCATTTAAAATGCACTTCTATGTGAAACTTTTGTTTTCTGACTTTTTCAAATTTATCATCGTCAAAAGTATTATCAAAATCATAGAAATATTAGTATAGGTAAAAATTTACACCTTCCCCTTTAGAAAAAAATCATTCTATTATTTTGATAATTGAAAGAGATTCTCTTTCATGACTTACAAGAATGCGAATAATACACCATTCAAAACGCTTTTAATACATTTTACAAAATTATTAGTTTACAAAAATTTGTTTTATGCATTCTTTTATAAATTTTCTTTCCTTTGTTTTGCAATAAAAATAAATGATAAGATTGTTAATAACACTGATAAGAATAGAAAAAAACCACCGATAATATTTAAAGGCATTACTGCAACAAAACTTGAAAAAATAAGCAAAGAAAGAATAATGTTAATGGAACAACTTATCATTAATATACACAAACTTAATTTTTGTTTCTTTCTTAAGAATGAAACTACTAATGAAAATAAAGATATTATTAATGAAATAATTTCTAAAATCATGATAAAGACATATATTATTTTTAATCTAGTATTATAAAAAGTATCATTTAAAACCCTAAATAAATCTTGTTGAGTAATTGTAACCGTTAATAAAGGTTCCGAGTTCGTAATTAATGGATGAACGTATCCCCATATCGGTAATAATGGAAAAAAGATTGATAAAATAAGTAAAGATAAAGCGAAATTAACAAAATTCAAAGTGATTCGTAATCCATTTTTTATTTTTTTCTCGAAGTTTGCTTGCCGAACTATTATTTCGGTCTTTTCATCTTCACTCAAAAGATCGCTCAAGGGAACGTTAAAAAAATCAGATATTTTATTAAGATTAGCAATTGTTGGATAAATATCGCCATATTCCCATCTTGCAACTAGTGAACGACTGACATATAGGCGATCTGCCAGTTCAACTTGTGTTAAACCATGCTCTTTTCTTAATGATTTTAACTTTTCATTAAACTTCATTTAAATATCATCCCCAATTTCAATCAAATTATAATTCATATATTTTCAATTCGAATGTTAATTTTGCAAATAAAATGTTAATTTTTTTCTTAACAATTAAAAAAATTTTGTTAAATAAGCATAATTAGGTACTTTTTATATATTTTTAAACAAAGATAGTTTATGTCCTTCAAATATAAAATTAAAAAAATAAATCGTATTCATATCGGTTTATATATATTTTTTTTATTATTGATAAATAAGTTACTTAAACAATTATAAAATATTTTTATTGATCATTATTTATTTTATAAATCGATGTGGCATTGTAGTAAGAATTTTTTACTGTAATTAATTAGAACTTATAAAACTAAAAACGGCAAATATAGACGTTACTAATAAAATTTTTTTATATAATTTACTTCTTTAAATCATTATTATTTTTTTCATTAAAATATTCAAAAATGTCTCCTGGTTGACATTCTAGAATTTCACAAATTTTATCTAAGGTGGAAATTTTAATTGCTTTTATTCTCTCATTTTTAATTGTGGATACATTAGCATAAGTAAGTCCTACTTTCTCTGCTAATTCAGTTACTTTCATCTTTTTTTTTGCTAAAACAACATTCAAATTAATTCTAATCATATATAATCTTTCATCGTCCTTTTTAATAAACTATGCTTCCTAAATTCATATTCAAAAGCGGATGCGACAGCAAACAAACTAGCTATCATAGTTAATTCTATAATGTTGTATAGCATATTAATAGACTTACAATTTATAAAATCGATAATCATATTTAAAAAGATTAATCCAATGTTTATCGCTATAATAAAGGCATATATCATTTTAAAAAATATATTTAACTTAAGTTTATCTTTTTTATTAGAAATTAATTTACAAATAAATAAGATACTATACGATAAAATAAATATTAACTGAATATAAGCAGTTATTACCAAAGCCATCTCTAATGCAGGATTATTATTCAAGAGTCCTATCAAGCCATTTGAAATTATAACAAATGGCTTAAAATAACCAAAATATACAATAATAGATGAGAAGAACAACAATTCTATAATACATATGAAAATAAAGATTGCTTCATTTTTTTTAAATTTATAATCACCTTTCATATGGTATTATCCTCAATATCTTTTAACTCGTTATTAGATGTTCTTAACCAGCATGCAAAAATGGTATAAATACTAATTATTAAATACAAAATTATTGGTAATAATGCCATAATACACGTTAGATTACTTCTGTTTTCATTAAGGTATTTGATAACTAAAGTTCCAATCCCATAAATAATAGTAGAAATCAAAAAGACAATCGATATAACTTTCATTCTCTTTTTTGCGGATTTCGTTTCCAAAATCTGTCTATGTGTTTTTATATTTATTAATAATATCATTATCATTTGACAAAGAAATAAAATTCCAAATACTGCAAAAAATGATAATTCTAAATAATATCTTGTTTGCAATGTGCTTTCGAATGTTGCATCTTGCAATCCAAATAGATCAAGTGATAAAAACAATGGAACTATTATAAAATGAATAAATATTGCGAAAACAGATGATATTATAATAGCAAAATTTAAAAGCATATAATTATTTTTTTTCTGCATCTAACAATCTCTCCTTTAATTTTAAAATATAAAAAATTATATCGTTTGTCAATATTAATATATCGAAATACGATATAAAAATTACTAATCATTATTTTTTTATTGTGTTTTATACCACGACCATATGCTAATGTGCGATAAAGAAGTAATAGAAGTGTAAAAAATTTTGCCGTAATAAATCTCAATGTCCTGCCTGCGGGTGCCGTTCTCGTCATAGCTGCACTCATGCACGACGATTTTCTCAATCA
>CANRPC010000008.1 GCA_947632435.1 uncultured Bacilli bacterium | reverse complement strand
ATTGGACCTGTTGCTCCCGTTGCTCCTGTTGCTCCTGTTGCTCCCGTTGCTCCTGTTGGACCTGTTGGACCTGTTGGACCAGTTAAACCAATTGGACCTGTTGGGCCAACTGGGCCTTGAATACCTTGAGAACCACTTGGGCCTGCTGGACCTGCTGGGCCTGTTGGGCCAGGAACATATGTTATAGAACTAGGAATCATTGTAGTTTGATAATTGCCACAACAACAACATTGATTGTACATGTTAACATCACCAATTCCTTTCGTTTTCATACTATTCAATTTGTTTATATTTATTCATGATATTAACCCAATAAACATATATTAAAATATGATAAGTTTAGCAATTACCATGATTGTCAAAAATGAAGAACTAACCTTAGAAAGAATTTTAGCAAAATTAACTTTTGCTGATGAAATTATTATCGTAGATACAGGAAGTGATGATAAAACAGTATCTATTGCTCAAAAATATACTTCTAAAGTATTTTTTTATAAATGGGATAATGATTTTGCTGCTGCAAGAAATTACGCTATTTCTAAAGTTAACGCAGATTATTTTATGTGGCTTGATGCTGATGATGTTATAAAAGATGAAGATATTATAAAATTTAAAAATTTAAAACTTAAAATTAAAAATGAAGATATTATAATGTTACCTTATGTTCTAAATTACAACAATAAAGAATTATCTTTCTATAGAGAAAGAATAATAAAAAATAAAAATCATCTGTTCGTTGGTAAAGTTCATGAAGTAATACCTTTAAATGGTTTAATTAAATATGAAGAAATACAAATTTATCATAAAAAAATTAAGCCCTCAGAAAAAGAAAGAAATTTAAACATATATAAAGAAATTTTAAAAACCAGAAAATTAAATTCTCGAGAATTATATTATTATGGCAATGAATTATTAGATAATAATTATCTTATTGATGCTCAAAAAATTTTTTTAAAATTTATAAAAGATAAAAATGGTGCTAATTTTAATAAAGTTGATGCGTGTTTAAAACTCCATAATATATATATACTTCAAAAAAAGCCTAAAAAAAGAGAAGAATACATTTTTAAATCATTAGAGTTTGGAATTCATTCTTCTTTACAAATCTATTATTTAATTATTTATTATTATCAAGAAAAAGAATATATCTCTTGCGAGCTTTTTGCTAAATTACTTTTAACCTATAAAGATGATCCTCTTTCTTTTAATTATTTAAAGGATAAAGATTATTATGCTTATATTTATTTAAGTTTATGTTCTTTTTATCTAGGCGATAAACAAAGTGCTTTAGAATATAATAATGAAGCTTTAAAAATTAGACCTAATGATACTTTAGCTTTAAGAAATAAAAAATATTATATCTAATTTCATTTAGAAGTTAAAAATAAAATAAAAATCTTAAACATCAAAAAAAAATAAGAAAAATTAGCTTTTTTTTAATAATTACTAAAAATAAAATTAGAGAAAATGGTGTACATTAAAGATTTTTTGAGCATTTAGAAAATGTTAAATAAATAAAATAATAATATGTTTTTTTATCATTTTTTTGAATAAGAGAAACCCATTCATAATAATAAATATCAAGAAATTGATATTTAAAATATCCATCTTCTTTATTTTTATTTTCTTCATAAGATTTTTTTGAAATATCTATATAATATGTTATTTGATCTAGATTCATTAAAAAATCGACATACGTATAATTTTCAAAATAATTCATTAAATCGGTTATAATCAAAAAATCTTCTTTTATAAATACAGAATCTTCTAAATTATTAAAAGTTGGTGTTGAAATATCAAGAGTTATTTGATGTATTTCTACTTCATCATTTGCATTTGGTGTTAAACAAACACTAAAGTTATATAAATTATTATTAATTATAAAAGCAAGACCATTATTATGGACAAAATGACAAATTTTTGTTTTTTCTTTATCACCATATTTTTCACCAATTATTATTCCATTATATTCATTAACAATTGTTTTAACTTCTTGAAACATTTGTTTTGCATAGTTTATCATATTTTGATTTTGTTTTTCAGTCCATTCACTATTAATGTTTTGACAACCAAATAATCCTATTAAAGTTAATAAAACTAATATTAATTTTTTCTTCATATTTTTCTCCTATATCAATATGCTATTTGATTTTATTAGAACACTTAGAGAATGTTAATAAACTAGAATAATGATATACATTTTTTTCTTTATCTTTTACAACACTAAATTGTCCATGATAATAAACATTTAAAGCTTTATTTTCTAAAGAAATACCATCCTTGTTTTCAAAAATTTTTTCATCATTCAAATAATAAATAATTTGATCTAAATCCACGAATGATTCGGCAGATACATAATTATTTAAATAATGTAATAAGTCGTTAATAATCAAAAAATTTTCTTTTAAAAAAGTTATATCTTCTAAATTATTAAAATCTGGTGTTGAAATATTTAAAGTTATTTCATGTAATTCTGCTTCATCATTTTCATTTGGTGTTAAAAAAATATTAAAGTGATATAAATTATCATCAACTTTAAATTCAAGTACATTAATAAAAACATTATGGCATAGTTTTGCCATATATTTTTCACCATATCTTAATTTAGTTGTCGTTTCATCATAATCATTAGCAATTGTTCTTATTTCTTTCACCATTTGCTTAGCATAGTTCAACATATTTGTATACTGTTTTGAATCCCAATATGCATTTGAATCAGAGCGATTAGACATCAATATACAACCAAATAAGTACATTAAAGCTATTGAAACTAATAATAATATTTTGATTTTGTTTTTTTTCATAATTATTTTTTCACTATTTCCATACTTTTTTTTATTCAATAGAAAGGATTAATTAGGGAAATTATACCTATCTATTATAAATTTATCTAAATCATTTATTGTTTCAGTTTGACCATTGTGATGATATAAATAACATATTTTATTCTCTTTATCATTAAGTCCTATCATTCCAAAATAATCGCTATAATCAAATGAATATTCTTCAAAAAAACTTATATATACAATTTGAATAAAATAACCATTAATTTCTGCATCAAAATCTTTTATATAACTTATATTATCATAAAAAGTAACATTACCTAATGGTGGCCAATAATTTTCTGGTAATTCTGAATTATTATTTAGTAAATAATATGTATTATTTATTTTTTCTTTTTCTAAATTGTAATTTTTTTCATTATATTTTAAAAATAAGCCGATAGAATGAGTGCTATCAAGAAATGGATTTGGAGATATTCTTAAAGTAGTTAAAAATTCTTCATACTCTCCAACATCATCTATAGACGGCATAAATTGATCCGCATCATAAATTTTTTTTATATAAGAATGATAATCTTCAATATTTGTCGAACTATATTTTTTTATCGCGCATGAAGTTAAACAAAAAGGAATGGCTAATAAAACTAATAATTTTCTCATTTAATGTTCCTTACATAATATATTATATCTTTTTTGAAATTTAAAAGGAATGTATTATAATCTTAATCTACTTGTTTTTATTATATTTTGCTTAGTTGAATACCATTTGAATTAAATATTATTTCTAATAAAATCTATTAATATTTTAGTTTGGTAAATTTCTCAAAAATTAGTTTTTCATTCCTCTATTGAGATTCTAATATACAAGATATTTATTAATTATTTAATTCTTATTCATTAAATATTTTTATTTAAAAGTAGATTTTTAAATACTAGTTTATTGTTTTGAACACAATATTCATAAGAATAATTAATTTTGTCGCTTTTAGAAATAATTCTATATAAACAAGCATCTTCTACATGTGTATCGTTTAGTATTTCTAATATAATTCCTTTTCTATAAAAAGAAATATATAAATCTCCATATGGTTTAAAAGTAACATTTTTAGGCTTTGCGTTTTTTAATATTGAATTAATTAATTCTAATTGCTTGTTTAAATATGATTTTTCTATATTTACTTGACTTCTATATTTTTTTACACTCATTTCTTTTCGATTGTTATCTATATACAAATCGTTAAAACTTAGTAAAACTTCTTTAGAATTTCTTATTCTAAAATTAGTTTCAATTTCAATGATGATTTCCTCATTATCCCCTTGAAAAGATAACTCAAATCTATCTTCAACTATACCTAATCCTCGAACAAAATTAACTTTATTAATTTTCATATTTTTTAATAAATTTTTAAAATCAATCATTTTAATCTCCTTACTAATTATTTTTTATAAAATTTTTTAGTAAACTTATATTATTTTGCTTGTGAAAGTAATTTGCTATTTTTCAATAATATTTGGAATTATCTTTTTTATTTTTAAATAATCTTTATAAAGTATTGTAAAATCAATTTTTTCACCTGAATCAAATTCGAAATGAATTAATCCTGCTCGTGCTTTATAGATAAATACTATTGGTAATGCATACCATTTGCACACATAATATTCAGCATACCTAATCTCATTTATTGCATATTTTTTATTTAAAAATATAAATTCATTATTATTTAAGATAAGTTCCTTTTTACTTTTATGATTTATTATAAAACAAATAATTAAAGATAAAATCATTATAGTTAAACAAATCAAATAAGAAATTAAAATTCCTTGATAAACAATAACATCTTGTTTTTTAAACGAAGAGATAATTAAAATCATTGTTGTTAATAAAATGCCAGCATTTGGAAGTAGAATTGCTACAATAATAGATTCAAATAAATTCAATTTAATTTTAATCATCTAGATCTCCTTTTTAAAATAAATTTTCCAATATATAATTTGTAATAAATCTACCAGTAGCTCTTTTAAATTTAAATATTAATGAATGATTTGTTTTTGCACCAACTTCCTAACCTTTTGGCCCTACAGCGCCAGCTGTAAAGTTAGTAACTGCAGTTTCTAATAATAAAGCATATTTATTAACTAGGTTTCCATCATCATAAATTGCAATAATATCTCCTTGAATATTTCTTAAATATATATCTACTGCTACCAATATTATAATTAAATCCAATAAGCTTATTTAATGCATAACGATAAATAATTGTTTCAGTTTTACTACCATTTTTAATAATTTGAGAGTCATAAATATTATATTCTATTTAAATTCAATTTAAATTTTTCTGTTTATTGATAATGATAAATAAAAAATTATTATGATGAATTTGATGACAGTTAGACAGATTACTTTAAAAGGTGCTATTTTATTCGTCAATGCCTTTAAAACCCTCAGACCATGAATTGAAATTATCAACTTTCATTTCATTTATTTCAAAATTATTTGGATGTTTTTTCCCAATTCTACTATGTTTTTTTAATTTTTTCATCTCTAAATTGGCTTCTTTAAGATTGGAATAATAACCAAATATTACATAATATGATATATCTTCTTCATCTTCATTCCATTCAAGTGCTATTTGAAATAAACTTACATTTGATTTATTTTTTAAATCATAATCAAAATTAACTCCAAATTTTGTAATACTAAAGTTTTCAATGCCATATTTGTTGAAACCAGGTAAATTTTTGCTTAGTTCAATCTTTTCTAAAGCTTTTTTCTTTGTTGAAAAAATTCCTAAATTAAAACCAGACTCCTCATCTTTATTTACTAAATAATTATATTCTACTAAATAAAAATATTTGATCATATTACCAGCCCCTATAATATCTTAAATATCTTTCAATCCATTTAACAAGATTTAGGATTTAAATATTCAATTAAATCAATTATTAACCATCTACAAAGTTCTGGTGAATAATTCTAGAGTTACAATAGAAAAGCTCTGTTTCATCATCATAATAGTAACATTTATATCTAAATGGATTTATAGATGCAATTCCATCTACATCAGTAATAATTTTATGATTACCATATTTGTCATGAATATTCATATTTACAACAAGATGAAAATACCTTAGATCTAATTGCTGAAGATATTACAAAGATAGAAATTAAAAAAGGGAATAGTAAAACTTATCTTATTGAAACTGCGTCTTATGAATATGATGTTAATGGAAATATTATTGCAATTGATACAGATGATTCTCAAACAAGATATCAATACGATAAACTTAATCGTTTAATTAGAGAAGATAATCCAGTGTTACATAAATCAATTGTCTATAAATATGATAAAGCTGGAAATATAATTTTAAAGAAAACCTATGATTATTCATTAGAAGATAAATTACTGTCACCAGTTGTTGATGAATATGTCTATTCTTGTGAAGGATGGAGAGATCAATTAATAAGATTTAATGGAAAAGAAATTTCTTATGATGAAATGGGAAGACCTACAACTTTTAAAGATGATGAATTTGAATGGAATAATAATAATCAGCTAACCTATATATTAACTCAAAATATGGATGAAATAGAATTATTCTATGATACCAATGGAATTAGAAGAAAAAAAATTGTAAATGGAATTGAAACAGAATATATTACTAATGGTTCCCAAATTATTTATCAAATTATTAAAAATGGTAGTAAAACTGAAACAATTATTTATCGTTATGCATTGAATAAGCTTATTGGATTTAATTATAATAATGGTAGCAGTAGTAAAGAATATATATATTTAAGAAATATTCAAGGAGATATTATTGCAATTTATGATGATGATGGAAACCTAGTTGGAGAATATGCTTATGATGCTTATGGTAATCATAAAATTATTACTGATGTAGATGGAATTGCATCTATAAATCCATTTAGATATCGTGGCTATTACTTTGATGAAGAGACAGGACTCTTCTATTGTAATTCTAGGTATTATTCACCAGAACTTTGTAGATGGCTTACACCTGATTCAATTGAATATTTAGATCCTGAATTGATTAATGGATTAAATTTATATGCATATTGTGGAAATAATCCTGTGAATTATTACGATCCTACAGGTCATAGTGCTATAATTATTGGATTAATCATTGGAGCTATAATTGGAGCTGCTATTGGATTTGGTGCTGCTGCATATATAGACTATCTAGATGATGGAGAAATATTTAATGGCAGTGTAGAATGGTATGATTATTTAGGGGCTACAATTTTAGGCGGAGTAATTGGTGCAAGCATTGGATATATTGTTCCTCAAATTGGTGGTGCTTTAAGTTCATTTGCAAGTACATCATTTACTTTTGGCGGTGGATTAACATATACTGCAAGTGGTGGACTAGCAATGGCCACAGGATTAACTATTACTGGAACTGAAATCATACAGGGTGTAGCAGCATTATCTGGCATCACTATTATGTCTTCAGTTATTGGAAAAAGTGGCGGCTACAGGGTTGAAAAAAATACAATAGAACATAACCCTCCACATGTTCATATTTTTGGAGATGACATTAGAGATAAAATACATGGTATTAGAATTGGATTAGATGGTAAACCATTGCGAGGTCAACAAAAATTACCACCTGGTGCAAGAAAAGCATTAAAAAGATTATGGGATATAATTTTAAAAGAATTTTTAAAATAGGGGAAACTAACAATGGATAATATTTTATATCAACTTATGTTTAAACAATTATTTCAATATGGATTTAATAATACAGAAATAACTTCAATTGAAGTTGATAATCTAAAATTCGAAATCAAATTAAATTTTGATAAAGGGATTTATTTGTTAGATGGAAATGGAAAAGAAACAACTTTATCTAAACCTATGCAAATGGTTTTAAAGATTGATAGTTATTATTGTGATTCTTTAGAAAGCGTCTTTAAAATTAGAGAATACTGGAAAAAAGTAAAGTATTTTGTAGAATATAAAAAACTTAAGAAATATTTGCGAAAAGAATCCTTTAAAATAGCTATGTGTTATTATAGTAATTTTGATAGTTGTTTGTTCTTTGATGGCGAGATTTCAAAAAGAAAAATTAGTTTTGCTATTGATGTTATTAAAGAAATTGTTATTAAAGAGCAAAATGAACAGGTTATAAATGTGACTTACACTAACGAGGAAAAACTAATTGCAAAAGAGTTTATTGATTGTAAGATACCAGATTATATTTATGATTATGATTGGGAATTTAATAAAAAACATAATTTAGATGTTGATACAATTGAGTATTATGAAGCGTTATTTGATTATGCTCATTGTATTTTAGATAATATTAGACTGCAATCTAATTTTTCATTTGCCTTAAAAAACAAAGAACTATTTGTTTTAATTAACAAACAAAATAACAATTTTGTTGAACAAAACTTTAGTGAAAAAGTATGCAAGTTAATTGAAGTAATAAAAAAATATATAGAAATATAAACAACTTCATGAACTAGTAACTATATTTCACTAGTGATTACTTTTACAGTATATGTTTTATAATATTTTTAAGAAAGGAAAGATTATAAAATTATTCATTTTTGATTAATTTTATGGACATAAATGCAATGAAAAATATTTTCAAACCATTATTTCAATATGGATTTCATGATACAGAAATAACTTCAATCGAAGGTGAAGGCTTAGAAATCAAATTAAACTTTAAGGATGGCATTTATTTGTTAGATGAACAAGGAAACGAAACAATTTTATCTAAACCAAAGCAAATTGTTTTAAAACTTGATAATTGTTTTAATTCTTTTGAAGAAGCCTTTGAAATCAAAGAATTAGGGAAAAAATTACAATATATAGATTATCTAACACTTAAAAAATTTTTACAAAAAGAAACTTTTGGGGTTTTTGGAATAGCAATGATGTATTATAACAATAATTGTATATTAATTGAGGGTGGACTTATAATGGTGCTAACTATTAAAGGCATAAAAGATGTTATTATTCAAGATCTTTAAAAATAGGAGCAATAAAATCAGTTTTCAATATTTTTCTAACTTATGATATTGATAAATTTTTTGGTTCAACAACATTCTTGGCATCTGCCAAAGCAACATTGTTAAGTAAAGCAAACCATTAGGTCTTGGAGTAGGATATTTATTAACAGCAAGTCAATACATGTATTTACTTAAGAGAATTTTTACTACACCAAATTTTGAAAATTCAAGATGGACTTTGTATTAATTATGAGGATTATATTTATGAAAAAAATTTTGATTGAAATAATACGATTAATTATTATATATGCTATTGTTACTATATATGGATATTATAATGATGATCCCCCTTGGAATAAGTATAGTTGGCTAACTTCAGCAATATTAATTATAATAATATATCCAATTATAAAAATATCTCTTAAAAAAATAAAAAGAAAAAATGATCTGTCAAAGATTTTACTGATAATAAAAAATCATCAAAAGAATGATTTTTGAAAAAAACTAAATCAGGAAAAACTTTGTACAATTCCAAAATAGTTTAATACGGACTTATAAAGAATATAAAAAATTAAAAGTAACAAATAAAGCTATTTATATAAGTTATTATTTTAATGGTGATACTATTCTTGATTAAAATTGAATTAATTCAAATAATGCTGTTATTAATAAAATCAATTATTTTTTCAATGCAGAAGAAATAAGACAATTAGATAATAAGAATAGAAGTTTAGAAATGCATAAAGAATTTTTTATAGAAAAGGAATTATATTAGAAATACTAAACGATACACATATAGAAGATGCTTGTTTAAAAGCGACAAAATTAATTATTCTTATGAATGTTGTGTTCAAAACAATAAACTTGTATTTAAAAATCTTCTTTAGATGTTTTATACCTAATAGCGGTAATTGTTAAAAAATTTACAAAATAATAGCAAATACTTTTATAAGCAAAATAATGTAAGTTTTCCATTTCTTATGATATATTTTATGGAGAATTTTAAAGAGAGGATTCTAATATGGACTGGAATGAATTTATTGATAGATATTTAATTAATCACGAAGAATTTAGTTTGAAATATAAGAATTATGTTATTAGTTTATTATGGTCACCTAATGGTAAAAAATATTCTTATTATATTGATGAATATATTCCCCATCAAACTTTATTTAGTATGATAAAAAATAGAAACAAATACTTAAAATACGATGAATTTGATTCTCCGCAAGAATTATTAGAAAAATTTAGAATTGATAATAAAAGTTTAAAAGAAATTTGGAACGAATTAGATTGGCATAATTGATAACACAAACTCGCAAAAGTATAATTATCTACATATTTTTGTTTTGACCATTTAATGTTGCTAAAAAATTGTTAATTATTCTTCAATTAGAATTATTTTAAAACAATGTGTTGTTATATAAATTAATATGCCAAAATAATTTAATTAATTCTTTAATATTAAAAAAGCCTCTATGGTATCATCGATATTTTTATAAAAATGGTACAAAAAGATAATTTTAAAATTTATTTAAATTTTTATTCAGACTTTGCAAAAGGGATATTATTTAAAGGGAATTGTAATAAATATGAAATTGAAATGCTAATTACCGAAGTCATGAATATTCAAATTATTTCTAATCAACAATATTAACAATTTTTTACAAATTTCATTAATATCATAGTAATATTCAATTTCATCATAATTTGGTATAATGATTTTATAGTGAAAGGATGAGATGAATTGATTAAAAAGAAAACAATTATCATTATACTTAGTAGTTTAGTATTATTAGTTACATGTGCCCATTATGGTACATCTTATTCTTCGAACTCTCTTGATAAATATGTAAAAACTATAGAAGAGGATGGAGTAGCACATTCTAGTACAGGAATAGATTCTGCTGAACTCTTTTTACCAAGTCAAACTTTTTTTTCAGATTATAAATATAAATCTGGAACATATAATTATAAAGATTATGGGTTAGTGAAGGGATTAGAATTATCAATTTTAGTGCTAGAATATAGTGATACTATTTATATAGATGCTAAGAATTACTGCAATTCTCATATGGATTTATCTTTGACTAACACTTTTGAATTTAACAATTATTATTTTTTAGAAAATATGGCTCATCCTAAACGTTATTCTAATATTGATGAAAATGGAAACAATGATAGTTTTCCCTCTTTTTTTACTATGTATTGTTATAATGATATAAAAAATACACTTATATTTTTAGGATTTTCTGCTCAATTAAATAAAAAAGAAAAGACAAAAATATTGGAAGATTGGGGTTATTTTTTAAACAAATATTATATTAATTATTATAATTTTAATGATTGATAAAAGTTTTAAGTATAAAAATGATTAATGATTTTATTTTTTCTTAAATTTATTAGTTATTTTAAGTGCTAATTTATCTATGAATTCATTAATTTTATCTGCATTTTTATATGAGATAATAAAAGCAATTAAGGCAAAAATTGATAATATAACTAGTAAAGTTATTCCCCATGCATTATAAGGGATAATTTCTCCAGACATAAATATTAATGTGCCTAAAATTGATGTTGCTCTTGTAATTATTTGCATAATAATAAAACGTCCCCATGATAAAGGAGTAATTCCTGCAAGAGAACATAATAAATCATCTGGAAAAAAAGGAAATAAGAACATAAAAAATAATAATATTGTTTCTTTGCCTTTAAATCTATTTAAATATTTATCTACAGTTAATGAATCTCCAACAACCCAATTAACAAAAGGCCTTCCTATAATTCTCCCTAAATAAAACGCTAAAATAGAACCAATTAGCATACCAATATATGAATATATAAAGGATTGAAAAAAGCCAAAAAGGTAGCTCCCTGCAATAATGGTAACTGATCCTGGAATAGGTATAAATGTTACTTGTAAAAATGATATTAATATAAATATAATTGGTGCATAGCTTCCTTTTTCGGCGATTATTTTTTGTACCATTTCACGATCTTTTAAATCTTTAAAATCTATGTGCATTGCGTAATGTAAAAACAAAAATAACAAGACAAAAAAGATTACTATTATAAGTAAAGAAAAAAGCATCTTTAAAATTGCGGTTAAAATTTGTTTCTTTTTCATATTTTTATTTTAATCTTATTTATAAAATATTACTAGATTTATAATTTTTTTTTTTGCATCATTCATCATAAAAAATAACACTTTCTTTACTTTTATTATTATCAATGAATATGAAATTATCTTTTTGAGTTACATATTCTTTATTATTGTAATAACTAAATGCTGCATCATATTCATCAATTAAAACAATATCTGAATTTGAAACATAAGCTTTTGAATCTTGCATTAAATGAATCATAGAACTACCTTTAGAAAAAATATTTACACAACAGGAAGAAAAATTTACTTGGCTTTGATTTATTAATGTTACTAAAGCATTTTTTCCATATTGTAAAGAATTTCTTGGTTCATAAGCATCTCCTTCTTTTAAAAAAGTTACTTCTTCAAAAATTAATTTTCCATTATTTATAACTAAAAAACCTATTTGTTCACGTGTTTTATTTTCATATAAAGGTTCATCATAAATATATTCTTCATTATCGATTATTATATCTGCATAATAATAAATTTCTGTGTTATTAGATTTTAAAACTACATGATGTTCATCTATTTTTATAAGCTCATTATTTTCACTTTGATTAATATATTTACTATCTAAATAAGAAGTATTAATTCCACTTGAAAAAGAATTATTACTAAAATATGTATAATGCGGCATGCTACAAGAAATTAAAAAAAGAGAGATAAAAATAATTATTTTTTTCATAATCTTATTTTGGTTAAATTTTATTTAATTTATTCATGTTAAATAATTAATTAAATTAATATTAATTCTTATAACTATCAATAAATAAAAGTAATATAATATTGAAAAAGATATAAGGAATTAACAAAATGTGGATTTTAGCTTCTATCTGTTCAGCATTTTTTGCAGGACTTACCGCTATATTATCTAAATGTGGACTTAAAAATTGTAATAATGATGTTGCAAACGCGATAAGAACTTCTGTGGTTTTAATTTTTGCTTGGTTAATTGTTTTTATCTTGGGTTTAGAAAATCAAATTCAAAACATTAATTTAAAATCTTTTATCTTTATAATTTTATCTTCTATAGCTACTGGATTATCTTGGATAAGTTATTTTAAAGCTTTATCAATTGGTGAAGTTACAAAAGTTGCCGCAATAGATAAATCAAGTGTTATTCTTTCTATTTTGTTTGCTATTATTTTATTTCCTGAAGAAAGAAAGTTGTGGGTTGTTAAACTTATTTTAGTATTTATAATTTCAATTGGTACATTTTTAATGATTGATATTAAACATGAAAAATCTAAAAGTAAATACTTATGGTTATTGTTTGCCTTCCTTTCAGCTTTATTTGCTTCATTTACCTCTATTCTTGCTAAAATTGGTATTGAAAATGTCGATTCAAATCTAGCAACTGCCATACGTACAATTGTTATATTTATTATATCTTGGCTTATCGTGGTTTTTAAAAAAGAAAATAAATATCTAAAAAAAATAAAAAGAAGAGAAATTATCTTTTTAATTTTTTCAGGTATTGCTACAGGATTATCTTGGTTAAGTTATTATTATGCTTTACGTTTTGGAAAAATAAGTGTGGTGGTATCTATAGATAAATTAAGCATTCTAGTAACTATTTGTTTTTCACTAATTGTTTTTAAAGAGAAGTTATCTATTAAAGCTTTATGCGGCTTAATTTTTATTATTATAGGGACCATATTAATTGCAATTATTTAATTATCTTATTTCATTAAGCTAATTTTTTGTTATAATTTTCATATGAAACGTTTTAATTTTTTATTATTGATTTTTTTACTATTTTCTTGTCAAAATTCAAAAAATAACTCTGCTAACCAAAGTGAAGCAAATTCATATTTAAAAGAATCTTCTTCTAATTCTAAGGAAATAGATTCTTCATCTTATGATACTACTTCTAGTGAAGAAAAAAGTTTTGAAAGCAGTACTTTAACAAGTGAAAAAGAATCTTCATCTTCTACTTCTTCTTCAACTTCTAAAGAAGAATTAAATAAGATTTCTTTAATAAAAGAAGTAAAAGAATTAAAATTACAAGAATTAGTTAATGATATTGATGTAGCTACCTCTTTAGAAGAAGTAACAATAAAAGCAACTCTTTTAAATAGAATGGATGTTATAACTACCAAAAAAGGATATGGTGATCGTTATAAATTATTTGTCATGGATGAAAGTGGTTATCTTTATATCCAAGTAAATTATCAAGTATATCAAAAAACGGAAAATTTAATTGGTAAAAATTTTGAATTTGAAGGTAATATTGCTCTATATTGTCATGAACCAGAAATTGTTTTAAATTCTTATAAAGAAATAAATGATGTTATAAATATCGATTTTGATGCTTTATCTATTAATTATGAAACTATTAAAGATATTCATAATGATATTAAAAATTTATCTACAAATTGTAAAGGTATAGCTAATTCATATTTAATTAATATAAAAGCAAAATATATTGGTATTCATGATGATAAAGTATTACTTTTTTCTGATGGTTCAAATTTAATTCTTGTACATACTCTAGATAAAGTTAAAAATTCATTATCTATCAATAGTTCTTATAAATTATATGCTACCTTAAATATGTATTATTATCGTCCTGGATTAACGTTTATTAAAGCTGATCGTATAGATGATATTGATATTTCAAATTTAAAAAGTAATAGTGTATCTATTAATGCTGAAACTTTATATAAAACCCCTCTTTATGATAAAGATAATGATAAGAGCAATATGTTTTATCCTTCTTATAGCGACCTTTATCAATATCTTTATCACTTTGAAGGTTATGTTGATTATTATTTAAAAAATGGTAAATATTATTATGTTTTACTTGATTCATTAATAGATCATAAATATGAATGGACGGAACAAAATGCTCGTGATAATAAAGCGTTATTTTTAGTTAATAATGAATATTATAATCTTAATGAAAATGAATTTATTAAAGCTAATCTTTATGAATCATATATGAATTCTATTAAAGTTGATATTTATTTTTCTTTAGATTTATATAATTCCTCTAATTATTATCAAGTGTTTTGTGTTGAGTAAGTTCTTCTAGTTTTAATATTTCTTCATTAGCTAACATACGATATTCACCTTTTTTAATTCCATTTAAAGTTAAAAAGGCAAATTGAATTCTATTTAATGAAATGACTTTATAAGAAAATTTTAAAAACATTCTTTTTACTTGATGAAATTTTCCTTCATGTAAAGTTACAAGAGCTTTATATGGAGAAATAATTTCTAATTTTGCAGGTAAAGTTAATTCATTATCAATTATTATTCCTTTTTCAAATTCTTTAATAAGTTCATCTTTTAAAGGAAAATCAACTTCAACTTCATAAATTTTATCGACATGATATTTAGGAGATAGTAATTGATGCGCTAAAGTACCATTATTTGTCATTAATAAAACACCTGTTGAATCAACATCTAATCTTCCAACAGGAAAAACATTAGCAAATTCATATTCTTTAACTAATTCTGTCACAGGTAAATATTTACCTTCTTTTTTCGTGGATGAAACATAACCTTCAGGTTTATTTAATAATAAATAGTAAAATTTATGATAAACAATTTCGTCATTTAAATGTTTTATTTTATCTTTATATTCATCAATATTTAAAGAAGAATCTAAACATATTTGTTCATTAACAAAAATTTTTTTATCTTTTATTATTTTTTTTACTTCTTTTCTTGAGCCTAACCCAGATGAAACTAAAAACCGATCTAATCGCATATATATTTATAATTCTTTCTTTTTTTGTTGAGATATAAAACAACATAATAATTTATTATACCTAATATAGCACCAAAAATTGCTCCTGCAAGAACATCTAAAAAATAATGCGCTCCAACAAAAATACGAGAAAAGCCTACAATTATAGCAAAAGGTAATAAAAACCACCACATTTTTTTATAAAAACAAGAAACTGCAATAGCTACAGTAAAAGCACAAAATGTATGACCTGAAGGAAAAGAATATGATGAAGGTAAAGGATATTTATAAAGCTTCATAAATTCTTCAAATTCATGTATTTCATGATATGGTCTAATACGTTTTACAATATTTTTTAAAAAACATTCGCCGATTAAATGCGCTAAAAGAAGAAAAATTAAAAATGATACACATTTAAAAGACAGTTTTTTATATTTAATTAAATTATAAATTATAAGACTTATTATTAAGATAAGCCAAAAGATATAACCAACTCCAAATTCCGTAATAAAAAACATTAATTTATTAAAAAAATCATTACCATGCATATTATTACTAATCCACTTTGAAATTGCTATATCCATATTTATCCTCATGTTTTTCTTTTTGTTAATAATAATATTATTAATAATCCAAGAAGAAGAAAAACAACACTTATAGCATAATAATACCATAAATTTAAATTTTTATTAATGGGATTTATATTTATCAAAGAATTTAAATAAACATTAATTAATGTTGCATAAGCTGAACCTAAAAAGAAAGATATTGTTTTACTTTCTTCTTTTTGTAAAATTTTTGATATAAAATGAGCAAAAATAAAAACAAAGGCTATAAAAAATATTACTAAAGATAATAAATTTAAAATGATATTTATCTGCCATACATTAGAAAAATTAAATTTTAAAACATTTTCTACAATATTCATTAATGGAGTATATAATCCAAAATTCATTAAAATAAAAGTAATAGATAATGAAGGCGCTAATGCTGCAAATGCGGACAATAAACTTGCAAAGAAAATGATAAAAATTAAAGATAAACTAAAACTATTTAAATTTTGCTCAGTTTTAACATTTATTAAATTACTTAAAAGAAAAAAGAAGATAAATCCTAAAATAACAAAAAGAAAATCTTGTTTTTTTATTTTCTTCATTAAAGAAGAAAAACCACCTATTAATAAACCAGAAAAAAACATTAATAAAACTAAAGGGTAATTCTTCAATAACAAATTAATAGGAAAAAACAATAAAACACTAGAGGTTATAGCCCCTAAAAAAAAGGGTAAAAGAATTTTCAAAGATTTTTTAGGTGTTTTGAAAAAATTATTAATTGCTAAAAGCAAATCATTATAAACATTAATTAAAAGCGCTAAAGAAGAAAAAGAAAATCCTGGAATAATAATCCCTATGCCACATAGCATTCCTTTTAAAAATAAAATAATTATCACCAATACAATATATTAATAGACAAAATATAAAATTCTTTAATAAAAAAATATAAAATGACAAAACTAAATTTGGAGGAAAAAACATGGCTAATTTAAGATGTCATTCATACATTTGTGCCTATAATGATTGCACACATTGTAATAAAGAAGAACCAAATGTTAGTGAAAATGCAAAATGTGTATCATTTACAAGAAAGGTAGATAATAAAGCAAAATTATATGATTATGAATACGCAGAAGATCGTAGATTTTTAGTAAAAAGTGATAACCATCAAATTGTCTGTGAAACAACAACCTGTATGAACAATTATAATCATGCTTGCACAGCAAATCATGTTAGATTTGATGTTTCTAACGATCACACATTATGTATGAATTATCGTAAAAAAAATTATTAAAATAAATTAGGAGCAAAGAAATAAAGTTTAATTTTATATTTCTATGCTCTTTTTTTCATTTAATTAACTTTTTAAAAAAAACGTTTATATATTAACCAACATATAAAATTTATAATTTATTCTTAAAATATAGATTATGATTGAAAATAAATTTTTTTGTTTTTATAACATTAATATGTGCTAAAATAAATCGTGGTAAGAGTTATGAAATTAATTGTTGGTTTAGGTAATCCTGGTAAAGAATATGAACATACACGTCATAATATGGGTTATGATGTTCTTGATGTTTTTTTAAAAAAACATGATTTAGTCTTAAATAAAGAGGCTTTTAAAGGTAAATATTTAAAGACTCGTATTTTTGATGAAGATGTTATTTTTTTAAAGCCTTTAACTTATATGAATTTATCTGGAGAATGTGTTATAGAATTTTTTAATTATTTTAAAATTGATTTAGAAGATTTATTAATAATTTATGATGATATGGATTTACCTGCTGGGAAAATTCGCCTTAGAGAACAAGGATCTTCTGGAGGGCAAAAGGGTATGCAAAACATCATAGATTTATTACATACAGATGAAATAAATCGTATAAGAATTGGTATAGGTAAAGCTAATAAAGATGTTATTGATTATGTTTTAACTAAACCTTCTCAAGAAGATTTATCTTTAATTTCTTTAGCCCAAAATAAAGCAAGTGACGCTATTGAATGCTTTATTAAATATGATTTTTTAAAAGCTAAGGCTAAATATTTTTAAAAATGAAAGTATTAGATTTAATTAAAAATTATCAAACCACCAAAATGCTTTTAAATAAAGAAGCATCTTTTGTCGTGGAAGATACATTAGGTTTAGCCTTAACTCTTTCATCTTCATTTTTAGAAAATAAAAGAACGATCGTGGTTATTACTCCAAATTTATATAATGCTCAAACTTTATATGAACAAACCGAAGCATTTTTAGGTAAAAACAACGTTTTATTTTACCCTTTTGATGAAGTAATACGTGTTGATAAATTATCAAATTCTAATGAAATGCTTATTCAAAGACTATATGTAACTAATGAATGTTTAAAAAATAAACCTATGGTCTTAATTACTCATTTATCTTCATGTTTAAGAAATATTCCTGATAAAAAACTATTTCAAGATAATTTAATATATTTAAAAAAGGGTAATTCTTATAATATTAAAGATATAACTAATAAACTTGAACAACTAGGATTTTTAAGAGTTTTAAAAGTGGATCAACCTTTACAATATGCATTAAGGGGTGAAGTTTTAGATATTTATCCTATTAATAGTAATTATCCTTATCGTATTGAATTTTTTGACGTGGAAATTGAATCAATCCGTATTGTTGATATTGCAAGTCAACTTTCTAAAGAGGCAAATATTCAAGAAATTACTATTTTTCCAAGTAATGAATATTTATATGATGTAAATGATTATGATACTTTAAAAGCTAATGTTCTTCATGAATTAGAATTAGAAAAAAATCAAACACCATATTATGATAAATTATCAAAGAAAACTATTTCTGATTTAGAAAAAATTAAAATTGATGGCTTTAATGATACTTTGTATCCTTATTATAATTTTTTAAATAATAATAAAATGACAATTCTTGATTATTTAAATATTGATACTTTAATTTTATTTAATTTTGATAAAATGTCAGAAACTTATTCATTTTTTAATGATGAACAAAAATTTTATTTTGAAGAATTATTTAATAATGGATTATTTTTAAAAAATATAAGCTATTATAATCCTTTATCAAGCTTATTAAATAAAACTTCGATAAAAACTATTTCATTTAATTCATCAGAAGAAGATATAGTTTTACCATTAAGAAGTATTATTTTTAATTCTAATAATGTTTTAAAATCTCAAGATTTAATAAATAAATATTTACAAGAAGATAAAGAAATATTAATTTGTTTAGATAAATTAAGTTTAAAATCTTTTGAGGATTTTTTAATTAATCAAAATATAAATTATCGTAAATCAAATGAAGGAGAAACTCAAAAAGGTATCATTTCTTTATATGAATTTGATTTTAATGAAGGATTTGAACTTTATCAAGATAACATTGTCATTTTAACAAAAAAAGAAATCTTTGGTTATCATAATTATTCTTCTTTATATAGCTCTCGATTTAAAAAAGCAGAAATTATTACATCATTTGAGGAATTAAATGAAGGTGATTTTGTCGTTCATGAATCATATGGTATAGGAAAATTCAAAGAAATTACCACTTTGACATTTGATGATCATAAAGAAGATTATTTAAAAATAGAATATGCGGACAATGAATATTTATATATTCCATTAGTAAAATTTTATTTAGTAAGAAAATATGTTTCAAGAGAGGGTTCTGTACCAAAATTATCAAAAATTGGTAAATCCGATTGGCAAAAAACTAAAAAGAAAATAAAAGAAAAAATAAATGATATTACTGAAAGACTAATTCAAATATATGCAAATAGAGAAGAAGAAAATGGTTATGCCTTTTTTAAAGATGATGAATTACAACTTGCTTTTGAAAATGCTTTTCCTTTTCCTTTGACAAGCGATCAAATTCGCTGTGTTGAAGAAATAAAAAAAGATATGGAATCTAAAAAGCCTATGGATCGCTTATTATGTGGCGATGTAGGTTTTGGTAAAACAGAAGTAGCCTTTCGCGCGGCATTTAAAGCTATATTATCTCATAAACAAGTAATGTTTTTATGCCCTACGACAATTCTTGCTAAACAACATTATGAAGTTGCCTTAGGTAGATTTGCTTCTTTTGGTGTTAAAATTGCTTTATTCTCGCGTTTTATTCCTTTAAAAATTCAAAAATTGCAAATTGAAAAAATTAAAAGACATGAAATAGATTTAATAATTGGTACTCACCGTTTACTATCTAAAGATATAATTGTTGATAATTTAGGTTTATTAATCGTCGATGAAGAGCAAAGATTTGGCGTGGAACATAAAGAAAGAATTAAAGAAATTGCTAAAAATATCGATGTTTTAACTTTAACCGCGACACCTATACCACGTACTTTACAAATGTCTTTAATTGGAATAAGAAAAATATCAACGATAGCAAGTGCTCCTTTAAATAGAATGCCAATTCAAACATATGTATTACCTTATCAAGAGAAATTTGCCATCCAAGTTATGGAAAGAGAATTATCAAGAAAAGGACAAGTATTCTATGTCCATAATCACATTGCGACCATTTTTCAAAAAGCCAATAAAATTCAAAATGCCATCAAAAATGCGGTGGTCGGAATTGTTCATGGTAAAATGGATAAAGATGATATTGATGGCATAATGGATGCTTATTATCAAGGTAAAATCAATATTTTAGTTTGTACCTCAATTATTGAAACTGGATTAGATATTGCAAACGCTAATACGTTAATTATTGAAGATGCTGATTGTTTTGGTTTAGCTCAACTTTATCAAATTAAAGGACGTGTAGGAAGATCATCTAAAGTAGCCTATGCTTATTTATTTTATAACGATAAAAAAGAATTAACTTTAGATGCCGAAAAAAGATTAAAAGCTATTAAAGAATTTTCTGAACTTGGCTCAGGATATAAAATTGCTCAACGTGATTTAACTATAAGAGGTGCTGGTGATATTCTTGGTTCTGAACAATCAGGATTTGTCGATACTATCGGAATGGATATGTATTTAAAAATTGTTCAAGAAGTTTTATTAGAAAAACGTGGATTAAAATTAAAAGAAGAACATATAGATTCTATCAATATCACAGTATCATCTTATATTCCATCAAAATATGCTTCTGATAAAGAAAAAATACAAATATATCAAGAAATACAAAATGTAAATTCTATAACTTCATTAGAATTAGAAAGAAGACGTATTAAAGATATATATGGAAGATTACCATCAGAAGTAGAAGAATTATTAAGAAAAAGAAAAATTGATATTCTTGCGCATTATCAATATATTGAATCAATTCAAGAAAATATTAATGTTGATATTACTTTAAGCAAAGAATTTAATAATTTAAGTCGAAGTGGAATTTTGTTAACAAAAGAATTATATCCTATAAAAGATTATCTAAATATAAGTTTTAAAAATAGTTTATTTGTTATTCAGTTAATAAAAGATAAAATGCTTTTAAAAAATCTTGAATTTATTTTAGAATGTATTCATAGAATAGGAGAAAGTTATGCGCCTAGATAAATATTTAAAAATCTCAAGAATTATTAAACGTCGAACAATTGCTAAAGATATTTTACAATTAGGCTTTGTAAAAATTAATGATAAAATCGCTAAACCTTCCTCTATTGTTAAAGAAAACGATATTTTAGAATTAACTCTTGGTGAAAGAAAATTAGTGATTAAAGTATTATCAACAGATGTTTCATATAAAAAAGATGAAGCTAAAACTAGTTATGAAATTATAAGTAAAATTAACTAAAGCATATTTTTTTTATTTCTTTCATACTCTTTTTTAGGGGGTATTTATGGAAGAAAATATATCATTATTACCACATAGTATTATTATTAAAGAAAGAAAAACCATAATAATTGAAGGAGTAAAAAAATTAGATAGTTTTGATAAAAATGATTTTTTAATTGATACAACATTAGGCTATCTTCATGTTCATGGTAAAAATTTAGCTCTTTCGGGAATGGATATGGATAAAGGGCACTTAAGTATTGAAGGAATTATTGATTCACTTACTTATTTAGATAAAGAAAATAAGAAAAAAGAAGGTTTTTTAAAAAAGCTTTTTAAATAATGGATCTTTTAAATCAAATTCAAGTATCAATATATTCTTTATTCTTTGGAGCAATATTTCTCTTCTTTTTTTCTTTTATTAATCGTTTATTTTTTAAATTAACAATTTTAAAAAACTTAATGATTATTTTTTATTTTTTAATAATGACTATTATATATTTTTATTTATTAGTAATTTTAAATAATGGTGTTTTAAGAATATATTATCCTTTATTCATCTTACTTGGAGCATTTTTATATCAAAAATTTTATGCACCTTATGTTTTAAGATTTTTTGAAAAAATTGTTTCTAAATTAAATAAAATTTTTATTAGACCTATTTATTTGAAAATTTCAAAGATAAAAAGTATACTAAAAAATAAGAAAGAAAAAAGAAAAAATGGAAAAAGAAAAAAAGAAAAAGCGCATATATAACATTTTATACATTATCGTCTTTGTTGTTGCTTTAGCCTTATTAGGTGTTGTAACTGGTGATATTATTTATACTTATGTCCAAAATCAAAAATTAACTGATAAACAAGAAGAATTAATTAATGATTTGAATTATCTTGGAGATTTAGGTAATGATGTCTTAGAGGGCTATTATATAGTCTATGCAGCAAATGATTATGTCTTACAACTTGATAATGAAGAAATAATAATTATTTACGAAATGTAATTTTTTATCCTCGACTTAGCTCGACCTTTTTTTCACTTCCTTAATATTATAATTAATAAATAAGGAAGAAGAAAAAATGAAAAAAATATTAACCAAAATAAAAGATTGCTTTACCTTAGATGTAGCTATAGTTATTATTCTTGCTGTTTTTGTTTTATTAAAAAATGATTTTTTTATCTTACATCCCTATTTTATTGTTTTATTAACATTATGTGCGAATTATCGATTTAGAACTTATGTAGTTTTTAATCTTGTAACCATAATGTTTTCTTTTATTTTTTCTTATCAATATGGGTTATTAATCACTTTTATCACCAGCGGTTTTTTCTTTTTAAAAGTTATTGTTAATAGCTTTTTTAATAATCGTTTTATAAAAGATTATGCTCCTTTTTTTATTATTTCTTTAATCTTTGATATATATTTAATAAGTTTAGATACATCTTTAACAAATATTTTAAAAGTAATATTTAATTTTTCTTTATCGCTTATTGCTTTATATGGTTTTTACCCAATGGTTAAAAATATTAAATACAAAGCTAAAATACCTGAGAAAAATCGCATTCTTTCTTTTTGTTTATTTCCTTTATTCTTTTTAGGCTCTGATCCATTTTTAATATTAATTCTTCAATCATTACATATTTTTTATTTAAAAACTTTAAAGCATGAAGAAAGCTTAATTGCTATGCTTTTATCTTCATTTTTACTTTATTATTTATGTAAAATCGATATAATTATAATCTTTTCTTTAATTATTCCTTTTTTGATAAATTGGTTCTTCTTTAATAAACATAATTTATTTACTTATGCTTTATTCTTTGTTATATATGAAGCTTTATTTGTTCAAGAATTTTATATTAATGAAAATTTTTATCAAAGTTTAATTGCTTTTATCTTAGGAATATTTATTTCTGATCAAGGATATGAAAAAGTCCATCTATTTTTTTATCAAGAAAAAAAAGAAAACAATCAAAAAGAAAAAAATGTTATTAATGATATTAAAAAATATATTAATTATGTTCTTTCTCCAAATTTAGAAGATAAAGATTCACCTCAAGAAAAAGTTTTAAATCAATTTAATTACAATTTATGTAGTAATTGTCAAAAAGAAAAAACTTGTTCATTAAAAACTTTGCAACTTAAAAGTATCTCTACCAAATTAAATCAACAAGAAAGAGGAAGTGTTTTAAATTTTTGTTCTTCACCTTATAAATTCTTTAAACAAAGTGAAATTATGCGTGATATTTATCAAAGAGAATATGATAAAGTAAATAAAACTTTAGAATTACAAAATGCCTATAAAAAAGAATTAAGTAATATATATACTCCTTTGCTCTTATTAGAAAAAGAAGAAATTTCTTTACCAAAAAAATTAAAAGAATTATTAAAAGATGAAGAATTAAAAATTTTAGAATGTGCTGAATATGATGATGAATTAGAAATAAGAATTCTTCATTTTGATCAAGATGATTTAACAAGAATTAAAGATATAATTTATGAAGTATATCAAAAAATGCCTTCATTTATTAAAAGTGCTTATTCTTTTTCTTCAGGATGTTATATATTATTATTTACTTTTAAAGCTCAATATAAAATTGATTATTATTATTCTAATGATGGTGTAAATAATAAAAGTGGCGATTATTTAAAACTAATAACTAATGACAATAAATTTATTTTCTTACTAAGTGATGGTATGGGACATTCTTCTTATTCAGCTTCTTTAAGCGAATTTTTAGTTGAATCCTTATTAGCGTTTAAAGCTTTAAATAGCGACTTTGCTAAACAAATCCAAACCGTAAATAATCTTTTATATAACAAATCAACTCAAGATGCCTATGCAACTTTAGATTATTTAACAATTGATTTAACAACGTTGCAATTTAATTTATTTAAAGCTGGTTCTTTTCCAAATTATATTTTTCATAAAGATAAAATCAAAGAATCAAAAAAGAATTTTCCTCCTTTAGGTATTTTAGAAGAAATAACTCCTTTTGCTTATCAAGACTATTTAGAATTTAATGATATTTTAATCTTTTTAACCGATGGTTTTAAAGAAGAAGTAAAAGAAACTATAGAAATGGTTTTATCTTGTTCTTCTTCTTTAAGCGCTAAAGAGATACATCATCAAATAAAAGAAGCACTTTTACAAGAATCATTAATAAATGATGATAAAACTTTAGTTGTCTTAAAAATTGAAAAAAGAAATTAAGGTATGTAAAATAAAGTCGAGGTAATCATATGTTGCAGTTAGAAAAGAATAAAACCTATTTATTAGCCTGTTCTGGTGGGCCTGATTCTATGGCGCTTTTCAATATGCTTTATCAAGAACATTTTAATTTCGCGGTCGCTTTAGTTAATTATCATAAAAGAAAAGTAAGTGATGATGAAGAAGAAATGGTAAGAAATTATGCTTTGGAAAGAAATATTGATTTTTATTCTTTATCTCTTTTTAAAGAAGATAACATTGGCAATTTCCAAGCTTGGGCTAGAAGAAAAAGATATGATTTTTTTGTCAAATTAACTAAAGAACATCTTTTTGATGGTGTAGTCGTAGCTCATCATTTAGATGATTTATTAGAAACCTACATCTTCCAAAAAAAACGTGGAGGAATTTATGATTTTTATTCTTTAAAAGAAATATCTTCATATAAAAATGTTGCTATTTTTCGCCCTCTACTTAATTTTAAAAAAAAAGAATTACTGTTATATTGTAAAGAAAATAATGTACCTTATTCAATTGATGAATCTAATTTAAAAAATAACTATTCACGAAATATTATAAGACATACCATCGTAGAAAAATTAACTAATCAAGAAATAGCTTTATATTTAAAAGAAATAAATGATTTAAATAGTAAACTTCAACAAGAAGATAAGATAATAAATGATTTTTTAAAACAAGATAAATATTATATTAAAGACTTTTTAAATTTGGAAGAATGTGTGCAAAAACGCCTTATATATAAATTATTAAAACAAAATAATCTTTTAATTTCTGGTAAAGAAATAAATAATATAATTCTCTTTATCAAAGCTAATAATCATAATCAATATAAAATTAAAAATTATTTTATTTATTGTAATTATGGTTATTTTGAATTAGTAAGCTTACATAAAATAACTTATGAAATTAATTTAAATAAACCATATATTATCGATAATGATCTATTTTATTTTGATTTAAAAAATTATCCTGAAACCTTTTTTATTAAAGAAGATTCTTATCCTTTAAAAATCAAACATCCTCAAAAAGATGAATATGTGTTAATCGGGAAAATAAAAAAGAAAATAAATAGATTATATATCGATGAAAAAATTCCTTTAAAATTAAGAGATATTTGGCCATGTATTTATAATAAAGAAGGAAAAATAATTTTTTTTCCAAGAACAAATTGCATAAAAAAAGATAATTCTTTAATTTTTAAATTGAAAGTGAAATAAAATTATGAAAATAAAAATCAAAAAAATAATAACCATAATTATTACCATTTTTATTGGAATTTGTGTAATAATCTTTAGCTTTAGATCTTATTTTATGCTTTCAGTTAATGACTATTATAATAATTCTTTAAAAGCATTTAAAATACCTGGCATTAATGATAATTTTGTAGGGCAAGGTTTAGATTATGATCCTATAAGCGAAAACTTTTTTGTATCTGGTTATCAAACAAATAACAATGCCCTTTTATATTTAGTTAATTCGCATTATAAAATTACTAAACAAATAAAACTTTATGAAAATGATATTCCTTTAAAAATTCATTCAGGAGGCATAACTATATACAAAGATTATGTATATATAGCAGGAGGAAATACTGCAAATTTATATATTTTTTCTTATCAAGAAATTATTGAAGCAAAACATAAAGCCAAAATTAATGCTTTAAAAAGTTTTTCATTAAAATATAGTAATGATGATTATTTAAATCCTGCTTTTGTTTTCATCAATGAAAAAAATTTAATTGTCGGTGAATTTTTTAAAGAAAAAGAATATCCGACTTTAAAGTCACATAAATTTGTTACTTTAGATGATTCTTATAATCAAGCTTTAGCTTTAAGTTTTCCTTTAAAAGAGGATGCTTCTTTTTATCTTGATGAACCAGATTGTGCTTATTCTATTCCTGATTTAGTTCAAGGCATGGCTTATGATAAAGGGATATTTTATCTTTCTACTTCTTATGGTTTAAATTTTTCTTATATTTCAAGTTATTCTAAAGCAAATTTAATAAAAATAAATTATGTCGTTGCTTTAAATAAAAAATTACCTTTATATGCTTTTGATTCACTCTCTTTAATTAAAAAAAGGAAAATTCCTCCAATGTCAGAAGAAATTATAATCTTAGATGATTATCTTTATACGATGAATGAATCAGCTTCAAATCGTTATATATTTGGTAAATTTTTATCTGCTTCATATTGCTATAAAACAAAGATAACATTTTTTTCATAAATTAAAGAAAATTTTGTATAGTATTATTTATTTTGTTATGATATTTTAGGATTTAAAAGGGGATTAGATATGGCTCAAGATAAAATGATAGATCGTTTAGAAGCGATGGAAAAAAGATTAAAAGATATTGATGAAATGCTTTGTGATGAAAAAACAGCTTCTGATGTAGCAAAATTAACATCATTAAACAAAGAAAGAGCTAGTTTAGAAGATCCTGTTTTCGAATATGGAAAATATAAAAAAATTCTTTCCGATTTAGATGATGCTAATTTAATGCAACATGATGAAGATGAAGAAATTGCTTTATTTGCTAAAGAAACAATCCATGAATTAAGTATTAAAAAAGAAGAACTTTATCAAAAAATAAAATTGATGCTTGTACCAAAAGATCCAAATGATGAAAAAAATGTCATCGTGGAAATTCGAGGCGCGGCTGGAGGAGATGAAGCTAATATCTTCGCTGGTGATTTATTTAGAATGTATACTCGTTATGCTGAAACGATGAATTGGAAAATTCAAATCGTGGATGAAAACCCTTCAGAAATGGGTGGTTTTGCTTATATTTCATTTATGATTAAAGGTAAAGGAGTTTATTCACGTTTAAAATTTGAATCTGGTGCTCATCGAGTACAACGAGTACCAAAAACCGAAGCTTCTGGAAGAATTCATACTTCAACTGCGACTGTTTTAGTAATGCCTGAAGCTGAAGCTGTCGATGTAGAAATTAATCCTGCTGATTTACAAATAGATACTTATCGATCTTCTGGGGCAGGCGGTCAAAATGTTAATAAAACTGAATCCGCGGTAAGAATAACTCATATTCCTACAGGTATTGTCGTCGCATGTCAAGTAGAACGAAGTCAAATTCAAAATAGAGAAATTGCAATGAATTTATTAAGAGCAAGAATTCTAGCTGCTAAAGAAGCAGAACAAAATGAAAAAATTGGAAACGAAAGAAGATTGAAAGTCGGTACAGGAGAAAGATCTGAAAAAATAAGAACATACAATTACCCTCAAAATAGAGTTACCGATCATAGAATTGGCTTTACTATTCAAAAACTTGATCGTGTTATTGAAGGCGAACTTGATGAAATTCTCGATGCTTTAATTAATGCTGATCAACAAGATAAATTAGCCTCGGAAGATAATAAATGAAATTAAAAGAATTAATTTTTCATCCCCCTTTAAATCAAAATGATATTCGAACTAAAGAAGATATTATTTGGTTAATTGAAGATATTTTTTCTATAAAACAAGAAGAATTTTGTTTTAATTATGAAAAAGAAATAGATGAAAAAAAATTCTTTTTTTATTGGGATCAATTAAAAAATATTCCTATTCAATATTTATTAGGTTATGGCTATTTTTTAAAGCATAAATTTTTTCTTAATAAAAATGTTTTAATTCCTCGTTATGAAACTGAAGAACTAGTTTTAAAAGTAGAAAATATCTTTAAAAACTATCAAGAAATTTCCGTTTTAGATATTGGTACAGGTTCAGGAGCAATAATTTTTTCTTTAGAAATGTTTTTTAAAAAAAAGGGAGTAAAATTTTATGGTGTAGGAAGTGATATTTCCTTTTTAGCCCTTGAAGTTGCTAATAAAAACAAAAATAAATTTAATTTAAAAAGTGAATTAATTTTATCTGATGTTTATCAAAATATAAAAGGTAAATTTAATTTAATTATTGCTAATCCTCCTTATATTAAAGAAGGAGAATATGTTGATTATCGCGTAAAGCAAAATGAGCCTCATTTAGCTTTATATGCAAAAAATGATGGTTTAGAAATTTATGAAAAAATTATTAAAGATGCTTCTTTATATTTATTAGATAATGCAATTATTGCTTTAGAAATAGCACCTGAAAGAGAAGAAGGTCTTAAAGTTTTATTAAAAAAATATCTTGCAAAAACTAATTACGAATTTCAAAAAGATATTAATGGATTTACAAGATTTTTAATTATATATTGGAATAGGTGATAAATATGGATAGTTTAAAATTAAATTTTGATGATGAAAAATTAATTCAGATTATTAAAGATGGAGAATTAGTTTCTTTTCCTACAGATACAATTTATGGAGTTGGTTGTATCTATGATAATAAACTAGCTTATGATAAATTAGTCTTATTAAAAAAAAGACCACCTGAAAAACCTTTTACTTTAATGTTAAGTTCTAAAGAACAAATAGAACAATTCGCAGAAATAAATTCTAAAATAAAAAGAGTAATAGATACTTTTTTACCTGGTGAATTAACTTTAATTTTAAAAGTAAAAGATAAAACTTATTCTTGGGTGCATTTAAATTCACTTACTATTGGTATAAGAGTAAGTGGTTTAAATAAAGTAACCTCTTTAATTCAAAAAGTTAATAAACCTTTACTTGTAACAAGCGTTAATGAATCAAATGAAAAACCTTTAAATGATTATGAAAGTATAAAAAATAAATTTAATGGTAAAATAAAAGCAATCGTAGAATATAAAGGTTATCAAAATTCAAATGTGGCTTCCACAATTGTGTTAATGATTGATGATGAAATTAAATTAATACGTCAAGGAAAAATTCCTTTCGCGGAAATTTTAAAAGTTTGGGAGGATTAAAATGAAAATTGCTTTAGCTAGTGATCATGGAGGATATCTTTTAAAAGAAGAAATAAAAAATCACTTATTAAAAAATAATTATGAAATATGTGATGTCGGTACTTATTCTTTAACTTCTTGTAATTATAGCGAATTTGCTCTTTTATGCGCTACAAAAGTAGCTAATAAAGAATGTGACTATGGCATTGTAATTTGTACAACAGGAGAAGGAGTTACAATAAGCGCTAATAAAGTAAAAGGAATAAGATGTGGCCTTATCTACAATTTAGAAACTGCTTCTTTAATTAGAGAACATAATGATTGCAACATGATGGCTTTAGGAGCAAAATTTGTCTCTAAAGAAGAAGCTTTAAAATATGTTGATATCTTTTTAAATACTGACTTTTTAAAAGGTAGACATGAAAAACGAGTTCAAATAATTAAGGACTATGAAAATAAAAATTAAAATATTTTTTTAATAATGTATAAAAATTTCACTTCTGGGAAAAATTACTAGTGAGGTGAAATAAAATGAAAAATCCATTTAAAAGTATCGCTTCATGGAGCAGTGAAGCAAAGGCAGGTTTAGCATTAAGCTTAGGTGCAGTAGTTATCTTTACAAGTGCTGTTGTTTTATCTAATAACGAAGGATCCTCATCTATTATGAGTTCTAATAATTTAAATACTAGTACATCAAATCCAACAAGTAATGGAAATCAAACTACTAGTTCTAATCATGTAACATCACCTACTACCCCTGAGGTTGATGTCATGCTTGAAGAATTTATAAGACCATATGAAGGAAATCAAACAGCAAAGCATTTCTTTTACAACGCTGAGGATCCTATTGAAAAAAGAAAAATGTCAATTATTAAAGTTCCAGGAACGCAAAATTATATTAAAAGTTTAGGCGTTGACTATGTTAATGAAAAAGATGAAACATTTAATGTTGTCGCTTCTTTATCTGGCCAAGTATTAGAAAAAATGAATGATCCTATGTATGGAAATATCGTTGTTATTGAACACAAATCAGGTGTTAAATTATATTATGCCTCTTTAGAAAATATCAAATTCAATAAAGGCGATGAAGTTAAGCAAGGGCAAGTAATTGCTACATCAGGTACATCTTTATACACAAGCGATTTTAAATCAAGTTTACATTTTGAAATCTTAAAAGATGGAAAACATATAAACCCTGAAACTGCTTATTCAAATTCCGTACAAGAAATTTAACAAATATTGATTACTTTTCAGGTTATAAAATTATAAAAGATATGTGGTTGATTTTATCATCCACATTTTTTGCTTTTTAATCATTAAATTTTATTTGTAAGCTAAGTATTATTCAATAAATATTAAGAAATAAAAAAAGGAAGTGAAAGATATAGCCTTTACTTCCGTGTGAGTGCTAATTCTACTCACCTGTCTTTATTACATTAAATGCAAAGGGTCTGCTATATAAACCTTGTTTATATTTTAATTAAGTAAATTGTAAAAATCAATAGTTAATTTTAGATCATAAATGACAAAGTAAATTCAGTTTATATAAAATGACTTTAGTCTGTCATAATAAAAAGATTTTGCTCATAAAGTGTTAAAAATGAGTAATTAATAACATAATAAAAAGATTTTTATGACATCATTAGTGCAAACGCCAAAGAGCAAATTTTGCACTTTTAGTTATATAATAATATTTATAAAGAATGTGATGCTTGAGCTTAAAAATCGATATACGCATATAGATTTTAAGAATGAAGATAGTAAAAATGTTTTAAATAATAGTAAATACTTTTTAGAAGAACTAACAATCATTAATATTAATAAAAATAGCGAATCAGTAAAACAAGAAGAAATTGCTAAGTTGACTAGAAAGTCCATTAGAACTATAAAAATGATAATGAAAAATATGATAGAATAAGGATAATAAAACATTAAATTTTTTTTAATAAATTTAAAAAATTAAGAATAGTATTATTGAGGTGAAAAAAATGGTTTGTCTTAGATGTGGAAATAACAATCAAGAATACTTTTCTTTTTTTAACAATTCTTATTATTGTCGAAAATGTTTAACATTTAATGGAAAGAAAGCTCAAAAAAAATTAATTAATAAAAATATAACTCTTCACTTAGATTATCCTTTAAGTAAAGAACAAGAAAAAATTTCTAATCAATTAGTAAAAGCAAGAAAAAATAAAAAAAATGTTTTCCTTTATGCTGTAACAGGTGCAGGTAAAACAGAAATTGTTTTTGAAAGTATTTTAGATGCTTTAAAAGAAAATAAAACTGTAGGATTTGTCATTCCAAGAAAAGATGTAGTAATTGATTTATTACCTCGTTTTGAAAAAGCTTTTTTAAATAGCCAAGTTACTGCACTTTATAATCGACATACTGAAAAGCTTGAAGGCGATATTATTTTACTTACAACTCATCAATTATATCGTTATGAAAATTATTTTGATTATCTAATTTTCGATGAAATAGATGCTTTCCCTTATGAAGGAAATGATGTTTTAAAACATTTCTTTTATAAAGCCATTAAAGGCACTTATGTTTTAATGTCAGCAACTCCAAAAGAAGAAAAAATTTTGGAAGTGATAAATAACAATGGTATCTATTTAGAATTATTAAGAAGATATCATAATGTCGATTTGCCAATTCCCAAAATCAAAATTTCTATCATCTCAAATTTATTTTTTGTCATTAAAAAATTATATACTTACAAAAAAGAAAATAAACAATGTTTTATTTTTACTCCAACCATCGAGGAAAGTGAAAAATTATTTTCTATTTTAAAATGGTTTTTTAAAAAAGGTAATGTTGTACATTCAAAAAAAGAAGATCGAGAAAATATAATTAATGATTTTAAACAAAAAAAATATGATTATTTAGTGACAACTTCCATTTTAGAAAGAGGGGTGACTGTTAAAGATTTACAAGTTATAGTTTATCATGCAGATCATAAGATTTATGATTCAGCAAGTTTAATTCAAATATCAGGTAGAGTTGGAAGAAAAATAGATTCTCCTACTGGTGATGTCTTCTTTTTGGGCTATAAAAATACTTTTTCAATGCAGACTGCTATTAATAAAATTAAAAAGGCAAACGAATGGCAAATTGCTTAATTTGTTTTCAAAAAATTCAAAAATGGGGTTTTTTAGCCTTATTTTTCAAAGTAGATATCTGCCCAAAATGTTTTATTTCTTTAAATCGAAAGCCTAGAATAAAATCTTTTAATGATATTAGAGTTTATTCTTTATATCCATATAAAGATAAAATTGTTTCTTTGATTTATCAATTAAAAGGATGCAACGATATTGCTTTAGCTCCTATTTTTTTAAATTATGATGCTTTCTTTTTAAAATTAAAATTTTTCAACTATATTTTAATTCCTGTTCCTTCTTACTATGAACATGATCAAAATAGAGGCTTTAATCATGTAGAAAAAATTTTTGCTTCTTTACATTTAAAAATGGCTAAAGTACTATTTAAAACCAAAGATTATAAACAAGCAAATTTAAGCAAAAAAGAAAGAGAGGTGGCAAGCAAAAATATTATGATAAAAAAGGACATAACATTGGAAAATAAAAATCTTCTTTTAGTGGATGATATTGTTACAACTGGAAATACAATATTACAATGTGTGTCACTTTTAAAAACATTAAATCCTAAAAAAATAAAAATTGTTACAATTGCATATTCTTTGTCAAATTATTGAAGAATTTGACTATCAATAAAAATGTAAATTAGGTATTTTTATTTTTATAATTAAATTGTAGTCATTAACTGCAGGAAGGTGGTAAATATGTTAGGTAAGGTAAAATGGTTCAACGCTGAAAAAGGCTATGGCTTTATTAATCGTGGTCAAGGCGAAGATATCTTTGTGCATTATTCTCAAATCCAAGAAGAAGGATACCGTTCCTTAGAAGAAGGTCAAGAAGTAGAATTTGACTTAACAGAAACAGAACGTGGTCTTCAAGCAAAAAATGTTGTGAAAATAGGCGCATAAATTCATAAACCAAGAATAAATTTTCTTGGTTTTTTTTTGTAAATAAACGTTTAAAATTTACTTTTTGCTATCCTTTATATAAAATATCTTAGAAGAGGAAAGCTTATGATATTTTCAAGACATATTAACGAATATTATAGAAAACATTTTTTTGCTTTTTTAATAGGCTTTTTAGCGTTAATTGCTGTTGATTATGCTCAATTATTAATTCCAGAAAATCTTGGCTATGTTATCGATAATATTCAAGAAATTGCTACAAATCAAAATGAATTAAATAATATCATAAGAACTATTATTATTGTCGCATTTATCATGTTTATCGGTCGATTTTTATGGAGAATTACACTTTTTCAAGTTTCCAGTCAAGTACAATGCGATTTAAGAAGAAAAATTTTTGAAAAGACAACAAAATTTTCCCAAAATAATTTTTCTAGTCATAAAGTCGGCGAATTATTATCTTTAATGTCTTATGATATTGAAACAATTCAAGATTTATTTGGCTTTGGTTTAATGATGCTTGTTGATTTTATTTTTCTTGGTGGTTTAACTCTTTACAAAATGTTTTCTTTAGATTGGAGATTAACTCTTTTTTCTATAATACCTATTATTTTATTAGCCATTTTAAGTGGTTTAGTCGAAAAATGGATGTCCTTTTTTTATGAAAACAGACAAAAAAAATTAGATGCCCTTTCTGATTTTGCTCAAGAAAATTTTTCAGGAATTCGGGTGATAAAAGCATTCGTACAAGAAGGATTTGAAAAATTAGAAGCAAAACGTTTAGGTAAAGAATGTCGTAAAGCAGAAATAAATTTAACTAGATTTTCTTCTTTTGTCGATTCTATAATATCTTTTTTATGCTCAACGGTTATCGTTATTATTCTTGGTGTTGGAGGATATTATGTTTATTTAAATGTAAATAATTCTTTAGAAAGTGCTTTAAGCGCGGGAAAAATTGTCACATTTGTTGGTTATTTTAACACTTTAGTTTGGCCAATGATGGCTTTTGGGCAAATTATTGTGATGATTTCAAAAGCAAATGCCTCTTTAAAACGTATTAGTAAAGTTCTTGATTTAGAAGTAGAACTTAAAGAAGGAACAAATAATTTTACTAATAAAGTTAAAGGTGATATTGAATTTAAAGATTTTTCTTTTAAATATAAAGGTGCAAAAAATAATTGTTTAAATAATATTACTTTAAAAATAAATCATGGTGAAAGAATCGGTATAGTAGGAAAAATAGGAAGTGGAAAATCCACTTTAATGGATATTTTATTAAGATTATATAATATCGAAGAAGGTAAAGTATTTATCGATAATGAAGATATTATGCATTTAAAAATAAAAGATGTAAGAGAAAATATTGCTTATGTCCCTCAAGAAAATATTCTTTTTTCCGATACTGTTTTTAATAATATTTCTTTTAAAGATGAAAAATATCAAGATGAAGATATTATAAATGCAGCAAAATTTGCTTCTGTTCATGATAATATTTTACTTTTTGATAACCAATATCAAACGATGGTTGGTGAAAAAGGTGTTTCTTTATCTGGTGGTCAAAAACAAAGAATAGCGATTGCAAGAGCATATATTAAAAACGCTCCAATTATGATTTTAGATGATTCTCTTTCTGCAGTTGATATGAAAACAGAACAAGAGATTTTAAATAACATTTTATCATTAAGAGAAAATAAAACGACGATTTTAGTATCTTCTCGTATTTCTACTGTAGAACATTTAGATAAGATTCTTGTTTTAAAAGATGGAGAAATCGATGCTTATGGTACTCATGAAGAATTATTAAAAAGCTCATTATTATACAAAAATCTTGTTTACATACAAAAATTTGAAGCTAAATTAAATGGAGAAAATTATGAAACAAGATAAAAGAGTAATGAAAGATAAAGAAATATTTTTACGCGCGATTAAATATATTAAACCTTATAAAAAGTACTTCTTTTTAGCGTTTATTTTGCTTGCTTTAACCGTGTTTTTTGACATAAGCTTACCTTTAATAATTTCTGATTCAACCAAAAATTTAAAATTACTTGAAAGCACTTTAAATAATACTTTACTTTCAAAAATTATTATTTTAGCTCTTTCTTATTTTTTGCTTTCTTTTATCAATGTTGTTATGCGATATTTAATGTCTATTCTTTTACAAAAAGTAGGTCAAGATATCGTTGTTAATCTTCGTGAAGATGTCTTTAATCATATTGAAAATCTTTCTCTTTTACAAATTAACGATATACCTGTAGGCAAATTAGTAACGCGTATTACAAATGATACCGTAGCCTTATCAGATATGTTTTCAAGTTTGATAGTCAATCTTATAAAAAATTTATTATTAATTATTGTCACTTTTATTGTAATGTTTGTTGTTAATTTGCAATTAGCTTTATATATGTTAATTTTTGTTTTTGCTGTTGGTATTGTTTCTTTTATCTTTAAATATGTTTCCAAAAAAGTGTTTCGTAAAGAACGAGAAAGAATATCCGAGATGAATTCTTTTGTAAGTGAAACTCTTACTGGCATGAAAGTAATACAAGTATTTAATCAAGAAGAAAGAATAAAAAAAGAATTTGCCGAAAAAAATAAAAATTTAAAAAAGGCTACTTACAATGTCACTTTAGCTTTTGCTTTTTATAGACCTACTGTTTCTCTTATTTATATTTTAGCAATTGCTACATGTTTTGCTATTGGAATTCCAAGTGTTTCAAGTTCAACTTTCCTTTTATTTTATTTATATTTATCAAATTTCTTTGAACCTATTCAAAATATGGCAGATTTACTTAATGGTTTTCAAAGAGGTTTTGCCGCTTCAGAAAGATTATTCTTACTCATGGATATAAAACCTTTAATTAAAGAAAAAGAAAATGCTTTGGTTTTAGACCATTTTGAAGGTTCAATAGAATTTGATCATGTTTATTTTGCTTATAATAAAGAAAATTGGGTTTTAGAAGATGTAAGTTTTAAAATAAATCCTGGACAAACTGTAGCATTTGTTGGGCAAACAGGTGCAGGAAAGACCACAATATTATCATTAATAGTTAGAAATTACGATATTCAAAAAGGGCATATTTATATTGATGGTCATGATATTAAAGATATAAGCATTGCTTCATTAAGAAAACAAATAGGACAAATGTTACAAGATGTTTTTCTCTTTTCAGGAGATATTAAAACAAATATACGTTTAAGAAACAAAGAAATTAGTGATGAAGAAATAATTAAAGCTTGCGAATATGTACACGCGGATAGTTTTATTAATCGTTTAGATAAAAAATACGAACACGTGGTGTTAGAAAATGGCAAAAATTTCTCTGCTGGAGAAAGACAATTATTGTCATTTGCAAGAACAATAGTTAGAAAACCTTCAATTTTAATTCTTGATGAAGCTACGGCAAATATTGATACAGAAAGTGAAATTTTAATTCAAAAATCATTAGAAAAAATGAAATCTATTGGTACAATGTTAGTGGTTGCTCATCGACTTTCCACGATATACAATTCCGATAAAATTATCGTATTAGAAAATGGCAAAATAATCGAAAGTGGCACTCATGATGAATTGATGGATTTAAAAGGTTATTATTATAATTTGTGTACTCTTTCAATTAAATAAATTTTATGATTAAATATTAAAGGTGATGAAAATGTTTTCAAAATTAAAAAAGAAAAAAGAAAATGAAGAAAATGTTGTTTCTTTTAAAAGTATAAAAAGATTTGAAGAAATTATTACGTATTTAAAATCCATAAATCAATATTATTCTAAGCCATATTCTTTAAAAGAAATTGAAAATATTTTAAAAAGAGAAGAAACTGTCAGTATTTATTTTACTTTTAAAAACAAAAAATATGTAATAGATCATATAGTTATCAACAATACTTTTCTAAAAATAAATAGTTATTACTTAAATAAAGTTCAATACAATAATTATAAAGATATATTTACTAATGAAAAACCATTTGGAGTAAGTTTAAAAGACAACTGGAAAGATGTAAAAATTAAAATAATGCTTGATGAAAATGATCAACAAGTATTGTAATATTAAAATTAATTTTTAAATGTTTTTTGTACAAGATTTTTGTTTTCAGAAAACAAATTTATCTAATATATAATTTTTAATTTAACCTTTAACTTATTAATATTATTTTCTTAGCTTAATAATAACAAGATTAGTAATTTTGCTTGTAATAAAAGAGTTTTTTTCTTTTCTATATCTAAAAGATATAGTATAATAAATTAGATTACACCGATTGAAAGGAGCAAAAAAATAAATGAGCTTTGTAGATAAAATTTTGATGGTTGATAAACGTCGATTAAAAAAAATAAGGAAAACAGCAAAAATTGTTCTTTCTTATGAAAATGAGATGAAAGCTTTAACAGATGATGAATTAAAAGCTAAGACTCCTTATTTTAAAAACTTATTAGCTAAAGGCAAAACTTTAGATGATATTTTACCAGAAGCTTTCGCTGTTGTAAGAGAAACTGCAAGAAGAGTAAGAGGGGAATTTCCTTTTGAAGTACAAGTCATGGGAGGCATTGTGCTACATGAAGGCGATGTCGCTGAAATGAAAACTGGTGAAGGTAAAACCTTGACAGAAACTATGCCTGCATATTTAAATGCGCTTGCTGGTAAAGGTGTACATATTGTTACTGTAAATGAATATCTAGCCGCGAGAGACTGTGAAAATATGGGATTAATTTATAAGTTTCTTGGATTAACCGTAGATGTTAACTTAAGAGAAAAAGATGTACGTGGTAAACAAGATGCTTATAATGCTGATATTACATACACCACCAATAGCGAATTAGGATTTGACTATTTACGTGATAATATGGCTCAATCAACAGATAGACGTGTTTTAAGAGGCTTAAATTACGCTATCGTGGATGAAGCAGACTCAATTTTAATTGATGAATCACGTACTCCTTTAATTATTTCAGGTGGTGAAAGAGCAAGTGCTTCAACTTATATTTTCGCGGATCGTTTTTGTAAATCATTAAGAAAAGATAAAGATTTTACCATCGATATCAAAACCAAAACATGTTCTTTGACAGATTCTGGTATCGATATGGCGGAAAAAGCTTTTAATATCAAAAATATTTACGATTCATCTAATCCAAGTAATGCCGATTTAGTACATCGTATTACTCAAGCCTTAAAAGCAAACTACATCATGAAACGTGGTGTTGAATACATGGTTAAAGATGATGAAATTTTATTAATCGATGCTTTCACTGGTCGTGTTTTAAAAGGAAGAGAATATAGTGATGGTTTACAACAAGCTTTACAAGCCAAAGAAAATGTCAAAATAAAGCAAGAAACTATTACTATGGCCACTATTACTTATCAAAATTTCTTTGGATTATATAATAAAATTGCTGGTATGACAGGTACTGCTAAAACAGAAGAAGAAGAATTTAGAGAAATTTATAAAATGAATGTTACCTGTGTTCCAACTAATAAACCTGTTATTCGTTTTGATGATATTGATATGGTTTATGGAAATGAACAAGCAAAATATAAAGCTATTTTAGAAGAAATTAAAAAAAGACATGCTCTTGGTCAACCAATACTTGTTGGTACCGTTTCCGTTGAAAAATCTGAATATTTATCAAAATTATTATTAGATGCTGGTTTAAATCATGAAGTATTAAATGCTAAAAATCATGAACGTGAAGCTCATATTATCGAACACGCTGGCGAACTTGGTTCTATCACAGTTGCTACAAATATGGCAGGTCGTGGTACTGATATTAAACTTGGACCTGGAGTATTAGATGTTAAAGATACCGATGAAGTAAAACATGCCGCAGGATTGTGTGTTATAGGCACTGAAAGACATGAAGCAAGACGTATTGATAATCAATTAAGAGGACGTTCAGGACGTCAAGGTGATCCAGGATATTCTAAATTCTTTGTTTGTTGTGATGATGAATTAATTCTTCGTTTTGGTAGCGATATGCTCCGTAACGCCTTTGCTTCATTAGGTGATGAAGGATTAAATAATCGTTTTGTAACTTCGGCAATTACAAGTGCTCAAAAGAAAATTGAAGGTCAAAACTTTGATACTCGTAAATCACTTATTGATTATGATAATGTTATGCGTCAACAAAGAAGTGTAATTTATGAACAAAGAGATAAAGTTTTATATTCTGAATCCATTTATGATGCTGTACAAGAATATTTCCGTAAAGCTGCGAAAATTATTGTCGATAAATCTTTAGTATCAAACGGAGGCGATAAATGGATAGATGCTCAAAAATTAAAAGAGAATCTAACTGGTAGATATTTAAAAGAAGGAACATTCTCTACCGAAGGTTATAATGAAGCACCTATTCAAGAAGCCACTGATGAAATTGGTGAAGCTTTAATAAGTGTTTATGACAAAAAAAGAGAGACTTGGAAAGTTCGTGCTTCTTCAGATGCTCCAGATCAAATTGAAAAAATGGTTACCTTAAGAGCTATTGACCGTTACTGGACTAATCATATTGATTCAATGGCAAAGTTAAGAGATGGCATTCATTTAAGAGGTTATGCAAATACTAATCCACTTCAAGAATATGTACGTGAAGGTTATGAAATGTTCGATGAAATGGTTAATAATATTGCAAATGAAGTTACTTCGACTTTACTACGTGCTGAAATTCAATTAAGAGAAGAAAAATTAGAGCAAATGCATCAAGGTCCATCTGAAGTAGATGCTCCAAAACAAGAACTTCCAAAAGAAGGATCTTTAGAAAAAATAAAACAAGAACAAGAAGAAAAAGAAAAACTTCAAACAGAAAATAAATAATTATTATTAAAAAAGGGGCGAAAATAGACATGTTAGAACTATATGAAATTAAAAATTGTCTAAGCGCTCTTTTTGCTCTATTAAAGGAATTAGGTGATTCACTTTGACGTCACTAATTTAAAAAAGCAAAAAGAAATGCTCGACAAACAAATTAGTGAAGATGATTTTTGGCAAGATAATAAAAAAGCCTTACAAATTGTAAATAAAGCTAATAATATTAAAGAAAAAATCGATGAATATTATTCCTTAGAAACAAATTTAAAATCTTTAGAGGAAATGTTTTATTTATTAAAAGAAGAAGATGATTTACAAATGCATCAACTTATTTCTGATGAAATAATTGATTTAGAAAAAAAGATGCATTTATTTGAAACTGCTGTTTTATTATCATCAAAATTTGATAATTGCAATGCGATTATGGAATTACATCCAGGAGCAGGTGGTACTGAATCTCAAGATTGGGCAGAAATGCTTTATAGAATGTATGTACGTTATGCAGAGCAACATCATTTTAAAATTCAACCATTAGATTATCAAGTTGGTGAAGAAGCAGGCATTAAAAGTGTTTCCTTTATAATTAAAGGAAAAAATGCTTATGGTCTTTTAAAATCCGAAAAAGGGGTTCATCGTCTTGTAAGAATATCTCCATTTGATGCTTCAGGAAGAAGACATACTTCTTTTGCCTCTGTTGAAGTAACTCCAGAAATAAATGATGATATCAATTTAGAAATATCAGAAAAAGACTTAAAAATTGATACTTATCGTTCTTCAGGGGCAGGCGGTCAAAATGTTAATAAAACAGAATCTGCGATACGTATAAAACATATTCCAACTGGTATTGTGGTTTCTTGTCAAAATGAAAGAAGTCAAATTCAAAATAGAGAAATTGCTATGAATATTTTAAAATCTCGTTTGCTAATTTTAAAAGAACAAGAAAGACAAAAAGAGTTATTACAAATTCGTGGAGAACAAAAAAATATTGAATGGGGAAATCAAATTCGTTCTTATGTTTTTTGCCCTTACACTATGGTTAAAGATCATCGCTCTTTATATGAAACAAACAATGTTTCTGCAATAATGGATGGACAATTAGATGAATTAATTCTTTCATATTTAAAATGGGAGGTTAAAAATGCTAAATAAGACTCTTAATGCAACCAAAAATTTATTTTTAGTAATTATTGGTAGTTTACTTCTTTCTTTTGCCACTTCATTTTTTTATCTTCCATATAATATAGTTTCTGGAGGAATATCTGGTTTAGCTATTGTTTTAAGTAATTTAATAAAGGTTAATATATCATTTATAAATGAAGAATTTTATATAACTATTTTTACTTGGGCTTTCTTTATTTTAGGAATCTTTACTTTAGGTAAACGTTTTGCTTTACAAACTTTATGTGCCACGATTGTTTATCCAATTGGTGTTTATCTTTTTTCTTTTTTATATTCTAATGGCAGTATTTTTCATCTTGATATAAATAATTTATCTCATCTTATTTTAGCCGCTTTATTTGGAGGAGCTATAACTGGATTAGGTGTGGGATTAACCTTTTTAGGTGGAGGTTCAACAGGCGGAGTTGATATTCCTACACTTATCATATATAAACTATTTAAAATTCGAGTTGGTGTTTCTTCTTTTATTATTGATACTTTAGTAATCATCTTTGGTATTTTTGTTATTAAAAAATTTGATTTAGCTTTAATAGGTATTCTTGCAGCATTTGTCACAGCATTTGCGATGGATAAAATATTTATTGGTGGAAAAGCTAGTTATATAGCCTATATAGTGTCAGAAAAATATGAAGAAATTAACAATTTTATTATTGAAAAAATGGAAAGAGGATCTACGTTGCTTCTTTCTCAAGGTGGATATTCTAAAAAAAATATCAAGGTTATTCAAGTATGCTTTGATGTTAAAGAATATTATATTTTAAAAAATGCAATCGTAGAAATCGATCCTAAAGCTTTTGTTACGATAGTGAAAGCTCATGAAATAAGAGGAATGGGTTTTTCTTATGATGAAAATGAAATAAATGATTTGATAAAGAAGAGTGAAGAAAATGAGTGATATACCTTTTAAAATTGTTTCTAATTACAAACCAACTGGTGACCAACCTCAAGCAATTGAAAATTTAGTAAAAGGTCTTAAAAACAACCAAAAATTTCAAGTTTTACTAGGCGCAACTGGAACAGGTAAAACATTTACTGTAGCAAATATTATTGAAAAAGTTAATCGACCAACTTTAGTTTTAGTTCATAATAAAACTCTTGCAGGGCAACTTTACAGTGAATTTAAAGAACTATTTCCTAATAATCGAGTTGAATATTTTGTTTCAAACTTTGATTTTTATCAACCTGAAGCATATATTCCTTCTTCCGATACTTACATTGACAAAAATGCTGTAATGAATGAAGAAATTGAAATAATGCGTGCCTCGGCGATTAATTCGCTTTTAGAAAGAAGAGATACGATTGTCGTGGCCTCGGTAGCCGCGATATATGGTTTAACAGATCCTGCCGAATATCAATCTTTAGCGTTTTTCCTATATAAAGGTCAAGAAATTAATCGTAAAGAACTTTATGCTAAATTAGTTGATAGTCAATATAAAAGAAATAATCTTGATTTGAATTCTGGCTCATTTAGAGTAAATGGCGATGTTATTGAAATTGTTCCTCCATCCACCAAAGAAATAGTCATTCGCTTATTATTAGATGAATTTGATGTTCTTCAAGAAATTAGAGAATGCGATTTAACAACAAAAGAAATAATTCATACTTATAATGAATATCCTATTTTTCCTGCTCACGAATATGCCTCTACTATGGATAGAATTGAAAAAGCCGTTGAAAGTATTAAAGAAGAATTAAAAAAGCGAACTTCTTTTTTTCACGAACAAGGAAAATATCTTGAAGAAGAAAGATTGGCTCAACGTACAACACGCGATATTGAATCATTATTAGAATTTGGTATCTGTCCTGGAATTGAAAATTATTCTCGTCATATTGATGGCCGAAAAGAAGGGGAAACTCCTTATTGTCTTTTTGATTATCTACCAAAAGATTATTTACTCATCGTCGATGAATCTCACGTAACTTTTTCTCAAGTAAGAGGCATGTTCAATGGTGATCGCTCTCGTAAAGAAACGCTTGTTGAATATGGTTTTCGTTTACCTTCCGCGCTTGATAATAGACCTTTAAATTTTTCAGAATTTGAAAATAAAATAAATCAAGTTATTTGTACATCCGCGACTCCAGGTTCATATGAATTAGACAAAACAGGGGGAGAAGTTGTCGAGCAAATTATTCGTCCGACTGGATTGTTAGACCCTATAATTGAGGTTAAAAATGTAGAAAATCCTATTTATGATTTAATCGGAGAAATTGATAAAGTTATAGCTAAAAATGAAAGAGTAATGGTTGTAACTTTAACTATTAAAGATGCAGAAAATTTAACGGCATATTTAAAAGAAAAAGGGAAAAAGGTTGTTTATTTACATAACGAAACAAAAACTTTAGAAAGAACTCAAATTATATATCAATTTCGTAAAGGAAAATATGATGTATTGATAGGTATTAATCTTTTAAGAGAGGGTTTAGATATTCCTGAAGTTTCCTTAATAACTATTCTTGATGCTGATAAAGAAGGATTTTTAAGATCCACGACATCTTTAATACAAATAATTGGACGTGCTGCAAGAAACGAAAATGGTAAAGTTATTATGTATGCTTCTAAAATAACTAGATCAATGAAAGAAGCTATTGATGAAACTAGTCGAAGAAGATCTATTCAAGAAGCTTATAATAAAGAACATAATATAATACCAAGAACAATTATTAAAGAAATACGTTTGCCTTTAAAAGTAATTGATGATTCTTTACAAATTAAAGCCAAAAATACTAAAAAATTAACTAGAAGTGAAAAAGATAAAATGATTAAAGATGTTGAAAAAGAAATGCGCCAGGCAGCAAAAAATTACGATTTTGAAAAAGCTGCAACTTTACGCGATATTTTGTTTGAATTAAAAAATGAATAAATATTTCCCTATTAATATTTTTTTACGTTATAATTAAAAAAGGAGTTAAGATATATGAAACTTTTAAAATTTGAGGACTTTTTCCATAAGAAGAAAAAACCAAGTAAATTAATTTCAGCAAAAATTGAAGGAAAGAAAGTTACTTTACGAAAATTAGTCGTTAAAGATGCAGTTTATGCTCATGATACTTATGAAGACTTAAAATTTAAAAGATATCATAGTTTTAATTTTTTAAATACTGATGATGATTACATGGTTTATTTAATGGATTATACTTCTAGATATGAAACTGGTAAATCTGTCGGATGGGCTATAACCTCAACTAAGACCAAAGAATTTATCGGGGTTATTCAAGTTCCACATTATTATAGTGAAGAAGGCAATTGTTCTATTTCTTTTTACACTGTTTTAGGATTAAAAGATACATATATCATCGAGGCAATTAAACTCGCATGTTCATATTTATTTTCCACAAAATTAGTACGAAGAATTCAAGCAAAAATCGATGCTGATGATGATTTTTCAGAAATTGCCCTTATTAAATCAGGATTTCATTATGAAGGTACACAAAGAAAATATGCCCTATATAATGAAGAATTTCACGATATAAAATTGTATTCTTTATTAAAAGATGAAATCGAATTAACGGAGGAGAAGTAAATGCAAAGAATTTCAATCGTGGCACCAATGTATAACGAAGAAGAAATGGCGCCTATTTTTTATAAAACTATTTGCAATATCGTAGAAAAAGTAAAAGATAAATATATTTTTGAATTTGTACTTATTAACGATGGTTCTAAAGATAAAACATTATCTTTACTTAAAGAATTTAAAAATAAAGATGATCGTATTCATCTTATTTCTTTTTCAAGAAATTATGGACATGAAGCCGCGATATGTGCTGGTATGAAGGAAGCTAAAGGCGACGCGATTATAATTATGGATTCAGATTTACAAGATCCTCCTGAAGTAATATATGAATTATTAAAAAAATATGAAGAAGGTTATGAAGTAGTTAATGGCCGTCGTGTCGATAGAAAAAAAGACTCCTTTTTAAAAAGATTTACCGCGGAAAAATATTACGATGTAATTTATAAATTATCAGGTAAAATAAAAGTTCCTAAAAATATTGGTAATTTCCGTTTAATTTCTCGTAAAGTTCTTGATCATATTAATGCTTTAAATGAAAGAAGTCGTGTTTTTAGAGTTATTGTTCCTTATGTTGGCTTTAAAACAACCTCTGTTGATTTTGTAAGACCAAAAAGACTTAAAGGTGAATCAAAATATAATTATAAATCCATGTTTTCTCTTGCTGGTGATTCTATTGTTTCTTCATCTTCAATTCCCCTTGGTTGGTCATTAAAATTTGGTATCTATACTTCTATTATTTCTATAATTGGAATGTTAGTTTTTGCTATTTTTTTAATCTTAAAAAAATGTAACGTATATTCTTTAAATATCGATAGTAAATTCTTCTTTCTTTTATTCTTTATCGCATTTTTCTTTAGTTTAGTATTTATTTTCTTAGGAATTATTTCTCAATATATTGCTAGAATATTTAAAGAAGCTCAAGATCGACCATTATATATAATCGATGAAGATTTAGATAGTAATATGCAAAAATAAAAAGCGATTTAATATTTTTACTAAACCGCTTATTAAATAAGGCTCTTTAAGAGTCTTTTTTTAATTTCCAGAAACCGCTAAATTTTTTAAATATATTGATGAGCAAGTAAATCCATTGGATAATAATTCGGAATCAGATCCAACTTCTTTAACATCTTTTAACATTTCAAATAAATTGCCCGCGATAGTTATTAAGGTAACTGCTTGTCCACGTTTACCATTTTCAATTAAATAACCTGCAGCTTGCAAGGAGAAATTTCCTGATTGAGCATTAATTCCAGCATGTAATCCTTGGACTGTAGTGATATAAATTCCTTCATTAACCATTTCAAAGAGTTGTTCTAAACTATTTTTACCTGGTTTTAAATATGGATTGACATAGGATACATGTGCTTTACCATCGCTACCCTTATACCCATTTCCCGTTGGCTCTACCTTATCCATACGAGCATTTTTTAAATCATATAAATAAGTTTTTAAAACGCCTTTGTCAATGATTTTTTTATTAAAAGTAGCAACTCCTTCATCATCAAATCCTCTAAAAAACATATTTTTACTTAATGGTCTTTCTTCAAGTGTTATTTTTTTTGAGGCTACAAGAGTATTTAATTTACCTGCTAACATACTTGAATTTTTATGAATTGCTTCACTAGAAACACTTTGCAAGAAAAAATTTAATAAACTTGCAGTAACTGATTTATCTAAAATTGCTTTATATTTTTTTGATTTACAAGGTTTACCATTAAGTTGAGATATTGTTTTTTCAACTACTTCATTAACTATAGCTTTAGGATTAAAAGTTTCAAAATTATTGCTAAAAGAAATTTTATATCCTGTTTTTGTTTCTTCATTTTCATCCGTAGCAACTGCCGAAACATAATAATATAAAATATTAGTTTTACTTTTTAAATTTAACCCATAAGAATTCATTAAGCGAATTTCTTCCTCTTCTTCTGAATAGGATATTTCTACTTCATAAATTCTTTTATCTGCTTCTCTTAATGCTTTTTCCATTTCTTTAGCTAAAGCAATTTTATGCTCTACTGGTATTTTCAAATATGAAGAATCATAAACATTTTTATTCGTGTATTTTTGACTACCTTTAAAAATTTCCGCGCTTTCTTTTGTTTCGTTAACTAAAGCATTTTCTTTTATTTGTTCTACGATATATTTAGGTGTCGTATTATCATTTTTTTCACTAACAGCATAGCCAAATTTACCATGATATATTCCTCTTGCTGTTAAAGAAAATGATTTTGCTACAGTATAATTTTCAATTTCACCATGAAACAAAGAAAATGATAAAGATGAAGCACTAGTAGAAGCAAGTTCTAAAGCCTCTAAGCCGATTTTTTTTGCTTCTTGAAAATAAATATCATATTTCATTAATTTTTACCTCCGCTTCCTCCAACAGTAATTTCACTTACTCTTAATGTTGGTTGTCCTACATCAACAGGTATGCTTCCTGAACTTGCACCACACATTCCTTGCGCTCTTTTTAAATCATTACCTATCATATCAATTTTCATTAAGATATCTTTTCCTGATCCTATTAAAGTTGCACCTTTGACAGGATAAGTAATTTTACCATCTTCAATCATATATGCTTCATTACAAGCAAAGTTAAATTCTCCAGTCGCAGGATTTACACTGCCCCCTCCCATAGATTTTGCATATAAGCCATATTTTATCGAGGAAATCATTTCATCAAAAGTATTTTTTCCAGGTAAAATAAAAGTATTTGTCATTCTTGAAGTTGGTTCATAACGATAAGATTCTCTTCTTGAAGAACCCGTTTGCTTAGCAGACATCCTTTTGCCATTAAAACTATCAACCATATATGAAGTTAAAATACCATTTTTAATAAGAACATTTCTTTGGCAAGGGTAACCTTCATCATCAACATTACCGCTTCCCCAGCCACCTTTAATTGTGCCATCATCGACTGCATTAACACATGGTGAAGCGATTTGTTCTCCTAATTTATTAGCAAAAACAGAAAGATTTTTTGAAACTGAAGATGCTTCTAAAGAATGACCGCATGCTTCATGAAATATTACTCCACCAAATCCGTTTCCAATAACTACAGGCATTTTACCTGAAGGACATTCTTTAGCATTTAACATCGTTAATGCGGATTCAGCAACTCCTCTTGCTATTTCTTCCATGTCATTTTCTTTGTAGAAAAATTCCATTCCTTTTTGAGCTCCTGGTCCTTGAAAAGAAGTCTCAATTCCTTTTTCATCTTTAGCAACAGCAAGTAAACTCATACGTCCACGAACACGAGTATCACAAATTTCTTTACCCTCGCTATTAAAAATTTGCACTTTTTGAGTTGTATCTAAAAGTCCGACAACTGTTCTTACGATTCTTTTATCAATATGCATTGACTTTTCAATTTTTTTACAAAATTTTATTTTTTCTTCTTTAGAAATTTCTTGGTAAGAAATCTCTGGTTTATGTTTAGCTATTACCCGAACTTTAGCAATAGGGCTACAATATCTAATTCTTTCTTTAGCAAACGATTGTTTTAACATCGAAGCAAGGTCTAAAAGTCCTTTTTTTGAAATGTTATTTGTGTGTCCATAAACGCTTTGTAATCCTGAAATCAAGCGAATACCTGCTCCATAATTTAAAGAGGAGGAAACAGTTTCCACGATAGAAGAATCTAAAGATATTTTTTCTTCTTCAGTTTCTTCTAAAAAGATTTCAGCAAACTCTGCACCAGTAGAAAGACACTCATTTAATACTAGTTGGGCTAGGTTTTTACTAATCATAAAATATGTCTCCTTTAACTTTTTTTATCATATCATTTTTTTTATATAATAAGTAGATTTTAGCTTCCTTTTTTTAAATTATTTTTTTTAAATAATTCTAAAGATTAACCTATTAACATAATGTAAAAATAAGGAAGTGATTTTATGTCTAGCTTACTTATAAATGGAAATGTTGATTTAAGTGGAGAAGTTCAAATTTCAGGATCAAAAAATGCTGCATTATGTTTAATTGCTGGTGCCTTAGCAATACAAAAAAAAGTTATATTAAAAAACATTCCCGTTTTAACAGACATTTATAATTTTTTAGAAATTTTAAATGTTTTAAATGTCAAATGTATGTTTATTGACTCTAATCACTTATTAATTGATTCTAAAAATATAGAATATCATAATTTATGTCTTGAAGAAGTAAACAAATTTCGTGCATCTTATTATTTAATAGGCGCGTTATTACCAATTACAAAAAAATTAGAAATAAATTATCCTGGAGGTTGTAATTTTTCAACTAGACCAATAGATATTCATTTAAAAATGTTTCAAGATTATGGAGCAAATTATTTAGAGAAAGATCATTTAATATTTAATTTTGAAAAGTATACTAATTCACATATAGTTTTAAAAAATGTTTCTTTTGGGGCAACAGTTAATGCAATTTTAATGGGACTTTATGCTCAAGAAATTATAACTATCGAAAATGTTTCTAAAGAAATTGAAATTGATACTTTAATTGAGTTTTTAAACAAAGCAGGGAAAAAAATATATCGCAAAAATAATTCTATTATTATCGGAAAAGGTACTTTTCATGATTTAAATTTTACAAATATTCCTGATCGTATGGAAATAGGTACTTTTGTTTTTATCGCAGCAACTTTAGGAAAAATAAAATTACATCCTGTAATCCGTGAACAAATTGTATATTTAGAAAATATTTTGCAAAAATTAGATATTATATATTATTTTATCGAAGATGCTTTAGTAATTGAAAAATCTAAAGTTAAAAAAAGTTTAATCGTAGAAACAGGAGAATATCCTTTATTTCCAACGGATTTACAACCAATATTAACTGCTTATTTAACAACTATAAAAAGAATACATGTTATTAAAGAGAATATTTATGATGAAAGATTTTCTCATGTTGAAGAATTAAAAAAATTAGGCGCGGTAATTTTTAAAGAAAAAAACACTATTTTAATAAATGGCATTTTTTCTTTACATGGTAATGTTGTTAAAGCAAAAGATTTACGCTGCGCTGCATCTATTCTTTTATGCGCATTAAATGCTCAAGGAACAACAAAAATAGAAGATGCCGAAATTTTATATCGTGGTTATGAAAATATTGTCCTTAAACTTAAAGCCTTAGGCGCAGATATAAAGGTGGAAAAATAATGAAAAAATTAATTTGGATTGTCATTCTTTTTTTATGTATCATATCTTGTTCTTATCAAGCAAAAGATGACATTTTATTTCTAGGCAATGATTTAAAAAATTTAAATTTTGATGCTTATTTAAAAGAAGAAAAAAATTTAAAAGTTAATGATAATTATTTAATGCAAGATGGTTATATCTCCTTTTTATATTCTTTTATTGATCAAGACGCTAAAAAGAATAATGTCTCTTTAAAAAATGCCTTAAAGTCATCAAAAAATATATTTATTCATATTGGAACAAGCGATATCATGCGCATTAATATAAATCAAACAGATTTAAGTGATGATTATATAGCAACACAAAAAGAATTATTTTCTTATTATTTTTTCTTAACTATTGAAGAAATAAGAGAAATATTTAAAGAAAAAATTTTTCTTTTATCTCCTTACATTGTCACTTTTAAATCAAATGAAGAAAAAATTAAATTAGAAATATTATTAGATACATTTTATGAAGTATTTCAAGAGATCGCTTCTTATTTTTCCTGTATTCTTATTGATTTAAGAGATGTTTCATTATTAATTGATAAAAATGAACGTTTAGATATTTGTGATTATATTTATCAAAAGGTTAATTATGGAATTTAATCAACTTGCTTTTCATATCTCATGGGTTATTGTGGCCGTTAAAGAAAAAATTAAATTTATTAATCAAGAAATGAAACCCATTTTCAATAATATATATTTAAAAAATGATAAGTTGTTAATAAAATCACAATATCATTTAAATTTAGCAAGAACATTATTAAGTCAAGTAGAAAAAAATTATCTAGTTTATATGAAAAATGGTTTAACAAATAATGTCTTAATAACCCGTATAAAAAATACTTATTTACAAAGATGTGTATTTCAATTATCTATGTCATATGATTGCTATAAAGAAAATATGTACAAAGTAGAAAATGTTTCTCTAGCATTAGCTAAATCATTGCTTAATAAATTCTATCAAGCTGTAGTAATTTTAAATAACTTAGTTAAAGAAGTTGATAGTTTAATTAGCATGCTTAAATAAATTAATTTTTATTTATTTTTAAAAAAGTAAGATCTTTAACTAAAGAATATGGCTCAATAGATTTAAATACTAAAGTATTCGCAGCAATAATAACATTATCCCCGATGATAGTTTCACCCCCTAAAATAGAGGCATTCGCGTAGATAGTAACATAATTTTTTATTGTTGGATGTCTTTTTTTACCTTTTAAAATACTGCCTTTATTTAAAGAAATTGCTCCAAGAGTAACTCCTTGATATATTTTTACATGATTTCCAATATCTGTTGTTTCTCCAATGACAATACCTGTACCATGATCGATAAAAAAATAACAATCAATTTTAGCACCTGGATGAATATCAATACCTGTTTTAGAATGAGCAAATTCAGTCATTAAACGAGGAACATAAGGAACATTCAATTTATATAAATAATGCGCTAAACGATATACAAAAATCGCATAAAATCCTGGATAAGTTAAAATTACTTCTTTTTCATCATAAATAGCAGGATCACTTTCTAAATAAAATTCTAAATCTTTTTTTAAAAGCGAACTAATTTCTTTTATCATTAGATTGCATTTATTTAAAATCACTTTTGATTCATATTTTTTTCCTGCGACTAAAAATGCCTCTTTGCACAATTTTTTTAATCTTCTTTTTATTCTTCTTTTAGTTTTTCTCACATTTATTTTTTGAAAATAATCAATAAAAATGATTAATTTAAAATCCTTTATTAACTTTTCAATTTCCTGAAAATTAAGCTTTTTTATTCTACATATCATATTTTATTAAATCCGTAGATAAATATCTTTCACCTAAATCAGGGAAAATCATAACTATGTTTTTGTTTTTTACTTCTTTGGCAATTTTTAATCCTCCACATAAAGCACATCCTGAAGAAATACCTGCGAAAATGCCTTCAGTTTTAGCTAATAAATTTGTGTATTCATATGCCTCTTCACTTGTAATCGTTAAAATTTTATCAACATAATCTAAATTAAGTGTTTTAGGTACAAAATTTGGACCAATACCTTGAATTTTATGCGAAGAAGTTTTATGTTCAGTTAACAATGGTGATTCTTTAGGTTCTAAACCAATACTTATAATATTTTTGTTTTTTTCTTTTAAATATTTGCTGATGCCTGTAATAGTTCCTCCTGTGCCTATCGCACTTACAAAAATATCAATTTGTCCATCTAAATCATTATATATTTCTTTGGCCGTTGTTTCATAATGTGCTAATGGATTATATTGATTTTCAAATTGTAAAGGTATAAAACTATCTTTAATTTTTTGATGCATTTCTTCACTTTTTTTGATCGCGCCCTTCATGCCTAATTCCTTTTTTGTTAATATAACTTCTCCATTATATGCTTTTAATAATTTTATTCTTTCTATAGACATATTCTCGGGCATTATTGCTATAAAATGAAGATTATAATAAGCACATATTAAAGCTAAACCAATTCCTGTATTGCCTGAAGTTGGTTCAATAATCGTCGTAGTTTTAGAAATCTTTTTTTCTTTTATCGCTTTATCTATCATATTTTTTGCAATACGAATTTTAATAGAATGCGATGGATTAAACATTTCTAATTTTGCATAAAGAGGCGAATCAATTTTAAAAAGCGCTTCTATTTTATTTAATCTTACTAATGGAGTATTACCGATGTAATCAATAATTGAGTTATAAATTTTCATAAATATCAATATATAATATGATTTAACTTAAAAAAAAGTTATTGATTTTAAATTTTTATTTTGATTTAAATAGTTATTGTTAGCCAAAATAATAAATATAGGAGGTAATTTATGCCTTATGCTGTGGTTACTGGTGCAAGTTCAGGGATAGGAAAAGAATTTGCTATTCAATTATCAAAATTAAATTATGAATTAATTTTAGTTGCAAGGAGAAAAGAAAAATTGCAAGAAACTTCTAAATTGCTTAAAAATCCATCATTAATTTATGAAGTTGATTTAGCAAAAGAAGAAGAATGCCGCGATTTTTTTGAAAAGATTAAAGATTTAGATATTGCTATATTTATTAACAATGCTGGCTTTGGAGAATGTGGCGAGTTTATTAAAATTGATGATAAATTAGAATTACAAATGATTGATGTAAATGTTAAAGCAATGCATTTATTAACAAAATTAGCTCTTAATAAATTAAAAAATCAACAAGCTTATATTTTAAATGTTGCATCAATTTCAGGATTATTTCCTGCTGGACCTTATATGTCAACTTATTATGCAACTAAATCTTATATTGTAAGCTTAACAAGAGGAATTGCTAAAGAATTAAAAGATAATAATTACCCAGTATATTTAGGAACATTATGTCCTGGTCCTGTTAATACAGAATTTAATCGTGTTGCCCATGTTCAATTTGCTTTAAAAGGCATCTCTTCTAGTAAATGCGTATCTTATGCGCTTAAAAAAATGTTTCAAAAAAAAGTAATTATAATACCTACAATGAAATTAAAAATTGCAACATTTTTAATGCGTTTTTGTCCTGCAAAATTAATAATTCATCTTGCTAGTAAACAGCAAAAAAGAAAACTTTCTAAATAAAAATTTCATTCATTTTTTGTCTTTTTATCCCATAATTCCATTCATTTTTTTAATTTAGTACCTTTTTGTTTTACTTTAAAACCTAATATGCTATAATTTACGCAAATTTTATTAATTGAAGCATATTTTATTAATAAAATTAATAATTAGAAATTTAAAAGGGCTGATATTATGGATGAAGGATTTAATAAATTTAAAAAAAGAGTTCTAAAAGAGCATTTAATAAAATGCCTAATATTAGGTGTTTGTTTAAGCGCTATTATTAATGCTTTACTTTTTGTTATGTTAAAAAGAATTCCTTTTGATTTACATTTTGTTATTTACCTTTTATTTTTTGCTATTTTATCATTTGGTTTAACTTATTTATTTTATAAAACAAGAATGCCAAGTGATTTAAAAATTGCTAAACGTTTAGATAAAACTTTTCTTTTAAATGAAAAAGTCCAAACAATGGTTAAATTTGAAGATAAAGATAATAAAATTTTAAAATTACAAAAATTAGATACTGAAAATAATTTAAAAAATATTCCTATTAAAAAATTACCTGTTAAAATATCTGCTTTGAATTTTGGTTTAATTTTGCTTACTTTAATCTTTGTTTCTACATCATTTTTTGTTCCTGCAAAAGCCAAAAATCCTTCTTCACAAAGTAATAATTCATCTTCTGATTCAAATTCTTTTGTTTCAACTGATTCCTTTAATACAAATTCAGAAGGAACAACAAGTGGCGATAATCAATCAGGAGATGGTGAAGGCGATTCTCAAAGCCAAGATTATCAAGATCAACTTGACGCGATAAGAGATTTAATTAATCAATCTGATGCTGAAAATCAAGTAAAACAAGATATGCATCAAGCAATTGATGATTTAGAAGCAAAATTAGATAATGCTAAAACTGAAGATGAAGCAAAAGATGCTATTCAAGAAACAATAGACAAAGTACAACAAATTGTCGATGAAGCTAATTCTTCAATTGAAAAAATCGCTAATGCTTTAAAACAAGAAAAAAATATAAATTTGATTGCTTTAGGAGATGTTTTATTAGCAAAAGATATTGATGATGCGATAAATACTGCTATTGATTCTTTAAATAATGAACTTAAAAACTATAAAGATCAAGAATTGATTGATAATTTAAAAGATATTGCTCAACAAATTAAAGATGCTTTAATTAATTCTCAAGTTTCAGAAGATGATGCTTTATATCAAGCATTAAATACTTTTGCTAATAGTTTAGAAGAAATTGCTAATTCTCTTGATACAAAATTAATTGATGAAGATCGTGGTCAAGAACGTATTGATCGTGCGATAAATCAATTAAAAGAAGATATTTTAAATGCCTTAACATTAAAAAACAATAATCAAAATCTTGCTGATCAAGTAATAGATGTTTTAAACGAAATGTTAAATCCTTCAGATGAAAATGATGGTGATCCTTCAGATGGAGAAGGAAATCAAGAAGATGAAGAAAATAAAGATGATGAAGGAGAAGCAAATCCAAACGAAGGCGAAGAAGATGATGAAAATGATCCAAACGTTGATAGTGATGGAGAAACAATTTATGGAAGCGATGACACCATTTATACCGATGAAGGTTATGGCAAATATGGTGATGTTTTAGATAATTATTATGGAAAAATTGTTGATGAAAATAATGCTGAAACAGATGAAGATTTAGGTAATATTCTAGATGATTATTTCGCATCTTTATATCGATAAAAAGGAGTAGAAAATGGATAAAGAATTAGAAGTTAAAGAATTTTATGAATTAGTAAAAAAAGTAAAAGAAGAATTGCAAAAGGATGTTGTTGGTCAAGAAAAAGTTGTCGATGATATTATTATCGCAATTCTTGCAGGTGGTAATGTTCTTCTTGAAGGTGTACCAGGCGTAGGTAAAACACGTCTTATTAGATCATTAAGTAAGATTTTAAGTTTGCCTTTTTCTAGAATTCAATTTACCCCTGATTTAATGCCTTCTGATTTAATAGGGATGAATATAATTGAAAAAGATGAAAATGGAAAATTAAATACCCGTTTCCAAAAAGGTCCTCTTTTTGCTAATTTAATTCTTGCTGATGAAATTAATAGAGCTACACCAAAAACTCAATCTGCTTTATTAGAAGTAATGCAAGAACATAGCGTTACTGTTTCTAATCAAACATATCGTATCGATGAGCCATTTTTTGTAATGGCAACGGAAAATCCAATTGAGCAAGATGGAACTTATCCATTGCCAGAAGCTCAAATGGACCGATTTATGTTTAAATTAATTATGGAATTTCCAAGTGATGAAGAGCTTGTTGATATTGTTAATATGACACAAATTACTATGGATGAAACCGCATTAGAGGTACTCGATGGTGAAAAAATACTTGCTATGAGAAATCTTGCAAAAGATGTTCCTGTACTTCAAGAAATCGTAAGTTATGCAATGCATTTAGTATCTTCTTCTCACCCTGAAATTAAAAATACTTCAGAAGTAGCAAAAAAATATATCCGTTACGGAGCTTCACCTCGAGCAGGACAAGCACTTATTACTACAGCAAAAATACGGGCTTTAATTCAAGGACGTTATAATGTAAGTTATGAAGATATAGACGCTTTAGCTTATCCTGTTTTAAGACATAGAATAAAAATAAATTACAATGCGATAAATGAACATTTATCTTGTGATGATGTAATTAGTTTATTAATTAAAGAAAATAAAAAGGGTTAAAAAAATGAAAGAAAGACTCATTGATGATAAATTTTTAGAACAATTAGAATTGCTACAATTATCAATCAATGATGTTATCCAAGGACGTTTTGGCGGAAATCATAAAACAAAAAATTATGGTTCTTCTGTAGAATTTGCAGATTATCGTGAATATCTTCCTGGAGATGACATCTCCAAAATTGATTGGAGTATTTTTGCACGCACGGACAATTTATTTTTAAAATTATTCCTTGATGAGCGACAACTTCATACTCGTATATATATTGATGCTAGCAAATCCATGTCTTATTTAGATAAAGATAAAAAAGCTTTGATGCTTGCTGCTGCTTTTGCTTATTTATCTATTAAAAATATGGATAAAGTATCGATTTATTATATACAAAATAACAAGATAATTGCTATATTAGAAAATATTGTAGGTAAAGATTCATTTTTAAATTATATTGGAAAACTAAATGAAATTGATTTTGATGGTACAAGTGATTTATCAGATGCAATTATTAATTCCGTTGTTGGATTTGGCGATGGTAATTCAATTATTATTTCCGATTTTTTAACTGATAATAATTATTTTAATATTATCGATCATTTAAGAGATAAAAGAAGAGATGTCTTATGTCTACAAGTTTTAGCTAATGAAGAATTACATCCTTCATATCGCGGTAAAGTATTATTATATGATAGTGAAGATAATTCTTCTTATTATAAAAACAATATTAATAAAGAAGTAGTTGAGGCTTATAATCAAGCAGTAAATTATGTTCAAGAAAGGATTAAAAATTACTGTGAAATCAGAAACGCTAATTATTTGTTAGTAAATGTTTCAACTCCTTTAGAAGATGTTTTTTTTAAAGACTTAATGTCTATGGAGATTGTAAAATGAGATTTTTATTTCCTTTAGGCTTACTCGGTCTTATTGCCGTACCGATTTTAATTATAATTTATATTTTAAGAAATCGTTTTAAAGAACATATTGTATCGTCTTCTTATTTATTTGAACTTAGTAATCGTTTTTTAAAAAAGAAAAAAAGACATCGTTTTGAAAATATTTTAAGCTTAATTATTGAAATAAGCGCGGTAATATTTCTTTCTATTGCTTTAGCACATCCTGTATTTTATCAAAAAAACAATGCTGAAAATTATTGTTTTATTTTAGATGCTTCTGGAAGCATGAATATTAAAAATCAAGATAAGACACGATTTGCTTTGGCACAAGAAAAAATGAATAACATTGTAAAAGAGGCAAAAGAAGGAAGTACTTATACTTTAATTTATGCTGGATATGAAACAAGAACCATTGTTAAAAATCTCGATAACAAAGATACATTCTATGAATTTAATCAGAGTTTAAAACCAGAATACATGTTTTTAACATTAACTGATGCTTTAAAAAAGGCTGATGAATATTATCAAAATGGCGATGTTTCTAAATTATATGTATTTAGTGATAAAACTTTTGAATCGATAGAAAATGTTGAATTAATTGATGTTTCAAGTAATGAAGAAAATTATGCAATTTATGATTTTAAAGCTAGTTTATCACAAGATGAATTACTTTTTTCAGGAAATATACTTTCTTATGAAAGTGATACTGATTTAACTTTAAATTTATATTTGGATGATGAATTAGTGGATACTCAAACTATTTCTGTTTTAAAAGAAATAGAAAGTAAATATGCTTTCCATGTTAGTAAAAGAAATTATCAAAAAGCAAATGTAGTTATTATTAATGAAGATGCTCTTATATTAGATAATAGTAATATTATTTATAATCTTAGTAATGAAGAAAAACCTAATATCCTTCTTGTTAGTGAAAAGCCTTTTTACTTACAAGCTATGATAAATGCTATTGGAAATTATAGTTTAACTATTGAAAATCCAAGTTCATATGTTAAAAATCAAGAATATGATTTATTTATTTTTGATTCATTTACTCCTGATGTTTTGCCAGAAAATGGTTCGGTTTGGCTTATCAATAGCGATCAAAATATCGATCAAACTGGTTTTCTTGTTCAAGATGAAAGAGTCGCAGAGCCAAATGTTGCTATTTCTTATAATGAAGATGAAAATCCTTTATATAATCAAATAACTAAAGATATTAAGGGAAATCAAATTGCAATATATAAATATAAAAAATATAGTCTTTATAAAGACTTTACGACAATTTTTAATTATAATTCTGTTCCTCTTTTATTCGTAGGTTCTACAGAAAATAATTTACGCGAAGTAGTATTTGCTTTTGATTTACATGATACTGATTTGCCTTTACTTTATGATTTTGCACCACTTATTAGAAATTTATTAAATTATTCTTTGCCTTCTGTTGTTGAAGATCAAAATTATGTCGTAGGAAATAATTTGCAAATTAACATTTTTAATAACTATGAAAGTGTAAGAATTTTAACCCCTTCTAATAATATTTCCTATTTAGCTTTAACTTCTGATATTGAATATGTTCCTTTATATGAAGTTGGTACTTATGAAGTAAAAGTAGTCACTAAATCAGAAACCAAAGATTATTATGTTTTTGTAAGTTTTGATAAAGAAGAAGGATATATAAATATTAAAGAGGAAAATCTTATTTTTGCCTTGTCAAGTGTCATCAAAAAAAATACAAGCATTATTGATCAACTTATGCCAATTATTATCATTGGAGCCATATTTTTTATTTTAGATTGGGTGGTGTATGCACATGAGCAATATTAAAATTTCCTCTATATGGGCTTTATTACTTATCATCCCTTTGTTACTATTTGTAATTATTCCTTTTGTTAAAATGAAAGATGGAAAAAGAAAAGCCAAAAATATCATTTCTTTAATAATTCATATAACTATATGTATCTTATTAACATTAGCAATAAGCAATATAGAAATTCTTCGATCAAGTAAAAATACTGAATTATATGTTCTAGCCGATGTTTCTATTTCCAATGAAGATAATTACGAAAAAATGGATAATTCTTTGAAAGAATTAAGTTCAAAAATTGATATTAATACGAAAATCGGTCTTGTCTGCTTTGCCAAAAATTATGAACTATTATCTCCACTTGGCACTAATCTTAAAAGTGTAAGTTCTTCTCATGTAGATAAAAGTGCAACAGATTTAGAAAGTGCCTTAAAATATACTGCGACATTATATCATGATAATGTAATTAAAAAATTACTTATTATCTCTGATGGCTTAGAAACCGATAATCACTCAATAAATGCAATCGAACAATTACGCGCGGAAAATATTAATGTCGATGCTTTATCTTTAGATAGAGCAATGCTTGCTAATGAAGTACAAATAAATGGTGTTGATTATACAAAAGTAACTTACACCAAAAAAGAAGAAACACTTAAAGTAAGCTTACAAGCAGGTAAAGATAATAATGTAACTTTAAATCTTTATAAAAATAACGAATTAGAAGCAACCCAAAATTTATTATTAAATCGTGGTATTAACATTGCAACCTTTAAACTAGATACCCTTCAATCTGGTATCTATGATTATAAAGTTCAAGTAGAATCAGAAGATGATTATTATAAGGATAACAATGAATTTTATTTTACACAAAATGTCAGTGCAGAATATAAAGTTTTAGTAATTGGAAACACTTTAAGTGATTGTGAATCTGTAAGTGAATTTTATACTTGGCCATGTGATGTTTCTTCATATTTTAACGGAGAAGATATCCCATATACCTTAGAGGATTTATGTCTTTATGATGAGATTGTTTTATCAAATGTCAATATTATTTCTCTTAATAATCATGAAGAATTTATTATAAATTTAGAAAAAGTTATTTCAAAATATGGAAAATCATTATCTACTTATGGAGCAACATTTGCAAGTGGTACAAGTAGTGAAACAATGTCTAAATATAATAATATGTTACCTATTCAATTTGAAGCTAGTGACGCAAAATGTTTAGCCCTTGTAATTGATGCATCTTCCTCTATGGAAACAGATAATCGTCTTGATAAAGCAAAAGAAGGTGCAATTGCATGTTTAGATTTGTTAGGTGAAAAAGATTATGTAACTGTTATTTCCTTTGGTGACACTACAAGCGTTGTGCAGCCATTAACAAGCGCGAAAAATAGAGAACAAATTATTAACTCCATCCGTTCGATACATGTATCTTATGCAACCAATATGACTCGAGGATTACAAGAAGCTTACAATCAAATTCGCAATGCAAATTTTGAAAACAAACATGTTATTTTACTTTCCGATGGTCTTCCATCAGAATTAGATTATTATTATTCTTTACCAAATATTGTCGAAACAATGACAAATAATAATATTGTTACTTCATTTATAAATATTAATTGCCGAGAAGGCGATTATTTAATGCGATATCTTGCTTCCATAGGAACTGGAGAATATTACTATATAAGTAGAAGTTCCGATATTGTTAATGTTATTTTATCTTCCGTCGCCGATGTTGTAAATGAAACTGTTATTGAGGGTGATTTTACTATAAATAGTTATAAAAATCATGATGTTTTGACAGAAAACGTTTCTAATTTACCTAATATTAAAGGCTATAATTTCTCACGTATTAAAGGAAGCGCTAATACAGTTTATACCGTGACTTACACTAATGATTTAGGTGGCACAAGGGAAGTACCTTTACTTGCATATTGGACCTTTGGAAAAGGTAAAGTTTTATCTTTTACTAGTACCTTTACTAATTCATGGGCAGAAGAATTAAAAACATCTGAAGGTGGTAAAAATTTATTTAAAAATATATTAGATTATTTAAAGCCAAAAGAAAAAATAACTTCTTCATATGAATTTTCTGTTGCAACTAAAGGATTTAGCACTGAATTAAATATTGAATTAGATCTTGTAAATGAAAATGCATATTTACAAGTAGATATTTATTTACCTGATGAAACAGTTATTACTAAATATTTAATGAATGAATCATATTTTTATAATTTAGTAATCCCTACTGAAGAAAAAGGAATTTATAAAGTTACATTAACTTATCGTTATTTAGATTATAAATATACCGATACTAAATATTTTGCTTATTCCTATTCTCAAGAATATAATTATTTTAAAGAATCTAATGAAAAATTATTATATTCTCTTTTAAGTGAAAATGGAAAAGTTATGCATGAATTAGACTATACTTTACTTAATGATGAAACAAGTACACGATATTATGAAAGTATAAGTATATATCTTCTTATAACTACTTTATTCCTATTTATAATTGATATTTTCTTAAGAAAATTACGTTTAAGTGACTTACGTTTTATTCATAAAAAGAAAACAAAAAAAATTAAATAAAAAGAGAGGTAAATCATATGAAAAAAATTTTATTAACTTCATTAATAATTTTAGGACTTTCAGCTTTTGTTTCATGTTCAAAAAATAATAGTTCATCACTTTCTTCATCAATAAATGGAAATATTCAAGATTCAAATAGTCTAGAATTTAACCCTTTTTCATCAAGTTCTTCTTCACAAGAATCATCAATAAGTGAAACTACATCATCAGTAGAAATTAATCCATTTAGTGAAATTGAAGGTACATATGAAGGCTATGATGGAGCTTATTATGACATTATTACTTTAGTAATTAAAAATGATGGTACTTTAACTATGTCTTGGCCAAGTGATTTTCGTGATAATCCTTTGAATTTAACATTTACTTTTAAAGAAAGAAATAATGATTTTTATTATTATGAAGATAAAGAAAATGACCATAATCTTGAAGTTTATAAATTTAACAAAAATTATCGTTTAAGTTTAACTCTTGATGATGGTGTATATTTAGAAGATAATGTTTGGGTTGATAATACCGAATTTTTAGCAGTTAAATAAATTTAATTTATCTACATTTACTTATAAAAAATGGTCGGGCTTTTATTTCCCGACCATTTATTTTTTTATGCTATTTTATAAATATATATTTCTAATCCATATTGAGATAATCCAAATTGAATAACTACTTCACCATTTTCAGCATATGCATATCTACCCATATATTCTCCTGTATCAGGATCATATTGTTCCTCTGTTACTACATATCCATTAGCCTCTAAAAGAGCACAGTATTCATCTTCAGCATTAGCTTGAACGTTATAAATAATAATATCTATATAACCTTCAGCATTTATTTTTGCATAATAATTATATTCTCCAGTATCTTCCAAATGAGGCACATCATATCCAAGTAATGACACTACAAGATTTGTTGGCCATGCATTAACTTCATCAATAACATAATTATAAGCAAATATTCCTACACAATCTTTGTTTTTATATGAACCAATTAAAAATTGCATTTCAATTCCTAATGAAGAAGATATTTGTTTATCTGCATAATATACTTCATAAGAATAATATCCTTCAACTGGATCAAAATAAGAATTCTCTACTTTTTCAACTATATAGCCTTCTAAAGTAGCAATTTGTGAATATTCTTCAAGTTTACTTTCAAGATTATCATCAAAATATAAGTAAAATACTACCATATCATCTTGATAATCATCTTTTGTTAAAACAATTTCAAAATTATTACATTCAATATAAGGAATATCTTCACCTAAAGTAGAAATAATAATTTCATTATATTCTTGTCCCCATTTACTATTTTGTATTGGTGTACTAGTGCTTTCTTCATTTTCTGAAGAAGTAGTTAATGATTCACTAATTATAGATGTATCATTATTTTTTTGACATGATACACCAAACAAAATAGATAATGCAAGAAAACTAATACTTAATAAACGTTTCATTATTTTACCTAATCAACTCTAGTTAAATCTACTGGATCATAGAAATATAATGATAAGTCTGTATATATTTTGTCATTTAAATCTATTACTTCAATATTTCCTTCATCAGAAGATTTATAATAAAATTCAATTTTACAACTTGGATCATCATCAGAAACAAAAGTATAAATATTATTTGATTCACTATCTGTTTTTTCATAAGTAAATGTCAATGATCCATTTTCATTTTCTAACGTAGCGGTTGTTCCATCAATGGTGAATGTAAATTCAAAACCCGATATATCAGCTCCTGCCCATTGGCCAGTTATATAAGAAGGTAAAGCGCCTTCTTCAACAGCTTTAAATTGAAGATAAACTACTTTGGTAAATGTTTGTCCATTTGCAGTAATAGAACAAAATACACTGACTTCTCCTGCTAGAGATTGAGGTTTAATTGTTGCTACTCCTGTAACATAATTCTTACTAATTGTAGCAATTTCTCTTGTTGTTATATCTTCTTTACTTGTTAAATGACCATCTCCAATATCCCAAGTAACTTCTGATACTGTTGGAAGAACATTAACTAAGTCATCGCATTTATAAGTTAATTGTACATTATTATCTGCAGGATATTCTTGTTGAGGATCACTGCCATCTAAAGTTTTAATGCTCCAGTTTGTATCATTAACATATACTTTAGTTTTTACTAAGAATTTAACTTGTTTTGTTAATTCTTGTTCATATTCATCTTTTAAAGTAATAGTAATTGTTACTTCTCCAGCTTCTTTAAAATCAACTTGACATTGTTTTGTATAACCATAAGAGATATTTTGAACAGTTGCATTAGTATCACTTGATGAAGTAAAGCTTAAACTTACATTAGCATCACTTGGTGAAGTTTCAATTGTTATATATCTAGTTTCGCCTTCTAAAACTTCATATGTTTTGGAAGTATCCACTGTTTGGTTTTGCATTTTTAATGTAAAACTACTAATTCTTTTTGCTAAATCTAAACTATATGTTGCAGTGCTACTTTGAAGAGTACCATCGACAAGATGCTTAATGTTTGATACATCCACTCTTGAAGAAGCAAAACTTAAGTTAAAGCCTTCACCTTGTTCATTAGTTAAAATATATCTGTCATTAGCAAAATCTTGAACGTTTGCTTCTATAGTAACATCACCATCTTGATATTTTACTTTTTGAGCATCAAGAATAGTAACTTTTTTATCTTCATTTAAATATATGTTTCCTACATAAGTTGTTAAATCTGGAAGAGTAGAAATTGTAAGTTCAACTTCATTTGATTTAACCCCATTTGCCGCGGTTACCCATACTTTAACTGTACCTTCTTGTAAGCCTGTTACTAAACCTTCTTTTTCATCTATAGAAACATAGTCTTCTTTTCCTTCTTCAACATGCCAAACAAGATCTTTATTATAAGCATTTTGCGGAGTAATTACAGGTGTAAGACGTACACTTTTACCAACATATACACTTTGTGAACTTGCCACTAATTGTACTTCACTAACTTCAATATCTTCTGGTGGTACATACATTGAACAATCATCATTTGCTTTGAAACAACATGAATCAACTACAAAGCTTAAGTTTCCGCCTATCCAATTTGATTCAAAAATAATTTCTACTTTACTTGCTGGATCAAATGTTGTGGTAAATACTTTAACAAATTCTGCGGATATATTTGTTGTTATTTCTTCAGTTATATCTTTTTCAACAGGTTCTTCTCCATCATTAGAGGTTCTAATTACTACTTTTGTAAGTTGTTTTAAATTAGCTAAATGTTGTTCAAAGAACATTCCATATTTAAATGATAATTCTGATACTTGTTGTTCTTTAAAATCAAAATACAAGCCTGTTTTTGTGGTTTTATTCATTGTTTCTTGTGAAGAAGGATTGAATAATAAGTAAGATTTAGAACTTTCATAATAATATTTTGGATCTTCTACTTTACTATATGATGCATTAGATCCAGAATTTGTGGAAGCTCCAGGTCCCACTTTAATTTCATATGGTGCCTTAGCGTCACTAACTTTATTAACCGCGGTTACGGTTTTCTTTTCATCAACTACATCTTCACTAAGTGTTACAAAATCAAAATCATAAACAGCATCTTGTTTATCTTGTTCTTGTAAACCATTAACTTTTACTTTAATATGTTCTGATTCAATGACACCATCTTTGCCATTTACCGAAACATATATTTCAGTTTCGCCACCTAAAATGCCTCTGAATCCTACTCTTTGTGCACCACTTGTTGTTGGATTAACTTTTTCTAATATTGTTTCATCATAATGCCATGTGACAACTTTATCTTCATCATCCACTAAATCCCAAGGTGAGAAAGTTGTTGGAACTAAACTATATTCAACATCAAATTTTTTATCAACATCAATAATAGCTTTATATGTTTCATCGCTTTCAACTTCTTGATTTTCGCTTAATTTAACATGAGCTTCAGTATAATATGCTTGTTGATAATCTTGTGACCAACCTTGATTTTCCCAATAACCAATTTTAGTATCTTCTGAAAATGGTAGAATCTGACTAAATTCACTAGGCAAAGATGTTTGATTAAAATCAAAAAGTTCAACATAAACATACGTATCATTAGATATTGCACCCATATAATCTTCACAATATCCTGTTATTCCTTCAATATATCCAGATGAAGAAAGTGTTACACCTATTTCTACGATGTCATTTTCCCAAGCGTATTTAAATAAAGTAGAATTTAATTCTTGAGTTAATGTATCGTTTAAAATATATTCTCCATTTTGGTATTTAACATCATTTTCTGTTACCTTTTCTAAGAATAATGGTAAATAAAAATTATTGTTTGCTATTGAAACTTCAGCATTTTTATATCCTTTGCTTATCCAACCAGCTTTAGAATTAGTAACTTGTTCTTCTTTAGCAAAATATTGATAATTAACTCCTTTATCATCTACATAATAATAACTTAAACATTGTTCTCTTTCATAACCTTGAGTATTTAAAGAATAATCATAAACAACATTATATCCATCATCAAGATATTCATAAGTTTCATAAGTAATAGATTCTCCTAACCAATCATCAACATAAGCACTTTTTTCATATATTGTAAGATTAGAATAATCTTTCTTTAATGCTTCTTTAAAAAGCGCAATAGCAGCATTTTGATTCATCGATGATGTTGTTTGATTTTGACTTGTTGCTGTTGTAGTTTGAGATGTCGTGGTTTTTTCTTCAGAAGTTGTTACTTGATCTGAAGTATGTGAAGTTTCTTGACTTGTTTGTTGTCTTTGTTGACAACCTGTTATAATCAATAACCCCGCTGTTAAAACTAAAATTGGACTTTTTCTCATTTTTTTTAATCTCCTTTAATAATAAATAGCAATTGCTAACATATTCAATTTAGCGCTATAAGATAAAACAATATAATGTTCTTCTTCTTGATCTAAGTTTTTAACATATGCTTTTGTGGTGGTTTGATATTCACCTTGATTTTGACTTACATCTCCATATTGACTAAAGCCAATATTTTCTAATGATTCTCCATAAAGAGTAAGTGAAGTAATATCAACATTAGAATAATAAAGTGTTAATATTTCATAATTATCATTATCATAAATATAATCATAATCAAATTCGGCACCTTCATAATCAAGTCTAGGTAAATCAAATCCTAAAAGATAATTTAAATCACAATATGGCCAATCATTGTAAATTATTAATGTAAAGTATTTTTCATATTCATCATACATGAAAGACATATGTAATCCTAAATCACTTGTTGCTTCATAATAATATTGAGATACTGTTACATTAAACCCTTCATCTATTAATTTTTGAGCATATTCTCTATCATCAAAAATAGATTCGTATGTATAAATAATAATTCTTGGTTTATAATCGATAGTCATATCCGCGAAAGCTTGATAACTTTTCCCCTCTACTACTGGGACTTTTTCATCAGTTATTTGCTTTATAGCTTCTTCAGGCCACTCAGCTAAACGCATTTCTGCTTTATAAATCATTAACTGTAAATATACTTCTTTGTTTATGTTTTCTGTTAGCTCATATTGTACAGACAAATCTTCTGTTAAAGAACATTCTTTATAACCATATGGGTTTTCACTTGATAACATAAAATCTTTAGCCACTAAAGCATTTTCATATTCTTCTACAATAGAATTTTCATTTATTCCAAAACAATTAATAACTGCAACATCGATTCCTGATTGAGAATCATTAGTCAAATAATAATCAAAACTTTCTGCATTCACCGACGGAACCGAAAGAGCATTGTCTTTATTGACTGCGACAGAAATTAAATTTACAACTTGTTCATCCCAAGAATCAGAATGATAATATTTATCAAATTCAAATTCTTCTAATATTGAACTTGAATCACTTTGCTTAAATTCACTACTTGATTCACTGCTAGAAGAACTTTCTTGTTCAGAAGAATTAGGTGAACTTATTGGAACTTTATTACATCCCATTAACAGAAATGGTAAGAGAAATAAAGCCTTTCTTCTTCCTTTCATTTATACCTCCTATAGAATTTCTTGCTATTTAATACTTACTTTTTTAAATAAATCTCTTAAAAAATATAAATATTGTTTACGATTTTACGCTTTTAGCATTCATTATTCAACAAAAAGATGTTGAATTTGATTTTTTTTAGTAACTTATGATTTTAAATTTAAAAATATTAAAACTATTCCATTTATAATTTTTTTATTTATGAAAATTTAAAAAACTTTTCTTTTTGTATTCTTCTTTACTAATTGAAAGAACATGATAACCTGTAGATTCTATAGCAGAACGAAGTTGTTCTTCTAAAATGTCATTTTCTGATAAAATTACTATTTCACCTTTTTTATGAGAAGAACTGACCTTTTTTATTGTAAATGCTTTACGAATTATATCATTTACATGTGTTTCACACATTCCACACATCATACCATCAATTTTCATTGTAATCTTAGTCATGAGCACTTTATCCTTTCTTAATTTATAAATATATTCAAAATATTTTTTAAATGAATTAGTTATAACTAACCTAATATTATTAATAAAAACAAAGAATGGCAAAAATATGTGTTAGTCATAACTAACAACTAGTTTAGCATATATCTTTTTTTCTTGTCAAACGTTATTTTCAAGCTATAAAGAAAAAGTAAATTCTAATATAGCAAAATTATTTGAATCTTGATAAAAGGTATTAATTAAAAGAGGAATAATTGCTTATATATTTTAAAAAAATTTATATTTTGAAATAATTACAAATTTAATTTTTTTCTAAAAAACGCATTTTTTGCTATCTTTTCAAAAAATTTAAATTATGCTAATATATTAAAGATATCTAGACATACTAGAATTTAACGTAAAAAAATAGGAGGAAAAAATGAAAGAAAAGAAATACGTTTATCAATTTAAAGAAGCCTATGGTTTAGGCAAAGAACTCCTTGGCGGAAAAGGCGCAGGTTTAGCAGAAATGTCCCATATTGGAGTTTCTATTCCTCAAGGATTTACTATTACCACAGAAGCTTGTACTTTATATTATGATTCAAATAAAATTTTACCTGATTATTTGATAAAAGAAATAAAAGAAGCTGTTAAAGTAATTGAAAAAGAAACAGGGAAAAATTTTGGTGGAGATAAAAATCCTTTATTAGTTTCTGTTCGTTCTGGAGCAAGAGTTTCTATGCCAGGAATGATGGATACTATTTTGAATTTAGGTCTTAATGACAAAACTGTAGAAATTTTAGCTAAAGAAACAAATAATGAACGCTTTGCATATGATAGCTATCGCCGTTTCATTTTAATGTTTACAAACATTGCTAAAGGTCATCCTCGTACTGCAATGGATAAAATGCTAGATGAATTAAAAGAATCAAGAGGATATAAATTTGATACTGAAGTTACCGCGGAAGAATTAAAATCATTAGTATTAAAATATAAAAATTATTATAAAGAAACATTCAAAGAAGATTTCCCTTCAGATCCATATGTCCAATTAATGGAAGCTGTAACCGCGGTATTTAGATCATGGGATAATCCTAGAGCTAATAAATATCGTATGATGAATAATATTCCTTATTCTTGGGGAACTGCTGTTAATGTTCAATCAATGGTATTTGGTAACAAAGGAGAAACTTCTGGTACAGGAGTTGCTTTCTCACGTGATCCTGGTACAGGAGAAAAAGTTGTTTCAGCAGAATATTTACCAAATGCTCAAGGTGAAGATGTTGTCGCAGGAATTCGTACTCCTTATCACATTGATGAACTTAAAAAACGTATGCCAAAAGTATATGAAGAATTTATTCAAACAATTAAAAACATGGAACTTCATTATCGTGATATGCAAGATATGGAATTCACCGTGGAAGATGGTAAATTATTCTTCTTACAAACTCGTAATGGTAAAAGAACTGCAACAGCTGCTTTAAAAATTGCTTGCGATTTAGTTGATGAAGGTTTAATTACTGAAAAAGAAGCAGTATTAAGAATTGATGCTTTAACATTTGACACTGCTTTACTTCCTGGATTTGATCCAAAAGAACTTGCTAAAGTTCAACCAATTGCTAAAGGCTTAGCTGCTGGTCCTGGTGCTGGAACAGGTAAACTTGCATTTACTGCAGAAGAAGCTGAAGCAAGACATTCTAAAGGTGAAAAAGTTGTTTTAGTTCGTAGTGAAACATCTCCTGAAGATATCGTAGGCATGGTTGCAAGTGAAGCTATCTTAACAATGCGTGGAGGTATGACTTCACATGCTGCGGTTGTTGCAAGAGGAATGGGTAAATGCTGCGTATGTGGTTGTAGCGATGCTTTAATTGATGAAGAAAAAAGAACAGTTACAATTAATGGAAAAACTTATACTGATCAAGATGTGTTCTCAATTGATGGAACAACAGGAAATATTTATTTAGGCACTATTAAAAAAGTGGATCCTGATTTAACTTCTGGATATTTTGCTAGACTTATGAAATGGGTTGAAGAAAACTCTGCTTTAGTAGTTCGTACTAATGCTGATACTCCTCGCGATGCTCAAAAAGCAAAAGATTTTGGCGCTAAAGGAATTGGTCTTTGCCGTACTGAACATATGTTCTTTGATAAAGATAGAATCTTCTCTATGCGTAAAATGATTTTAGCTGATACTAAAGAAGCACGTGTCGCAGCATTAAATGAACTTGAACCAATGCAACAAAAAGACTTTGAAGGATTATATGAAATAATGGGCGAATTAAATGTTAATGTTCGTTTATTAGATCCACCTCTTCATGAATTTTTACCTCAAGAAGATAATTTAATTGAAGAACTTGCTGTTGCTACGAATAAATCTGTTGAGCAAGTTAAAGCAAGAATTGCTGAACTTCATGAAGCAAATCCTATGATGGGACATAGAGGCTGCCGTCTTGCTGTTACCTATCCTGAAATTTGCGAAATGCAAACCACTGCTATTATTAAAGCAGCAATTAACGTTTCTAAAAAAACAGGAAAAGTTATTACTCCAGAAATCATGATTCCTCTTGTCTTAGAAGTTAAAGAATTACGATTTGTTAAAAACTTAATTACAAAAACTGCTGATAAATTAATTAAAGAAGCTGGAATTAATATGACATATCACGTAGGTACAATGATCGAAATTCCAAGAGCTGCCCTATTAGCGGATGAAATTGCCACAGAGGCTGAATTCTTCTCATTTGGCACTAACGATTTAACTCAAATGACTTTTGGATTCTCACGTGATGATGCTGCTAAATTCTTACCATCATATTATGAAACCAAAATATTAGAAGAAGATCCATTTAAAACACTTGACCAAAACGGTGTTGGTAAATTAGTTACAATGTCAGTTAAATTAGGTCGTTCCACAAGAAAAGATTTACATATTGGAGTATGTGGAGAAACAGGTGGAGATCCAAAATCTATAGAATTCTATCATAATGCAGGATTAGATTATGTTTCTTGTTCCCCATTCCGTGTTCCAGTAGCACGTCTTGCCGCGGCTCAAGCAAACATTAAAAATCCAAGAAAATAATAATTAAATTTAAAGAAAAGAGTTGTCAAGATTAATGATTTTGACTTCTCTTTTTTAATGTTATTATTTTTATTAGAAGATTATAATAGCTAAAAATATAAAACTATTAAAAAAACAAAGAAAATCGCTATTTTTTTTAATAATTAGTCAATTTTAAAATTAGAGAAAAAAGTGTACATCTATTAATGTTTTAGTTATATTTAATTTGCTTTTTTACTTGTACAATTTTAATTATTATATCGATTTTTGCAATTGTTCTGCTAAAACAATATTGTAAATTATTAAACTTATCTTTAGAAGTTTTACCATAAAAAAATATAAATTAAAAACATAGATTAGCCTTTATTATCAAGGGGTTTCCATGTTTTTTTGCATGCAAAATTTATTTTGATTTTGCCAGAAAATGTGGTATTTTTTATAATTTAATTTTTCTATTTAACTTTTATTGTGTTTCAATCAATGATTTACCTCTCTTAATTAAATTGAATTCAAATATTTTTGCTAAAGAAAAATTTTTATATCTTTTTTACTTAATCGTTAAAAAACATTATAGTATAAATATTGAAGAAAATAGTTCAACATAATCATTATTATGATTTTCTTCAACAAATTCTTAGTTTTATATAATTTGTCATTTAACGTTAAAATTTTTTTAATGTTATTTAATTTTTTTATTAGAAGATTATAATAGCTAAAAATATAAAACTATTAAAAAAACAAAGAAAATCGCTACTTTTTTTAATAATTAGCAAATTTTAAAATTAGAGAAAAAAGTGTACATTTATTAAATTTTTAGTTATATTTAATCTGCTTTTTTTAATTTATATAACATTAATTATACTTAAAATTTATATTATTATGATGTATAATTTTATTAAGAAATGAAAGGAAATAATTATGTTTAAAAATTTAGGCGCTAAGACTTATCTTTACCCTATGCCAGTACTAATAATTAGTACATATGACGAATTTAATAATCCTAATGCAATGAATGCTGCATGGGGAGGTATTGCAGATTATAATCAAGTTACTGTATCATTAAGTGAACACAAGACAACAGAAAATTTTATGAAAACAAAAGCATTTACTATTGCTGTTGGAGATGCTGAACACGTAGCAAATTGTGATTATGTTGGAATTGTCTCAGCAAATGATGATCCTCATAAAATGGAAAAATCTGGTTTTACAACTACTAAAAGTAAATTTGTAAATGCTCCTGTTATAAACGAACTTCCTTTAACTTTGGAATGTGAAGTAATTTCATTTGAAAATGGAACTTTAATAGGAAAAATTGTAAATATTTTAGCTAGAGAAGATATTTTAGGAGAAGATGGATTACCTGATTTGAACAAATTTAATCCTATTACTTATGATCCATGTCATCATAAATATGTGGCGTTAGGAAAAGTTGTAGGTTCAGCATTTAAAGATGGAGAAAAATTAAAATAAGTCTATCTTTTTTAATGGAATTATTTAAAAAAAATTATTGTTTATATATAATTAAGAAGTATAAATTTTTGCATAATATTTAGGAGGAAATAATAATGGAATATACTAATCAAGTAAAAAATATGTGCAAAGTAACTTGTGGTGCTCACCATGGTTGTGCTCCTATTCCTGAAGAAGGAAAATGGGTTTATTCACGTGAAATAAAGGATATAAATGGCTTTACTCATGGAATCGGATGGTGTGCTCCTCAACAAGGTGCTTGTAAAATTTCTTTAAATGTTAAAGAAGGTATTATTCAAGAAGCTTTAATTGAAACTATTGGTTGTTCAGGAATGACTCATTCTGCCGCTATGGCGGGAGAAGCAATTGTTGGCAAAACTTTACTTGAAGCAGTAAATACTGATTTAGTTTGTGATGCTATTAATACAGCAATGAGAGAATTGTTTTTACAAATTGTTTATGGTAGAACTCAATCTGCATTTTCTGAAGGTGGTTTAGCAATTGGTGCTGGACTTGAAGACTTAGGAAAAGGATTAAGAAGTCAAGTTGGAACAATTTATTCTACATTGGAAAAAGGTCCAAGATATCTTGAATTAACAGAAGGTTATATTGAAAAAATTGCTTTAGATGCAAACAATGAAATTATTGGTTATCAATATTTAAGCATTGGTAAATTTTTAGATGCTATGAAAGCTGGAACACCTGCTGAAGAAGCACTTCAAAAAGCAAGAGGTCAATATGGCAGATTTAATGAAGCTGCCAAAGTTATTGATCCACGTAAGGAATAGAGGAGGATTAAACAATGGCATTATTTGAAAGTTACGAAAGACGTATTAATCAAATTAATAAATGTTTAAATGAAAACGGTATTTCTTCTATAGAAGAAGCCGAAAAAATTTGCAAAGATAAAGGACTTGATGTTTATAATTTAGTCAAAGGAATCCAACCTATTTGTTTTGAAAATGCTTGTTGGGCATATACAGTTGGTGCTGCATTAGCTATTAAACATAATGTAAAAGATGCTGCTGAAGCTGCTAAATGGATTGGTGTTGGTTTACAATCATTTTGTATTCCAGGATCTGTCGCTGATGATCGTAAAGTTGGATTAGGGCATGGTAATTTAGGTGCTATGTTACTTTCTGAAAGCACAAAATGTTTCTGCTTTTTAGCAGGTCATGAATCATTTGCCGCGGCAGAAGGTGCTATTGGAATTGCATTAAAAGCCAATAGAGTCCGTAAAGAACCTTTAAAAGTTATCTTAAATGGTTTAGGAAAAGATGCTGCAAAAATTATTTCTCGTATAAATGGATTTACTTATGTAGAAACAAAATTTGATTATTTTACAGGTAAATTAGAAATCGTTAGCGAAACACCTTACTCTAATTCAGAAAGAGCTAAAGTAAGATGTTATGGTGCTGATGATGTACGTGAAGGTGTTGCAATTATGTGGCAAGAAAATGTTGATGTTTCTATTACTGGTAATTCCACAAATCCTACACGTTTCCAACATCCAGTAGCGGGCACATATAAAAAAGAATGTGTTGAAAAAGGCAAAAAATATTTCTCTGTTGCATCAGGTGGAGGTACAGGTAGAACTTTACATCCAGACAACATGGCTGCAGGTCCAGCATCTTATGGTATGACAGATACAATGGGAAGAATGCATTCAGATGCTCAATTTGCAGGATCTTCTTCAGTACCTGCTCATGTTGAAATGATGGGATTAATTGGTATGGGAAATAACCCAATGGTAGGAGCAACAGTTGCTACCGCAGTTGCAGTACAAGAAGCTTTAACTAAATAAATTATTATCAATTAAACTAATAAAAATAAGTAAAAATTTACCTTTGCAAAAAAAAGGAAATTTGATAAAATACTTATTAGTGTGTAGCCAAACGGCGTAAGTCCAACTTTTAGACTTATGCCGTTTTTTTGTTTTTAAGGAGGAATTATGGAACAAAATCAATCTTTTCTAGCTAATGAAAAAATAAGTAAACTTATGTTTAAATATGCTGTGCCTTGTATTATATCGCTTCTTGTTGGTGCACTTTATAACATTGTCGATCAAATTTTTATTGCTAATGCTAGTTATCTTGGTTCTTATGGCAATGCAGCAAATACAGTAGTATTCCCATTAACAGTTATAGCCCTAGCTATTGCTGTCATGATTGGTGATGGTTGTTGTGCCTATGTTAGCTTAAGTCTTGGAAAAAATAATAAAGAAGCTTGTAGAAATAGCATCGGTTTTTCTATATTAATGACTTTAATCACAAGTACTTTTCTCTGTGCTTTGTATCTTATTTTTCAAACGCCAATTATCATAATGTTTGGAGGAAATGTAAATGAAGAAACTTTTGCTCTTTCAAAAGAATATTTTTTCTATATTTCACTTGGTATCCCTTTTTATATGTTTGGGCAAGCAATGAATCCTATTATTCGTGCAGATGGAAGTCCAAAATTAGCAATGGCTTTTACATTAATTGGTGCTATTTTAAATATCATTCTTGATCCTATTTTTATTTTCAATTTTCATTTAGGAATGAAAGGCGCAGCTATTGCTACTGTAATTGGTCAAATTGCAACAGCTTTGCTTTCTTTTGGATATCTTTTTCATATTAAATCAGTAAAATTATCTAAACAAGCTTTTAAAATAAAGAAAAAAATTGCAAAAGACACTTTATCACTTGGAATTTGCAGTTTTCTTTCTCAAATATCTTTAGTCGCGGCTATGGCAGCGATTAACAATATGCTCCTTAAATATAGTGCTTATGATAATATATTTAAAGAAACAATCTATGCTCAAATACCAATGGCCGTTGTAGGAATTGTCATGAAATTTTTCCAAATTGTAATTTCAATTGTTATAGGTATGGCCGCAGGATGTATTCCAATTGTAGGCTATAATATGGGAAGCAAAAAATATGATCGTGTTAAAAAACTTTTTTCAATGTTATTAATTTGTGAGGCTATAATTGGTCTAATTGCTTTTATTATCGTGGAATTTTTGCCTCAGCAATTAATTAATATTTTCGGTTCAGCTAATGAAAGTATTTATTATACAGAATTTGCTATTAAAGCCTTTAGAATTTATTTATGTATGATTGTTTTTGCCTGTTTAAACAAAGCAACTTTTATTTTTCTTCAAGCAATGGGGAAGGCTATGATTTCAACAATGCTTTCTATGATACGTGAAATTGTATTTGGCGTTGGTTTTGCACTTGTATTACCACTATTTTTTAAGCTTGATGGAGTGCTTTATTCAATGCCTGTTTCTGATATATTGACCGCGATTATATCAACATTTATTATTATCTCAACTTATAAAAGTTTAAAAAACTCCTCTATTAAATACGTAGAAGAGTTACAAAAATAAAATTATATTTAAAATTTTGTTATTTATTATTGTTATAGATATCATAAACTGAAGATAAAGGTAAACCACCTTCAATATGTTCTATAGTCATAGCAATCATAGGTGCTAAAGAAAGTACTTTTACTTTTCCTACCATATATTCAGGCAAAGAAATAGAATCTGTACATACAATTTCCTCAAATGTGCCATCTAGCAATCTTTCTTTTGAAGCACTTGAAAATACTCCATGAATACAAGCTATTTGTACTGATTTGGCCCCATTTTGCAACAATGCTTTTGCCGCTGCTGAACAACTTCCAGCAGTATCAATCATATCATCAATAATTAAACAATTCATATCTTTAACATTACCGATAATATTCATAACTTCGGCTTCGTTTGGTCTAGTTCTACGTTTATCTATGATAGCTAAAGGAGCATTTAATCTCTCAGCCACTCTTCTTGCTCTATTTGCTCCTCCATGATCTGGAGAAACAATAACTATATCCTTAATATTTTTTTTGATATAATAACTAGCAATTAATGGTATTGCTGTAATTTCATCAACTAAACAAGAAAAAAATCCTTGAATTTGAGGAGCATGTAAATCAAAACTTATAACTCTATGAACACCTGCTGTTGTTAATAAATCTGCGACTAATCGTGCAGTAATTGGTTGTCTTGGTTTACTTTTACGATCTTGTCGAGCATATCCAAAATAAGGCATTATAACATTTATAGTTTTAGCACTTGATCTTTTTAACGCATCTACAAAAATTAATAATTCAAATAAATGTTCAGTAACAGGTGCTGAAGTAGATTGAATAATGTAACAATTCTTATCTCTTACAGAACTTGTAGGTTCACAAATTATTTCACCATCAGCAAAGTGATTGACATTAACACCTGTAACAGAAACGTCTAATAATTTTGCAACTTGTTCTGTTAATTCTTTATTAGCGGTAAGAGAAAAAAGAATTGAATTTTTTATCATGAAATACCTCCAAGATAAGCTTTTCCAATAACTTATAAAATTATTATACCAATCATTAATTTATATTTCTATAATTGTTTTTATTTGTGAATTTATTTTCTATTTTAGTAAAATTTATCGAAGTTTATTATAAGTATTAAGAAAAATGAAAAAACAGTTATTTGAATTTAAATGTTGTTTTTTTTCATATAGTTTTTATCGATTTTCTCCAGATAGTTGTAAAAAACACATCTTTCTGGAGCAAATATTTTAATTTTTTTAAAAATAAAATATAATATAACTATCTGGAGGGATTATTATGCCCGTTTTTAGGATTTAGCGCCTCAAAAATTTAGGAAAAGGGGAAAAAAGTAAGGAATTAATTACTAAAGTAATTA
>CANRPC010000007.1 GCA_947632435.1 uncultured Bacilli bacterium | reverse complement strand
TATATTAATTATTTTTGCTCCTAAATTTTACGAGGTAATCTGCAAAAAACGGGAAACACTAATGCTCTTTTTTCCCTATAATGTTATAATAATTTTAGTGATACAAATGAATGAAATTGGGAAAAAATATGGTAGTTTAACTATACTTGAAGATACTTCTAAAAGGTATCGAGGTTTAACTATATATAAATGTAAATGTAAATGTGGAAACATTATCGAAGTAAACATTAATAAACTTCATACTGGACATACTAAATCATGTGGATGTTTAAAACATAAAATTAAAGATTATGTTGGTAGACGATTTGGTAAAATTACAGTCATTTCTTTTAAAGGGCGAGAAAATAAACGCACTTTATGGAATTGTAAATGTGATTGCGGAAATAAGTTTGTAACAAGCAGCAATTTATTAATTTCTAAAAATATTATTTCATGTGGATGTGTTAATGCTAAAAATAAGGCTGATGTATGTCATCGAAATAATGGATATTTAGATGGTACAAACATCTATGCAATAAAAGAAAATAGACCATTAAATAAAAATAATACTTCAGGTTATACTGGTATTTCTTGGAGCAAAGAAAAGAAAAAATGGTCTGCTCAAATATGCTTTCAAAGGAAAAAATATCAACTTGGTTATTTTGATAAACTAGAAGATGCAGTAAAAGCTAGAAAAGAAGCAGAAAAAGAATTTTTTGGAAAATATAGAGATAAATTAATTACCAAAAAAGAAAAATAATAATTTATTAAGCATTTATTTTAATAAAATAACAATTGTTCCTTTAAAAGAACAAGGAAATATTTATTTGTCTTTTATAATATAAGTAGATAAAAATGAGGCTAATAAAATGGAATTTTCTGAAAAATTAAAAGATTTAAGAAAAAATAAAGGAATTACGCAAGAAGAATTGGCAAAGAAAATTTTTGTTTCACGTTCAGTAATTGCTAAATATGAAAATGGATTATCAATGCCGACAAAAGAAAATGCTGAAAAAATAGCAGTATTTTTTGGTGTAAAACTTAATTATTTAATCGATGAAGAAGAACAAATTAAAATGACACTAACAGAAATAAAAATAAGAAAAACAATATCATATATTATTTCGATTATAGGAATAATCATAAATTCATTTTATTTAATTATATGTTTAATTCCTATATTTTCTAAATTAGTATATATATATCCAATTCCTGAAGGTGCCAATAAACCACTTATTAAATATGAACATAATAGTATTATTAGTGCAACATTGATAAATAACAATCCTCTAGGAATTATTGTCCTTATATTAAACATAATTGATTTAATACTAATTATTAATTTTTTAATTACAACTAAACATAAAAAAATTTCTTTAATTCTTGAATTTTTATCGATTGTAATATTGATTATAAATATTTTTCTAATCATTTTAGCATTTATTTTTGCTGCATCGTATGCATTATAAATTTCTGATTATATAAGAAAGGTAGGGTAATTTAAAATGAAGAAAAAATTACTATTATTCTCTTTATTACTTTTTTGTTCTTGTAGCAACAATAGTAATAATAACAATAGCATAACAGGCACAGCTGATGCTAAAGTTAAAAGCATCAATTGTAAATTATCATCAAAAGAAAGGGATATAGAATTTCATGTTCAAGATATTATTGAGCCAACAAGTACAAATATGTATTCTTTAAACTTGAATAAACATTATACTATTTTCTTACAATTTGAAATTGGTGATGGTAGTTTACCACCTTTAATTCCAGTAGATTATTTACACATAGATTACAATAAAAATGCATTAAATATTGAAAGAATTAAAACTGATTATGATGATGATAAATATTTAAATTATATTACTTTCTATGATTTATTTATATTTGATCAAATAGAATCAACTTCAATTGTTTTTTCAATTAATGAAATTTCTTCATCTTTAATATTAAGTTCTTACTAGTTATTAACCGCTATTTATTTTTCTATATTCGATTAGACTAGTACTTTTCAAGTTACAATAATCTATATAGAATTATTAATTTGAGTAACTGCTCCCTTTTTTATTTTAAAACCTACATAATTTTAAAATATATTTATTAGAAGAAATTTTTGGAAAGTTATAAATAAATTGATATAATGAATAAAAAGAGGAAGTTATCATGGCAAAAATTGTTGATAGTAAAGCATATCCGTTAAAAGAATTATTTTTAGATAAATTTAATGTCGATTTTTATCAAAGAGAATATGTTTGGCAAAGAAAACAATTAGAAGATTTAATAAATGATCTCTCAATAGAATTTCTTAAGAATTGGAATGATGGTGACACAATTGAAAAAGTAAGAAATTATGATCCATATTTTATGGGAGAAATTGTTTTATCAGTTAAAGAAGGAGAACGTAGCGCCATTATTGATGGTCAACAAAGAATTACAACATTTACATTATTGCTTATTTACATGCTTAAAACATATGGTAATTTACCTTCATTTCCACGTGCCGATATCGAAAAGGCAATATATAGTGATGATTTTGGTACTTTGAGATTTAATCTTGATATTGAAGAAAGAAAAGACTGCATGCTTTCTTTATATAAATTTGGAAGTTATACTCCAACTGATAAAGATCAGCAATATGTACAGAATATTGTCGATAGATATAATGATATAGCTGATTGTTGGAATCAAAAAATAACAGAAAAAAATATTGTTAATTTTGTATATTGGATAAAAGAAAAAGTTGTATTTTCTAAAGTATGGACAAATAGCGATGAATTTGCTTATGTAATATTTGAAACAATGAATGATCGTGGTTTATCATTAACACAAGTTGAAATGCTACGTTCATATTTGCTTGCAAATATTGATGAAAATAATAGAACTAAAGCAATGACACTTTTTGATGAAGTTATAAATTGTCTTGTTAATATAAAATTGAGTTCTAAATCAAAGGCTGAATTTGAATTTTTCAAAATATATTTTAGGGGACATTATGCTGAAGATTTTTCAACTTCAAAAAATGCTACATCCGATTTTGTACGTATTGGTAAAGAATTTCATCGTTGGTTTAGAGATAATGATAAAACTTTATTAAATCTTAAATCATCTTCTGATTATTTTGAATTTATTAACAAAATTGCTTATTTTTCTAAACAGTACAAAAAAATTAACGATATTATTTTAAAAAGAAATGCAAAAGATTATTTATATCTAATTGTTAATAATGATTATAATTTTACATTGCAACCTTCACTCATTTTATCTGCGATTAAATACAATGATAGTGAAATAATTGTCGATGAAAAAATAAAAATTGTATCAAAATATATAACTAAAGTTTTAACATGGAGAGTTTGGAATCATTATATGATTTCACAAAGTTCTTTAGAAACACCTATTTATACCCTTTGCAAAAAAATTCGAGATTTAGATATTAAAGCATTAAAAGAAGTTTTATATCATGATCCAATTGAATTGCCTTCTTTAAATAATTCACCAACCTTAAATCAACAAAATAAACCAAAATTAAAAGTATTATTATCATTAATTACGGAAATTGTTGCTAAAAATTCTTCTGCCCCTGACTATATATTAAATAAACCAAATATTGAAGTAGAGCATATATGGAGCAATCATTTTGAAGAACATTTAGATGAATTTGATGATTCTTATGCTTTTGCATCGATGAGAAATAATATTGGATGTTTACTTGTTTTGCCAAAATCGTTTAATGCTTCATATAATGATAAACCATATTCAATTAAAGTTGAACAATACTTTGAACAGAATATTTTAGCTCAAACATTAAATGAAAAAAAATATGTAAATAATCCAGATTTCCTTCGCTTTGTTCAAAAAAGTAAATTGCCATTTAAAGCCTATAGTGAATTTAAAAAAAGTTCTATAATCGAACGAGCTGAACTTTATAAAAAGATTTTAATTTATAATTGGGATAAAAATGGTGGATTAGAAGAATAAATTGTTAATATGTCAATTGAAGAAGAAATATTTAAAAAAGCAAAAGTTGATTTAACTAAATTAATTAAATATGGATTTAAAAAAGAAAATGAAACATTTAAATATTCTAAAAATATTTTACATAACACTTTAAGAATTGATATTTATATTGATAATAAAAGTAACGTAAAAGGAAACATTTATGATTTAGCATTAAATGAAGAATATATAAATTATCGAATTGAAAATTTTAATGGAGAATATGCTTTAAAAGTTAAAAATGAATTTATAAAATTATTAAATGATATAAAAAATAAATGTTTTATAACTCAATTATTCATTTTTGAACAAACAAATAGAATTGTTAAAAAGATAAAAGAAAAATATAATGATGAACCAAATTTTCCTTGGGATAAATATGTAAACTATGCTGCATTTAAAAATAAAAATACTAATAAATGGTATGGGTTAATAATGAACATTGATAAAAGTAAAATCGCTAAAAATTCAAAAGGAGAAATTGAAATAATAAATATCAAATTACCTTTTAAAACAATAGAGGAATTATTAAAAAAAGATGGCTATTATTTAGCTTATCATATGAATAAAAAAAATTGGATTAGTATAATTTTAAATGACACAATAAGTGATGAAGAAATTTTAAATTTAATTGATCAAAGTTATTCTTTTACCTTATAAATTTTTTTAATTATTTATAAAAAAACTCTTTTTTCTTAAAGTAAAATTTATTAAAATATAAATGTAATTAGAGATTAATCTGAGAACTTAATTAGAAAAAAAGCAGTTTTTTTTAAAATTGTTTTACTTGTTTATCACCTCCTTTCTTTAAAAGAAACTGTCATTTTGATGGTTTCTTTTAAATTTCTATAAAAAAATCATCATAAATGCATATTCATTAATTAAAAATACTTTTTTATTTGTAAAAATTAAGATAAAATAATAAATGAAAAGGGCAAGGTTTTAATTATGGAAATAGATTCTGAATTAAATAAGAAATATTATAAGAATTTAATTAATTGTAAATGCGACGAATGTAAGTTAATTCAGAAAAAAATGCCTAAATTATATTTAGATGTTTTTAATTTTCTTAAAGAGCAAGGAATTAACCATAAAAAAATGCTTGATGTCGAAACATTTTATGATGAACAAAATAAATCAATAAATTATTCTAATTGTTCTTATTTATGTTTTGGAAATTTTGAAGAAAATTATCAAAATATTATCAATGACACCACTTTTAAAATTAATAAAACATCTATTTATGCTAAACATAATTTAGAGGATAAGCAAGTTGTAATGTCTTGTGAACCATTTATTGTTAAAAGTAAGCGTTTAAAAAAGCGTCATATTTCTTATGAAATGAAATATAAATTAGTTAATTTAGCTCTTAAAGAATTCAATCCTTTTATGTATGATGATTTAAACGATAAATCTTATTTTGAGGATTCAATTAAAATACTTGATCATATTAAAGAGAAGAAAGTATATAAAATTTCTTGGAAATTAGTTAAAAATTATTTAAAAAAAGATGGATCAATAAATAAAAAACAATATCAAGAAATTGCTAATCGCATTTCTACATATTTTAACTTAATGAAAACATATAAAAATTATAATGAAAATGAATATTTAAATGGTAAATTAACCTTTGGTGAAGGTGGAATAATTTTGAATTTACATGATAATTTCAAAATACTTTATAAAGATAATGAAACTTATATAAATGGTAAATTTTATGATAATCTTTTACCAAAACAAATGCTTAAATTTTTAATTAATTTTGCTAAAAATGATAATATTATCTATGTGCAATATTTACATAAACATGTATCTATTCACTCAGGTCATTATATAAGATGCTTTAAAGAAGTTAAGAAAAACAAATATAATTTAGATACTTTAAATCATAAAGATGATGTTGAATTAGTTTTTGATAATCAATCCACTCTTTATATTAAAGAAAATAACCAACAAGATTTAAAAGCAGCTATTTAAGTTAAAAGAGGTATTTATTATGGCGGAATATTTTTACATTAATAATTATGCAAATCGTGGAAAATTAGCTATTTCACATGATGTATTTGATGAAATAATAACCATTGTTACAAATAAAATTCAAGGTGTGAGTTTAACTAAGGCCACCAAAAAATCACTTTTTTCTTTTCACAAACCTGTACATTGTGAAATTAAAAATGGTAAAGTTACATCATATATTGAAATTAAAGTAAAAAAAGGTATTGATGTCGATAAAATAATTAAAACAATACAAGAAGAAGTTGTCACAGCAATATCCGATATGACAGAACTTGTTCCTTTTACACCTGTAATAAAAATAGCGGGTATTGATGAAAATCTCAAATAAAATGTCAAGAAGTGAAATAAGAGATAAGGTTAAAAAATACACTCAAAAAACAAGTGTTATCTTTTGGATAAGTATTTTAAATCTTATTTCTTTTATTATTATTTTATTTAAAAATGATTTAACTTATACATTAGGTTTTGCCTCTAATATATTAATTCATGGTCTTATTTTTAAAACAAATTTAAATATTTTTACAAAGTATTTGCTATCATTTATTTTTTCTTTAATATTTGATATTGTTTTTTTAATTTTGGCTTTTAATGTTAGAAAAGGAAAACTTAAGCCATTAGTTATTACCTTTATTATATATTGCATCGACACTTTAATTATGTTTTTTATTCCAAGAAATCTATATTTATTAAATGAAAAATCATCGATATACAATATTTTAACTCCTTATGCGGTCCATTTTGTGGTAATAGGATATTTAATTTATTTATTAATATTTTATAATAACATTGTTAAAGCATCTGCTTTTAATAAAAATAACAACAAGAAATAAAAATTTATAGGAATGAAAATTTAATTATGCTACAATAATTTGGCATGAGGTAAAAAAATGTTAAGTAGAAATCAAGAACAAGAATTAATAATGAAAATTATTTATAATCATTATTTTAATCTTGTCTATCATATAGAAAAAGATATTAAATCACTTATTGAAGAAATTTCAGAAAATAATTATGATGATGTATCTTTATTTATTAAAGAAACGGTTATTAAAACATTTATAAATCTTGAATCTTCTTTAAAATTAATCGAAGTTAATTTAACAACATGGAAACTTAATAGAATGAATATGGTAATAATTGCTATTCTTTTATTAGGTATAACTGAAGCAAAATATGTTGAAGCAGATGGTCTATTTAAAGCTGCTATTATTGATGTTTGTGTTGATTTAGCAAAAAAATATGGCTCTGATAAAGATTATCGTTTTGTAAATGCTTTGCTTGATAAAGTTATTTAAATATGGAAACAGAAATATTTACTGTATCAAGATTAAATGAAGAAATAAAAACAATTATTGAAGGAGATTTTATTTTTTCTTCAATCTTAGTTCAAGGAGAAATTACCTCGTTAAATAAACATTATACAGGACATTATTATTTTAAGCTGCGTGATAAAAACGGAGCAATATTATCATGTATTATGTTTTCAAGTTATACAAAATTTGCTTATCAAGAATTAAAAGATGGTGATGAAGTTATTTGTCATGGTTCCATTAATGTTTATGAAAAAGGTGGAACATATTCATTAAATGTTAAAAAGATTGAACAAAGTGGAATTGGTAAATATCTTTATGAACTTAAATTACTTGAGGTAAAATTAAATAATGAAGGTTATTTTTCACTTGAAAAAAAGCCAAAGCCATATTTTCCTAAGCGCATTGCCATATTAACATCTTTAAAAGGCGCGGCTATTTGTGATGTTGTATCGACGATCCAAAAAAAATGTCGTACTGAAATTTATATATTTCCTTGCTCTGTACAAGGAGAAAAAGCTAATGAAACGATTATCAATGCTTTGCAAAAATCATTAACTTATAATCCTGATGTTATTATTTTAACTCGTGGAGGAGGATCTAAAGATGATTTATATGTTTTTAATGATGAAGAATTAGTAAAAGCTTTTGCAACATGTAATGTCTTTACAATTAGTGCTGTTGGTCATTCAATTGATTCATCATTAATTGATAAAGTTTCTTCCAAAAGTTGTATAACACCTACTGATGCAGGAAATGAAGTAATATTAACAAAAGAAGAATATCAGCAAGCAATAAAACAAAATATGGAAAAAATTAAAAATATATTGCTCCATAAAATTGATAATTATTCAATAAAACTTATTTCCATGACAAGAATAATTGAAAATAATAATGTCTTAAAAAGAAAAGAATATTTATTACAATTAATAGAAACAAATTTTCAAAAATGTACATTTTCTTTGAATAGTATTATTAAAGATAGAAAACAATATCTTGCTATTTTAGAAAAAAATTTAAAAGTTTCATTAAGCCAATGTTATAAAGATAAATTATTCCATTATCAAAAATTAATTAATAAAATTAATGTTTTATCACCCTTAAAATTACTTGATAAAGGATATAGTTTTTTATCTAATAAAGAAGATAAAATTATCAGTTCTATTGATGAAGTTAATGTTGGAGAAATAATTAATTTACATTTAAAAGATGGATTAATAAGTGCCAAAATTATATTGAAGGAGAAAAAAAATGAAAGAAATGACATTTGAAGAAAAATTAAAACAATTAGAGGAAATTACTAATACTTTAGAAAATGAAAAAAAAGGTTTAAAAGAAAGTATTGAACTATATGAAAAAGCAAAAGTTTTAGCTGCTTCATTAAATAAAGAACTTGAAGAAGCCGCGAACAAAGTTGCTTTTATTGTTGAAGAAAATGAAAAAAAGGTTTATGAACCTGAAAAGGATAAAAACGAATAAATATGCTTAGACATTTACATGTTGAACATTTTGCTTTAATTGATGATCTCGATTGCGCATTTCAAGATAATATGAATGTAATTATTGGAGAAACTGGCGCTGGAAAATCAATTTTAATGGACGCGATTAATTTATTGCTTGGTGGAAAATCTGATTTTGAAAAAATTAGAAATGGACAAAATAAAGCATTTATTGAAGGCGAATTTATTTTAAATGAAAATACTATTAAAAAACTTGAAGATATATATGGAGATTATTTAGAAGATAATGTTCTTATAATATCAAGAAGTTTAGATATTAAAGGAAAATCAACGCAGCGAATTAATTCTCATATTGTTCCTTTAAGTGTCATTAAAAATATTGCCTATTATTTAATTGATCGCCATTATCCAAAAGAAGAACTATTTTTTTATGATGAAAAAAAACAAATTGAAATATTAGATTCTTTTATAAGACAACATAAAAATTACAAAAATGATGAAAAATATTATTTAAATTATAATAAATCATATCAAAACATCATCACACTTGAAAAAGAAATAAATAAATATGAAACAATTTTAAAAGAAAATATTGATAAAGATTATTTATTATTTCAACTCGATGAACTTGAAAAAGCAGATCTTAAAGAAAATGAGCTTGAAGAATTAGAAAGTCAATATGCTTCCTTAAGTTCTTTATCTTTATTAATGAATAAAGTTGAAAGGTTTTTAACTAATTCTGATGAAGGTATAAATTCTATTTTTCAAGCAAAAAGAGAATTAGATTCAATTAACGATGATTCTATAAGTTCACTTAAAGAAAAATATGTTGATGCATATTATCTTTTAGATGAAGCACAAAGTGAAATAAAAAATAAGTTTGAAAAATTATTACAAGATAGTCAAAATCTTGATGCCATTAAAGATAGACTATTTTATCTTCGTTCCTTAAAAAGAAAATATGGTTCTTCAACTAAAGAAATGCTCGAGTATAAAAATGAAATTAAAAATACACTTGATATATTTGAAAATGCAAGTTTTACTTTGGAGAAATTAAAAAAAGAAAGAGAAAAATTATTGATTCCTTTAGAAAATGATGGAGAAATTTTAACTTCAATAAGAAAAAAATACGCTTTGGAATTAGCAAAAATCATCGATAAAGAATTAAGTGATTTACTTTTTTCAAATGCTCATTTTAAAATTTCTTTTTATAAAACAAATTTCAATAAAAATGGAACAAGTGATATAAGATTTTTACTAAGTGCAAATAAAGGAATGGAAGCTTTAGCTTTAAAAGATTCAATTTCTCTTGGTGAATCATCAAGATTACTTCTGGCCTTTAAAAAAGTATTTTTTAAACAATTAGAAGTTGAAACAATGATATTTGATGAAATAGATATCGGTTTATCAGGTAAAGCCGCCTTAGCTTTAGCAAATAAAATCAAAGAAATTGCTTCACTCACACAAGTTCTTGTTATTTCACATTTAGGGCAAGTCGCTTCAAAAGGAGACCATTTTTATTTAGTTAAAAAAGAAGTTAAAAATGAAACAACCATTTCTCATGTTATAAATTTAACAAAAGAAAAAGGATATGAAGAAATTGCTAAGATGATTAATAATGGGAAGATTGATGAAGCTTCATTATCCTTAGTTAATTCTTGGTTAAAATCTTAGTATAAAATTGTCGAAGAATGTCATACTAAGCTTGGAAAGGAGTTTTATATGAATCTCTTAACAGGTTTAGGTATTGGAATATCTTTATTTGCCAGCAATGTATTTTTAGTTCCTGGTGGGGAAAATATTGCTTTTGAAGTACGCCCTGATGGTTTAATTGTCACATCAACTTACGACGTCAAAATAGGTAATGATATTTATAATCCTAGCAAGCATTCTGATATTAATAAAGGCGATATCATCAAAGCCATTGAAAATTACAAAGTTGATTCCTTAACTTCATTTATCAATGTATTTAATAAATATATTGATAAAGGTAAAGTTGATTTAACTATTAAACGTAAAAATCGTTATTATCATAAAAGCTTAAGACTTATTAAAGTTGATGATAAAATTAAAACAGGTTTATATGTTAAAGAAAGAATTTTAGGAATTGGAACTGTTAGTTTCTACGATCCAGAAAAGCATATTTATGGAGCATTAGGACACGAAATATATGACACTGATAGCGATTCAATTGTCGATATAAAATCAGGTTCAATTTATGAATCTAATGTTATAGGAATTAAAAATAATGGTGACGATGTTGGAGAGAAAATCTCTGATACTGAATTAGAGAATAAATTAGGCGATATAAAAATAAATTCTGAATTTGGTATCTTTGGTTCAATTGATGAAATACCTTCGACATATGTTCCTATAGAAATGGCCAAAAGTAAAGATGTAAAAATCGGTAATGCTAAAATATATACCGTCACTAAAGGAAATAAAGTTGAAGAATATTCTATAAAAATTACAAATTTAAAAAAGCAAGATACAATTGATGAAAAAGGAATTTCTTTTAAGATAACTGATGAAAGATTACTCTCATTAGGTGGAGGAATATATTATGGTATGTCAGGTTCACCAATTATTCAGAATAATAAACTTGTAGGCGCGGTAACTCATGTTCTTTCAAATGATAAAACAGCAGGATATGGAATATATATGGAAGCAATGTATAATTACGCCTTAAATAATCTTTAATAAAAAAACTAAGAGGAAGTATCTTCTTAGTTTTTTTGCTATTTTTTTATAAGTTTGATAAAATAATTTTGGGTGATGAAAATGGCAAGAATAATTATGCATATAGATTTAAATGCTTTTTTTGTTTCTTGTGAATTATTAAGACACCCTGAATTAAAAAATAAACCAATCGCAGTAGGTGGAGATTTTAAAAGAGGAGTAATTTCTACTGCATCTTATGAAGCAAGAAAAAAAGGAATTCATTCCGCGATGCCAATTTATCAAGCAATGAAATTATGTCCTTCGCTTATAATATTAAATGGTGATTATTCGTATTACAAAAAAATGTCTGATAATTTTTTTTCAATCTTAACTAATACTATATCTCCTTATATTGAAATGGCATCAATTGATGAAGCATATTTAGATGTAACATCAATTTTAATCAAAGAAGAAAATCCATATTTATATTTAAAAAATTTACAATTGAAATTAAAGAATGAAACTGGACTTGGTTGCTCAATTGGTATAGGAACGACAAAATTCATTGCCAAAATGGCTTCTGATATGCATAAACCTATGGGAATAACAATAATTCATAATCACGATATTAAAAAAATATTATTTCCTTTGCCCATTAAAGATTTATATGGCGTAGGAAAGAAAACTCAAATTAAATTATTAAAACTTGATGTTAAAACCATTGGTGATTTTTATAATTATGATGAAAATATATTAAGATCTATTTTAGGTAAATATTATGATGAATTAATCTTATGTTTAGAAGGCAAAAGTAGCAGCGAAATAGAATATATAAAACCAGAAGCCAAATCGATTTCTTCTTCATCTACTTTTGCTTATGATACTGCAACATATGAAGAAATTTTAAATTCTATTAAATATCAAGTTAAAGATATTGTAAATCAACTTAATAAGAAAAATTTACTTACCTTAACTATGCATTTAACCATAAGATATTTTAATTTTAAAACGATAAATAGAAGTAAAACTGTTTTAAAACCATTAGAAAGTGAAAATGAAATTTTAGAGCAATTAATTACATTATTTGAACAAAATTGGAATGGAAAAGAAGTACGACTTATTGGAGTTGGTCTATCTAATTTTGTAAGTAAAAATAATTATTATGAACAACTTAATTTTTTTAATATTGAAAATGTAAATAATAAATGTAAAACTAAACTTTTAATTAATGAATTAAATCGTAAAGCCGATAAAAAAATATTTATGACATTAAAAGATTTGGAAAGGAATACTAATTAAAATGGAATTAGATGATGCTAAAGAACTATTTTTGCAGTATTTAACCGTAGAAAAAGGATTATCGTTAAAAACTATTGAAGATTATTCTGAAGATCTTAATGCCTTTTTTAAATCAATTAATGGTGTTAAATTAGCACAGCATTTAACAAATGAAGATATTGAACATTTTATTATTATTTTAAAAGAGGAATTAAAAAAAGATACAACTATAGCGCGGAAAATATCATCTGTTAAATCGTTTTATCATTTTTTACAAAGTGAAAACTTAATACATGATGCGACAAGTAAAATCGAGCTTCCTAAGCTTTCAAAACATCTGCCTACAGTTTTATCAATCGAAGAAGTTCAAGCGCTTCTAGATGCGCCAAATATTGCTAAATTAGAAGGATTAAGAGATAAAGCAATGTTAGAATTAATGTATGCGACAGGATTAAGAGTAAGTGAATTAATCTCTTTAAAAATTAAAAATGTAAATATTCAAGAAAAAATCATTAGAATAAAAGGAAAAGGAAGTAAAGATCGCATTGTCCCCTTTGGTGATTATGCATTAGACTATTTAAAATTATATATTGAACAATTTCGTTCCAAGATAGAATATAAAAAATCACCTTATCTTTTTATTTCTAAACAAGGAAAACCTTTATCAAGACAATTTTTTTGGAAACAAGTAAAAAAATATGCCTTAAAAGCTGAAATTTATGATAATATAACACCACATACATTAAGGCATTCATTTGCTACACATCTAGTTGAAAATGGCGCGGATTTACGTTTAGTACAAGAATTACTTGGACATAGTAATATTAATACAACAGAAATTTACACTCATGTATCAACTACGCGTATTGCCTCAATTTATGATAAATTAAATAAAAAGTAATTACTTAGTAGATATTTAGTATTTTATTAGTTAAAACTTAGAAAGGAGAAAATTAAATGTCTTATAAAAAATATAAAAGAATATTTTTAATAGTAATGGATTCTCTAGGGATTGGAGAAATGGATGATGCAGAAATTTATGGTGATAAAAACACGAACACTTTTGTTCATATATCACAAAAGATGAATGGTTTAAACATTCCGACATTAAACGCCTTAGGTCTTTATGATCTTGACAATAAAATTTTAGGAACAAATAAAGTAGAACATAAAAATAGTTTAGTTTGTAAGCTTAAAGAAATGTCAAATGGTAAAGATACAATGACAGGGCATTTTGAAATGATGGGTATTTACACCACTAAACCATTTAAAACATTTACTGAAACTGGTTTTCCTGATGAGTTGATTAAGGAATTAGAAAGATTAACAGGGTATAAAGTTCTTGGTAATTATGCAGCTTCAGGAACAGAAATTATTAAAGAATTAGGTGAAGAACAATCTTCAACTCATTCACTTATTGTGTATACCTCTGCTGATTCAGTGTTACAAATTGCCGCGAACGTTGATAAAATGGAGTTGAAAGAGTTATATCATTGCTGTGAAATAGCACGAGAATTAACCTTAAAAGAAGAATGGAAAGTAGGAAGAGTAATTGCAAGACCTTATATAGGAACAAGCAAAGAAAATTTTAAACGCACTTCTGATCGTCATGATTATGCATTATCACCAAGTGGCAGAACATATATGGATATTTTAAAAGATAATAATTATATGGTATCTTGCATAGGAAAAATAAATGATATTTTCAATTCACAAGGCGTAGTTAAAACACAAAAAACTATTTCAAATATCGATGGAATGGAAAAAACAATTAATGAATTGAATGAAAATTATGAAGGATTAATTTTCGTAAATCTTGTAGAATTTGATTCCGAATATGGTCATCGAAGAGATCCTATAGGCTATGGAAAAGCTATTGAAGAATTTGATAAAATCTTAGCAAGATTCATCTCATTAATGAAAGAAGAAGATTTATTAATTATCACCGCGGATCATGGAAATGATCCAACCCATAAAGGAACAGATCATACCCGTGAAAAAGTTCCAGCATTATTTTATTCAAAATTAATTAAGCAGGGGAGAAAAATTGATGAGCGTAACTCCTTTGCGGATTTAGGAAGAAGTATAATTTATAACTTTAATTTAGAAAAAGAAAATCAAATCGGTGAAGTAATCAAAGAATTATTTTAAAAACAATAACGTCTTTTATAATTAAATTTAAAATTTAAAAATTATAAAAGATGTTTTTTTTAATTTTACAAAAAAGTAGTTATTTAGTAGTAATTTAGTAATTAATAAGTAATAACCGACATTTTTTGAAATGTTGAAAAGTTGATAAAAATTTTAATTTATCAATATTTAAAGCAATTTTATAGTGTTGATAATTTGTGGAAACATCGGTTTTTTTATTATTTAGTTTACATAATGTATATTATGCGAAGTTATGTATTTATCATGTTGAATAAAAAAGAATTATGTCAAATCGATTAAATATTAATAATATTCTTATTTTCTCTAGTCAAAATCATATTTGCAGCGAAATGCTTTGATTAAGATAAATCTATATCTTGATGCACAAAAAAAAGTGAAAAATATTCTTTCTCACTTTTTAAATATCATTAATTTAATTTACTAAATAAATACTAATTATTTACTAATTTAATACTTATTTAGTTAATATATCTAAAAGCACTCTTCCAGCATGTAAAGATACTTCTTGAAGATTTATATCATGTTTTAAAGCATTTTCATCCTCTGTTACAACATCTGAAATTGATCTAATTATGATAAAAGGAATATCTAATATATAAGCGCATTGAGCAACTGAGGCACTTTCCATCTCACTACATAGAGCTTCTTTTAATAATGATTTTTCAATGTTATTTACATTCTTTTTATTAATGAATGTATCGCCTGAAACTATTAATCCTTGATGAATTTTAAAATCATATTTATTCTCTATTTTATTTAATAAATAATTTTTATCAGGTACAAAAAACTTTGGACAAGATGGTACTTGATTTAGTTCATAATTAAAACTTGTAACATCGACATCATAATAACTAATTTTATCCGCGATGATAACATCACCAATTTTCACATTATCTTTTAAAGAACCTGATGTTCCTACATTAAAAATACGTTTAATATTATAAATTGAAGCTAAATAACCAATAAAAAATGCTGAGGCAACTTTTCCAATTTTGCCTAGAGTTAAATAATACGTTTCTTCTTTTATTTTAAATTTATATAAAGTTGTATATTTATTTTTTTCAATTTCATACTCTTTTATTTGTGACAATATTCCATCTAATTCTTCTTGCATTGCCACGATAATTAAATTAATATCCATCAAAAATTACCTTTCTGAAAGTAATTCTTCTAAGGAAATATTCTTTCTTTCGTCCTCTAAAAAAATATGCACCAAAATATCGCCTAAATCAAATATTGACCATGAAGTAGTTCTATTTCTTTTATAATCTTTATAGGTAATATTTGCTTTATCAAGATTTAATTTAATTTCATCAATACATGCATTTGCTTGACGAATATTTTTTACTGAACATAAAACATAATAAAGGAAAAATGGTGTTTTTTCCCTTACATCAAGAACTTTTATATCCGTTGCTAATTTGTCCTCTAAAGCTTTTTTTATAATATTTAGTTTAATTTCAACCATTCTTTTTTCTCCTTTATAAATAATAATTATAGCAATTTAACATTAATCTATCTTCCTCAACGTTATATTTTTCATTTAAATACTTTCTATTCGCCTTTAAAACCTCTTTAAAGCCAAGATTTATATCTTTTAAGCATAAATCTATTAAGTCACTTGAATCATAATTCCTTAATGGTTCTATTTTGTCCGCAGCATAAATAATTTTGGCATATGGTGATAAATTATTATTTCCCGTACAGTGAAATTTAATCGCCTCAAATAACATTTCATTATCTAAATGAAAATCATTTTTTAAAATATGAATTGCTAAAAACTGATGATATGTAAATTCTTCTAAATCTAAATATTCTTGATAATATTTTTCCATCAACATTCTAGCTTCAGCTTTATTTAAATTCTTAGCAATATCATGTAATAAACCTGCTTGATAAGCTAAATAAGGATCAAGATTATTATTTTTAGCAATATTAAAGCTTAAATTTGCCACAGATTCAGAATGCTTAAAGCGTTTATCATCTAGATAAAGTTTTATCTTTTCTACGTAATATAAATTATTATTAATAATATAATCCAAAATACTTTTTTTCGTATAAAGCTTTTTTAAATTCCTTATATCTGTTGAGGAGATATCAAATAATTCTCCTTCTAGAAGTTTGATATTATATTTTTTTATAATATCCATATTTAAAGGATAATTCTTCCTTTTGTAAGCAACAATTTGACAAATTTTGCTTAATTCATCAATTTTATACCACTCATCCAAGCGATTAACTTGATCTAAACCAATTAATAAATAATATTCTCCAACTTCTTTTTTTTGTATTTTTAATAACGTTTCATAAGTATAATTTACTTTTTCTTTAGCTAAAATTTCTTCTAAATTTATTTCTAGACGCTTTTCATTTTCTAACATTAACTCTAACATTTCCACCCGAAATTTCGCATCTATTGGTGCTGATTTAAATCTCGGATTTAATGTTGGTACAAATAAACATTTGTCTGCATGCAAAAAATTCAAAGCTTTTTTTGCAATTTCTAAATGTCCAAAATGAACAGGTGAAAATGATCCACCATAAACAATGATTTTTTTCATCAATCTACCAATTTAATATGTGGATTTTTTAAATTTTTACGATATAAAGTTATAACTCCTCCGATAATAGAAATAAGTTCGGCATGTAATTCTTCGACAAGTTGATTAGCAATTATTTCTTTTTCTTTCATAATAGGTTGTCGTAAATCAACTTTAATTAATTCATGTTTAGTAATTGCTTTATCAAGAAGATCTATAACTTCAGAAGTTATCTCATTTTTACCAATTTGGTAACGAGCTTTACAAGTATTAGCAAGCGCTTTTAATTGTTTAATTTGTGATTTTTTTAACATCATATTTTACATTCCCTAATAGATACATGCACATTTTTAGGAGCATATACATTTACTATTCCACCTTCAGAAGAACATTTAATCCAACATAATCCCGAAATTAAAATATCAAATTCGCCATTTGGCAATTTAAATTCATGTTTTTCTAAATCTGAAATAGATTTAACACCTGTTGTCACTGGTAAAATATCTTTATGCAAAATTAAAGATGAAAAAGTTTCATCAGCTTTTTCTAATTTACAACGAAGTAAATCACATTCATTAGAAATGAAAAAAGTAAATCCAATCTTTTTCCCTTCAACATAATCAAAACGTGCAATTCCTCCGATTAATATTGATTGTTTATCATTTATCTGATAAGTTCTTGGCTTAATCTCATTTCTTGGATAAATATATTTTAAAGAATTTCTATCGATATGAGAAAATATTGCATTTTCTACAAGAATACCAGGTGTGTCATAAAAAAATGATTTATCATCAAGAGGAACTTTAATAACATCTAAAGTTGTTCCAGGATATGGTGATGTAGAAATAAAAGTTTTCGTTTCATTCTTATAGGCTTTTAAAAATGAATTAATAAGTGAAGATTTACCAACTGAAGAAGCTCCAACAAAATAGACTGATTTTCCTTTTCGATATAAGTTAATCGCATTAATTATTTCATCAATATGTACATTTTTATATGCTGAAGAAATAATTGTCTTTAATGGTTTAAGATTATATTCGTTAAGACGATTTTCAATAAAGGAAATTAATTTCTTTTCATCTACAGATTTTGGCAATACATCTTTTTTATTACCTATAACAAGTAAAGGATTTTCTTTTAAATAATCAAAAATTGAAAAAACTAATGATGATTCAAAAGCAAATAAATCCACGACATAAACAATCAGACATTTATTTTTTCTAGCTTCATCCATAACTTTTAAATATTCACGCGAAAAATTTTCATTAGGAACATCTTCTCCATAATGTTGCAAACGATAACAACGTTGACAAAGTGGCGTTTCGTTTTCTAAAACACTTCGAGGTAAAAATCCCGTCATGCGAGGATTTTCATTTTGAATGATCGCCCCACATCCAAAACAACGTAACTTAATTTCGGTATTTGTTCTTCTTTCCATATTTTAATCTCCTAATTTATTCTTCAAAATTCATATGCCAAATTTTGTGTTTTTTAATTAACCTTTTTCTTTTAGGTTTATCAATTAAACGATTAAACCGTGTGGTAAATTGATCTTTTTTTGATATTGGATCAAATAACATTGTTTTAATTCCAGCGTTTTTACCACATGGAATATCGGTAATCAATTGGTCACCACATAAAATGCATTGCTCAAATGGTAAATCATTTGCTAATAAAAATTTTTTTAATTTTCCTCCAAAAGGTTTACAAGTAGATGATAGATATTTTACCCCTAAAGTTAAAGCATAATTTGAAACTCTTTTACCCTTGTTATTTGAAATAATAATTAGTTCTAAATTTTCTTTTTTTAATTTATTTAATAATTCATAAACTTTAGATGAAGGTTTTAATGTATCATAAGTATCTAAAGTATTATCTAAATCACATAAAATATAATTAAATCCATTTTTCTTAAAAAAAGATATTGGAACTTCAAATATATTTGTCGCATAATAATCAGGTAATTTACTCATTTAAAATATTCTCCATTTTAATTAGTATTAAATGTTTTTTTATAATTATCTATCGCATCTTGAATTACTTTAATAGCTTTTTCTTTTCCTTCAGCATCTTGAACATGAGTGACTTTATTTTTTTCAAGTGATTTATATACTTCAAAAAAATGTTTTATTTCAAATTCCATATGCTTAGGAAGTTCATCAAGTGACTTATAACAATTATACATTGGATCGTCTTGACAAATTGCGATAATTTTATCATCAGAACGATCTTGATCAATCATTTTAATAACACCAATAGGATAACATTTCACTAAAGTTAAAGGTTGAATAGCTTGTGAACAAAGCACTAAAACATCTAAAGGATCATTATCATCACCTAAAGTTTTCGGAATAAATCCATAATTTGAAGGATAATGAGTTGATGTATATAAGATGCGATCGAGTTTTAAAAGTCCTGTTTCTTTATCAAGTTCATATTTATTTTTTGAACCTGCAGAAATTTCTATAACCGCGACAAAATCATTTGCCTTAACTCTTTTTTCATCAATATCATGCCAGGGATTCATTTTAATTCTCCTTTATCAATAGATCAATTTCATCGTATAAAAATATTTCCTTAAATTAAAAGCAACTAGTTTTAAGTTATTTAAATTTTGTAATTTATTAATAATTTTCTAATACTAATTTAAAAATTAAATTTACCTTTAATAACCAACATTTTTATACTTACTAAAGTATAAACTATTTTTATAACAATAAAAAGACAGAAAATTAAAAAAAGGAAAGCAAAGAAATATTACTTTACTTTCCCTTAAATTATTAAAATTTATTTAGAATAAGAATTGGTCATAGAATAGACAATTGTCATTGTCGCCATACCAGTGATTTCACAATTCGCTGTAATATTTTCTGCGGCCATAAAATTATATTCATTGATTAATATTTCAACTTTTACATCACCAGAAATAGATAATCCTGCTGAAGGATCTGCTAAATCTTTAACATCACCTGATTTAACAATTTTTAATTTGCTTCCAGCAGCATAATAAGTTGTGCCTTCTTGTTCAACAAACATTTCCGCTGGTAATCTAAAGGAAAGAATAGCTTCTGCAGTCATATCTTTAGAAACTTTATCACCAACTTTATGACCTTCTTCACCAAATATACCATCAATAATTGTTTGTTTCATAACCTCTTCGCCTAAAGCACCTGCGCCAAGAGTATCCTTAATAGCAGCATCTAATTTAAAATCGAATTTTTTAAGATGCATTGTTGTTGAACCTTTTGTATAGCTAACTTCTTTCTTTAAATTTTTTTCTGCAATTTCTTTAGCTTTACTTGCATCAACTTTACTATAGTTTTCACACGAAACTAATAAGAAAACAGAAGCAAGAGCTAATCCGCCAACTAATTTTTTGTAATTTTTCATATGTCCTCCTTAATTACAATTAAATAATAAAATTAAACCTTAAAAAAGTCAATACATGACACATTTTTAACATTTAATCATATTAATAATTGGTGATAAAATGCGACCTTATCCTAATTATTATCAAAATCCAAATTTTTATCAAAACAATTATATGAATCCAAATTCATATCGTAATGATTCGCCCTTTACTATGCCAAGAATGGGGCAAAGAGAAATGAATGGTATACCAAAAAAAGGTTTTACTTTATCAAGCGCACTTGCCAACGCCGAAAAAGGAATCGATACCATTTCTTCTATTATACCTATATATCAAAAAGTTAAACCTGTAATAGAAAATGGTAAAGATATTGTGAATGTTGTTAAACAAAAATTTAACAAGAAAAAAGAAAAACCAAAAGAAAAAGTTGATGTAGAAATAGTCGATGAAGAAGCTAAAGAAAAACAAAATAAAAATTTAAATTCTGAAGAAAACTTAAATAAAAAAGAGGAAACAAAACCTAACAAACCATTTTTTGATGTGGTATAATCAAAACATGGAAGTTAAAAAAGCAAGTATCTATGGTTTTTGTGAAGGCGTTAAATATGCCTTAAATTATGTCGCTAAAGTTAAAAATGAAATAGATGGCGATATTTTTCTACTTGGCAATCTTTTGCACAATAAAAATATCATGGATGAATTACAAAAAAATGGCATAAAAGTTTTAACTAAATCAACTTTAGAAGATAGAATTAATTCCATTGAAAAGGGAACTGTTATATTTTCCGCGCATGGACATGATCCAAAACTTGAAAAATTATGTGAAAAAAAAGGATTAAATTTTAAAGATGCAACTTGCCCTAGAGTTATTAAAAATATGCAAGAAATTAATAAGGCAATTAAAAATAAAGAAGAAGTTTTTTATATTGGTATAAAAAATCATGAAGAATCAAATGCCGCGTTATCTTTAAATAAAAATATTCATTTTATTGATTATCAAAATCCTATTATTGAGGATGTTAATAAAAATAAAGTTCATGTTTTTAATCAAACAACTTTATCACATTTAGCATTAGAAGATATATATCAAAAAATACAAAAAAAATATCCGCAAGCTATTTTACATAATGATATTTGTCATGCAACATATTTAAGACAAAAAGCATTAGATGAAATAAAAGAAGATATTTTTTATGTAATTGTTCTTGGTGATGAAACTTCTTCTAATACAAAACGTTTAAAAGAAATCGCAGAAACTAAATATAAAGATAAAATAGTTTTGCTTTTTTCAACTCTAGATGAAGTTAAAAAATATAAATTTGATTGTTCAAAAAAAATTTTCTTGACCGCAGGAGCTTCCACTCCAGATTCCATTATTAATCCAATCGCAGAATATTTAAAAAATTTAAATTAATAAACTTTAACTTCTTTTTCATGATCAATAATTTGAATATTTAATGTATCATCAATTTTTAATAAAACTTCCTTCATTTTTTTCATAAAAACTCTCTCTACTTCATGAGGAATTTCTAAATAATTAAAATGATGATTGCAAATATCTCTTCTTATATGATGGCTAGCATCTGAAGAAACAAATATATCGGCATTTTCTTCAAGAGCCACTTGATAATAAGAAGAACCTCCACCTCCGATGATAGCAACTTTTTCAATATTGGTTTTACCATAATTTTCTAATAAAGCATAATTGACATTTAATTTTTCTTTTACATATTTAATAAATGTTTCAATATCCATTTTATTAGGTAAATATCCTATTCGCATCATAGGAAATTTATTAGGTGCATAAACATCATTTAAATTTAATAATAAAGATAAAACATCATTCATTCCATCTTTTGCTTCATCAAAATTTGTGTGCATAGATATAACACCTATTCCTCTATTTGATAACTTATCATACAAAGATTTTTTTAAAGGGTCATTTTTTAAAATTTGAACTTTACTTTTTCCATATAAAAATGGATGATGGGTAATTATTAAATCGACATCTTTATCTAACAAATTATAGACTTCTTCATCTAAATCTAAACATAAAACAATGTTATTAATTTCTTCTTTTTTTGTTGAAAGCATAACTCCAACAAAATCATGATTTTTTTTAGCTAAATAATAAGGATAAAGTTGATATAATTTTCTCATTAATTTTTTTCTTAAAATCATAAATTCTCCAATTCTTTAATTTCATCTTCGATTTGTTTTTTTCGTTTTAAATTAAGATTATAACTTAAATAAATATCATTTAATTTTGCTATTTGTTTATTAATAAATTCTTTAAAAACTTGATCCTTGGTTTTTAAAATTATAGGGCCATATTTTAACTCTAAAAATGATAAATTTTCTTTACCTTGTTCATAAAGAATTATCGTGTAAAATTTATTTTGCGATATAATCATTTTTTCTTTTTTAATTTTATATTCAAAAGAATTTAATATTTTACGAACTTCAAAAAAGTCATTATGTGGCGATAAAACAAGATATTTTAAATGTTTTAAATGCTCTAAATGTCTTTCTAAAATAGAAATAATAGTCTTTCCACCCATACCAGAAATAATTAAGGTATCAACTTCAAATGGTAAATCATCTAAACCATCAGAAAAAGAAATCAAGATATTATCATAATTTTTTAAAGCTTCATTTAATTTTTTATAAGGTCCTAATTTATTTTCACAAGCAAAAATTTTGATGTTTTCGCGTTTATTTAATGCTAAACATACAAGTCCATGATCGGCACCTATATCAGCGACAAATTTTGAATCATGTGGAACAAAATCAACAATTTCTTTTAGTCTTGAAGAAAGATTCATTAATCGCGATAATCTCCAAAACGCTTTGATCTTGTTGGATGTCTTAATTTTCTAATTGCTTTAGCTTCAATTTGACGAATTCTTTCACGCGTAACACCAAATTCTTTTCCGACTTCTTCAAGAGTTCTTGGTCTACCATCATCTAAACCATATCTTAAGCGCAAAACTCTTTCTTCTCTATCGGTTAAATCTTTCATTACGGCATATAATTCTTCTTTTAATAATGATTTTGTCGTGTAATCAGAAGGTGAAACTGCATCTTTATCTTCGATAAAATCACCAAGATGAGAATCATCTTCTTCACCAATTGGAGTTTCTAAAGAAACAGGGTCCATAGCGATTTTTTGAATTTCTCGAATGCGTTCAGGACTTAATGCTCCATCCATTTTTTTTGAAATTTCCGCGGCAGTTGGTTCTCTACCTAATTCTTGCACTAATGTTCTTTGAACACGAGTAATTTTATTAATAGTTTCCACCATATGCACAGGAATTCTTATCGTACGAGCTTGATCAGCAATAGCTCTAGTTATTGCTTGTTTTATCCACCATGTCGCATATGTTGAAAATTTATAACCTTTTGTATAATCAAATTTTTCAACAGCTTTTATTAAACCAAGATTACCTTCTTGTATTAAATCAAGTAAAAGCATTCCTCTTCCCATATAGTGTTTTGCAATCGAAACAACAAGTCTTAAATTAGCTTGTGTCAATTCATCTTTCGCATGCTTATCACCTTTTTCAATACGTTTAGCAATTTCAATTTCTTCTTCAGAAGAAATTAATTTAAAACATCCAATATTTTTCAAATACATTTTTACTGGATCATTAATTTTAACGGAATTATCTTGCAATAAATCGATATTTTTTTCGAAATTAATATCGATATTTTCTTGTTTATTTTCATCGATAAAATCTTCATCATCAAGAAAATCTTCATCATTCATTTTCTCAAGATCTTCTTCTGATACATCAAGATCATCAAGATTACTTTCTTCTTCATCAGAAACAACATCAATATTCTTGCTTTTAAAATATTGAATTAAAGATTCAAATTCATCATCTGTTAAATCAAGATGAGATGTGGCATCTAAAATATCTCCTTGATTAATATAACCTTCTTTTTTTCCTTCTTTTTCAAAGCGTTTTTTAATAGAGTCTAGACTTTCAATTTCATCTTCATCATGAATGATATCTGCGTCTATATTGACATCCAAATCTTCATCAAGATCTAAATCTTCATCTAAAGAAATATCTTCTTCGACTTCCTTTACTTTTTTTGTTACTTTTTCTTCTGCTTTTTTCTTTTTCATTTTATGAACCTCTTTTCTTTTGAATTTCTTTTGCTACCTCTAAAGGAGAACTATATTTTTGGTAAGTTATTTGTAAATCTTCTTTTTTTTCTAAACTTTTAATTTCATCTCTTAAGGCGATAATTACTTCTTTAAACATGTCATCACTATAAGGAGGAAAACAATCTTCTTGTAAAGAAGAAAGTCGAACTAATTCATCAATTAAAACCTTATTTTTTATTGGATCTTCTTCTAGTTTATTAATTAAAGAAGCTGGATTTATTGATTTGTTAACTATAAAATCATCAAGAATATAATTAAATAAGGCCCCATATAAATCATCAAAGAAATGATCATTAGGATTTTCTAAAAAAAGATTTAAAGCATTTTTTTCATTTAATATATGAAACAATAGTTCTTGTTCTATATTAGTAAGCCTTGACTTATTTTTAGATTTCTTATTTACATTGATATTTTTATCAACTGGAATTTCTTCTTTTTCTTTAATAATAGTTTTAGCTAAATCAAGCACTGCATTATAAGAAATATCAGCTTCTTTAGCAAGTAATTTTAAATATTCTTCTTTCTCTAATCGTGTTTGATAATAATTTACCATTCCAACTAGACTTTGCACAAATTTCTTTTTCCCATCAATTGATTTTAAATCAAAGGCCTTTTTGCCACGTTTAATTAAAAATTCATTACCAGATATTAAAGAATTCGTAATTTGTAACAATTTATCTTTTCCTAAATTCTTATAAATTTCATCAGGATCCAAATCAATACCTTGATAATCAACAACACGGAAAGAAAGTTTTTCCTTTTCTAACATCAGGACCATTTTTTGAATTGCATGCTGACCTGGTTCATCACCATCAAGCATTATTCTTATTTCAGCATTTAATTTACGTAGCATCCTTAAATGAGCATTAGTAAATGCAGTACCCATTAAAGCAATACAGGAATTTATACCAACTTTATATAAAGCAAATACATCCATAAATCCCTCGACAATATAAACATATTTAACAATTCGTGCCTCTTTTTTGGCATTTTGATAATTGTAAAGTACTTCGGATTTATTGAATAAAATTGTAGATGAAGTATTCACATATTTTGGACCTTCACCATTAATTATTCTTCCTGAAAAACCTATAACATTAGAAAATTCATCAAAAATTGGAAATATAACTCGGCCTTTAAATCTATCAGCAATATTGCCATTTTCTCTGATGGTAACTCCAACATCATCAAGAATTTTTACATCGTGTTTTTTGCTTTCCATTGATTTAATTAACTTATTTGAATCAAATGGAGCAAAACCTAAAGAAAAATAATCTTGCATATTTTCATCAATTTCTCTTTTTTTAAGATAAACTTGTCCATCAATTCCTAAATTTGTTTTTAAAATATAGTGATAAAAATCTTTAGTGTCATTCAAAGCTTGAAGTAATTTTTGATTTTTATTAACGATAGTTTTTTCATGTAATGATGGATCATCAAAAGAAATTAATGATGCGACATGTTTAACTGCTTCAGAATAAGATATATGTTCATAATCCGATACAAAACTAAAAGCATTTCCCCCTTTATCACAAACAAAACATTTAAATATTTGTTTTTGTTTTGAAATATTTAATGATGGATTAGTATCAGCATGAAAAGGGCAAACAGCCTTATAGGAATTGCCTTTTTTTTCAACTGGGATATAGGAAGAAATTACATCAACAATATCCGCGCGCGATAGAATTTCATCAACAATTTCTTTTGGAATCATGTTAACCTCTAAAAGTTAATTTTTTTATCAAGATAATTTTTTAAATCTGCTATTGAAACACGAACTTGTTCCATTGTATCACGATTTCTAATAGTTACTTTTTGATCATTTTCACTATCAAAATCAACTGTTATACAAAATGGAGTTCCAATCGCATCTTGTCTACGGTATCTTTTACCAATGGATCCAGTTTCATCATAAGTTATAGAAAAATATTTGCTTAATGAAGAAAACACTTCTTCAGCCTTATTTATCAATTGTTTACTAAGTGGTAATATAGCCGCCTTATATGGGGCTAAAAATGGATGAAGGTGTAAAACAACTCTAGAATCATTTTCTAATTGTTCTTCTTCATAAGCATCTAATAAAGAAACAAGAAATAAACGATCACATCCTAAAGCTGGTTCAACACAATATGGAACATATCTTTCGTTAGTAAATGGATCTAAATAAGTTAATTTTTCATTAGAAAATTCACTATGACGTTTTAAATCATAATCTGTTCGATCGGCAATGCCCCATAATTCTCCCCATCCAAAAGGAAATAAATATTCAATATCGGTTGTTGCTTTGGAATAAAAAGCTAAAACACTTTTATCATGATCTCTGAAGCGAAGATTATCTTTTTTTATTCCTAAAGAAATAAGAAAATTAAAACAATAATCTTTCCAATATTCAAACCACTTTAAATCTTCACCTGGTTTAGTAAAAAATTCCATTTCCATTTGCTCAAATTCACGAGTACGGAAAATAAAATTACCTGGAGTAATTTCATTACGAAATGATTTACCAATATCACAAATTCCAAAAGGTAATTTTTTTCTTTGTGAACGCATGACATTATTAAAATTAACAAATAAACCTTGTGCCGTTTCTGGTCTTAAATAAACTTCTGATTTTGGATCATTTTCATTAACACCAATATGTGATTTAAACATACAATTAAATTGACGAATATCCGTAAAATCACTATGGCCGCAATTTGGACATTTGACATTATGTTCTTTAATAAATGACATCATCTCTTCATTTGACATATTTGAACATTCAAAACCACATTGTTTTTCAATTAATTCATCCGCACGATGTCTAGTTTTACAAAAGCGACAATCCATCAAAGGATCAGAAAAAGATGTAACATGACCTGTAGCTTGCCAAACTTTAGAATTCATGATTATTGCAGGATCAAGACCTACATTCATCTTTTGTTCTTGAACAAATTTTTTCCACCATGCCGCTTTAATATTATTTTTTAATAAAACTCCTAATGGGCCATAATCCCATGAATTAGCAAGTCCCCCATAAATTTGTGAACCTTGATAAACAAATCCATATATAGCACAATGATTAACAATTGTATCTAAATTCTTTTCCACTTTTTTTCCCCTTTTATTGCATAAAAAAACTATTTACATTATATAAACAAATAAAATTGTCTTTTTATTGGAAAATTTTAAATTATTTGAAAATTTCAAAAAACATTGTTTCACTTGCAAAATTATAAAAACCGAATTTTGCTTTTAAATAAGCTAAAAATTCTTTAATCAAACGCATGCAAATACTTTTATTCAAAATATTTTTATCTATATCTTGAATATCTACTTTAAATACGTAACGGAATATTTTTAAATACAAATTATTTTCAACTTCTTTTGTTTTTAAACATTTTTTACAAACAAAACCACCTAAATTATAATCAACTGCCACAATATTTTTTTTGCTTGAACATTGAATACATTCTTCATATTGTAAAGCATAACCCGAATAATTAATGGCTTTTGCTAAAAAAATACATAATAATGTTAAAATATCAAAATTATTTTTTAGTAAATTAAGTATTTTCAAAAAAAAAGCATATAATCTTCCATCATCTTCGCCTGCTATTTTAAATACAACTTCACTCATTACGCCTAAACATGTCATCTTTTCAATCGATTCATAATTATTATAAAATGAATCAATTAATTCCCCTTTTCTAAGTAATAATTTGTCTCCATGAGAAGATAATAAAAAACGAGAATAGGCATACATTAAACAAGAAGAGGCATTTTTTGAAGTTAAAGCTAATATAGAGCGTGCATAAAAAGTTGCAATTCCTTGAGAAGTAAAAACATTGACAATTGCATCTTTTTCCTTATACGGAGTTTGTCTTATAACAATACCTTCAATATCTAATTCCATTACTTTTCATAACCATATTCTTTTAGAATACGTGATGAATTCCTCCAATCATTTTCGACACCAACAAATATAGTGAGATTAATCTTAGTATTTGTTATTTTTTCCATTTCAAGTCTAGAATTTTTAGCAATTTGTTTTAACATCAAGCCTTTTTTACCTATAACAATACCTTTTTGTGATTCTTTCTCTACGATTATTTTTGCCCGTACATGAATTGTATTATTCTTTTTTTCAAAATTTTCTACTTTAACCGCGCATGAATATGGTATTTCTTCTTTTAAAAGCAAAAATAGTTGTTCTCTTATTAATTCCCCAAATAAAAATTTTAATGGAAAATTTGATAAGGAATTTTTACTATAATAAAGATATCCTTCATGCAAAATATTTTTTACTTCTTGTATTAAATAATCAACATTAAAACCATCTAAAGCAGAAATTTCAATAATTTTTGCATCCTTAAAATATTCACTATATTGTTTTTTTAATTCATTCATCAATAATATATTAGATAAATCTATTTTATTCAAAACAATAAATAAGGGAACTTTTAATGTTGCTAAACGACTCTTCATTTCTAAATTAGTTTTTTCATCAAATTCTTTACTCGCATCAATTAAATAAATTACTCCTTCGACATCGCTTAATGAAGTAAATGCTTCTTTACTCATAAAAGTATCTAATTCACAACGTGGTTTTAAAATACCTGGAGTATCGATGAATATAATTTGCGAATCTTCATCATTATAAATACCCTGAATTGCGTTTCTAGTCGTTTGAGCTTTATATGTTACAATACTAACTTTTTTTTTAAGAATTTGATTTACAAGAGTCGATTTACCAGCATTAGTTTTTCCAATGATTGTTATAAAGCCACTTTTCATTTTAAATCACCATCACTAAAAGCATGTGGTAATAAATCATCAATTGAAAGTTTTAAATATTCACCGTTTTTATTCACACAATAAATTTTTGCTTCTTTAGGCATTAATTCGGAAATTACTTGACGACAGGCTCCACATGGGAAACAATAATTATCACAATTTGCCACGATTGTTAAAGAAACAATATCTTCTTTTTTATATCCTTTCATTCTCGCAGAAAATAAAGCTACTCTTTCTGCACAACAAGAAAGAGGATAAGAAGCATTTTCAATATTTGCTCCTTTAATTAAATTACCATCTTTCATTTCCAATATTGCCCCTACAGGGAATTTTGAATATGGACTAAAAGAAAAATTTTGGGCTTCTTTAGCTTTTTTTATCAAATCTAATACTTTCATAAAACACCTCATAAATTTAAAGGATCAAGAATTTCATCTTGCAATTTAAACATAATTACTTCATCTTCTTTTTTCATATGATCATAACCTAATAAATGAAGTAATCCATGAACAAAAAGAAAGGAAACCTCTCTTAAAAAAGAATGATTATATTCTTTAGCTTGTTCTTTAGCTTTATCAATACAAATAAAAATTTCACCTAAGATTCTCGGTGTAGAAAAAATATTATCTACATCATCTTCAAAGGCAAAAGAAATTACATCAGTAACTTTATCAATGTTCCGATAAGTATTATTAATATTTTGAATTTTCGCTAAAGAAACTAAATTTACTTCAAAAATAAAATATGAATCTAATTTTAAATGATTAAAAACTCTTTTACTTAATGACAAAAAATGATTTTCTAAAAAATCATATTCTTGCTCAACATCGTTTGAAAAGGTAAATTCTATCTCCATAATTAATGTCCTTTGATTAATTTTATCATAAATAATTATTTTGATAAAGAATAAACGCTTTTCATTTTTCAAGATGTGATAAATTGTTATTTAAGCTTATTTTTTTATGTGTTTTTCTATCTTATGGATATGATTTGCAAATCCATGTGTAAAAAGACAAAAAGAAATAACCAATATACAATATAAACTAATAATAAAATAGATCATCTTAACATCATTTCCTTAGATTACGATATATAGTTTTCCCTATTTCTATTTGTTTATACATCCTTTGAAATTCATATAAATCGTCTTTTTGTAAAAGATAGATTTCAAATAAACATAAACTTAAAACAAGTTCATTTGATTGCCATAAGAAGTGATTTAAAAGAAAAGTTAAGATAATAAGGAAAACACTGAATATTGTTTTAAGAGTTTCTCTTTTTAAAATAAATTTATTAGCTAAATTATTGGCATTTTTATATTTTTGATATTGATTTGTCGTAATTTGGAAATAATCCCCCATTAAATATATATGATTCAAAGTGTTTTTAAGTTCATATATTTTATAAAGTAAATAAATTAAATAAAATAATGCGATTAAATATCCACCTTTTAAAAGTAAGGTAAAAAGAAAAAAGGAAAAATTAAAAAGAATAAAACTATAAAAGGAACTTGGAAAAGAAAATTTAGCCTTTTTATATAAATATAGTTTTTTAATATATTCTTCTTGTAATTCATCTTGTTTTAAAATATTTTCAATTTTTTTATCATAGGAATTCATTCTTATTAATAATAAAAATTTCTTAATAATAAAAGATAATAAAATCAAAGCAATCGTGAACATATGAATATATTTAGTAATTAATATTTCAAAGAGAAAAAAGAAAAATGGCAAATAAAAGATAAATTCAAAACATATTGCAAAAAAGCTATCAAAAGAAAAAGAATGATGTTTTTTATTTATTTTAATATCTTCAAATATCAAAGCCTTTTTTAAAAATATATTTTCAAAATAATCACGTTTAATTTTTCTTTTACCATAGCTTGGATCAATGACATATACATAATTATTTTTTATTTTCAGAAAAAACAAAAAATGCGTTATTTCATTATATTTAACTTGAATAATCGAGGGTTTAAGTTCAGCAATATTCATAACTTCTACACCCTTAACTTCCATATCATTTTTTTTGGCAATTTCTTTTAAATCGTAAAAGGAATATTCTTCATGATTTAAATCTTCTTCCTTTATTAAATTGTTTCCATTGCTATAATAATAGAGCATACTTTTTAATGCCGCTAAACCACAATCATGGTCATTTAATTGATAAAAAACTTTAGTTTTCATTATAAATTTTCTCCTTAATAATACAATTAAGGAAAAAATCGATTTTAATTAAAATTCCACAATATTTTCATAAAGTTTATATGAAATATTTAAAAAAATATAATTATTTTTATTATAAAAATCATTAATTACTTCTTTTTCAATATGTTCATTGTCTTGAAAAGAAGAAGATACTTCTCTTCTTGCTTCATCAAGTAGATAAATAAAACAATCATCTTTATTACCTTCATAATAAACACTTACTAAAACAGATTCATAAGTATAGCCATATATTTTTCCGCGTGTACCTACATAAATTGGATTATCTTTATAATATAAATAATCATCAACGATTAATTCTCCACGTTTAACAAATTGATATTCTTTTACTAAAACATTTCCTGAAGAAATTTCAATTTTATCAATTATCGCATCTTTTTTTGCAAACATTTTACCATGTTTTTTTTCAATTTCTATTGTCTTTTTCTTTAATGAATAATGTACAAATAAAACATTTCCCTCCATAATAAATTCAATAGTTTCTAAACTGTTAAGATTATTAAGAAAAAATTCATCTTTCAATTCTTTTAAATGCTTTAACGATGGTTTAAAAGAAAATTTTTTAATATTTTTTTGTTCAAGGTATAAAGAAATATTTTCATTAATTTGCTTATTTGTACCTTCTATATTTATTTTTAATAATAAAGTTGTACAAAAAGAAAATAAGATCAGCGAAAGAATCGAAGCTAAAATGGTTACCCGATGAAATAACTGCTTTTTTAAAAAAGGCAAAAATCCTTCTTTTTTAACAATTTTAAATTCCTTTAATACCCTTTTTAAAATTTTATATTGTTTAGCTTCAATTTTAAAACTAAATAAATATTCCTTCTTTAAAGTAAAATTATAAACTCTAATATTTGCATCTTTAAGCAAGTTTAATAAAGCACTTTCGGAATAATAATTCACTTCGATTAAATATAAAGATGATACTATTTCCATAATATTTCCACCTTTAATAATTTTCCCTTAATAAAAATTTCTTCAGAATAAAAATAAGTAATGAAAAGATCTTCACCAGTTATCTTAAGTTTATATTTAACAAGCTCAAGAATAATTTCTTGCTTTGAAAGATAATTAATTTTTTTAAATTGAGTAATTTTTATAAGCTGATCTGTAAATAAAAACACGACTATCACCATTTTATTTTATGATGTTAAAAGTCGTGCTATGTTAATTAAAAAATAAAGCTTGTACTAATTAATTCAATTTCATCTGCCATGCTTTTAATTAAAGAAGAAAGCTGTTTAACCTTTGGTAAACTTGCACTAGAAAAAGAATACATCTTAACAATTTCATCAATGGTAAAATTAGAAGTAAATAAAGTTAATTTATTATGTTTGAATCTTGCTTCTAATAAAGGACAAAGAAAACTATCACGACTAAAATCAGATTTTGCTTCACTTCCTAAGCCATCAATAACTAATAAATCTAGATTAGTTAAATTTAACATAAAATCACTAAAAGCGTTTTTGTCATTAAAGAATAAATCTTTCATTTCTAAAAACAAATCATCAGAAGCACAAAAAGCAACACTTTTATCAAATTTTTCGAGATATTTTTTACAAAATAAGGCTAATATAAAGCTTTTTCCAATTTTGTTTTGACCATATAAATAAAGTCCTTTATGATTTTCTTGTTTTAAAAGAGAATTTAAATATTTAATTACTTTGGCCCGTGCTTTAAAATAATCATTATTCAATAATTCTTTACTATAATCAAATTCTAAATAGTTTTCAGGAAAATCCATCTTAAAAAATTTTCTTTTAATAGAGTTTATTTTTTTGTAATAATCACAAGTATTAAAAGCAACATCTACTTTAGATTTGTCTTTAAAGTAGACTAATTCTTTTTGAATTTTTTGAGGTGATTTTTGGCATTTACCTTTGCAATTTTCACACTTTTTTTTATCTTCTAAAACCCGAAGAAAATTAGATGCATTATTTTTAATAATTTCATCTGATAAATTATTTTCTTCAATAAAACTTTTAAATAATGGTTCATTTTTAATTTTAATTAATGCTTCTTCTTTTAAAGGAGAAAAAATACTTTGATTAATATCAGGAATAATTAATTTATCCATTATAAATTTTCGCCTTCTTTCTTTAATGCTTCTAAATCAATATCATCTTCTTGAATAGATAAATCATCTTTAACTTCTTTTTTTGTCTTAGTTTTACGTTTCTTTAAGGCATTTATGGCCTCTAAAGCATTTTTTACATCTAATCTTTTTAATTTCGCGGCAATTTTTTCACAATATGCTTTAGGAAAATCTTGATTACAGGCATCAAGAGTTTGATCAATTATAACATTAATTACCCCATTTGATAAGTTATAGTCTTTAGATAAAATATTAATTATATTTATATCAGAAGGTGAAGGATAAGTATTATGACTTTTTAAACGAAAATATTCAATCGGCGAAGTATCATTTAATAAATTAATTTTTTTCGCCAATAAATCATCTTGTTCATAAACTTTATAGCCCGATGATTTTTCATTATTTAAAGGTATAATTAAAGCTTTTTTACAGGCATCATAAATTTCATCTAAATCAAAAGGATTTTCTTCATGTGGATGATAAAAATTACTAGAAAATAACGCCATTGCTTCTTCATCATAATTAAATAAAAGAGCAATACGGGAAATTTGATTTAAAAAATCTTCATGAATATTTTTTGAACTTATCGCGTATTTATCACTTAACAATTTTGCAAATTTTTTTTCATTAAATTCATTTTTTATAATGCTTTCTTTTCGAGCATAAAACATTTCATTATTAACATTAAGTTTCAAAGATAAATCGCTATAAACAGAGTTAAAATCAGCTGAAATATCTAAGAAATTATCATCGTATTTATTATTTTGAAATTTAAAAAAATGTTTCAATCTTGATAAATGTTTTTTTGATATAACACTTTCTAATAAACCATAAAATAAAGGATCATTAAAGAATGAATCTGGGGTTTTTGGTGCTTTAAGTTCATAAATATACAAAACACAATTATCTTCAACTTTTCGTAAGGTTTTTAAAAGACCAATAGCCTCTAATTTCTTACGGGCATTATATATTTCTAAAAGATTAAGTTCCGTTTTTTTAGATAATTCTAAATGTGAATTTATATTAAACCATTCTTGAAAAGAAGAATCAAAAAGCAAAGTAAAATATAGACTTAAAGCTTTCGCACCAATAATTGGTTGATAAAGCATAATTAAAGTCTTATAATCATAATCTGCAATTAAAGATGTTTTTTTTACTTGATAAGAATCTTGCTCTTCTAAAAATAAGTTCACAACTAATCACCTTTTACATCTTAACATTTAATAAAAATAAACTAAACTAATTTGCTTGTTTTATTGATAAAGAAATTCTTTTTTTAGCAATATCAACAGCTAATACTTTAACTTTAACAACTTGATGCAAAGTTAAAGCATCTAAAGGATGTTTAATATGATTTGAAGATATTTCAGAAATATGTACTAAACCATCTTGATGAACTCCAATATCAACAAATGCCCCAAAATCCATAATATTTTTAACTGTTCCTTGAAGAATCATACCTATTTTTAATTCCTCAATTGTTGTTACATCATGAGCTAAAATTACTCTTTTTGATAAATCTCTAACATCTCTACCTGGTTTTTTTAGTTCGACGATGATATCGTTTAAAGTTAATTCTCCAATATCAAACTTTTGACTAATTTCTGATAAATTTAAATTATCAAGAGCTTCACTTAATTTATCACTTCCAATATCGGAAATTTTATATCCTAGATAATTTATTATTTCTTCTGCTTTAAGATAATTTTCAGGGTGAATTCCTGTATTATCTAAAGGATTTAACCCATTTTCTATGCGTAAAAATCCAGCACATTGTTCATATGCTTTAGGGCCTAATTTTTTAACTTTTTTTAATTCCTCTTTTGATTTAAAGGCTCCATTTTCTTTTTTATATTGCAAAATATTATCAGCAAGAGACGAAGAAATACCTGAAATATAACTTAGTAATGATTTTGAAGCCGTATTTAAATTTACCCCGACATAATTAACACAATCGATAACAACATTATCTAGAGTTTCCTCTAATCGCTTTTGATTCATATCATGTTGATATTGTCCTACACCTATTGATTTAGGAGGTATTTTGACAAGTTCACATAAAGGATCTTGTACTCTTCTTGCCATAGAAACCGCACTTCTTAAAGCAACATCAAAATCTGGAAATTCTTCACTTCCCAGTTTAGAAGCAGAATATACCGAAGCTCCTGATTCATCAGTAATAATATACTCAACAGAGGTATCTTTTAATACGTCTTTTAAAAAGGCTTCTGATTCTCTTGAAGCTGTACCATTTCCTAATGATACTAAATCAATATGATATTTTTTTATCCAATCTAGAATAACTTTCTTGCTATCTTCAACTCTATTTTGTGGTGGTGTTGGATAAATAACCCCTGTTGCAAGAACACGAGAAAATTTATCTACACAAGCAAGTTTACAACCAGTTCGATATGCAGGATCAAATCCAAGAACAGTTTTCTCTTTAATTGGTGCTTCCATAAGTAATTCTTTAAGATTAGCTTTGAATACTATTAAAGCTTTATCTTCCGCTTTTTTACTAAGTTCAGACCGCAACTCATTTTCTAATGATGGAAATAATAAGCGTGAATAACTATCTTCAATTGCTTCAAAAAGAATATCTTGATAAGTTTCAAAACGCACATATTTTTTCTTAATAAAAGAAATATTTCTTTCATTATCACATTCTATTTTAACTTTAAGAACACCTTCATTTTCACCACGATTAATTGCCAAAATTCGATGTGAAGGAATTCTTTTAACTTGTTCTTGATAATCATAATACATTTCATATACATGATTATCTTTATTTTTTTGTGTTTTGATAATGCCATCAAAAAATATATTTTTTCGTAATACTTTTCTTATATCAGCATCATCAGAAATAATTTCTGCGATAATATCTTTGGCGCCTTGCAAAGCTTCTTCATTTGAATGAGCTTTATTTTCTTCTTCAGATACAAAAGAAGAAACAAAATTAGAAAAATCATCTATTCTTTTTTGTTTTAATATAACTTCAGCAAGAGGTAAAAGTCCTTTGGCTTTAGCAACTGAAGCTCTTGTTTTACGTTTTGGTTTATAAGGAAGATATAAATCTTCAAGTTCTGAAAGAGTTTTACAAGATTCAATTTTAGCTTTTAATTCATCATTTAAAACACCTTGTTCTTCTAAAGATGTTAAAATTGTTTTCTCTCTTTCTTTAAAGGAAAGTAAATAATTATATCTTTCTTCAAATGCTCTTAAAGTAACATCATCCATATTACCCGTCATTTCTTTTCGGTAACGGGCAATAAAGGGAATTGTATTACCTTCTTTAATTAAATTAATAACTACTTGAACACGATTTAAATTTAAATCTAAATCTTTTGCTAATTGTTCTTCAATATTCATACTACATATTCCTTTACTTCATCAAATTGATAATAGCTTCCTATTTGGTTATTGTATTCAAAATAAAAACGAATTTTTGATTTATTAATTTCAAAAGGAGATAAAAAAATTTGAATGCCTTTATATTTATTTTCTTGTTTATTTTCAAAACTTGATATTGTTTTTTTATTATTCATAAATCCGACTTGCGAAACAATGGAATTTGTGGAATTAAGACTAACTAAGGCAAGTCGAATATCATTTACCTCTCTATCTAAATAATCAAAATTTAAAACAAAGATATAACGAAATTGATCTTCATATGCTTTATAGTAGGCTCTAATATTTAAAGGTATATTAGGGGAAGAAAAAACATATTCAGAATCTTTACTAACAATTAATTTATTAAAGGCATAATCTTCATTTTTTAAATTTTCAACTATCTTGATAAAATCATCATCAAATTTAGGTTTTGTTTTATTACAAGATAATAATGTTAAAGCTAATAAACCAATAAGACAAATTTTCTTTTTCATATTACTCCATTTGATATACAATAAGTGCTTGATAAATAATTTCTTCAGCATTTTTTAAACAAAAAAATTTAATATCAATCAAGCGATGATTTCCTAATTTTTCGAGGAAATAATTTAAATCTTCAATAAATTGTTTATCATCAACATTATAAATAATTTCTGTTTGTACCATTTTAACACCCTTTTAAATCTTATAAATAAAGACTTAAAAGATAATGTCGAATTAAATAACAATATTTACAATACGATTTTTAATTACAATAACTTTTTTAATAGTTTTCCCATCAACATATTTTTTTATAATATCTAATGATAATGCATTATTTTTTATTTCTTCTTCATCAGAATCGAGTTTTATTTTTAAAGTGGCTCTAAGTTTACCATTAATTTGTACGCCAATTTCTTTTTCTTCTAAAACAATTTTTGTTTCATCATAACTTGGCCAAGAAGTATAATCAATAATTTCTTCATGTCCTAAAAGATGATATATTTCTTCACCAAGATGAGGGCAAATACAGAAAAACATTTTCAAAAAGCCTTCAAGATAAGGTTTATAAATAACATCTTGTTTATAAACTTCATTTATAAAAATCATCATTTGTGATATCGCAGTATTAAACTGCAATGAGGAAAAATCATCAGTTACTTTTTTGACTGTAAAATTATATATATAATCTAATTTATGATTATTAATATCACTAAATTTTTTTACATATTCTTCTTCTACAAAAAGACGAAATACTCTTTCGATAAATTTTCTAGCACCTTCTAATCCACCAGTTGACCATGGTAAAGAGGCTTCAAGTGGTCCCATGAACATTTCATATAATCTTAAAGTATCCGCGCCATAATTGTTACAAACATCATCAGGATTAACAACATTACCAAGTGATTTAGACATTTTTGAACCATTTTCCCCTAAAATCATACCTTGATGAAATATTTTTAAAAATGGTTCTTCCGTTGGCACAAAACCTTTATCGTATAAAAAATGATTAATAAATCTTGAATATAAAAGATGTCCAACCGCATGTTCTGCTCCACCAATATATAAATCTACTGGCATCCAAAATTTTAATAAATCATAATCTGCAAATTTTTCATCATTATTTGGATCAATATATCGTAAATAATACCATGAAGAACCAGCGCTTCCTGGCATAGTATCAGATTCTCTTTTACCACCTTTATAATTTATCCATTCTTCATTATTTTCTAATGGTGATTTTGAAGCAATTTTACGTTTATAATCATTTAATTTAGGTAAAATTAATGGTAGTTCGTTATCATCTAAAACTTCATCATGATCTTCATAATGCACAATAGGAATTGGTTCACCCCAATAACGTTGTCTTGCAAAAATCCAATCTCTTAATTTATATTGAACTTTTCTTTCACCACGATTTATACTTTCTAAATATGCAATTATTTTTTCTTTGGCTTCATCAATTTTTAAACCATTTAAAAAAGAAGAATTTATATGTTCACCATCATCACAAAAAGCATTAATCGATATATCGCCACCTTTTAAAACTTCAATAATTGGAAGATGATATTTTTTAGCAAATGCATAATCTCTTTCATCATGAGCAGGGCAAGCCATAACAGCACCTTCACCATATGAATACAAGACATAATCCGCGATATAAATAGGTATTTTATTTCCATTAACAGGGTTAATACAATATGCACCTAAGAATACACCTGTTTTTTCTTTATTTAATTCTTTTCTTTCAAGCTCACTTTTATGAAGGCAAGAATCAATATATTTTCTAACTTCATCTTCATGTTTAGCATCACAAATTTTTAAAACAAGTGGATGTTCTGGCGCTAAAACACAATATGTTACTCCAAATAAAGTATCAGGGCGAGTTGTAAAGACATCAAAATAAATTTTGTCATCAATAAAAAAACGCACATTAGCACCATATGATTTACCTATCCAATTTTTTTGAATTTCTTTAGTTGAATTAGGCCAATCAATATTATTTAATCCTGATAAAAGTTTTTCCGCATATTCGGTAATTTTAATAACCCATTGTTTATGATTAATACGAACAACAGGATAACCACCACGTTCCGATTTACCATTTATTACTTCATCATTTGCAAGAACAGTTCCAAGTTCTTCACACCAGTTGACAGGTATATCTTTATTTTCAGCAAGATTATTTAAATATAATTGCTTAAAAATCCATTGTGTCCACTTATAAAATTTAGGATCTGCAGTGGATATTTCTTTAGACCAATCGTAAGAAAAACCAAGCATTTTAATTTGACGTCGAAAATTATTAATATTTTGATTAGTAAAATCACCTGGATGATTTCCTGTTTTTATAGCGTATTGTTCAGCTGGTAACCCAAAAGCATCCCAACCCATAGGATGTAAGACATTATAGCCTTGCATTCTTTTCATACGGCAAATTATATCTGAAGCAGTATACCCTTCTGGATGACCAACATGTAATCCCGCGCCTGAAGGATAAGGGAACATATCTAAACAATAAAATTTTGGTTTAGAAAAATCATGAGTATCACAAAAATATGTTTTATTTTCATCCCAATATTTTTGCCATTTTGCTTCGATTTCTTGATGATTATATTTCATAGATAACCTCTTACTAAGTCTTATTTTTAATAATTAATTTATTAAAAAGGCTTACTCTTAAAATTATTGCATAAATTTTTATTTGCTTCAACTTACAAAACAAAATGTAATAAATTTTATTTATGCTAGTTAATTAAAAAAATCATTATATTTAACAACTTATTTTGTTTAAAAATTTGTTTTTAATGTAAAAAGGCTAACCGCATTATTTACGATTAGCCGATAAATAGTTTAACAATTAAATTTCTTGATATTTATTTGTTACACCTAAATTTAATCTTCCATTTTCAATTAAACCATAAGCATACATATCATTAAATAGAACAAAATATGCTTTATTTACATTTATTTCATTAAGTAAATGCAAATATTTATTATTTAAGATTTCTAAGAATTTATCCATTTCTTCCGTTTCTTTTTCATTTAATTCTTTTAATTGATAGGCTAATGAAATATGAAACGTGTAATTATTTGGTAACTGGATGCCTATTTTTGAAGCAACAAATGATCTAAATTCGGATAATTTTTTAGCATCTAAATCCGTTTTTGGCTCAAGAACAATTTTTTTAGCTTTGATTTTTTTAGGAACCATCTTAATATTTAAATCGTAGATAGTATCTTTTAAAAAGGAAGCAATTTGTTTATCCATATTATATAGATTAGAGGAGCTATCAAATTTATATTTATTATCATCTTTTAAGTTTTTATATGTCACAATATCACAAACTGTCATATGGTAACTATTTTCTGGAAGAAAAACAAACTTTTCAAATAGACTATTTTTTTCCATCTCTTTTTTTAGTTCACAAATAATTTTTATCTGATCTTTATTATCTAAAAAATGGATAATTGTATTTCCAGGAAAATATTTATATTCTTTATTTTCATAAAATTTTTCTAATGTTTTCTTTATGTACATAATTTCTCCTATTCAGATTTAAATTTTTTTAGCAATTTGCCATAAGCAACATAAAGGACTAAACCAGAAAATACCATTAAGAAAACAGTATAAACAAGTAAGACCACTTGGACATTTCCTCCTGCCATTATGTCCGTTTGATTTTTAATTTCCACACCTAATGTTTTATAAAGTGGATGGTAAAGGAAAATAGTCATATTATAATCAGTAATTAAGCTATTAAAATTAATAGCAATTAAAGCTACAACTGTTGGCAAAATCATTGGTAAAGTGACTCTTCTAAAGGTGTAGAATCCTTTTGCACCTAAACTTTTTGATGCCTTTTCATATGTTCCATCAACAGTATAATAAATGGCATTTAACATTCGATTTGTAAATGGAATTTTATGGATAATATAACCCATTACAATGATGAACGTAGTTCCAACTAATACTTGATTAAAAACTAAAGGCTGAGGTTTATTAAATGTTTGCACTAATCCAAGAGCGATAATAGTTGAAGGAAGTAACCAAGGAATTAAAAGAACATATTTCATAATTCTTGTAAGTCGATTTTTATATTTAAATGATAAAATTATTAAGAAAAGGACTAACATTACTACTACAAAAGAAGCAATAATTGAATAAAAAGTACTAATTAATAATGGTTTTAATGTATCTCCATTTTTAAATACTTCAATATAATTATTTAAGGTAAAACTTGAAAAGTTAATTTGGCCACTTGCAATAGTTTGGGCATTTGTAAATGAGAATATAACAATAAAAATAATTGGCATAACATAAATTACAAATAATATGTAGGCAAGAATATGTACAATTACATTTACAACTTTATTTTCAATTTTTTGCTTTTTAAATATTCCTTTAGTCTTTGACAAAGAATAATAAGTGCCTTTTTTTTCAACTCTTGTAAAAATACAAAGTAGTCCAATTGTTAAAGCGCCTAAAATAACCGATAAAACAATACTAATACTTGGTGAGTCATAAACTAAGGCTCTAATTAAAGGATTGATAGTCTGAAATTGTTTACCTCCCACTAATACAGGAGCAGCATAAGCTCCTAAACCACTAATAAATACAAGTATTGTGCAAGAGAAAATAGTTGGTAAGAGAATTGGTAATACTACCTTAACAAAGGTTGTAAATGTTGAAGCGCCTAAGGCTTTTGAAGCTTCAATAGTGTGAGAATCAACTTTCTTCAAAGCATTTTTTAAAAACAACATATGATTCGAGGTACAAGAAAAAGTCATAACAAATGATACACCGATATATCCTGTAAACCAAGATGCCTTATAATCTTTAAACACGCTTTGAATCATACGTGTTAACATACCTGTTTCACCATAGACAAACACATAGCCAGAAACTAAGACAATTCCACCATAAATAAATGTCGTCATATAACCAACATTTAAAATCTTTGATCCTTTTATTTCAAAATATTCGGTAACTAGTACAATGAATATTCCAACTAAATTTACCGTAATTGCTAAAGTAACTGCTAATAAAAAGCTGTTTCCTAAACTTTTTAAAGCCCGACTAGAATTAGCAATCTTTTTAAAAGAATTAAATGAGAAATGACCATTTTCTTGAAAAGCCTCAAAAACAATATTTATATTTGGATAAATTAGAAATGTAAATAATCCCCAAATTATTAAAATTGTGATAATAATATTAAACCAGTTTTTCTTAAAAAAATATGGTAAATTTTTAAATGCATTTTTAATATTGAACGATTTTAGCTTGGTCAACATAGACACACACCTCATCTTCTAAAGCATATGAAGTATCATTAAATTGTATAAATTTAATATTTAATCCTTCTTTTGTTTCTATTGTATATTTGACATAAAATCCAAAATATTCAATATTTATTACTTTACCTTTTATACTTATGCAACCTTCAAATTTCTCTGTTTTTACATTATTTATTGAAATGTAAACTGGCTTTGTTTCATTAAGTGTCAATTGATACTCTTTCAACATTTCTTTACATAATGTTCCATCAAGTTTATTTGTTTCACCAATAAAATTTTGAACAAATTCCGTTTGAGGATTTTGATAAATTTCTTTTGGTGTTCCAACTTGCTGAAGGTTACCATTATCAAAAATTGCTAACCGATCAGAAAGTGTCAAAGCTTCTTCTTGATCGTGAGTTACATAAATTGTAGTAATTTTAAATTCTTTTTGAAGTTTCTTTAATTCTAAACGTAATTTTACTCTTAATTTTGCATCTAGATTAGATAATGGTTCATCAAGACATAAGATTTTTGGTCTTATAACTAATGCTCTTGCAATTGCAACACGTTGTTGTTGACCACCAGATAACTCAGATACTTTTTTCATAAGTTGTTCATCTGATAAATCTACTTTTCTTGCAATATCTTTTACCATTATATCGATTTCATTTTTTGGAGTTTTCCTAACTCTTAATCCATATGCAATATTTTCATAAACATTCATTGTTGGAAATAATGCATAAGATTGGAAAACAATACCGATTTTTCTTTGCTCAATAGAAAGTTTTGTCACATCTTTATTATCAATATAAATTGATCCTTTGGAAGGATTTAAAAAACCAACTAAAGCATTTAAAACCGTTGTTTTTCCTGAGCCAGATGGTCCCAAAAAGGAAAAGAATTCACCTTCATTAATATGAAGATTCAAATTATCCATTGCTACAAAATTTCCATATTTAATTTGTATATCTTTTAAATCAATCATTTTTTCCATCCTTAAATAAGAGGAGATATTACAATTTATGTAATACCTCCGTATAGATTAGTTAATTATGAAATTTTTCTTACATCATTTTCACTCATTATAGTAAATCTAACTGATGCATCTTGTTTGGAATCAAGAGCTTCACTATATCCATGAATAACAAATGTAACTTCATAAGTAGCATTAGCTTCGAATGTATATGCATAATATGAACTATTTAATTGGAACTTATATGTTGAATTTTCCACCAATAAATTGGAAGCACCACTTGCTTTTCCAGTGTATTTATATCTACCTAATACATTAGTTTTATTGGCTTTTGCTTCTTCAATAAATGTTCCTAAATCTTCGATAACTTTTGGTTCTTTTAATTGATTATTAGAAGAAATAATTTTAATAGGTTTAGTTTGATTTTTAACATTACCCGCTCTTGGTAAACCTTTATTATCTTTTGTACAATCAGTTTTAATTACAACATGATCACCGACTTTATATTCATTAAATTTACTTCTATAATCAGAATGATCATTGGCCCAAAATTCAATTGTTTCACCATTTTCTGTATCTTCAATTGTTACTGCAGTTTTATTATTGCTTGAATTAATCGCAAATCCACTTACATATCCATTGAAATATAATGGAGTATTAGTTCCTTTTAAGGCAATTGCTTCACTTACACTTAATCCATATAATGAAACATTTACTGTTGTTTTATAAATGGTTTTATGACCTTCAGTATTAGTGTAAGTTAAAGTGATTTCATAATTTCCTTCATTATTCATATCCATTGGATTATCGATCATATCTTGAGTAACAGTTACATTTCCATCAACAGCATCGACAACAGTAAAGGCACTTGTAAAATCAGGTTTTGCATCACCAACTAAATAATATTTTTCACCATTAAAGACAACGGTGGCATCTTCACCTTCATCAGGTTTTTCAATTAAATGTTCAACATCACTTTCGTTCATAATACTTAATCTCATAACGATAGATTTTGTCTCTAACGATGAATATGGATCAGATATACCATGCGCTACAGCTGTAACTTTATATTTTTCACCTGCGACAAAATTATATGAATAATTTGATTCATAGGTACCAATTTGAAGAATATGTTTTTCACTATCAGTTTGTTTTAAGAAATATCCATAACTACTAGATTGTTCAACAAATTCAGCAGTGAATGTATAACGACCAAAGAATGATTTTTGTGATTCCATTAAAGAAGCTGACCATGCACTAATATCATCAATTTCTACTGCTGGATATAATTCATTATCCTTAGAAATTGTTTCAAGTAATGTCACTGTTCCACCTAAACGAGGTAGTCCTTTTTCTAAAGCTAAATTTGTGGAATATAATAATACTTGATCTCCAACTTTCATTTTTTGGAATGCTGATTTATTATTTACCCAGAATTCAATTGCTTCACCAGTTGATGGATCTTGAATAATCATAGCTTTCTTTTGACCACCATTATAACTCCAGCCAAGAACTACTCCATTGACATACATATCAATTCCTTCTTCGACATGAGTTAATACTTCTGAAACGCTATTACCTTTATCTGTAACATAGATTTCAATTTCTTTTGTCGTGGTTGTTTTCAATGAATTTGTATATTCCATCTTAACTTTATAAACACCAGGTTTACTTAAGTCAACATTATGAGTTATCATTTCATCAGTTACAGTAACATTACCATCCACTGGATCAACAACGTTAAAATATGTTTTGAAATCTGGAAGCGTCGTTTCTGTTGTTAAAAAAGAACGTGTTCCTGAAACAATAACAGTTGCTTCTTCTTTATTTTCAATAACTAATTCTACATCTTCTTGTTTTAATATAGTAAGTCTTAAAACAGTTCCATCAAGTGATTCATCAAAGAAATCATCACTTATTCCATATAAGACTGCTTTAATATTATATTTTTGCCCTTGTACTAAATTTAATTCATCCACTGGAAAATAAGAATTTCCATTTTTAATACCAATTTTTAATCCTCTTCCACCTTCTTCATCATATTTATTATCTAAATATGTATAGTTAGAGGCAAATTCTTTAATTTCAACATTTCTAAATTCATATGCTTTGAAAAGAATATCTTTATTTGTTCTATTTTCACTTGTCCATTTAAATAAATCTTCGCCTTCAATAACAATTGGATTATCTAAACTACATGGATGATTTGAGGAAATAACCTCTAATGAGTCAGGTGTTAATCTATCAACACTTCTATCGTATGTACGATAACCAACAACTCTGACTAAATCGCCAATTTTTGCTTTTGCAAATCCAGGATTTTTGTATAATTGAATTGAACAAGATTGATCTACATCTTCAATAATAATATGAAGTTTACCAAAATCATAACCTATAACAATTCCTTCAAAAGTAACTTTAGTTAAATCTGGTTGTTGTAAAACTTCTTTAACAGAAAGAACTCTATCATCTTCTGAATTAATGCTTGAAACTGGTTCTTTACTTGATGTACTAGGTTTGGTGGAATTATTACATCCTCCTAATAAACAAGTGCTACCAATTAATAAGCTTGCAACTAATAATCTTTTTTTCATATAATTCTCCTAATCTAAAATATTTAATTCGATATATTCTCGCCATTGACTTGAATAATTAGCAATGAATTCCCAATCTAAATCCATTATTTTGACATCGGCAATATCTCTAACTTTTTGATCAACTTGATCAATCGCAGATTTATTTAATGGTGCTTGACATGATATTTTTGCCCATTCAATTTGGGTTTTAGCATCACCCCACCAATCAATAAATTTCTTCGCAGCATTAAGTCGTTTTTGGTCTTTTACATTAGATAAAGCAACTTGTGAAATAGTTGCTGGTACGCCTTCATCAGGAACAACAACTTCTAAATCAACATCATAAGCATCTTCAACTTCAAGAACTGCTCCTGCCCACGACATTGCAATAGGTGCTTTATTTCCTGCCAAGTTTGCTTGCCATAAACCATTATCGAGAATGCCATTATTTATTACTTCGCCTAAGAAGTTCCAACCTTCTTGAGAAATACCTAAAGTTCCATTATCATCTTTATATTTACATAGAATTGATGAATAAATAATCGAACCAGAAGTTGAACTTGGTTTGAAAACATTATATTTTCCCTTAAAATTTTTTGCTAAATCTTCCCAACCAGTTGGTGCTAAGCTAACTGATGAAGTTACTTTAGCAGGATCATTTGTAAAATATTTTGTATTGTAACAAAGATACAATGGTTCAACTGCCCAAGCGGTATAATAGTTTTCACTTTCATAATATTCTTCATCAATATTAACTTTCCAAGATGGGGCGTAAGGTGTAATAACTTGTTCTTTTTTTAATTCAATGTATTCTGCTGTTGATCCACCTAAAACAACATCTGCAAATGGATTATTCTTTTCATTAATTAATCTGTTCTTTAAATTTTGCCCAGCTAATTCAACTAGTGTTACGCTAAATGGAAAATTCTCTTTTGCAATCATAGCTTCTAGTTGTGCCCCTCGACCTCCAGAAGTTTGATTTGTATAAACAATAATACTTTTAGCGTAAACTAATCCATCTTCACCTGTTACTTCACCACCATTACTACAAGAACATAAACTTGCAGCGGTTAATAATGAAGCTAATAATATAATTTTCTTTTTCATTTTAATCCTTTCATTTTATTTAACTATTATTATGTACTTAGATTTTATATATTTAACGTCGCGACAATGATTAAATTATAAATATATTTGTAATTAATAGTTATAAATCTAAATCTAAATTTTTGTGTTTAAATTATTTTTCTTGTTGATCAATTTTGTTTAACTTTAAGACAGAAAAAACGGGATAATGATCTGACAAATAGAATCTATCTTCATATAAATCATGAATAATTTGTGTTGATTCAACTGTCAAATTAGCTTTGGTATAAAAAATAAAATCAATTGGTTTTCCTTTTATACCTCCATTAAATCCATGTGTTGTTTTCATGTTTTCACCAAATTCATCTAAAAATGGTTCAAAAGTATTTCCATAAATATCAGATTTATCAGTCATTGGTTTAAATTGTTCAGCATCAATATTCATGTTAAAATCACCTGTTAACAATTCAGGATAGTCACTATATTTTTCCATATATGACAAAATAACTTCTAATTGCTTTTCTCTTGCTAGAGTTGATTTGTGATCTAAGTGAGTATTAAAATAATAAAATTCTTGATTAGATGCTTTATGCAAAAATTTACCATATGTCAAAATTCTTGGCAAAGAAGAATCCCAACTTTTTGAACCCACGACAGATGGTGTTTCTGATAACCAAATTGTTTCGCCTTCAAGATATTCTAATACATCATTACGATATAAAATCGAAGAACGTTCCGAATCAATTGTAAAACGTGGAAGACCAACTCCTGACCAATTTTCACCAAGTAAACTCATCAATTCATCATATTGCCATCCTTCTAATTCTTGAGTGCCAACAATACTGACATTATAATTGTTCAAACATTCTGCAATACCACCTTTTCGATTTGCCCATGTGTGTATAGGATCTCCCCCACCTGTTTGATTTTCAAATTTCATATTAAAAGACATAGCATTTAATACAAATTCACTTTTAGGTTGCTTATTTTGCGAACAACCAAAAACACATAAAGGACAAAGTAAGGTTAAAGCGTATATATGTAAGCGCTTACATTTTTTAAGAAAATCCATAAGATAAACTCCTTCTTAATTTCTAACTTCATTATATATTCAATTTTGAAACGTGTCAATATTTTATTTTTTACGACAATTCTCCCTAAAGTAAAAAAAAAGAGAATTAGTAATAAATAATATTTATTTACTAAAACTCTTTTTAATTTTACAAATTATCTAAAATATATTTTCTTACTTGTCTACCAATTTCTCTTTCAAATTCAATAGTATTAAATTCTTTACCATTAGCGTTTATTCTTCTTCTTTTATTTGAAGCAAGTGCTTTAGGAATTAGTTTTATCCAAGGATACATCGTAGTTAATTCAAAGTTATTGTAAATATTTTTTGTAGGTAATAATGCTCCAAGTTGCGTTAATAATTTACTAATTTCATCACTATATAAAGTTTCAAGAAAACTATAAACAAGTTCTTCTTTTGTTGATGATTTTGTAAGACCTAAAACACCTCCGCCAATGTAAGAAGTATTGTTTGGTGGTTGGCAAAAGCTTGTTTTAAACAAAATATCATTTTTCACATTATTTAACAAATTAATATAATTTGAATACACTATCGATAAAACTGTATGTCCTTCTGCATATTCTAAAGCAACATCATCCCAGAATTTATTAGTTAATTTTTTTGAATGAGAAGCAGAATGTAAATAACTATCTAAGGCTTTTTTAACTACAGGATCATCAACATCTAGTTTTGTATCTTTAAAAATATAATTTTTATCTATTCTCATTAGAAATTCATTACTTGCAGTAATTGATGAGCCTAAACATACTGTTCCTGTAAAAAATATATCGCGATAATTTTGTTGAAAAAAAGTTTCTAAAGTATGATATGTTTCATAATCATTTGGAATTATATTTACACATTTTGTTTGTTCATAAAATTGTCTTTCAATTAATTGATTGTTAATAATATCATTACGATACATCATCACTAAACAAGAAACATCAAAAGGTAAAGCATATACAACATCTTTTACAAAAATATATTCATTGAGATTATCAATTAGCTTTTCACTTAATTTATAAAATTGTTTATTTAAAGGTTTAAATATCTTTGGTGCAATTTCTGGTAAATATGCCATATCAATACGAATTAAATCATAATTACTAACATAATCATCATTTTTTAATTTGTCATATTCATCATATTTTATAACATCAATATTAATCTTGAAATTTAATTTTTTTTCAATATATGGTTTTATCTTTTTTAACGCTAAAGTTGCTGGACTTTCAATCATTAAAATATTTATACTTTCACCATGAGGAGTTTTCTTATTATGAAGAGGAAAACCGATAAAAGGAATCTCAATTTTATTAACTTTAGTTTCATTAATAATATTATTAATTATGTTAATAATGAATTCATTTACATTTTGATAATAAGGAATTACTTCATTATTAGAAAAGTTATCACTATCTACAATAGAAATTATTTTTGCAAAATTATTTTTGGCTAATATTTTTGTCGCCGAATTTATAGCTTGATATTTTTTAATTGAAGTAGTAATAATTAAATCAAATTCATTAGAATACAATAATTCAATAGCATTAGATAAATCATTTACTTCATTATATGATACTAAAGTAGTCACATCACCATCAATAAGTCGTGATTGAGGGATTTTTTTATCAGTAAAAAATAAAATCTTTTTATATTTATTTTCTTGAATAATATTATTAATATCATTAAATAGTTGTGCATAATTATTAGAAATTGAAACAAAAGTATTATTTATACTCTTTTGATAGGAATTAATAAAAATAAATTTAGTATCAGAACTAGTTATTTTTTCATAAAATTCCGAATTATCTTTTAAACAAGAAGCAATTATTAAATACTTATTATTTGCAATAGACTGATTAACAATATTTTGTTCCGTTTGAGGATTAAAATTAGTAATTAAAATATTAATTCTAATATTTGTATTAATAAATTCATGATAAATAATATCAAATATTTTTTGATAAAAGGAATTATTAAGTGTAGGAACAATCAAAGCTATATCTCTTTTTTTATTTGTCCTCAACGAACTAGCGGTTTCATTAAAAAAATATCCAAGTTCTTTTGCTGCTTGCTCAACTAATTGTATTTTCTTTAAACTTGTATTGCCTCTTTTGTTTAAAACATTTGATACAGTACCAGAAGATACACCTGCCTTTTTTGCTATATCTTTAATTGTTACCACTTAATCCACCTACTTGTAATTTATTATTTATTTATAAATTTAGTTTAACATAACCTTTATTTGTAAACAACATGAGAATTTGTTTGATTTAAAGATGTATTTATTAAAAAAACGTTATTAAAATTAATTAGAAGAAAGTTGCTTATAACGTTTCATATTTATCTCTTTAATTTTATCTTGATAGAAACTAAAAGAAAATGATATCGCAAATGGACATGTTTTATCTAGCGATATATGTACATCATATATGGCATCAAAAAATGTTTTTAAATAGTAATCAAGAATATCTAAATCTGCTTTAGAAATTTTTTTATCATGAGTAATATGGGCAAAAAATTGATTATCTTTTGCTTTATCATCTAAATATAATTCCACATCCTTATTGAAAACTAGTTTTTTATTATTTTCTATTTCCTCAATAGAACTATTACATTTTTTAAAAAAAGCAATAAATTTTTCTACTTCATTTTTTTTAAAAAGTAAAATATATTTAAAGATAATTGTTTCAATTTCATTTAAGAAAAATGGTTCATAATTGAGATTATAAATCACATCTTCATTACCAAAACCAATAAAAGGAATACGCATAATTTCACCTATTTAATATATGAATAAAAAATAAATAAGTTAAAAAAAATAGCATTCAGAAACCTAAATGCTATTTGTAATATTTTATTTTAATAAATCTTTATACATCTTAATATATTTTTCTGTTGATGTATCCCAATCATGAACTCTTTTCATAGAATTAACAATAAGTTTTTTATGAAGATCAACTTTTTTAAAAATATCAAGCGCGGACATACATGGGCCTAATAATCCTTGAAGTGCATAATCGTTAAAATCAAGTCCATCAGCAAATTCTTTATTCGTGCCATCATAACCATTAACAGTATCAATTAAACCACCTGTTCTTCTTACAATTGGTAATGTTCCATATCGATGGGCAATCATTTGACCTATTCCACATGGTTCATAAAGTGAAGGCATTAAGAAAAAGTCACCAGCAGCATATAATTTATGCGCTAATTCATCATTATAGCCTAAATATATAGCTAAATTTTCTGAATAACATTTTCTTAAAAATTCTGCACGATCTTCTAAATCTTTTTCGCCCGAACCTAAAATAAAGATATTTGCTTTTCCTGATATATGAGGAATAGCATCAAGAATTAAACTGATTCCTTTTTGGAATGTTAAACGTGACACCACCACAAATAAAGGTAAATTAGGATTTTTTAAATTAAATTGTTTTAAAAGTTCAATTTTATTAATTTTTTTAATTTCATAGGCATTATTAACATTATAATTTTTTATAAATTTATCTTTACTAGGATTAAATTCATCGTAATCTATACCATTAGTAATTCCAATAAAATCTTGATCTCTAAATCTAATAACATTATCAAGTCCGTAAGCATGGTCGCCATTTAATAATTCTTTCGCGTGAGTTAATGATACTGTTGTTATTTTATCTGATAAAACTATTGCTGCTTTTAAAAAGGAACAACATTCATCAAATCTAACAGTTCCATTATCATAAAATTCTCGTGATAAATTAAAGAAATCACCTAAATAATATGGATCAAATTTTCCCTGAAAAGCAGGATTATGAATTGTAAGTACAAATTTAGGATTATATGTTGATAAATTTACACGAAAATCAGTTTTGAATAATAAAGGTAACATACCAGATTGCCAATCGTGAAGATGAACAATATCGTATTGTAAATCTAAATTAAAAAGCATTTCATTTACCGCTAAATCAAAATAAGCAAATCTTTCAATATCATCATCAAAACTATATATACCATCACGATAAAAATATTGTTCATTATCGACAAAATAATATGTTATTCCTTCATAAATATATTTATATATTCCACAGTATTGAATACGCCACGACATATAAATAGGAAACGTTTTAATTAATTTAGCTTCGTTAAATAATTGATCTTTAATTTTTTTATAAAAGGGAATGACAATTGAAACATCATGTTTCTTTTTAACAAGTGATTTAGCAAGTGAGTAACAGACATCTGCCAAACCTCCTGTTTTTACAAAGGGATTTGCTTCCCCAGCGACCATTAAAATTTTCATTAGATTTTATTCCTTTCTTTAACAACAAGCGGTATATTCTCACTACCAATTAATTCTTTTTTCAAAGAAATTTCTGCATATTTATCAATAATACAGTGTTTAAGATGTACGTTTTCAGCAATGTGCGCATCAGTTAAAATAATAGAATCTTCGACAACTGCTCCTTTTTCAATAACAACAGAACGACCAATAATCGAATTAATTACTGTTCCATCAATAACAGCACCATTACTTATAAAACAATTTTTAACCAAAGCGTTTTCTTTATATTTTGCAGGTGGAGTATCATTTGTTAAAGTGTAAATTGGCCAATTAACATCAAACAATTTTTTTAACACATCGTGATTTAATAATTCTAAAGAAAACATTTTGTAATTTTTAATCGAATCAATACAACGCACATAACCTACATATTCATATGAATAAATATATATTTTACTTGCTATATAGCTTAAAACGTCACGAAGCGTAAAAAACATTGAAGTTTTTTGACCAAGTTTTAAAAATTCTTCTAACTTATTACGAGAAATAATATAAGTATCTAAAGAAATATTGCTAGACTCATTAGCCCCTTTATTAGCTTTTATTGTTAAAACTCGTCCATTTTCATCTAGTTCTAATTCATCAAGATAAATGTCACTATTTCTAGCATTTTTAGCTTTGTAATATAGCATTGTAACAGCAGCTTTATTCTTTATATGATAATCAAGCATCTCTTTGAAATTAAAACGATATATAATATGTGAAGGAGCAAAAACAATATAATCAGCATTTGATTGATCTAAAACCCAATGGTTTTCAATTAAATTAGCTATATCATTATTATAACCATTATTATCTGAGAATTTTTCATTAAACATGACAGAACAAAATCCTGTTTTTGTATTTGAATTATAAATACGACCAGAACCAATATGTTTTAATATTGAACGTAATTCACTTTCAACAAGTATTCCCATTTGGTCGATTCCAGAATTTGCAAAATTTGATAATGTAAAGTCAATAAATGAATATCGACCTAAAAAGGACATTGAAGCAATACTTCTATTTTCTGTTAATGAACCAAGTTTTGGTGCATTATGCAAATTGCATAAACCTAAAATACGTGCCATATTTACCTCCTATTTTGCAAGAAGAACAACATCTTTACCATCGATGTTTTCTTTACGTGAACCATTTATAATAACATTGTCAGCGACAATTGCTTTATGAATAACCGCGCCAGATTTAATTATTGCTCCAGGCATAATAACTGAATCAGATACTTCCGCTCCTTCTTCAATTAAAGCACCTGTAAAGATAACACTATTTTTTACACTGCCTAAAACTTCCGCTCCTTGATTTACTATAGAATTAGAAATTTTTGCATTACTTCCTACATATTGAGGTAAAGCACGATTATCTTCAGTTAAAATTCTAAATCCATCATCATTATAAAGATTTAATGGATCTTGAGGAGTAAGTAAATCCATATTTGCTTGCCATAAAGAAGAGATAGTACCAACATCTTTCCAATAGCCTTTAAATAAATAAGCAAATAAACGCTTCTTTTTTGCTAATAAATTTGGAATTATATTTTTGCCAAAATCGTGTTCAGAATTTTCATCTTTAGCATCTTTTAAAAGAGCATCGCGCAAAGTTTTATACGTAAAAATATAAATTCCCATAGATGCTAATGTTGATTTTGGTTTTTTTGGCTTTTCTTCAAATTCGTAAATCGATAAATCTTCATTTACATTCATTATACCAAAACGTGATGCTTCTTCATAAGGAACATCGATAACTGCAACTGTTAAATCAGCATTTCTATCTTTATGGTATTGTAACATTTTTGAATAATTCATCTTATAAATATGATCACCAGAAAGAATTAATACATATTTAGGATTAATTCCATCTAAGAAATCAATATTCTGACAAATGGCATCCGCTGTACCTTTATACCATGATGCTCCTTCTTCTGTTTGGCGAGGAGGTAATATTCCTGCTACCGATGAATAGCCATCAATACCCCAATGAGCGCCATTACCAATATAATTATTTAAGGCAACTGATTCATATTGAGTTAATACACCGACTTTAGTAATACCAGAATGCGCGGCATTAGAAAGTGGAAAATCAATTATTCGATATTTTCCCCCATAATAAACTGCAGGTTTTGCTACTTTTTTTGTTAATGCTAGTAATCTTGTGCCTTTGCCACCTGCTAAAAGCATCGCCACCATTTCACATTGTGACATACATGACCCCCCTATACTTTAAAACTCATTAATGTTGTCATTAATTCATTTGTGAGTTCATGCAAATGAATTAAAGAATCTATTTTTTTTTCAAAATCATCTTGTGTAAAGGCAAGATAATTTAAAGTAAGATTAAATTGAAAATCCTCTATAAATAAAGAAATAAACGAATTTTTATAAGTAATACAATAATTTGATCTTAAATAATTACTAATTTTTAATAAAAGATTAGCTATATCTGGTTTATCTAAATCGTATGTTCTACTTCCTAAAGAAGAATAAATTTCAAACCTTCTTTTATTTTTAAATGATGAGAATCCAAATCGTTGAATTTTTTTATTTTCATAATCAAGTTTTAATGGTTCGCCTCGAGTTCTTATTTGTAAAAAGCCATCTAAATAAGTATCGGTTTTAAGTTGTAAAATAACGCCATATTTTAATTCACTATCTTTTTTATATGTTATCTGCATATAATCTAAAACTCTTTCTACAGAAATATCCGAAAGAGAATAAAGATAAGTAATCTTTTTTATCCCAAGTTGGGATTCTAATTCATCATTCAATGAAAAATCATAATTTTTTTTACGGAATTTATATTTAATATCATTTAATTCACATTCAGCAAAAACATAATTTAAATATTTTTGTCTAAATTCATGATTTTCTTTTTTTAATTTTTTTTTGGTCAAAATTGAATAAGGTATTATAAGAAGAAACAATAAAATAAAAACAGTGATGTTTAAATAACTTTTATCATAATAGAAAGCTAAATTATCATCACCATTTAAATATTTTACATAATACATGGTATCTAAAAAGATTAAAATCAATAAAACTCCGTACGTTAAAAACAAGAAAAGAAAATCTTTAATCAAAAGTTTTGTTCTTATAGAACTTAATTGACCGCTACGCAAGTTTGATTGGTTCATTTCATTGCCTCTTTATAATTATATCATAAATAAAAATTTTTAAAAGTGGGCAAATTTCATTAATCAATTATCATAATTGATTTTATATAAGTAAATAAAATAAAAAATTTTTATATGATAATAAAAATATTGCTATAAGCAATCATGAATTTAAAAATGTTAGTTTAAACGTAAAAAAATAAGCAAAAAAAAGAGTCCTAACAATGTTAGTACTCAAAGCGATAAATTAATATCACTTAACCATAAAGATTAATATCTTTATAGCAAATAACTTAATTAAAAGTTATGGTTCAAGTTGTTATGAACTAGAAACAATATAATTAAGTTTTTTGTTAAAGTCAATAAGTATAATTAATTTTTCGAAAAAATGTTAATTATTAATCTAAGTGCAACAAATATAATGAAAAAAATTTTTTGAAAAAAATTTCATTAAGTTAATTATAATTAATATAAAATATCATGAATCATAGTATTAAAAAGTCTTAAATATGTTAAAAGAATAGATAGAAGTTTTTTCCCTATTCTTTATTTCTTAATTATTAAGATAAACTCATCAAAATTTACTCTCTTTTATTTAATTATAAATTTTAATTTTTATAAATCATAATCGCTATATGTTCTTTTTTCTTTCTTTTTCTTTTTGAAAACAAAAAAGGAAAGGAAAAATAAAAAGCCATAAATTACTAAAATATAAATTTCACTTTTAAAAAATGTCACTGCATCTAAATTTAAATTCATAATAAGAAGTAGATTTATAAATAAAGAATGCAATTCTTCAACTGGATAAGCTAAGATATCTATCGCGTGATTAATTCCATCACCAATTCCAAAATCAGGTAAAATCTTAAATATATTTGAATATATTGAACCTAAATCATAATATTTTAAAAAGATCATAATGCTTGAAAGAAAAAGGAAAAAACAAATTCCTGTCGCAGTTGAACGCTTTTTAATAAATATGCTTATTAAAATTAACGCTAACAAAAGCAAGATAAAAGGAAGAATTAATTCCACTAAACCTATAACAAATTGATTTCCTTCAAAAATATATGAACGCAAATAAATCAGCTCCTTTTAATTTGTTGCATTAGAAGTTGTAACAAGTTCTTTAAATGAATCCACAAAGCTTCGATTTTTACCACGAGTAACAAGTAAAGTTCGATCGACAATTTTCGAAATATCACTTGCTTTTTCAGGTGGTGCAGATAGAATAACTTGTAATCCGAATGATTTTAAAATACGTATTGATTCTATTATACGATTTCTATCCATTTTAGAAAATGCTTCATCAAAAACTACTAAACGTACTGTGTTAGATAGATTTGATGCCGACTTTACCCGATATAATTGGGAAAATGAGGCGAGTATAGAAATATAAAATGGGGTTTGAGTTTCTCCACCAGAAGCTTTTTTAATATTTCTACCTAAAGAATAAGGTTTTCCCCCATCTTTAGAAACCATTAAGTCAAAGAGTAAATAAGTACGATAATCAGTAAATTTAGCAACATTTTGCGCTAATAAGGAATTTTGATCATTAGAACCAGAAACATCACCAATTAATTTAAATAAATTTGCCATTATATCTTTATATTTTTCAAGATATAAGTTTTCATCTTCACCATAACTTAACAAAAGCTCATCAGTTATCATATCATAATATTCTTTATATTGAGGTGCAGGAGTTACTGTAAATTGGTAAGAATCTTGACCAAATGTCGCATCATTTAAAGCGATATTTAATTCATCAATTTGAGTTCTTACTGATTCAATCGCAGTTTTTAATTTAAAGATAAAGTCATCTTTAAATTCTTTTGTTGCCTTATTATAAGCATCGGTTATTTTATCTTTATAAGTAGGTAATTTAACTTCTTTTAAATTGTATAATTCATTGTCAAAATCATTATTGTCTTCACGAGTTATATCATAACTTAATTTATATTCAACAATATAATCTTTACGAAGTTCATTTAAAATAGCTTTTGCGTTACGTAATTTATATTGACCTTTAGCAAATAATTCATCGTATTCACTACGTATCTGCCCTAATGATTTACCTTGTTCTAATTCATCATTAAATGTTGGTAAAGCAACTTGAGTAATAAATTCATCAGAAAATTCATTTTTCATTTCATCTAATAATTTATTGCTATTTTCAATTTGTGCAGGAATTTTTTCATTTTGAATTTGTCTATTTGAAGCGTTTAAATCGCCTCTTTCTTCAATTAAACTTTCGCGTTTAGTTTGTAATGATTCAATATCTTCATCAATTTGCGCAATCTTTTTATCCAAAATAGAAATTTCTTGACTAACTGAAGAAAGAAGTTCACTTTCATATTCTTGCAATTTATTTTTTAATGTTTCAAGCATTGAAGCATCTTCTAAATGGGAAGAATAAATTTCAGCTTCATTATTAGATAAAGTTTCTTCATGAGCACAAGATTCTAATGCTTTATTAAATTCATTGACAGCATTTAATTTATCAATTTTATTTTGTATTTCATTCAAGCGTTCTTTCTTATCGCTTTCAGAAACTTGTCTACCGATTAATTTATATTGATAATTTGCATTTGGAATTACAAAAGAAGCATAATTACGATAACCTTCACAAGTTGGAGTTAACCCTCGTCCTGAAGCTCTTGCTTCTTGGAAGTTATCACATTTTATCATTTTACCTAACAAGAATTTAGCATATAAAGCTGCACCTTCATGATCAGTTAAAATTTCTTCGGCTAAAGAATTATCTTCAGAAATTAAACCTGCTGATCTTAAGCGTTCTGTATCGACTAAACCAGTACGGAAATAATTGTTACGGCGTAAAATGTTAGTTAATAATTTATTCGCGGTTTCATAATATTTTTCCTCGACAAACATGTTAACTTTTTGTGAGAAAATAAATCCTTCAATTGCATTAACCCATTTTTTATCTTTAATATCAACTAAATCTGCGAAGAAAAATACCTCTATTTTTTTACCATAATGATCTTCTAAGGCATGCATAAGTTGACTATGAACTTGTTTTAAATGATAGTCATAAAGTTTACCACCTGTCGCGGATGTATCTTGTAAACTTTGTTTTGCGGCATGAAGTTTTGCAAGTTCAGAGCTAATTAAAGTTTTAAAATAACCATAATGTTCACTACAAGCATTTTTAAATTCATTTATGGCATCACGAAAACTTAAGAGTATATCTTTTGATAAATCTTCTTTGGAATTTAATTTTTGTTTAAAAGAAGTAGCTATATCATAAAGTTTTTTACTTTTATCTTCTAATTCTATAAAACGAGTTAAATGTTCCTTTTTAAAATTTTCATCAAGAGAATTAATTCCCGCATTTAAACGAGCAATTTGATTAATAAAATTATTAATATAACTTAAAAGTTTTTGATAATCAGAAGTTATATTATTTTCAATACGATTAATTTTTGCTATCGTATCTTGCTTAGATAATTCTAAATCTTTACTTAATTGATAAGAAGATGAAGAAACTTTCGTAGCAATATAATTTTCTTTCTTTTCTTGTAATGATTTTATTTCTTTATCAATATTTTCAATTTCTGAAGCTATTTCTTGTAAGCGAATTTCATTTGATTGTAAATCGTGTTGTAAATTTTTAACCACATCTAAATTTACTTGATAAGAAACACGCTTAGAAATATAAGCCGCTAAATTTAAATCATTTTGTTTATTTTGTAAATCAAGATATGCTTCATGTATTTTTTCAAGTTTCGAAATTTTTCGTTCCATATCTGTTGCTTCGATTTCCAAACGCTTATATTGCTGAATATTATCACGCATTGAAGATACATCAACATTTTCTGTAACATCACAAACATATTCCGTGATAAATTGTTCAATATTAGTAATTGGGATAAAAGAAACTGCTTTTTTAAATAAAGAAAAATATTTATCTTTGATATTACCAAAGCGATCTTTTAAAGCCAATTGATATTGAGCATTAGTATCAAAGAAATTATAATCTTTTGGACTGTAATTTTGAGAAAAATATAAAGCGAGTTCTTTTTGTGATAATGGGACATTCAAACTGCAAAAATCATTATGTGGGAATTTGTCCTCTAACATGAAAAATTTATGTTGTTCAGTTCCATCTTCATAAACATCAAAAACAATGCCTAAAGTAAATGATTTATCAACAACATCATCATAAAATTCCATAGCAATGTAGGTGGTAAAACGACCATTTCTTAAATAACGATATGCACCTTCACCATCATCACCGATTTCACCTTTTAAATAGCCTTTTAAAGTACGACCAGCTTTTTCGTTTGCCGCTTTGTTAAATATACGTCCTGAAGTATCACCTAATAATAATAACTGCATAGCATCAATAAGTGTTGATTTTCCTGCTGCGTTTTCTCCAGTTAAGAAGTTTATTCTATCAAATTCTACATTGACATTATAGAAATAATGCCAATTAATTAATCTTAATCTTTTCAATGATTTCATAAATTATAAACTCCTTTAATTTTTTGCTTTTTCAACTTGATCAAATATTGCATTAATACGATCATTATCAATAATGTAAATAATTGATGGTAAAATATAAAATTGTAAATCACGATCTCTAAATTCACCTGAAATACGTGAAATAATATTATGATTATCTAAAAAACGATATGAAGAAGCTAAGCTAGCCGCGGATGGTCTTTTATCTTGAGGAAGTAATGATTTATCAAGCATTAATTGCATTAATGAAGCTGAAGAGAAATAAACTTCTTGAGTTAAAGAATTTTGTTCCCGTTGTAATTCATAAGCATAACGCAAAGCATAAATCATTAAAGAAGTCATTGTGTCCATTCTAATACGATTTTCTTGATATTCATTTTGGATCATAATAACTCCAAGATGTGAATCTTTTTCTACTACCCAACCAGAATAATGTAAATAATCACGAACTAAATCGATATTTTTTTCAATAAAAGAATAAGTATAATTAGGTTTCATTATTTTATTGCTTCGATCATAATTTTCACGAAGAATAAAAGATTTTAACATTAATTCATTAACGCATTTAGCAAACATTTCTTTGTCTTTATTAGTCAATTGTTCATATAATTCATCAAACATAATTATTTACCTTCTTCCTTTTTGTAATATGTATAATTTGGTACGCTAAAATTATCGACAACTATTTGATTATTTTCATTTTCTTTAGGATGATTTATACCATAAAATGAGTATTTAGAATTTGCTTTAGAAGAAGCAAGAATCAACATAATAAATTCTTCAATATCATTAATTTTTATATTAGCCATTTCTAATTCATCTTTATTTTTAAATTTCTTTCTCATAAATTCCATGACTGATTCTTCAGAATAAGTTTCAGAAATATTAATAAGTGATTGCATTAGTCCTTCATCAAGAACATGTTCAAAATCATCAAGAGCTAAAGGCTCACCATCTTCACGGAAATTACGTTTATAAGGTTTAGCAACAGAATCACTATCTAAATAACCTTGTTGGTAAAATAATACACTATTATTTAAATCTTTTAATATTGTTGGATATGTTCCATTTTTATCTCCTGCTATTGTTTTAGCACAAGCTAAAAATATTGTTTCTAGTTTTCCGCGAATTGATTTATCTGAATTATTTAAATAAATAACTTTTTCTGTTGATGCTTTAACATATTCACTTTGAGCTTTATCAATTTCATTAATTTCATTTGCTAAACGGGCATAAGTATCTTGGATATAATTAATTTTTTTAATTACATCTTCTTCTGCTTCTATTAATGTTCTTAAACTTTTATTATCATTTAATGCTTGTTTAACAAGTTTTTCTCTAACTTCATCAGTAATTAACCATTTTTTTAATAATGAAGATATTGGTTCTTGATATAAAATAATCGAATCACTTGTTTTAAGTGGGTGATAAATTGGATTAACAACATCTTCACGAGCATTATCAAAATGCTGAGATAAAACCTCATTAGGTGAAAAAATATTTGTAAGTTGTCTTTTAAAGACACGAATCGAGTGAAAAAGTTTAGCAACTTCAACTTCAAGAATTTTAGTTTTATTATATGAGCTCTCTAATGTTTTATACATATATTCATCGAGCAATTCATCTTCATATTTCAAATCTGAATAAGTTGAATGAACATAAGAAACATATTTATTCTCCTCATTATTCATAAATTCATAAATAATCTTTAACATTGATATTGAATAAGTAGGTAACAATAAATATTCAGCACCAGTTTTTACATCTTGTTCTAATAAAACCCAACCAGTATCAATTAATCTACGTAAGACAAAATTAGCTTTGGAATTTAAAGTTGGTTCATAAATTAATGATGTATCTTCACCGATATCTTCATCATCAAAAGAAAATAAAGATACTTCTTTTTCACCACGTGATTTTAATAAATCTATATAATCATTTTTACGGATTCTGTTGCGGTACATTATTAAAGCTTCATATAAAGTTACAAGAGCAATACCGTAAATATTTTTGTTCTTACTTGATAAAATTGAAAAGAAATTATCTGGTATTTTTTCAAATAAATTCATCTTTTTCACCCTTATTTAATTGTAACAAAAGTACAAAAAAAATTATAGTTTTTTAAGAAATATATTTACAATTTTTTATACTTAATTTACTATTTAGACGATTGATGAATTATGAAGTATAAAATTGAAAGCAAAACATTATTTTTTACATTACTTGTCTTATATTTATTTTTTATTTTATTAACTTTTTTTCCAAGTTATGATTTTGAAAAAAATGTTTTATCACCAATTTTTATCTTTTCTAGCATTTTTCTTTTAATTTGCTTTGCAATATATTATTTACTTGAATTTTTTCAACATTATTATCTTGTCAAGAAAAAAACGTTAATTATTAAAAAAGTTTTTTCAAAAACGGAAATTCCTTTTAATGACATCATATATATTGATGAAAAAAATATCAAAAAAGGCGTGTTTAAAATTTATTTAAAATCACATAATTATTTAACTTTAGTTGTTGATAAAGAAAATAAATTAATACCTATTTTAAAAAAGAATTGTAAAAATCTTGTTTTATATGAAGATTTATCAAATAAATAATTTTAAATTGGTCTAAATTCCTCGACAATAATAATGGAAACACCATTTTCACTTTCTAAACGACCTTTTACAATTACTAATGTGTCATCTTTTGTTATGTTAAATACATTGCGTTTCATATTCGACCAATGACGACATAGTAAAAGATCTTTTTCAATAACTCCACTTTGATTTTTATAGCTACGTTCAACTTCTAAATAAATTTTATCTTCAATATGTTTTATTTTTCCAAATACCTCTACGTTTGTCATATCTTTTTCCCCCTTAAATATATTTTAATATAAATTTAAAAGGTTGAATCCCAAACGGGTTTAAAACGCGTCTATTTTTCTTTCACTAAAATAAGCATTGATATTCCATTAATCATAACATTTTGAGCGTAAAATTCTTTATTAATTCTCCCATATTCATTAAAAATAATGCGATAATATTCATTAAGTGATAATTGTATTGGTTCATTAACAGGATTAATTATAATTTTAATTTCTTGATAATCAACAACATTTTTATAAGTAAAAATAGCTCTGCCATAAAAATTTTCATAATTAATATTGTTTTTTAATTCTTCAACTGTCGCATAATTTAATTTTAATTCTTTTTTTAAAGAAATAGCTTCGGAAACAAATTTTGCCATATTAAATCTTTGATCTAAAACATCAATTTTAAAGGAATTAATTTCATCACCAGCATTATAAGAATTATAAACACCATTTTTTGATAAACCTATTTCTTGACCTTGATGTAAAAAACATACACCATGAGAAAAAATTAATACTGCATTCATTAAAGAAATTCTTTTTAAACGATCAGATTCACTTTCATAAGAATTTGATATGAGAAGTTTATCGTATAATGTAGCATTATCATGACATTCAATATAGTTAATACTTTGATGTGGTTTAATAAATAATGGAGGTAAAGAAATTGGTAAAGACGAAGATAAAAAACAATGTATAAAGATATCAAAATAATTTGTATCACCTAATAGATAACCTTTAAATGAAAGTTCGTGATCAGAACTTTTACCTTTAACATTATCACGATATCTATCATTAAAAAAACCAATATGATCTAAGTTAATCGCATTTTTTAAAATTGCTTTGTGCTTAATTTCTAAACTGCTAGGCATATCCCAGCCTTCACCATATATCATAAAATCAGAACGTAAATCTTTGCATTTATAATAAATTTCATTAAGTGTATCAATATCCATTAATCCCATTAAATCGATACGAAAACCATCGACATGAAAATCTCTAACATATTGTTCACAACAATCGATGATGTATTTTCTAACCATCTTGTTACGAGTTTCTAATTCGTTTCCACAAAATGAGCCATTAGATAAAGTTCCATCTTCATAAAATCGATAATAATAATTAGGAACTATTTTATCAAAACAAGATGTTTCTTTAAGAAATTGATGATTAAAAACCATATCCATAATTACTCTTATTCCTTTTTCATGAAATGAAGAAACTAATTTTTTAAATTCATTAATTCTTGAATAAGGATTATTTACATCTTTGCTATAAAATCCTTTTAAAGAAAACAAAATATTAGGATCATATCCCCAGTTATATGTCTTTTCTGGAAATAATTCATTCGTGGTGACAAAATCTGTCACAGGTAATAATTGTACATGCGTGATACCAAGATATTTTAAATAATCTAAACCAACAGGATTATTATTAATAGAAATTCTATTTTTTTCTGTTAAACCTAAAAATTTTCCTTTATTTACAATATTTGTGTTTAAAGAAGAAGTAAAATCACGAACTGATAATTCATAAATAATCGCTTCAGTTTCATCTTTAAATGGAGGTAATTTATCATCGTTAAAATCAATTTTATCTTTTGTTAAAGAAACAACAACCCCTCTTTTTTCATTTAAAGTTAAAGATCTAGCATATGGATCAATAGCTTCAACATATTTACCATTTATTTTTAATAAATATAAATATTCAAAACCATCATAATCCCCAATGGCATCATAAAAATATATTCCTGTTTGTTCATTTCTTTTCATTAAATAAACTTCTTTTCCTTTTGAAGAATATAATTGTAAATAAACTTCACTAGCAAGTGGAGCAAAAACTCTAAAAATAGTATGTTTAAAATTATATATAGCCCCTAAATCTTCACTTGAATATAATTTTTTTATTTTTTCTTTTTTACCTAAGATACTGCAATCAATATAAGCAAATATGCATTTATCATCTTGGATTTCATATTCATTACCTAAAGAAATATTAATTAAATTATTAACAATAAAACGATTATGGTGATTAGTTTGGGAAAATGAAAGAATATTTAATTCCTTTACAAATTCATTATTCTTATATAAATAGAATTTTTTATTTATGTTACTATCATAATCTTTATGAACGGAAATTTCTAAAGTATTATCATTTAATAAAGTTGCTTGAATTATTTCTTTTTTTGCCATCTTTTAATCCTTTCTTAAACAGATAAATGTTTTATCTGTATCATTAATTAATTTATCGATAAAATCATAAAATTCCTGAATTGTAAAATATTTAAAATTAGTTAAATTATCATAGACTTCTTTTTTATTATCTAAAATATTAATCATTATATCATTTAAATGATTAACATCATCAAAGTTAAAGATAGTATCATATTGAGCACCTTTAAAATATGCTTCTAAATCCGATTCATCTATTTCTTTTTTAATATTTTTTAATATTTTATTAAGAATGATATCTTCCATATCATTTTCTAATTTTGCTTGAAAAGAAATTTGAAAAAAATCTTCTCCTTCTTGACAATCTAAATAAATATCTTCACTTAAAGAATAAGTTTTTTTTATTTTTTCCATTAAACTAGATGAAGCAATAATACTTTCTAGAAAATCAAAATAATAAGTAAATTTTTCTTTTTCTTTTAAAGAATTTCTTTTAAAAGAGAAAGAGTAATAATAAAACTCTTCATCGAATTTTGTTTTAAAAATAATATTCTTTTTAAGTTTTTTTAATGATTGTTTATGAAGCACTAAATTATGTGATTTAATAAGTGGAAATTGATAATTTTTAATAAATTTTTCTACATTTAAAAAAGAAAAATTACCAATTGCAAGAAAAATTGCTTTATCTTTATGATAAAAAGCTTCATGATAAGAAATTAAATCATCATAAGTTGCCTTTTTAATATCATCTTTTTTGCCAATTACTAAATTTTCTAAATACGTTTTTTGAAAAATTTTATGCATTGCTTTATATTCAAAGTTATCTCTTATAGTAACTAGATCTTCTTGACCTTCTGAGATTATAATTTTCTTTTCTGTATTTAATTTTTTTTCATCTCTTTTTATATAAAAAAACATATCAAAAAGTAATTGTAATGCTTCTTGAAGATGTTTTTTTGGACCATAAATATAATATTCGGTGAATGTTGAAGAAGTCATAGCATTCGCACTTAATCCTAAATTTTGACATAATAAAGATACATCACCATTAATTGAAGAAAATAAACGATGTTCAATAAAATGTGCGGATCCTGATTTAATTTCTTTCCCATCTAAAATATATTGAGCAATATTAGCCCCGAATGGTAAAAATAAAGCAATAAAAAAATTATCATCTAAGGTTTGCTTAAACATATAAGTTTGTAAAGAATTGATTTTCTTTTCTTGATAAATACTAGAATATAATTTTTTACGCATTTATTTTACCCCTTCTAAATAATATTCATTAACTAATTTAATCGTCGAAATAATTTTAAGAAAAGTTTTATAAGTGCTATGTTTAATATATTTCACATAATTAGATAAGTCTTTTAAAGGTGGATTATAATAATCTACATCATTATAGGTATAAACATATTCTTGAGATTTAGCTAAAGAAATTAAATTATTTAAATATTCATTTTTCATTTCCTTAAATTCATTTAAATTTATATATTTACTTGGATTAATTAAAAAGTCATTAATTATCTTTTTTAATAAAGAAATTTTATCTTTATTTATTATTAAACATATTGAGAAAAAATTATCGTGTTTATCTACATTAACTTCATAACTATATATTAATCCATATTTTTCCCGAATTACTTTAAATAAAAATGATCGCATATCTTTAAGATAATAATATAATAAATCAGCATCATAAAAATATTTTTGATTAGCTATTTTAAAAAGTAAACTATAAGCATTATGTAAAACATTTTCTTCTTTTTTAGTGATAATAATATTTTCTTTAGCAATATTAAGAAAAATAAATGGAAAACGTTTTTCTTCATATTGAGGTAAAATTTGTTTTAATTTTCTTTTTTTTGTTTCTGATAGATTAAAACTTGATACATGAAAAAGATGATCTTTTAATGAGACAAAAGTATTTTTAATATCATCTATAGTTAATTTTAATATTTCTTCTTCATTTAAAGGATTTAAACAAGCATAATCAAAATTATTTAATGAAATTTCATATATTTTTCTTGTTGCAACATATAAAGCATTTTTTTGTGATTCTTTAATTTTTAAAAGGCATTTTTTCTTTTCATTATTAAATGAAGATTCTTGAAGATTAAATTGTTTTTCATCAAATAATAAAGAAATAATTTCTTCTAGCCAAGAACTAGATATATTTAACAATTCTTCATTAACAAAAATAAAATCTATATAAAAGACAATAAATCCATTTTTATTAGATAAATAACAGGGATGATATCCTCCAAAATTATTTTTTCGCCATTTGATATAATCATATAATGTTGGAAATTTTTTAAATAATTCATTAAATAATTCCGAAATAAAAAACAAAGATAAATATGTTTTATATGTAAAATCAAACTGAAAATATAAACGAAAATGTCCTTTGTAAAATTTATTTTTTTCCATTTGATTCTCCAATAATTTCTCTTCTACCATTTGGAAGCAATCTTAAGATTCCTTCTTCTTCTAAGGCAATTAAAATTTTATCAGCACGATTTGCTCCAATGCCAAATTTTGCTTGAATGCGATTAGTCGCAGTAGTCTTAGTATCTAAGACAAAATTTTTTACATCATAATATAACGGATCTAAATTCTTAGGATTTGAGGAAGATAAAGCACTATCATCAAAATTACGAAATGGATTTTCTTTTAAATTAAGAAATTGCGGAAAATAATTAACTTCTCCATGTGATCTAATATAATCACAAATAGTAATTATATCTTTATTTGAAATATAAGGTGATTGAGCTCTTATTAAGGCTTTAGAAATAGGAACTCTTGCTAATAAATCGCCTTTACCTAATAAAGTTTCTGCGCCCACTTCATCAATGATAACTCGTGAATCGGTTTGAGAAGCCACACTTAAAGCAATTCTTGAAGGAATATTTGCTTTAATATCACCTGTAACAACTTGCACTGATGGTCTTTGAGTTGCCAAAATTAAATGAATACCACAGGCTCTAGCCTTTTGACCAATTCTTTGAATTGAAATTTCTACATCTTTTGCTGAAGATAACATTAAATCTGCGAATTCATCAATAATAACAATAATTATTGGCATTAATTCAAGATTGTGCTCTTTAGCATATTCCATATATTCACTATATTTACTAGCACCATTTCCTTTTGTGGCAAAAACATCATATCTTCTTTCCATTTCATCAACAAGTCGTTTTAAAGCAACATTAGCTTCATTTTGATCAGTGATGGTAGGGCAAAGTAAATGAGGTAAATCATGATACTTAGAAAATTCCACACGTTTAGGATCAATAAGCATAAGCCTTAATTCATCAGGATTATTCCTCATTAATAATGTCATAATAATGCTATGAATAAAAACCGATTTACCACTTCCTGTAGTGCCTGCGACTAAAAGGTGAGGTAAATCACCAATACTAGTTTTAACAATATTACCAGAAATATCCTTACCAAGAGGAATTAATAATTTATCTTTATTATCACTTGATAAATCTTTCATCACTTCTTTAAAAGGAACAGTAGAAATAAATTTATTACCAACTTCAATACCTGAAGTATCTTTTCCCTCGACAATTAATTCCACACGAACAGTTTTATTTCCTTCAAGTTTGGCCGCTAATTCGTTTTGAATTGAAGCAAGAGATGATAATTTTACGCCTGGATTTGTCTTGACATCAAAGCGAGTAACAGATGGTCCTATAGTATAAGAAATAACTTGAGCACCAATTTTAAAATCATTAAATAATTCATTAATTTTTCTAACATAGCCATCAGCAACTTCAAAATTTAAAGCTGTTTTATCACCATTTTCATCTTCACTTAACAAAGATATAGGTGGATATATATAAGGCATTTTAATTTTTTTAGCTACTTCAATATTTTTATTATTAATTATCTTAAGATTATTTTGTTCATTATCATCAGCAAAAAGTGGTGTTTCTTGAATTATTTCTTCTTTAAAATTTTCCTCTACAACATTTTCTTCTTTTTCATCATCAAAAAATGAATCGACTTCTAAAGGAATTTTTTTATTTTCATCAACATATGAATAATCTTCTTTTTCATCATTAAAAAAATTGAAGTCTTGTTTTTTTTCTACCTCTTCTTCATTAACAAAAATTTGTGAAGGTGAAGGTAATGGTTCTCTTTTAATCATTGGTATTACTTCTTCATTAGAAGCTTTAATTTCTTTTTTAACATTTTCATTTATCTTTTCTTGTTCTTGATTTTTCTTTATAGCTTCTTTTTCTTTTTCCTTTTCATATTCTAATTTTCTTAATTCTTTTCTTTTTTTATGAAAGGTAAGATATTGTTTAAACATATATTTAAGAACACCATGAAAGACAAGTAAAAAGCCCACGATTAATAAAAAGGCAATAACAATTTTTGTTCCAAATGGAGTAACACAATTATTTAATGTGGCCGCAAGAGCATAACCAATAAGTCCTCCACCCACCAAAGGAACTTGAGATAATGAAGCAATAGCGAAAGAAGAAGATTTAATACTCTCCATATTCATAGAAAAAATATTATAAAAATTTGAAAAACGTAAATCAGTTCTTAAACTTGCTCCGATAGAAAAAGATATTAACATTAAAAGAAAGCCTAAAAGTTTTAAATCAATTTTTAAACGATAAAATCTTTTTTTAATAATTAAATATAAACCAAAAAAGATCATAAACAAAAAAAACAAAATATAGAAAGCGCCAAACAAATAAACAATCCAATATGTTAAAAAACTACCAACTATACCTTTATTTAATAAACCAATAATACCTAGTAGAGCAAATAAAATGCCATATAAAACGGCTTCAGCAGAACTAGAAACAATATAATCATTATCGTTACCTTTTGGAACTTTTTTTTCTTTGTTTTTCATTTTAACCTCTTTTTTTATTTTATAAAACAATTATAAAATAATCACAATATAAATTCAATTTTAATGTCTTGATTAAATTATTAAAAAATATACTAAAATAAAATTTAATAAACTTTTTAATAAAAAAGAGTTAGCATTGCACATTAGCTTTACTAACTCATCACACATTCATATTCCAATTTCTTCTAATAAATTAATATTATTAATGCTTTTTTAACCTTCTTATAATCAAGATGATTATTATCATTAAAACAAAAGTTACAAAAGCTATGCTAAATAGTAATAAGGGATTGACATTAGGGAAAATAATAATTTCTGCGACTGAACTTACTCCTATAGATAAAGCGATAGCAAAATCAATTAATAATAGAACCTCTAATTTAATACTTTTCTTCATGCTACGATGCTCTATAAATTAATCAATTGTTACCGAGCCATCCTCTAATTGTAACTGCAGGTTAGAAACATTTTTTTCATGTTTGCCAATATTATCGATTAGTGTAGAATTTTCCTTATTCAAATTATTAACCAAAGGAAGACCTAATGCAAGTGTCATCACAATCAAAACTATACCGATTATGCCTAATCGACGTGCAACAAAATCAAAATAGGTTTTGTTAGTTTTAACTATTTTATCTCTCATAACTCTTCCTCCTTTCAATAATTCTTAATTTTGCAGAATGAGCTCTGTTATTTATTAAAAGCTCTTCTTCACTTGAGGTGATTACCTTTTTGTTTACTAAATGATATTCCACATTTTTCTTCTCAACAGGTAATCTCCTAGAACCTTCTCCTACATCACTTAGCTCTTTGAATATTGATTTAACAATACGATCTTCAAGACTATGGAATGTTATTACAGCAATCCGACCATTATCATTGAGTAATAAACAAGCTTGTTTTAATGCTCTTTTTAAAACATTTAACTCATCATTAACTTCTATTCTAAGGGCCTGAAATACTTTCTTTGCAGGATGTCCTTTTTTTTGCAACACCTTGTTAGGCAAAGCATTTTTAATAATCTCAACTAATTCAAATGTTGTTGAAATATGTTTTTCTTCTCTTCTTTTAACGATTTCTCTTGCAATGATATAAGCATAATCTTCTTCACCATACTCTTTAAATATCTTGGCCAAGTCTTTTAATGAATAAGTATTGACAATCATTTCAGCTGTTAATGTTTGCCTTTTATCCATTCGCATATCAAGTACGGCATCATAACGATATGAGAATCCTCGTGCTCCATCATCAAATTGTGCAGATGAAACTCCTAAATCAAATAATCCTCCATCAATTGATTTAACTCCATATTCAGCTAATCTTGCTTGCATGTTAACAAAATTATCATGAATCAAAGTAAATGATGGTGAAATTGCAAGAAGTTTATCTTTACTTTCTTTAAGAGCTTGTTCATCTTGATCAAAACAATAAAGATGACCAACACCGTTTTTAAGAAGCGTAAGAATTTTTGACGAATGTCCCCCTCTACCTAAGGTAAAATCCACATATATCCCATCTTTTTGGATTTTTAACCCCTCAATTGTTTCTTTGAGTAAAACAGGTATATGTTCCATTTTTAATCCTCATCAGAATAACCTGTAAAAAGTTTTTCAAAACTTTGTTCATATTTCTCTAGGGCTTTTTGTTCCTCTTGCTCATAAAGGTTTTTGTCCCAGATTTCGATATGATCATTGTTGCCAATAATGACCACATCTTTGTCAAGTTTTGCAAATCTTAACAAGTTCTTATTGATAAGAACTCTACCTTGCTTATCAAGAACACATTCATCTGTATTACCAAAAAAAGCACGACTTATAGAAAATACTCCTTCTGGTAATTTATGTCGAGTGTTAAAGATTTTGCTAATCTCATCGTATTTGTCAGAAGTATACAAACAAATATAATTATTTAACCCTAAAGTCAAATAAACTTTTTCGGTAAGACCTTCACGTAATTTGGTTGGAATCATTAATCGCGATTTATCATCAAGCGAATGATAATATGTACCAAAAAATACCATTGAAGACAAATCCTTTCCCACTTACATCCATATCTTACCACTTCCTACCACGATTAATCAAGATGCAAAATGAATTTTTATTTAATTTTTTTTCATTAAATAATCTCTATTACTTTAAATAACTTACTTTTCCATAAAAAAAGCTTAAAAGTTAATATACTTCTAAGCAATTTAAACATTTATATTTAATTAATTTTTATTTACCTATTCCTGATATTTTTATTGAGCATGAATCAAAAGACATATTGTCAATTTCTATTGTTAAATCTTTATCCTTATATTGATGGAAGGTGTATCCTTTTAATTTTGCTCCATCTTTATATAAATCCGTATTATCAGCATTAGAATAAGGTCTATTTGCATAATATACATTAACATTCGTCGAACTTAATAAAGTGATTAATTTTTTATCGTAAGAAAATGATGGTGTATTAGAATTAACAATATCGATGTAATAGTCATTTTTCATCGCGTCATAAGCTGCATTTGGTGAAGATAAATATGATGCAAGTTGAATGCCACTTGAATTATTAGCTAAAGTAAATAAGCCTAAGCGAGAATCAACATGATATATTTTTACACCGCATTTATCAAAGCCTTTAGGATATCGATTACAATAAGAATTAGTACTATCTTCTTCATTTAATCCCGTCGGGGTATATAGTTCTAATATCAAATATTCATCAAGAGGTGAACCACTCCAAGAGGAAACAGGAACGATAATTGCTTCACCATTATTTTGGAATGCATTTAAAGTAAGTTCTTCATCTTCACCTACCACAGTTGGTTTAATCCAATTGAGGAGAAATTTAGAATATGAGCAATGATCTAAAATATTTAAATCCATCATATCTAAACCACCAATAGGTTTAGTTCGATCGCCAGAAAATGATGCTGTATAATCGTAATTATAATAATCATCTAAACCAAGTAAATGGCCTGTTTCATGAATAAATGTATGAGCATCAGGAAGTGATTTTTTAGCATCATGAGAAAATTGATAACTACCCCATGAATATGAAAATGGTTTGATTTTTAAATCTGAAGGTCTATCATACCAATATGTATAGGCCCATAAAAAGTCCGCTAAATTATTGACATCTTGATACTCTGGATGCTCATTAAAATAATCACTATAATAATCTTCCATATAAATAAGCCAAACTGAATCAATATAGGAATCACCATCTGAATCAAATTCACTTAAATCATCATAATTTTGATTATACCAATTAATCGCATTCAATAAGATAGGATAGGTTGGTTCAATTTTTTCATCTATATATACTTTATTTGCTTCATATATCGTTTTGTTGTAGTAAAAATAATCACTTACTTTACCAGTTATATTTAAATTATTATAACTTGACTTTTGATAAAATGAACTTACCGATTCCCAATAAGTATCTTCACTTTTACCAAAAAAAGTTTTTTCTAAAAATTCATGTTCAGTTTTTAATTCTTGTTCACTTAAAGAACAATCACTAAATACAACAGGAATAACAAGCATTTTTGAATTTCCTGTACTTGGTAAATCATGATAACCTAAATATTTACGAAAGGTTTGATAAGTTAAACCATCTTTTTGAGAAACATCAACAGAAGTTTTCAAAGAATTCATATTAAATTGACAAGAAAATAAAAATGGTAAACATAAACATAAAAATAAATTCTTCAATTTCATCTTATTCATCTCCTAATTTTTTTAATGAAGCAAAAGGATTATCAACATCCTTTTTACGATTATTATATTCCTCTTCTTGAATTACTTCCCAAGAATCACCATGAAGAGTTTCTGCTTCATTATCCGCGATAATTTGTAAAGGAATATTTTCCTCTAATAAGTCAAATAAATAAGGATTAAAATCAATTTCTTTATTATCAACATAAATAATATCTTCACCTAAATCTTCTTCGTTTAAAGAAAAAGTTAAATCTATTTCATCTTCAAAAGAAAAAGGAACTTCTTTTAAACTTCTTGATGATAATAAAATTAAATCTCCTTTTAACTTCAAATTCGCAATAATAAAAGGATTGACAAATTTAACTTTAACTAATGCATTTAATTTATTTACCTTTTTTAATAAATTAATCTTACTTAAATCACTATCATTAAATATTAAATCTTCTTGTAAGGTAATTTCTTTATCATTAATTAAATCTCTAACATTTAAAATCATAAATATCCTCTTTCTTTAAAATAAGCTTGCACTTTTTGCATTAAATAACGGATATCTGGATGAGCCTTAGAAGAACATCTTAAATCAAAAATAAGTTTCCATTCTTCTAAAGAACAAGTAGTAACTACTTCTGTTTTTAAAGAATTAGGTAAAACACTTCTTGCTTGTTCAGGTTTAGCTTGATTATCAATTAATTTAAAATAGCTTTTCTCAGCTTCTTGCATCGCTTCAAACCAAATTTGTGTTTGTTCTTCAGTTAAATTAAGTGGCTTAATAAAAGTTATTTCATGTAAGAATTTATCTTTAGAATAATTACAATAACGCGTAGATTCTTGTGAAAAAGAAGCTAGACGATGTCTTACAAGTTCATGAGAAACTCCTCGATCACAAATAAGCCTAATAGAGATAAATAAATGTTTATCTTTTTCAATGTTAGTTAAATTTAAAACATCAGCAAAATCTAATAACTTATAGTCGTGAAAATCATCTTTTAATAAAGGTAAAACTTCATTATATTTTTCCGAAATAAAAGCAAATAAGGAATTTAATATAGGATAGTTTTCTTTATTCAAAAATAAATTATAAAAAGTACGAAAATTAAAAGAAATTATAGGTTTAGAAATATTAGTAAGCGTAATAAAATTAAGATTTAAAGCTTTTATTTTTAAATAAAGTTCTTCATTTAAAATTTCTAATACTAAACGAGCATGTTCTAAAACCGAGCCATGATTATAAGACATAATACGCTTTGTAAAATCAATCGCGCTTGTATCAGTAATATTATTTTCTGATTTATAACAAGTTCTACCCGCGAGTTCAATTTTTTTATATAACGATGAGGTTTTTATTTCTTCAAAATTTGCTTCAACTACTTTCATATTATTTTCTTAATTCTCCACCTAAACTGCTTAAAGCGCTTATTGCTTTATTTTCTATCTCACTAATCTCTTTTTCCACTAAAGTATGATCATTTGATCCATAAGTTAATCTTAAAGCAATTGATTTATAAGAATTTGCTACATGTTCACCTTCATAAACATCAAATATTTCAACATTTTTAATTAAAGATGAAGTATATTTTTTTATCGTTTTTTCAATAAGAGCAAAATTAACTTCTTTTTTAATAACAAAAGCATAATCTCTTGTAACAAAAGGATATTTAGAAATACTTTCCATTTTAAGTGAAGCAGATTTAACTTCACATAATGAAGATAAATCAATTTCAAGAGCGTAAGTATTTTTTAAATCCTTTTTTTTCATATATGTTGGATGTAATTCACCCATAACACCAACTAGCTTATTATTTAAATAGACTTTTAAACTTCTAAAAGGATGAAAATAAATATTATCTTCTAAACTTTGAAATTTTAAACGATTTTTATTAATACCAAGCATCGTTAATATACTTTCAAATATTCCTAAAATATCATAAAAATTATATTCTCTAATGTTTAATAAACCTTGTTCAAATTTATGACCTTTTAAAACAATACCAAGAGATTCAAAACTATGTGTTTTTGTTTCAATTAATGATGTTTCAAATATAGCAACATCTTCTTTCTGATGGTCATTATTATATTTAACAACATCAAAAAGTGAAGCAAGTAAACTTTTACGTATTACAGAATGTTCAATAGTCATTGGATTTTTAACTTTATAACATTCTTCATCTAAAGTTAATAAAGCACATTCATCTTTAACATTTTCATTAATTAAAGTATAAGTTAATACTTCATTTAAATTTAAAGATACAAGATGTTCTCTAATTAAACGTTTCTTTTTTTGAAATGGATTAAGTCCTCCAAGAGTCATTGGAATTAAAGGTAAAGTTGGTTTTATTTCCTCTAATCCAATAATTCTAAATATTTCTTCTGATAAATCAGCATCGCATTTTAAATCAATACGATATTCAGGTGGTAAAGCTAAAAAATTATCTTCATCTAATAAAGTAATATCAATATTTAATGCTTTAAAAACTTCTTCCATTTTTTCTTTAGCAATACTAGTACCTAAACGATGATTGATATAAGAAAAAGAACATGCAATATGTCTATCTTCTTTTTCTCTTACATCATAAGTAACAATTTCCTCAAATATTGAAGCATCAGCAAGTTCTTGAAGTAAATAAGATGCAAGTTCAAGAGCCTCTTTATCATTTTTAGGATTAATTCCTTTGACAAAACGAGAAGAAGAATCACTAGCTAAACCAAGTCTAGTTGAAGTTCTTCTTACTTTAACATTAGAAAATGAAGCACATTCAATTGCAATATCACAAGAATTATCATCAATAGCACAATTTAAACCACCCATAATTCCTGCTAAACACAATGGATTTTCTTTATCGGTTACAACTAAATCCCCTTCTTGAATCTGATATTCTTTTTCATCAAGAGCTATAAAAGGTAAATTCAAATCATCTCTTACGACAAATTCTTGGGAATTAATTTTATTAATATCATACATATGTATAGGTCTACCAGTTAAAAGCATGACATAATTACCAATATCTACAATATTATTAATAGATCTTATACCTTCACTTCTTAAAGCAACTTGTAACCAAATAGGCGATTTTTTTACTTTAATATTTCTTACAACACGTAAAGAAAATTGCTTACAATATTCGCTTTTTGAACTAACCTTATATGAAGATTTTCTATTAGCTTTAATTTCATAATAAGGTATATTTAATTTTCTATTTAATAAAGCCGAAACTTCTTTAGCAAATGAATAAAGAGCTAAACAATCAGAACGATTAGCTAGAACATTAATTTCAATTAAAACATCATCTAAACCAAGATAATGTAAAACATCTTCTTCACCAACAGGAGCATTTTCATCAAGTTCTTCTATACCTGAACATTGTTTTTCACTTAATAAAGATTTATCAACGCCAAGTTCTTCTAAAGAACAACACATACCATAACTTTCAACACCACGAATTTTGCTTTTTGTAATTTTTACATCATCATTACCAATAATAGCACCATCTCTAGCTACGATAACTTTCAAATGTTCTTTGACATTTTTGGCCCCACATACGATTTGTTTAATACCATATTTTTCTCCTTCATCAACCTCTAAAATATGAAGATGATCAGAATCATTATGATTTTTAACAGATAAAATTTCTCCAATAACTAAACCCTTAGCCTTAGCAAGATGATGAACTCCTTCAACCTCTAAACCTGAAAAAGTAAGTTTATGAAGTAAATAAGATAAATCAATATCATTTAAATCAACAAATTGTTTTAATAAATTTAAACTAATTATCATATACATTACTCCTTATGAAATTGTTCATTAAATCGCATGTCATTAGTGTAAAATCTTCTTATATCATCAACACCATAACGAAGCATAGCAACTCTTTCAATTCCTATACCAAAGGCAAAACCTTGATATTTTTTTTCATCAAAACCACACATTTTTAAAACATTAGGATGAACCATACCTGCGCCTAATATTTCAATCCAACCAGTATGTTTACATAAAGGACAACCTTTACCACCACATTCAAAACATGAAATATCAACTTCTACGCTTGGTTCAGTAAATGGAAAATATGATGGTCGCATTCTTATTTCACGTTTTTCTCCGAACATTTTTTTCACGAACAATTCTAGAGTTCCAAGTAAATCTGACATTGAAACATGTTCATCAATAACTAAACCCTCAATTTGACCAAATTGATGAGAATGTGTGGCATCATCATCACGACGATAAACTTTACCAGGAGAAATAATTTTAATTGGTCCTTTACCATTTTTTTCAAGCATAACATGAGCTTGAACTGGCGAAGTTTGAGATCTTAATAATTTAGTTTCATCTATAAAAAAGGAATCTTGCATATCACGTGCAGGATGATCTTTAGGAACATTTAATAATTCAAAATTAAAATGATCTTCTTCAACTTCTTTTCCTTCCGCAATTTGATATCCCATTCCAATAAATATATCACTAACTTCATCAACAACTCTTTGAAAAAGATGTTTTGTTCCCTTTTGATAATTATAGCCTGGAAGAGAGATATCAATAACTTCTTTTTTTAATTTTTCCTCTAAAGCTTTTGCTTCAAGTATTTTCTTTTTTTCTTCAATACGTTTAGTTATATCTTGCTTAACAGAGTTAATTAATTGTCCAAATTTAGCTCTTTCTTCACCAACAAGATTTTTCATTTCTGACATAAAAGACATCAACGTACTTTTTTTAGAAAGATATAGGAGTTGAAGCTTATTTAATTCTTCGATATTTTCTGCATTCGCAATTTTCTTTTCAGCATCACGAGCAATTTCTTTTATTTTATCTATCATAAGACCTCCATAAAATTACATTTTATATCAAAAAAATTTTACGCTAAAATTCATTATTATTCAAGAAAGGTAAATAATCTTTCAAAATTGAACAACTAAAAATAAATAGAAAATTATTTTTTATTAATGTACTGCAATTAAAATTATAATTAACTATTTAATCAAAATGATAATTTTTTAATTCTAACTTTACTGATTTAAATTATTTGACCCATTAAATGACCCATTAAATGACCCATAAGAAATAATGATTTGAAATAACTAGTTGAATTCGTTGATTTAAAATATCTAATCATTAAAAAAACTCTTTTTAATAGCATTTTCCCTTATTTAGCGCCTTATTTTAAGGTTTATTACCAAAATCAAATTAAATATCTTGAGCTTAAAATTATAATTAACTTTTTAATCAAAATGATAATTTTTTAATTCTAACTTTATCAATTTAAATTATTTGACCCATTAAATGACCCATTAAATGACCCATAAGAAATAATGATTTGAAATAACTAGTTGAATTCGTTGATTTAAAATATCTAATCATTAAAAAAACTCTTTTTAATAGCATTTTCCCTTATTTAGCGCCTTATTTTAAGGTTTATTACCAAAATCAAATTAAATATCTTGAGCTTAAAATTACAATTAACTATTTAATTAAAATAATAATTTTTTAATTCTAACTTTACTGATTTAAATTATTTGACCCATTAAATGACCCATTAAATAATAATTCATGATATGGTAAAAAATTCTTTAAAAAGAAAATTGCTAAATATATGCGAATATAGAGGAACTAAAAAAATTGGTGGTTACTACTTAAAATAAATCATAAAAATTTTAAATAGAATTCTAGTAATTTATGAAATTAACTAATACTTAATAATTAACAAGAAGGAAGATTATAATTAACTAAATTAACTGCATTTTATATCAAATCTATTACTCACGCCTTAATATATTATATATTGTCAAATATTACTCTAGATACAAGTTCAAAAACAAACAAATGCTTGACATAGTAAAATGGCAAAAAATTAACGAAAAACCTAATTTTTTTCATAAATTAATTATTTTGCTCCTAAATTTTACAAGGTAATCTTCAAAAAAAAGGAACTAATCAAATCATTTCTTGTCTTTTAAACTTCTCTTATTTACACTAGTAGTTTTGAAAAAGTGTATGATGTTTTTATTGTCTCAATTTACTTTTTATAAATTGGGCTTTGTTAGATTGTTTTTCAAGAAGTTCAATAATATCTGCATCTTTTATTAAATGTAATTCAAACTTAATTTGTTTATAAGTTTTTGCCTTATATTTTGTAGTTGCTTTATATTGCTTTTCTTTTTTAATCTGTTCTTTACTTCTACGTGGCACTGCTCTTCATCTCTTTTAAATTAAATTTGTCGATAGAAAAAGAGAATTTAAATTTTTTTTGCTATTGTAAATTTTTCTTACATTTGGTACCTGACTTTGGTAGCAAACCCTAAAATGAGGCGCTAAATAAGGAAAAAGAATAATATTTAAAAAACTCTTTTTTCTTATTTTTCTTCTTTTGATTTTTGTATAACATTGTCTAAACTTTGCATTGTATTATCAAAAGGACAATCAACATCTAATATATTATCTATGTCTTTTTTTGATAAATATAAATTGCCTAATTTGCTTAATCCGTATACTTCTTTTACTTTTTTATAAATTGAACTTTCTGATGTATTATTTATATAACCTGTATTCCGTAGATGACCATAAAATTCACATTTTAATCTAAAAGATTAACTAGAAAATTTTTTCGTGCGTTGTAAAGTTAGATCAAAAAACTTT
>CANRPC010000006.1 GCA_947632435.1 uncultured Bacilli bacterium | reverse complement strand
AAAAATCAACCCGAACGGATTGATTATATATTTAAGTTCAAACTATAAAAGTTCGAACAGAAACGTCACTGGAGCGAGCGACGGGGTTAATAAAATAATAATAGAAATAAAAATCAATAATTGATTTTTATTGAAAAATAAGGGTTGAACAATTATTGATAAGATAGTAAAATAAAGCACTTTACTATTATTTTGTATCAAAATTGTATCAATTTACATAGATTAATCATCAAACTTAAATAATATTTATTTGTTGCAACCAGATAATGTTTTTAAGCTCCATTATTTTTTTAAAAATCGCATAGTGCAATTTGTTTTTTGCATGAAAAAAATGCGATTTTTTTTAATACACTAAAAAACCCCCTAAGAACCCCCTATAATAGCAATAATTATATATACACTAATAAATAAAAAAGTAGTAAAAAATAACATAAAAAAATAATTTTGTCAAGAACAAAATTTTTGACTTTAACTTTTATTATAAATAAAAGTTAGTTACTAAACTGCCATAAAATTTAATAATCTGCTATTAGTTTTTTTCTTTTTTTTTGAGGCTTGAAGCCCCGTTTGGTTTTGTTCCTGGCGAAAATAAAAAAAATAAAAACAGAAGTTGGAGTTGTGAATTTTGTTTTCTTTTGTGAAATCAATAAAATTTGACACTCAAACCGAACATCTAAATTGAAAGATAAAAAAAAATCAAATTGATATCGAGGGAGATAGCAATTTGTATTTTTTTGACTTGAATCTTTTTTGTGAAAAATTGAGAAACAATTTTTCGCCCGATTTTTTTTGCCCTAAAAAATTTTTTTAGGAAATTATTCTTTTTTCGTAGCCCATTTGATCAAATGGCGTGTCGTCTTCAAAAATTTCTTCTTTTAGATTAAATGTTTCGCAAATTTTTGAAATGGTTCTTTTGGAAAATGTTTTTTTGCCATTTTCATACATTGAAACATTCGGATTACTTATTTTTATTTTTTCGGAAAAAGTTCTTAATGATAATCCCAAAGTAATTCTAATTGCTTTGAGCATTGCGGCCTGAAACGAAATTTCATCAATATATGAAATTAATTTTGCTAAAAATTTAATTGCTAGCATTTCACATTCATATTCTTTTTCATCAGCGGATTCTTCTAGAATTTCAATATTATAATTTTCTTCAGATGAAATTGCATTCATTTCTTCATCTGAAAAATTGTCAAATACATCGTAATCTATTGGTTCTTGATCTTTGTTAAAATAAGCTTTGATTTTATAATCAAATCCAAATAAAGCTAAATCTTCTAAGATTTCATTTGCTAGCATTTTTTGAAAAGTTTTTCTTTTAATTATCATGTTAATTAACCTTAAAAATAAAATCATTATCATTATTTTTATAAATTTCAATGTAATTGCTTTCAATAATTTCGCCATTATCATCAAATGATTTTGCACAATCATAGGCCATTATTTTATATTTGCCCATTAAAACTATTGGTAATAATTCATATTCATTTGGCACTTTATCTGATTCATTTATAATTGCGTATTTGTGAAGGCCATCCCATTCATTATTTAGTAATATAGGATTTCCAACTTCTGGAATTAATTTAATTGCTGCAACATCTGAAGAAACGTATTTTTGTTTTTTGCTAATTTCTTCTTTGTATAAACAATTTAATTCATGTTGCCATGAATGGTATAGATCCCAATATTCTTTTTTAATTTGCTCTTTATAAGCTTTGGTTCTCCTATCTCCTTTAATTGTTTTTTCGTAGGAACTCCATAATTCATTGAATTCACTATCTGATTTAATTGTTTTTAAAATTTTGTATGAAATCATTTTTTTAATCTCCCTTTCTGATTCTAAATATATTATACCACAAAAAAGTATAGCATGCAATACTTTTATGCAAAAAAATATAGCATGATATACTTTTTAAGGAGTTAAAAATTATATTTTTAAAATTTTTTGCAATATTTCAACTAATAATTCTTTTTCATCAGCTTTTAATTCAATTGAATTATTTAATCTGGAAGATTTTTTTTGATTCCTATGTAATGGAATAGGATCATCCGTTAATTCAAGTAGATAGTCAACTGATACATTGAAAAAATTTGCAATCTTAATTAAATTACTTCCACGAGCATTTTTAATATTAGCTTCAATTTTTGAATAGCCCTGATATGTTATTTTTAAATAATTAGCGACTTCAAGTTGCTTTATATTTCTTTCTTCTCTTAATTTTTTTAAATTATTCATAGTTAATTATTTCTTAATTATTTCTTGTAAAATTTCGGCAACTCGAACAATTGATTCTTTGTCGCCTTTTTTTAATTCAATAGAATTGAACGGGGGGGGGGTAATTTTTTGACATTCGTCCTGATTTTCAAATAATGGAGTAGGTTCATCCGTTAATTCAAGCAAATAATCAACTGATACATTAAAAAAATTTGCAATCTTTATTAAATTACTTCCACGAGCATTTTTAATATTAGCTTCAATTTGTGAATAACCTGCTCTTGATATTCCTAGATATTTAGCAACCTCTAGTTGTTTAATTTCTCTATCTTCACGAAGTTTTTTAAGATTATTCATAAAATTCACCATATAAATTTTAACATTTATGTGTTAATCATAAAAAAAAATAAGTTTTTTCTTACATCGCATATTGACAATTTGTAACTTTTAACTTAATTTTAAAGTATAAGTAAGATATTTCTTACGTTAATTAAAAGGGGGAACTGAAATATGAAAGAAATCAAAACAAAAAAAGGACTTACAGAATTATTAAACAGATATGAAAAAGCCAAAGCTGATCCTGAATGGATCCTAACAATAAAAGGCTGCATTAAAAGTGGGTTAGCAATGGATGAAATAGACTATAAAAATACGCCAAAAAAATTAAAATCTTTATGGCGAGGACTTAAATAAATGTTCGGAACAGAAAAGGATGTTGTTTTTACTCCAAAAAAATTGGTCGAGGACATTTATAAATTAATAAACATCAAACAATTTCAAAAAATATGGTTACCATTTGACGATGATAATTCAGAATTTAAAAATGTAGCAATTGAACAGAAATTAAATTTTGTAGCTACACACGATGATTTTTTTGAAATAAAACCGCCTATAAATTGCTATCTGGCAATAAGTAATCCACCATTTTCATTGCAAAATGGAATACTTGAAAAAATGTTTAATGATTACGATTTAGGAATTATAAAATCATTTGTATTATTGCTTCCATTATCAACGTTAGAAACGCAAAAACGAAGTGAAATTTATAGTAAACATGTTGATGATCTAAGCGTTGTGATTTTAAAAAAAAGAATTAAATTTCAAAATTTTAACAATTCATTCAATAAAGCAATGTGCTTAATTTGTGTAAATATTCCAAATTTAAACAAAGGTTTAAATTGGTTTTAAAAAGGGGAACAAAATTATGGAAGAAGAAAAAGAATTTAAAAAATTTTATTTTTTTCAATTTTCAAAAAATATGTTTGAGAGCAAAGAATTTTCAATTGTTACTTCGCTTGCGGAAGAAATGGAAGAGAATCCAAATGATTATTTAATCTTGTGGATTCAATTAATTACAAAGACACTTGATACATCAGGAATTATTCAGGGTCCAGTTTCGGCCCGATATTTAAGAAGATTTTTAAATTTTAGAACTAATAAGCATTCCAAAGAAGACATTGAATTTGTTGAAAAAGCAATTAAATTATTCAAAGAAGAAAAGCTATTAATAATTACCTATACTGGAGATATCTATATCCCAATTGTAGAAGAATTAACGATGAATAAAAAAGAATCATCTGAATTTATGCGCATTAAGCGAAGAAAAGAAAATGCAATAAAAAAATCAGCTACAAGTCAAGAATTAACTCCTGATGAAGAATTTGATTTATTTTTTGAAAAAACATTTGCTGGATTAGTTTTTAATAATTATGCCAAAAAATCGGATGAAGAAAAATATAGAGCTACTTTTTTAGAACTAAAAAATCTAAATTTAAAATATTTAAATCAAGCAACCGATGATTTCATAAAAAATAAAATTGCAACACTAGGATTTAATCCTGATTCAATTGTTGACAAGGCAAATTATTTGTTTGCCACAATAAAAAAATTTGCAAATGATCCAGAGCGAGCAAAAACTTATGAGCAAATAGAGTTGTTAAAAAATAAAAAAGACATTCCAGAAGAAGAAAGAAAAGAGCTTGAAGAAATAGCTTCCTATGACTGCTGGCAAAAAAATTAAAAAGAAAGTAAAGAGAGGTTAAAAAAATGAATAAAAGAAATAAAAATAAATATTTATTGACATATCAAGATAGTAAAAATAATTTAGTTCAAGTTGAGTTTAAAAGAAAAAAAGATTGTGAAAATTTTATTAAAAATAATAACATAAGTGATTATTCACATTGTTCTAATTTAAGAAATTATAGGCGTGGTCTTGTTATTAACAAAAAAATTGAATGGGCTGGAAAAGAATATATGACAAAAAGATCCATTGATTTAAAAGAAAAAAGAAAAAAAGCTAAAAGAAAAAATAGTTTGAAAAATAAATAATGACAACCTGAGATTAATTAACTCCTGAAATATATAGATGCGGTAGATCCATAACTACCGCTTCTAAATTAAAAAAATCGGATCCCGTTGTTAATGTGATGTAAGTTTTGTGTTTAAGATTTGTTGTTAATTTAATGTAAATAAGATTTGTTGTTAATGGGATTTAAGTTTTGTTGTTATGTAAATAAGATTTTGCGGGATCCGTTATTGGTTATTAAGTATTTTGAGGGAGTAACAAATAAATTACTCCCTCGCTAAAAAAAGACAACCTGAGATATAATTTACCTCCTGAAATATATAGAGGCGGTAGAAATCCATAGCTACCGCTTCTAAATTAAAAAAATTGATTCTCTTAATTATCTATTAATTTCTTAATAGTTAATTAAGGCAATCAATGTGTTCTCCCGATTGCCTATTGTTTGATTTGTTGTAGCTGGTAACTAATTACCAGCTGCAATTTTATTCGTTTAAAAAAAGTTTAAAAGACTTTTTTAAAATAAATTTAGCAAAAAAGAGGTGATCTAAAATTGACTTAAATAAAGAAATGCCGATATTTACATTTAAAAAAGGCGATTTAAAAAAAGAAATTAAGCGAGCTACTTATTCATTTTGCTACATGTGTCCAGATAAATTTAATTGCTCTGATGAATCTAAGCACGTAAGACATTGCATGAATTACAAGCGAGCGCAAGAAATTAACAAAGCTATTGACTTAGCATATGAAGTGGTCAAAGAGGCTAAAAAAGATGAAAGGAAAAATGAATGAAAAAAATAAAAATTTATGAACGTACTGTAACTGAGCGTACAGGATTTCGCAAACATCCATATAAGGAAGTTCATCAATTTGTTATTGAACACGATGATAAAGTTTATAAGAACGATTATGTAGATGTTAACAATAAGAAATTAAGAATTCCTTTTCAGGTTACTTTGGAAACCCGAAATAAAAAAGATTTAAAAAAATATGTCGATAATTTAGGGTACACGAAGGCAGACAAACAAAAAAAGGAAATTTTGAAGAAATTCTTATAATTTTTAAAAAATTAAAATTGCATGTATTAAAAATTTAAAAAAAGTAGAAAGGAAATAATTAAATGAAAAAATTACTTGTAACGAGCTTATTAGTTTTAACTGGATTAACAAGCGTTGCAGCTTCTACAACAAATCAACCAAATTATTTAGGGGAACAAAAAAGTTTTGTAAATCGAGGAATTAAAAAAGCAATCGATTATAAAAACATTTTTTCTTATGAATTTTTTAACGGCGAAACAATGGAAGAATGTCCAACATGGGCTTCTGTAAACACCAGTACAAATGGCGGAGCAACAATAACTGATGATTCAACAGGAATTTCTTTTAAAGTTTACACTTCCACAAATACAGGATTTAAATATTCTGATGAAAAGACAGGATTTTCGTATGGTAAATCAATTAAAACAGGTGGCTCAACATCTTCATCAAGATATTTAAGTTTTACAATCCCTCAGGGAATAAAAGCCAAATTAAAAGCAGAACTTTATTCTTCTTCAAATGTTAATGTGTTCTTAGATTCAAGCGCAAAATCTAGCGCTTCAAGCACGCAAACAAATTATAAAAGTGTAAATGGCCAGGCAGTTGATTTTGTTTCGGAAGAATTAAATCCTGGAACTTATTATTTAAATTTTAGTGGCACTGTCTACTTCGGTAAAATTATTGCGGAAGTCCAGGGCATGCATGAGGTTAAATTTTTAGATTCTGATGAAACACCTATTAAATCCGTTGGAGTTAAAGACGGGGAAACTACTGAGGCACTTAAAATAGATGATAAACTAGGATTAAAATTTAAGCATTGGGCTAAAACTCCAGGTGGAGCGGCGTATAATTTCCAAGATCCTATTAAAGATGATGTAACTTTATATGCTGTATATGAAGCGTGTGAAATTCACACTGTAACATTCAATTTAAATTACACTGGATCAGAAGCTATTAAACAACAAGTTAATGATAATTCAGTCGCAACAAAACCTGAAACGCCAAGTAGACTTGGTTATAAATTTGATGATTGGTTTTACAATAATGCAAAATTCAATTTCCAAACTTTAATAACTGAAGATATAACTTTATTTGCCAAATGGTCATTAGATTCTTTACCAGTTATTTCAGGTCCTGATTCATTAAGATTTGGTTATTCTCAAGCAACAGATATTGAAGCAATCTTATTACAATACAGTGCAAGTGATGTTGAAGATGAAGAAGTAGCAATTAAACTTGAAAATGACACTTACACGCTTAATGCAAATGAAATTGGAACTTATGAAATTGTAATTTCCGCTACTGATTCATCAGGAAATAAAACGGTTAAAACAATTCCTGTTGAAGTATATGATAACGTAGCTCCAGTTATTGAGGGTCCTGAATTCATTTATAAATCAACTTCTGTGGCCTTAACAACGAATGATATTTTAAAACAAATTAAAGCAACGGATGTTGTAGACGGAGAATGTGAAGTTGAAATAATTAGTGATTCTTATACTGGCTATGCAAATAAAGTTGGCGATTATGCTTTAAATTTATTAGCCAAAGATAAAGCAGGCAACCGCCGCACATTTAATTTAAATGTGGTTGTATCTGATAAAATACCAAATGTTTGGTATGTTAAGGAAAAAACAATTAAGGTACAAAAAAATATTCAACTAACAAGCCAAGAAGTTATTGATTTAATGCTTCAAACGGGCGAATTAAATTCAGGCTATTCAAAAATTGATGTTATTTCAAATTATGCCTTTAAAGCTGAAGAAGAGGGCGTTGAATCCTTAACAAATGATCCAGGAATTTATTCTGTAACCCTAAAAGCAAGATATTATTCAGGCGAAGAAAAATCAATAACTAGAGCTATTGAAGTTTATGATTCTGAAGAAGCTACACAAAAAAGAGATAATGGATTTGTTAAATTCTGGAAAGGATTCTACAACGTTATTATAAGAAATGTTTCAAACTTTTTTATCAGAATTTACAATGAAGTTGTTAAATTATTTGGTCATAAAGAATGGCAATCAAGCTATTTAAAGAAGTTGATTATAAATGAGTAGTAGAAACAATAGCAGCAATTTAAAAATTAGCTTGTTCGCTCTTGTAGGAATTGTAGCTATATTAGCTGGTTGTTTTGCATTAACTCAATGTTCAAAAAATGATGAACCTGTTGAATCTTCTTCAAGAGCAACAACATCTAATTATTATGACACTGAACACAATTCAGAACAACCAGGTTACAATAATTCAAATTCCACAAGTGTTAAATTAACTTCTAGTGAAAATGGAAGTGGTGGAACAGGCGAATTTATTGATCCTACCGAACCAATTGAAACCAAAGGGAAAAAATATGATCTTGAGGGAATTGATAAAGACATTGTTTATGATTTGTTTGAAAGAATATTTGAATATGCAAATAGAAATTTTGAATTAAAATCAAACAATGAAAATGACAAATTATTTGAAGAAGATCTTGTTATTTTAAAAAGAAGTTTAATTGTTAAATGTCCTGTATGTAATCAAACTCAATTGTTTTCTTTAATATTTAGAAGAAAAGGAATTATTGAAATTCAAAAAGTGCAGGGATTAGATAGTCATTTTAATTCTAACTACACCATTGATGTTGCGGAAATATTTGCTCAGTATTTAAGCAAAGAAAATGCTGTGTTAGTCGGAAGAAATTATAAAAATGATTTTGGAATCGTGCAAAAAAATGAATTTTGGTATTTTGAATTTTTAGGGCTTAACATTCCACTTTTTAAAGGTGGTGTTGATATATTTCTAGATTCCATTTTAAAAGCTTCTGGAGATATATTAATAAAAGCAATTTGTGAACAACCAACAAGAACTAGCAACTATTCTGAAGAAGAATTAAGCAATGGATTACCTTTATTATTTTATCGCTTTTTTGCCGATGTAATTGTTGATTATCAAATAGTGGATTCAGCGCATGCAATTGTTGATAAAGCTACTGAAGACGCAAGAAATAAACAATTTGATCAAACAATATTAGCAAGTAATTTTGGCGAAATTAATGACGCAATTTCAACATTAGAACTTGAAGATGATGTATTCTTCTTAGGAAAAGTAACAGGAACTGATTCCGATAGAATATATAGCACATCTGAAATTTCAATTTATGATGATTTTTTCAAAGAAAATAATCCAGAATTTACAAACACTGAAACATTTTACTTAGATGAAAACGGAAATTTTATAATCTATGTTGAAAACGGGTATGAGGGAGCAAGCTACATTTATACAAATGTAGAAATGCAATATTTTGGAAAAAGATTTTTTCCATTCTTCAATGCATTTACTGATGTAACTCCAGAAATATTTAATGGCACTCATTATGGCGATAATGGCGGCGGTCATTTTACGTTTGCAAGTGAAATAGGCAAAATAGCTTGTTATGCTTCTGAAAATAATCAATGGGGAATTGATTATTATATCGACAAAGAAAATGATCCTGTTCCTGATTTATCAAGTTATTATTATGAAACATCATTGACTGATGCCTATTATTACATTTTAGATTATAGCTTAAGAAATATTTACACCTATGAAGCTAAAATGTTATATGCAAAAACTTATAATGATTTAACAAAACCATCAGAGCTAGTTTATGAAAATCCTATTGTGGTACATTACATTCCTGAAGATCCTCAAGAAATAGCTTACACTAATATTTATGGTTTAGTAGAAATAGAAAAAATAAGAAATAATGAAGTTATTAAATGCGGATTTGAAGTTACACAAAATGAAAAAACAATCCGTTATACAACAAATTACTACACAACTATATATTATAAAAACGGGCAATATTATAACGCAGATGAAAATCATTATTTCTTCACAAAAACATTTAATCCTATTCAGGATGAATTTAAAGTTAGATTTTTTATCGAATATAAAGATAAAATCGAATATTCACAAGTTATAACCGATAAAGGAGCAATTATATATGAATAAATTAATTTTATGTTCAGCACTTTTTATGGCAGGAGTTAGTGAAACTCCTGCTCTAGCTCCTGTATTTGCGCAAACTTACATTAATATTGTTGATGAAGATTTATCAAATTTAGGAATAAATCCTTTAACTTTAAATGCGGATTCTAAAAAAATAATTGCAGTTACTGATAAGCACGACAGCGAATCAGGAATTAATTATTTAATCTTTTTTGTTCAAGATAAAGATTTAATTCAGGAAATAAAAAGTATAAACATTACAACTAAAGTAGCTAATTCTGTTAGTGAATTTGAAAATGCTAATTCTTCCACAAAAAGATATTCCTGTGCTTTAATAGCTACATCTTCAAACGGATTGATTCATAAATATGCATGTGAAATAGATTCAAATATTTCTTCTTATTTATGTAAGCAATATACATTTGGAAGAGCAACGCTAGAAAATGGCGAATCAAGATCTTACCCATTAACCGCTACTTTTGACGGAAAAAATTATCAATACTCCATTACAGATACAATCGAGTTAAAAAATACAAAAGCAGCTTCTATTTATTTAGAAGAACACAATGACATCGTTCAGGGATTTCTTGGCTCACGTGGAAAAAATAACATCATGTATGGTTTAAGCGTGGAAAATTATGACATAAATCAATTAGAAGAAATTGAATTTATTTATGATTTATACAAGTTTGAAGCAATGGCAAGTGGTGATCAAGTGCTTTGGGTTGAGCAGATAAAAACATCAGGTGGCTTTTTCGATGAAAATTATATTAATTCTAATTTATTCAAAACGCATGGTGTTACTTATACAGATGAAGAATTGAAAGAAATTGCTAAATATTACCCAGACTACTATGAATTAGTGCAATCAGGTTATTCTTCAACAATTTCAAACACTTCATATACAACAAAAACTTACGGGCTATTTAAGCATAATACATATAAATGGGATTCAATAATTAAGATGAGCGATCTTGAAAATCACGCTTCAAAAGAAACAGCTCAATTAATTAAAGATTCTTTTCCTGATCAAGAATTTGTGGTGACTTTAGCTTCATATGATGTTGAAAAAAAGCAAGATTCTTATCGCTCAGATAAAGCTCATTTATGCCAAATGGCCAAAGATATGCTTCACAAATATTTTGGCGACAAAAAAAGAGATCCACGTTATTATTGGTTGCAAGACAAATACGGAATTACAACTGATTACCCCTCATACAATTGCATTTATTTTAATTCCTTAGCGCCGAAAAACATCGAAGTTGTACGCATGAAATTTATTGATGACGAAGAAAATCCTTATGATTTAAGTGTTATAACTGAACCTATTGATATATCTTTATTCACAGGCGACAAAAACAGTGAAAAAGGAATTGATGATTGGTTTAAGGAATTAATCAATAATTTTCTTAACTGGCTTAAAAAGAACAAATGGGTTATTGGGCTAGCAATTGGAATTTTAGCAGCATTATTTCTTTTACCTTTATTATTAACATTTGTTAATTTGATTAAAGAGTTATTCAGATAGAAAGGAGCAAACAAAAATGATTATTGATTTATTAATTACTATTTGGAATTTTTTATATAGCATTATAATGTTTACGATTTCATTACCTGTAAAACTCATAAATTGGATTAAGCTTTTGTTTGTTCCCTCAAAAAAGATTAAAAAATAACTTATGTTTGAATGGTTAAATAATATTTTTGAAACACAAAATAAAATTGCATTAACTCTAGGAACAATAATATTAATCTGGTTAATAGCTTCAATTTTAAAAAATTTAGCAATTATTCTGGAAGCAATTGAAAAAGGTTATTTTTCATTAATAAAATTATTAAAAAATATCATTAAGTTTATATTGCTTCCGTTTAATTTGCTGATAAAACTATTAAAATGGTTATTCACAATTAAGCAAAGGCACGACTATAAAAAAAGCGTGTTGGAATCAGATTATAATGTTATTCCAGAGCAATTTAAAATTCCATTAAGATTTAGATTGAATCATCGTATTAATAGAGAAAAATATTCAAGGTTTAAATGCATAGAAAAAGCAATTGAAACGCAAGAATTTATCAATTCAAATTTAAAATTTATAACCATGATTGAAACCTCTGTCGGCGGTGGTAAATCTTCTTTAATGGCGGGATTAACGCACTTTAAAACACTTCAATTTAAAGAAATGATTTCTGATAAAATTTTAAACACTCAAAAAATTTTATATAAAGTTGACTGGGAAGAAATTAATTCAATAATTGAGAATACATATCAATTTGATACTTCAATTAAAAACATCATTAAAACAATTTTAAAAGATGAAGATATAGCAAAAGAATTTAAAGGTTTTTATTCCAATTATAGGCAAGAAACCCCTAAGCAAAGATTATTAAAAGATTATGTAATAGCTTATTGTGCTTATTTAAGAAACAACTATGTAATGTCAAATTATAAGTTATTTAATAGATTGACTGAATCATTTAATATTGATCTACCAAATAATTTATTTGACATCAAAACTGAGTATGGAAGACACAATTATTACATTCCCTCATATTGTGTAATTACTGAAGATGAACTTTCATTAACTAATTTAAAAAATACAACAAATTTTGTTGAGGTTGAAAAATCGGGTAGAGATACGGCAATGCGACTTTTTAGGCAGCTAAAGAATGAAACCGCCTATTATATCGGCGCAGCTCAAAACATCTCTAGAAATGCGAAAATCGTTCGTGAATTAGCTAATTCGTACATAAAAATTGAATCTTTGGATGTTGTAGGAGCGCAAAAAACATTTTCAAGAATTTTTAAAAACAAAGAAGAAAAAGCAACAAGAAAAATTGAAAAATGTGAAAAGAAAATTTCTAAGTATTTAAAGAAAAAGAAATTATCTAAACGCAAGAAAAAGAAACTTGTTAAGCTTCCTAATAAAATTGAAAAATTAAAAGTTAAAGTTTTTGAATTTTATCAAATGCAAAACAAAATCTTTGCAGCAGGATTTTTAAAATATCATGTTCAAGTAGCATTCAGGGAAGAAGATCTACATCGCTTTGATCAATCTTCCTTAAAAGAAACAGATCTTTTTATTCCTATGACTTGGGCCTTTGGCACTTACTTAAAATGTCAATTTAATGAATTTGATGATTTTTTAAATGATATATCTCAAAAAAATGATTCCGATTTAAATATAATTGATTCTTTTTTCAACTCTGATACTGACAATAAGAGCTATGAAGAATTAATAAAAAATAAGGATGAGGAAAAAGAGAAAAAACAGCAAGCACTAGAGGAAAAAAAGAAAAAGGAAAAAGAAGAAGCTATTAAGGAAAAAGAAACGGCTAAAACAAAGAAAAAAGAAATTAAAAAGGAAGAAAAATCACAATGATTTATTTAATAATTTATTTATTCATATCTTTATTAATTCTTATATTTATTCATAAATTTAAACAATATATTCAAAATTTAGAAAGGGAGATAAAAAAATAATGAAAGCAAGAGTTAAATATTTAGGTTATTCTGATATTAACGGAAAAAGAATTAAAGGAACTATTATTGCACAAGGATTAATCATTAAAGACAGCGCCAAACAAATTGTAATAAGAAGTGCCTCAGGAACAACTTCAACCATTAGAAAATCAAATGTTTTAAATATTGATTATATAAGTGATTATGAGGAAATAAAATATGCCAGTTTATAAAGATAAAAATAAATGGCTATTTAAAGTAAGTATTAAGGGTAGGCAATTTTTAAGGCGTGGATTTGCTACAAAAAAGGAAGCAAAAGAAGCAGAATCTTTATTTTTGGTTGAAAATCAAAAAAAAGTTTATGAAATAAAAAAAGAATTAACCTATAAACAACTCCTGGAACAATATAAAATTTTTGCTAAAAAAGAATTTAAAATAACTTATTACTTAAAATTAAGTAAAGAAATAGATAATTATTATTCTAATTTATTTAAAAATATTCCTATTAGTAAATTAACATTTTCTGATGTTAAAAAAGCAAGAGCTTTAATTGATAAAGCAGAAGTAAGTATTGATATAAAAAATAGGCGTAGAAATTTTTTAATTAGATTTTTTCATTGGGTAAAAATTTATTATGATGTTGATTTTTATCTAATAGAAAGAATGCAAGCTTTTAAAGATTATGAAGTTAAAAAAACTACCATAAAAAATGATATGGTACAACACGATGATTTTTTAAAAATTTATAAAGCATGTGATTCTCTTTTTTACAAATTAGCTTTTTTAACATTTTATTTATTTGGATTAAGATTAGGTGAATTGTTAGCTTTAAAAGTAAATGCATTTGATTTTGAAAAAAAGAATTTTGAAATTTACCAGGAAGTTAGCTTTAAAACTGGAACAGGCCATTATGTAATTGTTCCACCCTAAAACAAAAACATCGCAACGCTTTTATTCTCTTCCAGAAGATTATATTTCTTTATTAAAAAAACACATTGAAGAAAATAAATTAAAAGAAGATGATTTTATTTTCTTTTCAAAAAAAAGTAAATGTGATCCAATTCCTGAGCAAACATTTAGAAGATATGCAAATGATTATTGCAAAATTATTTCTCCAAATTTCCATTTTCATCAATTCAGGAAAAGTGCAGTTACATTATTGCATGATAAAGGTGTTTCATTAGAGCAAATTAAAAATTATGTGGGGCATTCTGATAGCTCTATTACTAAAGATGTTTATCTTCAAAAATCAAATGAAAAAGAAGAAGCTATTATTAATGTTTTGAATGGAATAATGCAAGAATTAAAATAAAAATTGTATCAAAAATTGTATCAAAATTTGTATCAATAAGGCCTAAAAATCGCAAAAACGCAAAAAAACCATAAAAAAATGCCATTTTTTTGGCATTTTGAAAACTTATGGAGCGAGCGACGGGAATCGAACCCGCATAGCAACCTTGGCAAGGTTGTGTTCTACCACTGAACTACGCTCGCAAATCCTTCATGCATTAATTATTATATATAGATATATAATAAAATTCAAGAAGAAAATGAAAATAATTTTAGTTGGTTAATTATTAATCTAAGTGCAACAAATATTATAAAAAAATTAATCTTAAATCATAAAAAAAGGACTGTTTTTAAAACTTAGGTTTTACTAAATTTTTTACAGTCCTTAAATTTTAATCTTTTGAACAATCTTTAAAATGGGTGTGTAACAAATAATGTGCTTTTTCTGAACCTGGATTACCTAAATATTCATTATATAATTTTTGTATTTCTTCATTATCACAGGAAACACGTTTTTCTTTATTTTTATCAATATTATAGATTCCTTGTTGTCTAGCTTTAATGACATCAATTTGAGCCATATCACTTCTAATTGGTTGACCACCACCATTTACACATCCACCTGGGCAGGCCATAATTTCAATTGCATCATAATGTGCTTCACCTTTTTTGATTTTATCCATAATTATAGAAGCATTTTTTATTCCTGATGCTACACATAAACGAATTTGATTATCACCAATTTTAACTGTAGCTTCACGTACACCAGATAATCCTCTTACAGCTTCAAAATTTACATCTTCAACTTTACCAGTTAACCATTTTGTTGCGGTTCTAGCTACAGCTTCAATTACACCACCAGTATTTGCAAAAATATCTGCAGCCCCAGATGATTCACCTAATAACGAATCAAAATCACTTTCTTCTAGTGTAGCAAGATTTATACCATGCATTTTTAACATTTCAGCATATTCTTTAACTGTTAATACTGCATCGATATTTTGAAGACCATCATTTTGTAATTCTTCTCTCGATGCCTCACGTTTTTTAGCTAAGCAAGGCATTAAAGAAACAACATATATCTTTTTTGGGTCAATTCCAATTTTTTCTGCATAATAAGATTTGCAAATTGCTCCAAACATTTCATGTGGAGATTTACTAGTTGAAGGAAGATTTAATAGTTCTGGATGGAATTGTTCAATATATTTAATCCATCCTGGACAACATGAAGTAATTAATGGAAGATTTTCTTTTGATTTTAATCTTTCTAAAAATTCATGTGTTTCTTCCATAATAGTTAAATCAGCACCAAAATTAGTATCAAGTACTTTATCAAAACCTAATTCTCTAAATGATTGAACCATTTTTTTAGTAACATCACTACCTGCTGGGAAGTTAAATTCATCACCTAAAGCAACTCTTGTCGCAGGTGCTGTATTTACAACTACAAATTTATTTGGATCACTTAATGCTTTTTCTACTTCATCAATTGATTTTGATTGAGTTAAAGCAGCAGTTGGACATACTTGTATACATTGACCACAGCTAATACATTTAAATGGTTCCGATATTTTTGTTTTAAAGCCACGTAATGATTGTGATATAGCATTTATTCCTTGAACTTTATCACATACAGCGACACAACGTCCACATAAGACACATTTACTTGGATTTTTTACTACAAAGTATTTTTCTTCATGAACATTTTTTTGTGATAATACGCCATCATATCTAATTTTTCTAATTCCTAATTCAGCTGCTAATTTTTGTAATTCGCAACGACCATTTTTTGAACATTGTAAACAATCATTAGGGTGATTTGATAAAAGCAATTCCACAACAGATTTTCTTGCTTCAACAACTTTATAAGTATTTGTTAAAACTTCCATTCCTTCAACAATATTTGTTGCACATGCAGGAACTAAATTACGTCTTCCTTTAACTTCTACAATACATACACGACATGATGCAGGTTTATGCTCAAGATTTGTTTCTTCATGAAACATATAACATAATGTTGGAATATGGATACCATGTTTTCTTGCGACCTGTAAGATAGTTAAAGCGGAATCTTCAGTATAACATTTATTATTAATTTTAATATTTACTAACATTTTAAATCTCCTTCCTATCTTTCAATTGCCTTTGGTTTAGCAGGGCATTTGCTCATACATGTACCACATTTAATACATTTTGCAGGATCAATTTGATAAGCATTTAAACGAGGATTTTTACCAAATTTATCTGTTTTGTGTATTGCGTCAACTGGACAATTACGAGCACACATTCCACATCCAAGACAATTAGGAATTATAATTTTATAATTTAATAAATTTTTGCAAGATCCTGCAGGGCAACGTTTTTCTTCAACGTGAGCTAAATACTCATCATAAAATCCAGCCATTGTTGAAAGTACAGGATTTGGTGCAGATTGACCTAATGCACATAAAGAACAATCTTTAATAAAATGTGCTAATTCATTTAATTTATCTAAATCTTCTTTTGTACCTCTTCCATCTGTTATTTTATTTAAAATTTCAAGCATTCTCTTGTTACCAATACGGCAAGGAGTACATTTACCACAAGATTCTTCAACTGTGAATTCAAGATAAAATTTAGCTATGTTAACCATACAATCATCTTCATCAAGAACAATCATACCGCCAGAACCCATCATTGAACCTTTGGCAACTAAATTGTCATAATCAATAGGAGTATCTAAATCTTTTTCAGTCAAACAACCACCACTTGGACCACCTGTTTGAACAGCTTTAAATTTTTTACCATTCTTGATACCGCCACCAATATCGTAAATTATTTCTCTTAAAGTTGTTCCCATAGGGACTTCAACTAAACCAACATTATTGATTTTACCAGCAAGAGCAAATACTTTAGTTCCTTTAGATTTTTCTGTTCCTATTTCTGCAAATTTTTTGCCTCCATCAAGAATAATAACTGGAATATTTGCCCATGTTTCAACATTATTAACGTTTGTTGGTTTTTCAAATAAACCTTTAACTGCTGGGAATGGAGGTTTTATAGTTGGTTCGCCACGACAACCTTCAATAGAATGTATGAGAGCGGTTTCTTCTCCACAAACAAATGCACCAGCACCATATTTAATATTAATATTGAAAGAAAAATCTGTTCCTAATATATGATCACCAAGTAATCCTAATTCTGTTGCTTGTTGAATAGCAATTTGTAATCTATGAACAGCAAGAGGATATTCAGCACGAATATAAATTTCACCTTCATTCGCGCCAATTGCATAACCTGCAATAGCCATTGCTTCTAATACTGAATGTGGATCACCTTCTAAAATTGAACGATCCATGAATGCTCCTGGATCACCTTCATCTGCATTACAGATAATATATTTTTTTTCAGATACAGAAGCTCTTGCAAATTTCCATTTTTGACCTGTTGGGAAACCAGCGCCGCCTCTTCCACGTAATCCAGAATCCATGACTTCTTGAATAATTTGTTCTGGGGTCATTTCATAAAGACATTTTGCTAAGGCTTGATATCCTTTAGCAGCAATTGTTTCAACTATTACTTCTGGATCGATTAAGCCACAATTTCTTAATGCAATTCTATGTTGCTTTTTATAAAAGTTTATATTATCTTGCTTAGCTGTTGTTTCACCATTTTCTTTTTTATAGATCAAATCTTCAATAACTTTGTGATTTAAAATATGTTCTTTAATTATTCTTTCTGCATCTTCTGGTTTAACTTTAGTATAGAATGTATGATCTGGAAATATTTTTACAATTGGACCACGTTCACAAAAACCAAAACATCCAGTGATGGAAATTTCAACTTTATTTTCAACACCACATTCTTTAGCCCAATATTTAAGTTTTTCTAATATTTCTAATGAATTTGAAGAACTACATCCTGTACCTCCACAAACAGAAATATGATATTTTTCTGTACTTTCACTCTCAACTTTTCTAAATTCAAGAATATCTTTTACATTATTATATAAATTTAGTAATTCTTCTTTTGAATTAATTTTCTTACACATAAAATTCCTCCTAATATTTTGCTAAGATTCCTTCAACATCATCAACGGTTAAATTACCATAAGTTTTGCCATTGATTTGCATAACAGGAGCTAAACCACATGCTCCAACACATCTTAGTGAAGTCAAAGTGAATTTGCCATCTGGTGTTGTTTCACCATTTTTAATATGAAGTAATTCTTCAAGTTTTTCTAGAATCTTATCTGAGCCTCTTACAAAGCAAGCAGTACCTAAGCAAACATTAATAACATTTTTTCCTTTAGGTACCATTGTAAAAAACGAATAAAATGATACAACACCATAAACTTTTGCAGGGCTTATTTTCAATTTATTTGCAATATGTGCTTGTAAAGAAAATGGTAGATAACCAAATATACTTTGCGCTCTATGTAAAATTGCAATTAATTCTGATGGATTGCAATTAAGCGAGTCGATAAATTCATCTAATTCATCAAACATTTCTTTATTTGTTTTCATAAGATTTCCTCCAATAATTTTAACATTAGTAATTATACACTTTTATTATTTGTAATAAAAGAATTTTAAACGATATCAATAAATTTGACTAATAAAGTAGTAAAATGTTCAAATAAATAATAAAAAAGCTAGTCTTTGCTAGCTATTTTCGAATACATTTTTTAATTTTTTTTCTAATTGGGGATATGCTAAATATCCTAAATTTTCACCGACTTTTTTTCCATCTTTATAAAAAACTAGTAAAGGAATAGACGATACAAAATACTCACTTGCTATTTCAATTTGTTCATCAACATTTACTTTTATAACTTTATATCCATATTTTTCTTCTAATTCTTCTAAAACAGGTGCAAGCATACGACATGGACCACACCAATTTGCAAAAAAATCTACAATTACATTTCCAGTTTGAATTTCTTTTACAAACTGTTCTTTTGATTCAATATGTTTCATTAAAATTTCCTCCTCTAATCATAGTATATAACAACTTTTGCTTATCTAAAAGTAAAAAAATATGCCAAAATGTACAATATTAAAATATGTATGGGATAAAAACTATATGTAAATAATCGGAAATATTTATTATCAAATCCGCGTTTTCCACTATAAAGAAGAATAAATGGAATTGCTAATATTGCCTGACTTTGTCCTTGATAATTAAAATAATTATTAGGAAATAAATCTTTTAAATAATTACTTAAAAGAAATGATAACATAGAAGTAGTTAAAACTACTAAAGATGCTCCAATTAAAAAAGAATTATGAAACATTTTTTTAAGATTATCATCGCAATCTTCATATTTAATGTCGTTAGAAAATAGATACATTTCTAAACTTTTTCTAATAAAATAAAAGCCTAAAATGACTATTAATCCATAAATACCATATTCTACTTTAAAAAATGTAAAATTAAATGTGGCAAATATTACATATAAAATTGGAAATATTGCTAACAATTTTATAGTTTTTTTGGGTGAATCTAATAAATAAATGGTCAATGAAGATAAAGCAAGTAAAGAAAAAATTGTTGAATTGTATTCAAAAGTGAATAAATATTCAATTAAAGATAAAACAATTTCAAATGAAAATAATATAATTATATAACGGATTTTATGTTTACTATATCGCATTGCCTCTACAAGTAAAAATGCATATAAAATAAATGATATTCTTCCGATAATTCTTAAAATGATTATATTAGGAAACAAAAATGCACCAATGTGATCAATTAACATTGTAAGCATTGCTATGATTTTCAAATGAAATGAATCTAATTTTTGTATATATGTCATAAATTAATTAACATCAATAAAAATTCTATGCCATTGTAGCAAGCATGTGCAGTAATTGATGTTAAAATATTTCCTTTTCTTGCATATGCAAAACATAAAAATATAGCTCCTATCATATATGCAGGCATATTGATCAATTCAATTGTCCATTCTTTTGGTGTTTTTACTGAAAAATCAAAATGAATTAGTGTAAAAAATAAAATTGTTACAATATAAGCTAAAATTTTTGATTTTTTTGCTATTAAACTAAATAAACCTAGTCTATAGGTTAATTCTTCACACACTGGAGCAAACAAAACAATACTAAAAAAAGATAATAATGGCGCGGCATAAAATGCATTTTCAATACCTTGTTGATTGTTATTGCTTGTTGTTGATGGATTTATCATTTGAATAAACATACTATAAGCAATAGAACAACAGAACATCATGATTGCAATAGCAATGCCTTCAATAAAAGCATTTTTATGAATACAAGATTTAATATAACTTAGACTTTCTTTATTTACTATTATCAAAATTATAAAAATAAAAAAAGTTATAAAATAATACATAAACAAAGATACACTATTGAAAAAATTAATTATTGAATTTTTGATTTCTTCTTCATTTAATGTATTTAAAAATTCACTATTTAAAAAAGTTCCATTTATAGGTGCTTCTAATAAAATTTGTACAATTAGAGCAATTAAACTTAAACCAACAAATCCAAGTAAAAAAAGACTTATTAGAAATGGTAATTTAAAATTTTTAATTGTTTTATTTTCCTCAAACGAGATTATTTTATTTTTTATTTTTTTCAAAATAGATATTTTTTCATTTTGCATTTTATTTTCCTCAAATTTAATTTGTTTATTATATTTAATTATATGTTGCTTAATTCTTTTTTTAAATAAAAAAAACTTTTTGTACAAAAAAAAGCAACAATCTATTATAATAGTTTTGAAATTTATTTTTAAATTTATTTAAAAACTAAAAAGGAAGAGAGATTTATGAGTTTATTAATGAGTTTATCATCAGGTAACATTTCCTTGATATGTAATATTGTTATTTTTGCAATTATGATAATGTGCCTTATTTCTTGCCTTACAGGTTTGAAAAAAGGATTAATAAAATCATTGTTAAAGCTTGTTGTTTGGATAATATTACTTTTAATTGTTTATCTAAATAATATTAATTTCACAAAAGCATTTTATAATTTTAATATAACACAAATTATAAATTGGTTACCTTTAAACAAGAGTTTAATGATTAATGGAAATGAAGTTTTTTTAACTCAAAAAATTGGTGATATTGTTAGCGATATTTTAAGAGCATACGATATTTCTGCTTCGAAATCTGCAGTTGATGCATTAGCTTTAAGCATATTATCATTTTTTGTTTTAATAATTAATTTACTTCTTTGCCTAATTATTTCACCTATTTTAACTTTTATTTTATATATTTTAGTTGTTCGACCTATATTTAAAAAAGTTATGCGTAAACATAAATTAAGAATCGGGGGTTTATTTGTTAATGGCACAAAAACTTTATTAGTTAGCGCAGCATTTTTAACTCCATTATTTTCAGTAACAGAAGTTATGCTAAAAAATTATAATGATGCGTTAGAAGATGGTTATAAATATGATGAAAATAAAGCAAATGATTATTGGAAAATAATGTATCCTATTTTTAATGGATATAATAATTCATTATTGCATTATACTTTTGCTGTTCTTACTGGAAGAGGAAATAATATAAATTACTATACTGTTAATGTGAATAATTCTAATACTAAAGTTAATTTTGCTGAAGTAGTTGGAGATGTTTTTGCTGCAGCGTGTTCAACTTTATCAATTGCTGAAGATGTTTCACAAGGATCATTAGTCGCGGCATTATTATCTGATAAAACACTTGATTTAATTACTCAAAAAATTTTAAATAATGCGTTTTTAGTAAATGAAGTTGTGCCTATCGCATCTAAAATTGCTTTAAATATGGTTGATGAAAATTCAATGATACTTTCTAAAGAAGAAGCTAATAAATTATCAGAGGAAATTTCGTATATTAATTTTGGTGAGGATTTATCTTCTTTTGTTGAGCTATTTAGAATTTTAAATGAAAACGGATATGTCTCGGAATCAATTTTAGATAATAAACCTTATTTTTTGTCAAATGAAAATTATAATTCAATAAAAAAAGGATTAAATAATTTTAAAATCAAGCAAGAAGCAATAAAAAATAGTGGAAAAAAGACTTTACTTGATGTTGTTTTACCTCCAATTCTTGCTTCATTAGTTAGTAATGAACTTGATAAAGAAAAAGATGAAATACAAAATGGTGTAACTGTTAATGATTTTGTTGCAATTTTTCCTGATACTGCAGAAGGATATCGTCAAGAAGAATTTGACACTATTGAATTACTTGATGTCTTAGTAGATGTTTTATTTAATTTTAATGGTTTATATAAAGAAGCAATGACTTTACCTAATAATTTAGGTGTATCTTCTATAAATAATTCACAAGAAATTCAAGATTTAGATATTTTAAAGCTTGGTGATATCAATCCAGGAATTTTACTTGATATTTTTTATGAAGAAAAAATAGTTTTTGCAAATAATGAAGAAAATCTTTCAACATTGTCTTTATTCTTTGGAAATGGCAAAGGAGGAAATAGAGGTTTATTCGATATTCCTTTTGTTGTTAATTCTATGAATAAACTATTGAATATTGCTTTAAAAATGTTAAAAGGATCATTATTTGATGATAAAACTTTCGTGGAAATTCAAAATAAATTAAACACTATTCCTGAAACAAAAGAATCGTGGGAAATTGAAATTAATTCAATGCTACGTTTTATTGCTAAAATTTATAATAAAAACGATTTTCCAATAATGTTAAAAGGACAAAATGGTGAATTAGTTATCAATGCAAACTTCCAAGTTGATTTAGAAAATGAAAAACATTTATCTACTTTAAAAGATGCAATAAGTCAAATGGGTGATTCTATAGTTATTCCTTCAATTCTTGTTCCAATTGTCAAAGAGAAATTAAGTGTTGATTGGGATAAAATTGGTGTCGATTATAATGATTTAAATTTTGACAAATTTTCTAGTGATACTAATTTAGGTAATGAACTTGTTAAATTATTGGATGCTTTTCAATATGCAACACCAATATTTAATTTAAGTGAAGGAGAAAATATATTTGAAAGTGGTATAAACTCTAGTGATTTAAGAATTATTTTTTCTGAACTTGTTGATTGTGAAATTATTAATCCAAATAAAAATATTGTTGCTAAAGAAAATAATGTTTTACGACAAATCATATTAAATCTTTTTAATGATTCTTCATTAAATAATGTTGGAATTACTTTGTCAGAAGAAGCTTATGATAGTTGTGAAGATATAAGTGTCGAATTTGATAAAATTTGTAATATATATGCTGCAATTGAAAATGATGATTCACTCAATTCTTTGTTTGAACAACAAAATATTACTTTAAATGATATTAATGGGGATTCATTCTCTAATCTCATTGATGCTATAAGTGAATCTGATTTTTTCAGGCCATGTTTAAGTAGTGTTTTAGAAAAGCAATTTAAACCAATTTTAGAAGAATCACAAATAGATGCTTCTTATTTAGAATTTGACGCTATTGATAAAGAAGAATCAATAGAAAAACAAAAACAAATGTGGAAAGAAGAAAGTAAAAATATCGCAAATATTATAGAATCTTTAAAACAATTACAAACAGATAATGGATTCAATTTATCTGAGGTAATTTCAGATGAAAATAACAAAGAATCTTTAAATACTTTATTAAGTTCATTTGCTAAGCTACATATGGTAGAATCACCTATAAATCAAAATGGAAAAGAATATGATCGTTTAGGTTTAATATTATATGATTTAATAAAAGAACCATTGAAAGATTATATAAATAATGATGATGAAGCAAAAATAAAAGAAGATTTCTCATTTGCTTTAGATGACAAAAATTATCTATATTTAGATGGTACAAGTGCAAATTTATCACGCGGTTCAAAATGGGATACAGAAATAAATAAATTTTGTGATATTATTTTCCAAATGTCTTCTTTACAAGATGAAAATGGTAATTTAAACATTGATTTAACTAATGAAAATTCTATTGATGCAATTAAAGAATTTTTAATTGGTAATAAAGAAACCGAACAAGAAACTGCAGGCCTTAATGATATAATTTTCTTAAGAACTATATTTGGCAATATTATTGCAAAATCAATTAATCAAACCTTTAATTCAAGTGAAAGTACATTAAATGATTTGTTTGCAAATAATGAAAATCTTATTTATACTGACGCTTTTGAAAATGAATTAAATTATGAAGGAAATAATTTTAATTATTATTTAAATAATATTGTAACGGATAAAACAATTGATAATTCAACATTAACTAAAAGAGAATTAGAAAGTGAATTACGTTATATTGAAATTGAGCATATATTTAATGTTATAAATGAATTCGATTCATTCCAAGTTGAAAATGTAAGTTTTGATGATATTAAACTTTTCCTTGAACCATTACTTACAAATTTACATGATTCAATAATATTCCATAATACTAAATTAAGAAATGAATCATCAAATATAGGAAAGACAACAATATTTGAAAGATTAATTCTTATTGCTATGAATAAGTTAAAATTGGCTGATATTTCTTTTGATGCGGAAATACATAAAGGATATAATAATGCATCAAATTATATGTTACATAAAGTATTAGAAATGTCTAATTATGAACAATTTATTGATGAATCTGGATTTTCAAATAATGGCGTTCTTCAAGCAGATCAAACATTTAGAACTTGGAAAGAAGAAATAACTTCTTTGAATGATATTGTTAATTGTAATGAACTTGCTGAAGTAATGAATAATGGAACTTTAAATGGAGGAGATTATTCAACAATTGATGATAATTCCTTAGCGACAATTATGAATTATATTAATAAATCATATTTGCTTCACGATGGAACAATTTATATTTCAAGAACTTTATTAAATCATGTAAAAATTGACTATTATCGTATAGATGAAAATGAAATAGCTACACAAATAAATTATAATCTTGATAAAGATAAAATATATTTTGCTGATAAAATTTCTGTTTGGAGCGATGAAATTAATAATATTACAAAATTAAAAACAGCTTTATCTTATAGTGATGTTGATAATAATAATCATATAATTGATTTTGAAAATTATGATTTTAGTTCAAGTAATTTAGTTAAAATCGAAAAAATTTTACCAGCACTAAAAGATTCAAAAATTATTGAACCAATGTTCTACGATTTCCTATATAAAACAATGGACTCCTCAAATATTTCTCAATATATTTCTTGTATCGCCGATGCACCAAATAAAATTCAGGGATATGATGAGCAATATGATGGTGATATTAATCAAGTTGCTAAGAAAAAACGTGATACAATCAAATATCTTTGTTTAGAAAAAATTGAACCACGTCAAGAAAAATTAAATGCAGAGGAAAATACTTGGGCATATGAAGGAAAATTTTTAGATGATGCTTTAACTAAAGTATCTTCAAACATTAATATTACTATGACTGGTGATTTATCTAGAGAAGAAATTGATAATATTGTTGATTTATATAGTTTAGTTTATCAATATAATGGAAATGCATATAATTATTTAAATGAAGCTGATGAAGCAAATAATATTATTGCTGAACAAGATATGATAAATGAAGATAAATATATTCGAGGTTATTTAATTTCTGAAGTTATGTTTAATTTATTTAATGAGAAAGCTCATGATCTTGATATTAATTATCTTGATATATATGCATATAAATATGTATTTAATTGCTTTAATGATTATGAAAAAGAAGCAATTAAAACTATATTGAATTTACATAATGACTTTACTACATTAAATAACTTTAGCGATGCACAAAATCTTCTAAAACCTGAATTATATCGTAATTTAGGACCAGGAAAATCAGAAAATTCTGCACCTAGAGATAATCAACATATTTTATTAGAGGATGGAATTAATGCTCGCTTTGCATGTGAACTTTTGAATAATAATTATATTGAAAATGCTATTTATGAGTCTAGTTTTGGTCAAAAACTTATAGAAAATCAAGTAGACATTAAAGGGCTATTTACAGTAAACGAAAATGGGACAAATTATTCAATTGAATATCATGTTGAAAATGTTTGGCTTCCTAAACTTACACAAATTTTATTACAGCATCCAACTTTATTCATGTAATTATGTTTTATATTAAAGAAGAGTATAAAAATAAAATTGAAATAAAAAAATCGGAATTTATCGCGGTATGTTTACCAATTGATGATAAGCTACAACTAGAAAAAAATTTGGTTTTAATAAAGAAGAGTTATCCTAAAGCAAGTCATTATTGTTATGCATGTATTATTGATGATTTTATTAAATTTTCTGATGATAAAGAACCTATTAATACTGCGGGAAGACCAATTTTAAATGTTTTACAAAGTAAAAAACTTAATCATATTTTATTAATAGTAATCAGATATTTTGGTGGTATAAAACTTGGTGCAAGTAATTTATTAAGAGCTTATGTGGAATCTTGCTTAAAAGTTCTAGATAAAGTTCAATATTATGAAAGAAAACAATTAGATAAAATTCAAATTATTGTTCCTTACAAATATTCTGATACTATGTTCTATATGTTAGAAAAAGAAAATTATTTGATAATTAATAAAATTTTTGCAGAAAATATTTTATTAGAAGTAGCTAAAGAAAATATAAATATTGATTTACTTATAAATAAATTTAAAGCAGAAATTGAAGTAAAATTTATTGGAAAAGAAGATATATTTATAAAAATAAATTAAAGGAGGAAATTTAATTATGTCATGTAATCATGATTGTTCAAGTTGCGGTGAAGAATGTGCTTCAAGAAATCAAGAAGATATGGTTTTAGCACAAAATTCAAAATCAAATATCAAAAAAATAATTGGTGTCGTATCTGGAAAAGGTGGAGTTGGAAAATCACTTGTTTCATCTTTAATTGCCTGTGCACTTTCTCGACGTGGACTTTCAGTTGGAATTTTAGATGCTGATATTACTGGAGCATCTATTCCTCATGCTTTTAATATTAAGCAAAAGGCAAGTGGAGATGGAACATATATATATCCTGCTACTAGTGAAATTCTTAACATCGATATTATTTCCTCTAATATGCTATTAGAAAATGATGATGATCCAATTTTATATCGAGGCAGTTTAATTAATTCTTTATTAAGTCAATTTTATACAGACGTTCGTTGGGAAGATAAAGATGTTTTAGTTATTGATATGCCACCAGGAACATCCGATATTAGTTTGACAACATTTCAATCTATTCCTTTAGATGGCATTATTATTGTTACAACACCTCAAGATTTGGTTTCTATGATTGTTAAAAAAGCTTTAAAAATGGCTAAAATGATGAATATAAAAGTGCTAGGTGTCGTAGAAAATATGTCTTATGTTTTATGCCCAGATTGCAAAAAGAAAATATATGTCTTTGGTGAAAATAAAAATGATTCAATGTATGAACAATTTAATGTTGAAAAAATTGCTTCATTACCATTTGATCCTACTTTGGCTAAAATTGTTGATAAAGGTCTAATCGAGGAATATGTACTTCCAGAATTTGAAAAAATTGTTGATTGTATAATTTCTTTAGAACCAAAGGAGAAAAAAAGAAATGAATTATAAAATTCGTAGAAATAAATTATATGATTTATTAGGTAATGAAGGAATTTTATTCCTTTGTTCAGGATTTGAAATTAAACGTTCTGCAGATGATAATTATCCATTTTCTGTAAATAGAAATTTCTATTATTTAACAGGTATTGATCAACATGATTCATATTTAGTCGTTGATTTGAAAACAAGAAATGAAATTTTATATGTGCTTGATAATGATGAAAAATTAGCAAGATGGATTGGTTATTATTATACGCATGAAGAAGCAAAAAAAATATCGCAAATCGAAAAAATTGCTTCAAGCAATAACAAAGATTTTTATAAAGAAGTATTTAATAATAAAAAAGTTTTTCTTGATTTAGAAGAAAATGAATTATTAGGTGGATTAAATTATGGAAAATTTTTTCAAAAAATTGCTTTGGAACTTAATGCTAATATTATAATTAAAGATGTTTATAATGATATAATTAAATTAAGAGCTAAAAAAGATGATGAAGAAATTAAAGAAATTAAAAATGCCATTGAAATAACAAATCTTGCATTACAATCAGTTATGAAAAATATGAAGTTATTTAAAAATGAAAGAGAAGTACAAGCTCATTTTGAAGAACGTATTTTTTCTTTAGCACACGCGACTCCTGCTTTTCAAACAATATGTGGTAACGCTAAAAATGGAACTACGTTACATTATCATGAAAATAATGCTTCTTTAGAAAAAGATTCATTAATTTTATTGGATTTAGGAGCAAGAATTAATTATTATAATGCAGATATAACAAGAACTTATCCTATAAGTGGTAAATTTACACCAATGCAAAAAAAAATTTATCAAATTGTTCTTGACTGTAATAAATACATTAGACAAATTGCTAAACCATCAATGTCTATGAAAAAGTTACATGAAGAGTCAGTTGAATTTTTGGCAAATGCTTGTTTAAAAGAAAAATTAATAAATAATTACGATGAAATAAAAGATGTTTATTTTCATCGTATATCACATCATTTAGGTTTAGATGTTCATGATCCAATGGGTCGAGATACTATTCTAGAAGTTGGTAATGTTATTTCTAACGAACCAGGATTATATTTCTCTTCTTTAGGAATTGGTATACGTATTGAAGATGATCTTTTAATTACTGAAAATGGTTGCGTTTGTTTAAGTGATAATATTATTAAAGAAATCGCGGATATCGAAAAATTTATGAGCGAGTAAGTATGCTTTTATTACAAGAAGTTTTATTTTTTATAACAGAAAATCAAAATAATAAAAAGGCTGAATTTGATAAAAAAATTATTCAAAGTAATTTAAAATTTTATGGTGTAAAAACATCATTATTAAGAAAAAAAGCTCAAGAAATTGCTAACGATGCTAATTTAAGTCAATTAAATTGTCAAGGAATTTATGAAATAGAATTTATTTTAAATGTGGCGTTAGCATATTCTAATAAATCTCTACAAGAAAAATTAGACTTTTATGAAAAATCTTTTCTCAATGTTGATAATTGGGCAATTATAGATGGGGTTTCTTCATCTTTAAAATTTAATGAAAATGACTATTTGGTTTTAAAAAATTATGTTAAAAAAAATTATCATAGTCAAAGTGAATTTTTATCTCGCTCCTGCTATACTTTTTTAAATGCTTGTTCATGGAAAGAAAAATATATTGAAGAAATATTAAAATTTATTTATGAAGATGCAAAATATTATGTTTTAATGGCTGAAGCTTGGCTTTTATCTAATTTGTATTTAAAAGATCATAAAAGGATAATTGCCTTTTTAGAAACATTAGATGATTCAAAAAATTTAAAAAAATTTACTTTAAGAAAAATATATGATTCTTTACAAGTAAGCAATAAAGAAAAACAGTCTTTAAAAAAATATTTTAAGAAGGATAAGTGTTAAATTTATGAAGATTAAAATTTTAAATCCTGAAAAAAATAAAATTTTAGTTTTAATTCATGGAGGCAATTCTTCTTTTGAAGAATGGGATGAATATTTAGAATATTTTCAAAATTATTGTCTTTATTTAGTTTCTATATCTGGACATGGTGATGATTTTGAAAATGATTATACATCGATTAAAGAAAATGCTAAAAGCATTTGTGATTTTATAAAAAATAGAAGTGATAATTGTTATGTCTTTGGACGCGGATTAGGAGCGCAAATTGCTTTAGAAATGATTCAAGAAGAACCAACATTAATTAAAAAAGTTATTTTTGAATCGCTATCATGTTGTTATCTTGGATTATTAAAAACACCAATTCGTATAAGTGCAAAATTACGCTTTAAAGAAGATGAAGAAGCAGTTAATAATAAAAAACAACTTACAAAAGCTAAATTCAAAAAAATGGTTAATGATAATACATCTTTTGTATTAGATGCTAGAATCAATAATTTTTCTAACAAAGCTTATTTAATGTATTCCTCTAATGATGATAAATTTTTTAAAAAAAGTGCTGATTTATTAAAAGAATATATAAAAGACATAGAAATTAAAACTTATACATATGGACATTTATTTGGTTTAACATATGTTAAAGAAATTATAAATGACATTTTAAATTTTTTAAGTAAATAATAAAATAAAGGAGTATTATGGAAAAAGGTTCAGGAATTTTATTACATATTTCATCTTTGCCATCCAAATATGGTATAGGAACATTTGGTAAAGAAGCAAGAAAATTTATTCGATTTTTAAATGCTTCTAAACAAAAATATTGGCAAGTATTACCATTAAATCCTACTTCATATGGTGATTCACCTTATCAAGGTATTTCTTCTTATGCATTAAATCCATATTTTATTGATTTGGACTATTTAATCAAAAGAGAATATATATCTAAAGAAGATGTAATTAATTTGAAAGCAAAAAAAGGGCGATTTGTCGATTATGGTTATTTATATCAAACTCGTTTTGCAATATTAAAAAAAGCATCAGTTAAAGCATATGAAAAGGAAGAAAAGAAAATTGCTTCTTTTTATCGATTAAATAAAAAATGGTTATATGATTATGCTTTATTTATGACGATAAAAAAAATAGAAAATGATGTGGCATTTTCTTTATGGCCTAGAGATCTAAAATTACATAAAAAGAATGCCCTAACTAATTTTGCAAAAGAACATATCGAGGAACTTAAATTTTGGATTTATGTTCAATATGAAGCATTTAGACAATATAAATCGTTAAAAAAATATGCTAAAAGGAAAAATGTTAAAATAATTGGTGATATGCCTTTTTATGTTGCTTCAGATTCTGTTGATGTCTGGGCTAATGCTAATATGTTTAAAGTAAATCGCGAACATTATCCAACCAAAATTGCTGGAGTACCACCTGATTATTTTTCTGAAAATGGTCAATTATGGGGGAATCCGATTTATGATTGGGATAAACTAAAAAAAAGACATTATAAATGGTGGGTGCAAAGATTGAAATTTGCTTCGAAATTGTTTGATTATATTAGACTTGACCATTTTAGAGCATTTGCATCATATTATGAAATTAAAGCAAATGCAAAAAATGCCAAAAAAGGTATTTGGAAACAAGGTCCTGGATTATTATTTTTTGAAACAATGCAAAATAAAATTAAAAATTTAAACATTATCGCAGAAGATTTAGGAATTATTGAAGATGATGTAAAAAAACTTTTAAAAGAAACAAAATTTCCAGGATTAAAAGTTTATCAATTTGCTTTTAGTGATTATGAAGAATGTTTAAAAAAGGATTTAAAATTAAATAATGAAATTGCGAATATGACTGCAAAAGAAATAAAAGAAATGAAATTGGTAAATCCTTTTTTACCACATAATTATTTAGAAGAATGTGTAGCGTATATTGGTACTCATGATAATGATGTTTTGTCTAATTTCTTGTTAGAAAATAAAGATCAAATTCCTGCGATGCTTGATTATTTAAATTTAGAAAAAGAAGAAGATATTTATGATACTTTAATAGGATCTTTATTTAGATCAAATGCCAAAGTGTGTATTTTTACAATGCAGGACTTATTAAAATTACCAAAAGAAACTCGTATGAATACTCCAGGAAAAGAAAGTGGCAATTGGCAATTCCGTATCTTGAAAAAAGAAATTTCTAAAGAATTAAGTTCCTGGCTTAAAATAATGGTTGAAGAATCTAAACGTTAAAATATGGAAAAGTATATTATAATTATAGATCAAGGAACAACTTCCACTAGAGCTATACTTTTTGATTTAAAAGGAAATATTATTTTTACTTCACAAAAAGAAGTGAAATGTTATTATCCATTTCCTGGAGCAGTTGAACAAGATGCCTTAGAAATATTTCTTTCAGTAAATGATACAATTTCTGAAATAATGGTTAAAAAAAATCTTGCCCCTAACCAAATTATTTCTATTGGAATCACAAATCAAAGAGAAACTACGATTGTTTTCGATAAAAATGGTGAACCATTAGGAAAAGCTATTGTTTGGCAGTCAAAGCAATCACAAGCAATTTGTGAATCACTAGAAGATAAAAAAGATTTTATTTTTCAAAAAACAGGATTAATTTTAAATCCATATTTTTCTGCATCTAAAATTCGCTATTTACTTGATCATATAGAAAATGGTCAAGAAAGAGCGCAAAAGGGAGAAATTTTATTTGGAACTGTTGATACTTTTTTATTATATCGTTTAACAAATGGTAAATCATTTAAAACGGATTATACAAATGCTTCAAGGACTTTGTTATTTAATATTTTTGAAAAAAAATGGGATGAAGATTTATTAAAATTATTTAATATTCCATCTATAATGTTACCAGAGGTTTGTGATTCAGCATCAAATTTTGGTTATAGTAATATCTTATCATCACAATATAAAGTATTAATATCTTCTTTGATTGGTGATCAACAGTCTTCTTTAATCGGGCAAGCTTGTTTTAAAGAAGGTGACATTAAAAACACTTATGGAACTGGATGTTTTATTTTAACCAATTTAGGTGAAAAAGCAAAATTATTTTCTAATGGATTACTTACGACAATTGCTTATGGTATAAATGGTAAAGTTACATATGCACTTGAAGGATCTGTATTAATAGGTGGCGCAAGTATACAATGGCTTAGAGATAAATTAGAATTAATCAAAAATGCAGCTGAATCAGAAGAAGCTGTTAATAAAGCTGAAGATGAAGTATATGTTGTTCCCGCTTTTGTTGGTTTAGGAACACCATATTGGGATAATAATTGTCGTGGTGCAATATTTAATCTTACAAGAAATTCATCGAAATATTCTCTTATTAAAGCAACATTAGAATCTATTGCTTTTCAATCAAAAGATGTAATTGAAACAATTAAAAAAGAAACTAAATTGAAATTTAAATCATTGCGTGTAGATGGAGGAGCATCAAACAATAATTATTTGATGCAATTTCAAAGTGATATATTAAACATGAAATTACAAAAAGGAAAAATTTTTGAAACAACTTCTCTTGGTGCTTTTTATTTATGCATGTTAAATCTAAAAAAATTTCATTCAATAGAGGAAATAATTAAATTTCATCAAATAAAACAAATTTTTGTTCCTAACATGTCAAAAGAAGAACGCAAAAATAAATATAAAAAATGGAAATTAGCTGTAAAAGCAACTCGCATTTTTTAAATAAATTTTATAGTAAAAATTAATACAATTTTCCATTAATTAGATAATGAATATAAGATTTAAATATTGCAACTAAAAAATAATCATGGTAAAATTTACATGATTTAAGGAGATTGCAATTTATGGATTATAAAGAAAAATTAAAAGAGATAATTGCTAAAACAAGTAAAGTAAAAACAATTACACCTGAGACAAATTTAAAGGACTTAGGTTTAGATTCATTAGACTTAGCGGAAGTACTTATGGAAATTGAAGAAGAATTAAACATCCAGCTCGAAGAAGATGAAATGATAAATTTAAAAACAGTCCAAGATGTTTATAATATTGTTGAACATAAAATTTTAAAATAAAAATAAAAAAAGTTATTGCATTTTATCTTATTAAATGATAGTATTTTATTTGCCTGTTAAATGGCAAATCTATGCCTAGCTAGCTCAATGGCAGAGCAATCGGCTGTTAACCGATCGGTTGTAGGTTCGAGCCCTATGCTAGGCGCCATCATGGCCTATTGGAGAAGTGGCTTAACTCACATGCCTTTCACGCATGCACTCATGGGTTCGAATCCCGTATAGGTCACCATTAATGACTATAACTGATGCAATAAAGCATCAGTTTTTTTTTAGGAGAATTTATTAATGAAATTTGTTCTTAAAGGAAATATTATTTACGCGACTGAAAAGAAGAAAATAATTACGAGAAAAAAATCTTATGTTGTATGCGAAGATGGTATTTGCAAAGGCGTATTTAAAGAATTACCAATAGAATATAAACAATTTAAAATTATTGATTATAAAGATGCATTAATTATGCCAGGTTTTATAGATTTACATTTGCATGCGCCTCAATATGCTTTTATTGGAACCAAAATGGATTTAGAACTTATTGAATGGTTAAATAATATTGCTTTTAAAGAAGAAAGTAGATATAAAAGTTTAAAATATGCTAAAAGAGCATATGAAAATTTTACTCATTCATTAAAAAATAGTGTAACAACACGTGCATGTATTTTTGCAACGCGTCACGTTTTATCTTCTATAGAACTTATGTCTCAATTAGAGAAGTCTAAATTGATTACGTATGTTGGAAAAGTAAATATGGATCAAAATGGACTTGAAATAATTGATGAAAAAAATGCTGAACAATCAATCGAAGATACATTATTATGGCTAAAAAAGGTTAATACTTTTGAAAATACAAAACCAATTTTAACACCTAGATTTATACCTTCATGTTCTGTTGATTTGCTCAATGGGTTAAAAAATATTCAAAGTAAATTTAATTTACCTGTTCAATCACATCTTTCAGAAAATAAAAAAGAAATTAATTGGGTTAAAGAACTTTTTCCAACAAGTTCTTTTTATGGTAAAGTGTATGATAATTTTAATCTTTTTGGGTATAATCATCAAAAGCATAAAACATTTAAAACCATTATGGCTCACTGTGTACATTCTTCAGAAAAAGAAATTGATTTATTAAAGAAAAACAAAGTTTTTGTAGCGCATTGCCCAACGTCTAATATTAATTTAAATTCTGGTATTGCACCAATAAAAAAATATTTGAAATTAGGTTTAAATGTTGGCTTGGGTAGCGATGTTGCTGCAGGAAATAATTTATCAATGTTTGAAGTAATTAAATGCGCTATTCAGGTTTCTAAATATTATAAACATTTTATTGATGCTAATGTTGAATCATTAAGTTTTGAAGAAGCATTTTATCTTGCAACATTAGGAGGAGGTAAATTCTTTAATAAAGTTGGAACTTTTAAAAAAGGTTATGAATTTGATGCTGTTGTTATTAATGATAAAAAATTAGGATTAAATAACAATATTTCTATTCGCAAAAGAATAGAAAGAGCAATTTATTTAAATTTAGATAATTTTGCTTTAATTGATAAATATGTTCGTGGTGAACAAATTAATTTATATGATTAAATCTTGAATAATTATATTTAATAATTTTTTTGTTAAACGCAACAAATAAATTACCAATTGTTTATAAAAAAATTATAGTTATTTTAGCTAAATAAAATGAAAAAAATTGTAGAATTATAAAGCGCTTTCAATTATAATTATTTTGTTAAAAAGAAATCTTACAAAAGGAGGCTAAAACGTGAAGTATGAATTAAAAATATTATTGATTCATTTAATTTCATGTTTAGTTTTAATTTTATTATCTTTAGTAGGATTATTTTTTCGCGATTGGGAAATATTTTTATGTATTACTATTGCTTCAATATTTTCCCTAATATATTCTTTTTTATTAATCAAAGGGAGTTCTTTTATTAAGCCAAATAGTGATGATACAAAAGCTGGATTATTTATGCTTTTTACCTTTTTAAGATTTCTTGTTGTGATTTTAGGGTTATTAATCCCTGCAATTATTATTTATTTTGTTGATGGAGTAGATAATAAATTGAAATTTTTAAATCTAATTGGTGCAACGATTCCATTTGCATTAATAAATGTTATTCTTATTATAAAGAAGGATAGTTAATTTATGAAATTAGAAGATGCTATTAAAAATATGTTTAAATTTGATATTCCTGGAGAAATTATATCTTCTTTTTTGGTCATGTTTATAATTGCTATTATCTGTTTTGTTATTTATTTTAAATTTAAAAATGCTGATCCATATGAAGAAAAACCAAGTAAATTTATAGTAACTATTTCTTTTATTGTACAAACTGTCAAATCTTTTACAACTGATTTAATGGGAAAAAAATGGGAAAAATTTTCGGGCTATGCTTTATGTTTATTCGCCTATGTATTTCTTGCATTTATTTTTTCTTTAACTGGATTACCTTCACCAATGACTTATCTTGGTGTGCCATTAAGTTTAGGACTTTGTACTTTTGTATTAATTCATGTTACTGCTATGAAGGCAAACAAATTAGGATATTTTAAAAGATATATTGATCCAGTTCCAATTTTTTTGCCAATTAATTTATTATCGATGTGGTCACCATTATTATCATTATCATTACGTTTATTTGGTAATGCCCTAAGTGGCTTTGTTTTAATGACAATAGTTTATTATGCTTTAGGAAATGTTTCTACAATGATTTTTGGCTTTTTAAATTCAGGAATTTCTCAAGTTATTATTCCTCCATTTATAACTCCTATTTTACACGCATATTTTGATTTATTCTCAGGAATGATTCAAACTTTAGTATTTACGATGTTAACAATGATCTTTGTATCTCAAGAAGATCCTGATGAGTCTGAAGAAGAATTGTTAACTTTAAATAAGAATTAAAGGGGGTGAAAAAATGAATTTTCTAGCTGCAGGTATTGCAATTTTAGGCGGTGCTGGTTGTGCAATTGGTGAAGGCTTAATTTGTTCAAAAGCTATTGAAGGAATGGCCAGAAATCCTGAAATGTATTCAAAATTACGTACATCTATGATTTTAGGTTGTGCGCTTGATGAAACAACTAGTATTTATGCACTTTTGATAGGCATTCTTTGTATTTTCTTAGGTTAATTTGTGCATTAAGGAAAGGAAGTATTTATGAAAATTGTTAATTTTTTAAATATGTCTGTTTTAGACGATATTATTAACCCCGATGATATTATCCATAAGATAGTACCAAATTTTTGGGCGTTTTTAATGCAACTTTTAGCGTTTTTAGTATTAGTTTTTATTGTTATAAAATTTGCTTATAAACCTGTTAACAATTATCTTGTCAAAAGGCAAGAATTTGTAGCAAATGAATTAAAAGATGCTAAAAACAAAAAACAAGAAGCAACAGCAAATTTAGAATTAAGTAAACAAGAATTAAATAAAATACGTTCACAAGCTAATGATATAATTGAAAAAGCAAAACAAGATGCTATACATACAAAAGATGAAATTATTGACGCTGCTAATCAGGAAGTAGCAAGAAAACAAAAACAATTAGAAGAGGAAATGGCTTTGGAGAAACTTCAAGCTAAAGAAGAAATTCGTAATGATATTATTGATGTAGCTCTTCTTGCATCATCATCTGTATTAAAAAGAGATATTAATGATGCAGATCATCAAAAATTGGTTGATGACTTCATTGATAAATTGAACTAAGGTAGATTATGGACACGACATTGACTCATTACGCGAATGCTTTTTTTGCACTTGCTGAAGAAAATAATAAACTTAATATTTATTTTGATGATGTGCTTGCAATAAAAAAAGTGTTCATGGAAAATAAAGAACTTCTTTCATTGCTTACTAATTATCTTTTAAACGAAGAAGAAAGAATAGCAATTATAGATAAAGTTTTTGCATTTTTGAACGAAGAAAATAGTCGAAATTTTTTGAAAGTTATTATGTCAAATCATAAGCTTAATTATGTAGAAGACATTATGGATTGTTTTCACGATTTGTATAATAATAAATTTCATATTGAAAAAGGAATTATATATTCTTCAATTAAATTAAATGAAGATCAAATTTCTAAAATTGAAAAAGCATTTTATGCAAAGAAAAAACAAAAAGTGCAATTAGAAAATAAAATTGATGAAAGTTTAATTGGTGGAATAAAAGTTATTATCAAAGACCATATATATGATGGTTCAATTAAAAATCAATTAGAAAGTTTGAAATCCACGCTTAAAAAGGAAGGGGATAACTTATGAAAACAGAAGAAATAAGTGCTTTAATTAAAGAGCAAATAAAACATTATAGTCACAAAATAGAATCTAATGATGTTGGAAGTGTTATATCCGTTGGTGATGGAATTGCTCTTGTTTATGGTTTGGATAAAGCCATGAATGGTGAGTTATTGCTTTTCCCTCATGATGTCTATGGAATGGTTATGAATCTTAATGAAGATTCCGTAGGTGCTGTCCTTTTGGGTGATGATCAATTAATTAAAGAAGGCGATATTGTAAAGCGTACGAAATTAATTGTTGAAGTACCTGTTGGAGATGCAATGTTAGGAAGAGTTGTTAATTCGTTAGGTCAATCAATAGATGGATTAGGACAAATTACAACAAATAAAATGCGACCTATTGAAAGAATTGCTCCTGGAGTTATGACTAGAAAATCTGTTTCTGTACCTCTTGAAACAGGCATTAAAGCAATTGATGCAATGATTCCAATTGGTCGTGGACAAAGAGAACTTATTATTGGTGACCGTCAAACAGGTAAAACAGCAATTGCTATAGATACAATAATTAATCAAAAAGGCAAAGGTGTTTATTGTGTCTATGTTGCAATAGGTCAAAAAAATTCTTCAGTAGCTTCAATTGTACAAAGGCTAAAAGATAAAGGTGCAATGGAATACACAGTTGTGGTTTCGGCAACTGCAAGTGAACTTGCTCCACTTCAATATATTGCTCCTTATACTGGTGTAACAATTGCTGAAGAATGGATGGAACAAGGAAAAGATGTTTTAATCGTTTATGATGATTTATCAAAACATGCTGTTGCATATAGAACTTTATCTTTACTTTTAAAACGTTCTCCAGGAAGAGAAGCATATCCAGGAGATGTATTTTATTTGCATTCTAGATTGCTTGAAAGAGCATGTAGAGTTTCTAAAGAATATGGTGGTGGATCAATCACCGCTCTTCCAATTGTAGAAACTCAAGAAGGCGATATAAGTGCATATATTCCTACTAATGTTATTTCTATCACTGATGGACAAATATTTTTAATGACTGATTTATTTAATGCTGGTCAAAGACCTGCTATAGATTCAGGATTATCTGTTTCACGTGTTGGTTCTGCTGCACAATTTCCTTGCATAAAAAAAGTTTCAGGTTCTTTGAAAATAGAACTTGCTAATTATCGTGAATTACAATCATTTTCACAATTTGGTAGTGATTTAGATGAAAATACTAAACGTGTTTTAAATCATGGTGAAGCTTTGATGGAAGTTTTAAAACAAGCACAATATTCACCTATGACTATGGAAAGACAAGTTGTAGAAATATTTACTGCTCAACAGAGATATTTAGATAATATTGATCGAAAAAAAATAAGTGATTATTTAGAAAAAGAATGGATTTATGTTACATCAAATTATAAGGATATTATTGATGAATTAATTGAAACAAAAAAATTATCCGATGAATTAAAGGCAAAATTAAAATCTGCGCTTGATGAATTTGCCTCAAGTTATATTGAGGAGTAATTATGTCTCAACTTCATTCCACAAAAAGTAGAATAAAATCAATTGATTCTACAAGAAAAATTACTAAAGCAATGGAATTAGTTGCTTCTGTTAAATTAAAGAAGTGGCAAAAAACATTAAACAATATAATGAATTATTCTGCAACACTTGAAGATATTATTTCTTCTTGTATTGGAGAAGTATCTCAAAATGATAATTTAACTCCGTTTGCTTTAAAAAGTTATCCGAATGCCAAAAAAAAATTAGTCGTGGTTGTTACTTCATCATTAGGTTTGTGTGGTGGCTATAACTATAATGTTTTTAAGTTTGCCGATACAATTATTAATGAAGAAGATAAAATATTAATTATCGGAAGCAAGGCTGAAACAAAATATGTTCAAGAAGATGTTGATAAATCAAATGAACAAATTTTAGAAAGACTCGATTTTACAAAAGTAAAAAATCTCGTTTCTTTGATTCAAGATGAATATGCGAAAGGAATTTATAAATCTGTTGTTCTTATTTATACTTCTTATAAGAACTCTTTAAGATTTGATCCTTCAGTTTTTCCATTACTTCCAATTTGTATAGAACAAAAGGAAATAAGTGGATATGAACCAATTTATGAACCAAATAAAAAAGAATTTTTAAATTTACTTTTACCAAAATATTTAGAAACAGTAGTTTATAGTAAACTTGTAGAATCGATTGTTTCTGAACAAGCCTCGCGAAGAAATGCAATGGATAATGCAACAGATAATGCTGATGAGTTAGTTTCCAAACTTACGATTCAATATAATAAAGCAAGACAAGCATCTATTACAAATGAATTAATTGATGTTGTCGCAGGTGCAAGAAGTAATAATTAGGAGGACAATTAATGGAAAAAGAATTAATAAATGGTAAAATAGTTCAAGTTATTGGACCAATTGTAGATGTTCGTTTTGAAAAAAACAAATTACCTGCTCTTTTAACATCTTTACATGTTAATTTAGAAAATCATAAAGTTCTTGTTCTTGAAGTAATGCAGCATATTGGTGATGATATTGTGCGTGCTGTATCTATGGGGCCTACTGAAGGTTTAGTACGTGATATGGATGTTATAAATACAGGTAAACCTATTTTAGTGCCTGTTGGAAATGAAACTTTAGGAAGAATGTTTAATGTTCTTGGTGAACCAATTGATGGTAAAGAGAGTTTACAAAATGCAAAATTAATGCCAATACATCGTAAAGCTCCAAGTTTTAAAGAACAATCAACTTCTTCAAGAATTTTAGAAACTGGTATTAAAGTAATTGATCTTCTTTGTCCTTATGTAAAAGGTGGTAAGGTTGGATTATTCGGTGGTGCTGGTGTTGGTAAAACTGTTTTAATTCAAGAATTAATTAATAATATTGCTACTGAACAACATGGTATTTCTGTCTTTGCTGGTGTTGGTGAAAGATCAAGAGAAGGTAATGACTTATATTTTGAAATGAAAGAAACTGGTGTTTTAAATAAAACTGCACTTGTTTTTGGACAAATGAATGAACCACCTGGAGCAAGAATGAGAGCTCCTTTATCTGCTTTAACTATGGCTGAATATTTTCGTGACGTAGAACATCAAGATGTTTTATTATTTATTGATAACATCTTTAGATTTACGCAAGCTGGTAGTGAAGTATCGGCTTTGATGGGCAGAATCCCATCTGCGGTTGGTTATCAACCAACTTTAGCAACAGAAATGGGACAATTACAAGAACGTATTACCTCTACAAAAGATGGTTCTATCACTTCTATTCAAGCCATTTATGTTCCTGCGGATGATTTAACAGATCCTGCTCCTGCTACTACATTCTCTCATCTTGATGCTAAAACAGTTCTAGATAGAGGAACTGCAGCTTTAGGAATATATCCTGCAGTTGATCCTTTGCAATCAACTTCTAATATCCTTGATCCAAATATTGTTGGAGCAAAACATTATGAAGTCGCTCGAAAAGTTCAACAAATTTTACAACGATATAAAGAACTGCAAGATATAATTGCCATATTAGGTATGGATGAATTATCACCAGAAGATAAAATATTAGTTAATAGAGCTAGAAGAGTCCGTAATTTCTTATCTCAACCATTCCATGTTGCGGAAACATTTAATGGCTTTGCTGGCGTTTATGTTAAACTTGAAGATAATATCCGTTCTTTTGATGAAATATTAAGTGGTAAATATGATAATCTTCCAGAAGGTGCTTTCCTTTATGTTGGAACTATAGAAGATGTTGTAAAAAAAGCTAAGGAACTTGAACAATAATGGCATTATTTGATTTTAAAGTTGTCACTCCAAATGGAAAAATGTATTCTGGTGAAGCAGAATTAATAACAGTTATTACAAGTTGCGGAGTTATTGGGGTTATGAAAAATCATACACCTTTAGAAGCAATTATAGAAATATCAAAACTTGTTATCCATAAAAAAGATGAAATAGAGGAAATTGCCATCGGTGGAGGAATTTTGCATATTTCAAAAAATAGTGTTATAATTTTAGCTGATTCTTTTGAATTAAAAGAAGAAATAGATTTAGAAAGAGCAAAAAAAGCTAAAGCTCGTGCTGAAGATCGACTTTCCAATGGGTTAAATATTGATGTCAAACGTGCTGAATTAGCGCTTAATAAAGCTATTAATAGAATAAATGTAGTTACAAAATAAAAAGGAGGATATTATGAAATTTAAGAAGACAAAATTATTTTTTCTATATTTTATTTTTGCTGTTATTTTTTTAATACTAAGTATTTTCATTGCACCTCTTTGGAATAACACTCCATCTTGGGTATTTTGGAAAAATTGGGGAAGAGATGGAATTTACTTAATAATAACATTACTTTTAATCTTATATCTAGCAGGCTATTTGTTACCAAAAATGAGCAAAAACAGAGATAAAAATATCTATGTTCCTACAGTTGTTGAATTTACAATTATATCTGTTTTTGCAGTATTATGTATTTTAAATCAATTTATTCATTTTATGGATAGTATAATTACTCCATCAAGAACCGTAGGGATTGTTGTTTATATACATGGATTAACAAATTTAATTGTTTTAACATTTAAACACAAAGAAAGTAAAAATTTTGATAAAGTAATAACATTTGTTGTCGATATTTTACTTGTTACTTTTGCTGTTTGGTGCTTCACAGCGAATTTAATAAATGATATTGTAATGATTTGGATTTTTGCTTCACTTTTATTAATAATATCTATTTTGCTTTTCACAATTGGGGTTTTAGTTAAACCAATTGGTAATAAAAAGAAAAAAGACGATAAAAAAAGCGAAGATAAATCAAAAGAAGGAAGTAAATAATATGCGTTTAATCGCATTTTATTTTTAATTATTTATGGAAAAAGTATATGCATATAAAAATCTTTTTAATCTCGCAAAAGATGCTGATGCATTTTTAGTGGAAACAGAATTTTCATCATTTTCACAATATGTCATAAAAAAAGATGAACTTGAAAATTTAATTTCCAAATTAAAAGAAATCAATAAAAAAGTATATTTACGTTGTGATCGTATTTTACTTGAAGATGAAATAATAAAATTAAACGAATATAAAGAAATTTTTTTGCATAGTGATGGCATTTTTTTTGAAGATTTTGCTTTTGTAGAGATTTTTAAAAATCATCCTAAAAAATTTAAATTAGTTTTTTTCCCATTTGAAAGTTTTAATACTTTAGAAGAAGCTAAAATTCTTTTAAATCATGGTATCGATATTGTTATTTTACCGCATGGAAATGAAAATTTATTAGATGAAAATTCTAATTGTGATAAATTTGGAATTTCTTGTATTTATAATGAGATTTTATTTATGTCCCGAAGAAAATTACTTTCTTTAAAAGATATCGATAATAATGAAACACATTTTATTCAAGAATCAACGCGATTATCAAAACAAATAATTAAGGAAACAAATGTGGGAACATTAATTTATAATGAAAAAAAAGAAATTATTAAATATCCAAAAAATATTGCTTTTTTAGTATATGACACAATTTTTATTGAGGAAAACTAAGATGACAAGATTTGAATTATTAGCACCTGCAGGTGATTTAGATAAATTAAAAGTAGCACTTTTATATGGTGCAGATGCAGTATTTATTGGGGGAAAGAAATTTTCATTAAGAGCAAAAGCAAACAATTTCACATTAGAAGAAATTAAAATGGGTGTAGAATTTGCACACAATTTAGGGAAAAAAGTTCATGTAACTGTTAATATTATTCCTAATGAAAAAGAATTAGAAGAAGCTAAAAAGTATATCAAAGAATTAGTTAAAATAAAGGTTGATGCAATAATTGTTTCATCAGTAGCGTTAATGGAATATGTTAAAAATAATAATTTACCAATCGATGTGCATGTATCTACTCAATGTTCAGTTTCAAATTCCTCAGCGATTAAATTTTATAAAGAAGAATTTAATATAAAACGAATTGTATTAGCAAGAGAATGTTCTATAAAAAATATAGAATGTATGAAAAAAGAAATTGATACAGAAATTGAAATATTTATTCATGGAGGATTATGTTCCTCAATTTCAGGAAGATGTCATTTATCGGATTTTTATACTCAAAGAAAAGCTAACAAAGGTTGCTGTGCTCATTCATGTCGTTGGACATACAAAATTGATGATGATAAAAAATTTCTTTTTGGTTGTAAAGATTTATGTTCCATTAGTTTTTTTTCTAAATTACTTGATTTAGGAATTAATTCTTTTAAAATTGAAGGGCGAATGAAATCAATTCATTATATTGCAAGTGTAGTAAGAGCATATAGATATTATATTGATGCATATGAAAAAAATATGTTAAATGAAGAAGTAATAAATTTCTGTAATAAAGAATTATTAAGATGTGAAAGTAGAGATTATGGCAAGTCATTTTTTCTTGGAAAAATTGATAAAAGTGATATGGTTGAATATGAAAAAAAAGAAGTTAACAATGAATTTGTAGGATATATTAGAGTTATTGATGACAAAATATTTTTGATTCCTAAGACTTTAATTTTTAAAAATGATTGTTTTGAAATGATTGTTCCAAATAAAATTGATAGTCAAATAATTAAAATTGAAAAAATGGTGCTTAATGAAGAAGAAGTATTCGATACTAGACATGTAAATGATAAAATTGAAATATTTGTTGATAAAAATGTATGCGATTATGCAATTCTTCGTAAAATTAAATAATTTATGTTAAAAAAGGGTACTTAATTGCATAAATTTAACTGTAACTTTGCAATAATATTTTATTTTGAATAATTAAATTCATAAAAATATCAAAAAAACCATATTATTGTACTGTTTTTTTTGCCAAAGATATTGAAAAAAATATTGAAAAGGCATAAAATTTTAGTATATACGAAGGAGTTAAAATTATGGAAAAAACTAGAAAATCTTATTTTAAATCCCTATTTAAGTCTGTTGATGTTGTTATAGCATCATTTTTAGGGTTAGTTTTTGCATGCGCTTTGTATTATGTTGATCACCATAATTTATTAGGCCGTTTTTCTTCTTTTGCAATGTCTAATTATATTTTACCACTTTGCAAAGCAGGTCTAGTTGTATGTGTGGTTGCATTATTATTGTATTTGGTTTTAACTATAAAACAAAAAAAGATAATTAGAAGTGATGCTGTACTATTTGGAACTTTTGTTTCATCTCTTGGCGGTTTAGCCGCGACATTAATTAATGATTGTTCGAAAATGATGACAATATTATGGAGTGGAACATTAGCTGTTAGTTTAATTTTACTTATTGTTAGAGCTATTTATTTTGCAAATAATGCCGAAGGTGAATCTGATGTTTTACCGATTAAACATTATCATGCATTAGTTGCAAGAAAATATAATCCAGTAATTATCTATCTTGTCCCTGCTATATTAGGATTTTTGACTCTTAAATTTTATAGTGATATTAGAGGCGTTGTGTCCAAAAATATGATTGTTATAGCAGCTGGAGCAATTGTTGCTTTTTGCGTACTTGCATTTATTGCAACAATTTTACGAGGCAAGAAAACTAGAGTAAATGTTATCGACGCTGTTTTAAATGTTTTATTTGTATATGTAATGTTCATTGGTGGATTATTACTTACAACTCGTAGAGTTCGTAATGATGTCATTTGGGCAGCTGGATTTGGAATGCTTACTTTGACATTATTTGTTCGTAGCGTTTTTGTTTCATATAATGTTCCTGTTGAACTAGAGAAAAAAGGACCAAGAAATTATTATGGTCTTGTATTTGAAAAATTTGGAGCATCATGCCCTGTATTATTAGGACTTGCAATTGGACTTTTAATTGACTTCTGTAGTTTAAAAAGTTTACGTCATGTATTTGATGTAAAATCAACTGCAATATTTGCTTCAATAATTATCTTATTATTAGCAATTGCTGCTGTGTTATTTGTAATAGGATTATTTAAGAAAGGCTTATTTGATAATAAAGTTAATTTAGTTGATTTTGTTTTATTATCAGGTGTTGTTGCTTCCACACTTGCTTCATACGTCATGATTAAGTATTTCACTGTTGGAAGAATTTTATTAGTTCTTGTTCCATTTGTTGTATGTGCTGCATTAACAGTATTACGAATTTACAAAGTTGATGTTGTAGTACCTGAACCAATTGAAGACGATGTCATTTCTTTGAAAATTAGAGTTACTATTGATGATGATAAGATTCGTGCTTATTGTAATGATAAAGAAATTGCAGTTGTCGACAATAGAACTAAAGTAGAAGAAGTTGTTGAAGAAGAACCTCAAGAACAAGAAGCAATTGAAGAAGTCGTAGCTCAAGAACCTGTTGAAGAGCCTGTTGAAGAAGTAAAAGAAGAATCAACAGAAGAGTTAGCTGAAGACAACACTATTATTGAACCAATTGTTACTCCTGAAGATATTCTTGAAGATTCAAATAAATTAGTTATTGCTAAACGTAGTTTTGAAAATAAAATTAAATTTACTTCACCAAAAGTAAAAGATTATTATTCCTTAATTAAAAATGAATTACTTGCTTATAGAACAAAGAGCAAAATTTCAAAAAAATCAGAATCATTCCGTAAAAAAGGATTATTTGCTAAATTGACTGTTTCTGGTAAATCATTAAGAATCCATTTACCATTAGATCCAGCAAATTATGATGAAGGTCGTTATCATCAATTTGATATGGGTGAAAAGAAAGCCTTCAAAGATGTACCATTTACCATGAAAATACGTTCTGATTTATCTTGTAGAAGAGCTATTGAATTAATTCAAGAAATTGCTAATATACGTGGTTTAAGAAGAAATTCAAAATATGAACCAGTTAATTTTGCAGAAAATCTTGATGTAGATGGAATTGCTATTCTTGAAAAAGTTGGTGAATTAAAATCCTTCACTGAAGTTGCTTCTAAACAAGATGCTGAACAATTAACAGATAAAGTATTAGATTTAATTCCAGTCATCAAAATGCCTAAAGCATTAAATGAAGAAGTTGTAAATGTTTATATTGATACTGCTTTAAAATATGTTGAAAATACTATTTCTGTTGAAACATTGCGCGAAGCTCAACAAATTGGTTCTACAATTGAAGTAATAAATATTAAAGCTAGAACAGGATTAGATAAAAAGATTACTATAATTGGTGATGAAATTGATCCAACAGCTGCTAAACTTGTTATTTTAACTGGTGGTAAAGTATTTAAAATTGTTAGACAATAAATTTGTAAAACATTAAAAATTTAATAAATTTTAACCTAGTAAATGATAAATTTTATTTACTAGGTTTTTTCTTTTAATTTCTCATAAATTCTTATTAATGTGAGAAAAAGTGTCGTGACTTTTGACTTTTAAAATTACATTATTATAAGTGAAAGGGGATTTTAAAATTAAATTCAGCGATAAATTAAAACAATTAAGAAAAGAAAATAATCTAACTCAGGATGATTTAGCGGAAAAAATATTTGTAACCAGAACAGCTATTTCAAAATGGGAAACTGATAAAGGTTTACCTTCCATTGATATATTAAAAGCTATTTCAAATTTATTTAATGTAAGTATTGATGATTTAATTTCCGATAAAGATATTGAAATAGAAAAAATATATGATGAAAAAAAATCCAAACAACGTTATATATTTGCAATTACATGCTTAATTTTATCTACCATAAGTATTTTATTTGCATACATTTTACAATTAAAACAATTAAACACTATCGGAATTATTTTTGCAATTTTATATTGTATAATTGGATTATCTATACGACCTAGATACAAAAAAGTTTTAAGTAAAAAATCTGTTTTTTTACATGTTATATTTCCTTATATTATTTCTCGTATTGTTATATTACTTTTTGTAATAGGAATGATTATTTATACAATTGTTCAACTTTAAATCTTGATTATTTATCTAATTTTTTTAGATCTTCAATATCTTGATCAATATTTTCATCTATTAATATCTTTTTTGCTTTTTTCTCATTATATTTAAGTTCATCTTGAGCAATTTTTTGTGAAATTTTTCTTTTTTCTTTTTCTCTAAGCATTTTAAATAATTTTTTATCAAAATAAATATTTATATTTGTTTCACTAATTTGTAAATATGTATTTTTATATTTCATAGTATAAATAACATAAGCAAGATCATCTATTGAAACGACAAAGTTTTGAATTATAATTATAAAAATTAACCAAAACCAATCATGAGCAATTATTGAAATGATAATTTGCAATGGAATTAAAATTATTAAAAACAAAACAAATGGCGCTAAAATGGTGAAATAATAATTCTTTTTCTTTTCAATATCATTAGTGTATTTAATATATGGGAATAAATATTTAAATTTTAATTCAAGTTTTACGTGCATCAATTTTCCCGCGATAAAATGTATTAAATCATGAAGAAATGAATAAACCATAATAAGAAGAAAAGTTAAAACAATTTGAAAAATGTATAACTTCGTGCTTTTATAGGGAAATAATATTTGTTGACCAGAAATAAAATAACCAACAACAATTAAACTAAATAATATAGCGTTACTTCCAGCTTTAGTAAATACTGAAATTCTAGAATCGTGTATCAAATCTAAAGATCGATACAAACCGATATTTGCGTTTAAATCTTCTTTATTCATTTCTTGTATGCTCTTTTATATACTCGATAACTTTATTACCTTCGTAATCATTTATTTCTTTCTCAGATAAATTTTGAGAAATTAATTCTTCAAAAAATGATTCGGTAATTACATTATCAACTTTTACATCATTGTGATAAACAATAAATGATTCTTTTTTTCCAGAAACAAAATTTACAATCGATGGAACCTTTCCACCACGATATTCAGAAAATTGGTATTTAAATGGAAAACTATTTTCTTTATACCAGTGTTCATCTCTATTTGTAATGAAATAATTTACATCAAAATAATATAATTTACTATCATAATTTTCAAAAAGTTTTCTTTCATATGTTTTAAAAGAAAAACAATCAGAGCAAGCTTTCCAATAGAAGTATATGCAAGCATTTTTCGTATTTATAGTGCTATTAAGGTAAATAGTATTTTCATAATCAAATTTATAAAAAATTTCATCTTTATGTTTAAATTCGCTTAAATCATTTAAACAGTATTTACCATTTGAATACGTATATTGATCAATTATCTTTGCAATATCTACTGAAGAATTAAATTTTGAAGAATAAGAAACAGATTTTATAAGATTCCCATCTTTATAAAAATATAATGAGGGAATTTTTTTTGCTTTTTCTTTAATTTCAGAAGGATATTTTGGAAAAACATCGCTTAATGAAAGTGGTAAATTAAGATAATCTTCTTCACCAGTAGCGTATATTATTGTTTTATTCTCTTTTATATAATCTTTAAATGATGAAATAGCAATTTCACTATTACCTCCACATCCGCAATCGGAATAGAGAAATAAAATAAAATCTTGGCTATTATTATGTAGGTCTATTAACTCTTTATCATCTGCATAAATAAATGAATCAATTTGTTCATGGTAAGTTTTCAATATTTTTTCATTTTTTTTCTGCGAACAAGAAAAAAAAGTAAGAGAACATAAAGATAAAGCAAAAAAATTAAATAATTTCATCATATAAATTCCTTTTAACTTACTAATTAAGATTAATTGTTTTACAAATAATTGTCAAGTTATACAATTTAATTATTAATAATATTAAAAAAGAAGTTAAATGACAATAAAAATAAATTTTGTATCTATATTTATATAATTAATGCGATAAAATAATTAAAATTTGTAAAAATTGTAATCAAAAGTAAAAATATGAGATAAAAATGAAATAAAAATAAACAATAAATAAGACTTTTGTAAAAAAATGTAACATTTTTAAAAAAATTGTTTAAATTTTGATAAAAAAGTTTTATTGTATATGTATACAAAGGAGATAGGTAAATATGATAGATACATGTGAATGTAAAATAAAAGATATTGCTTTAAAATATAAAAAAGATTTAAGCATATGCATGAAAAATGACAATTTTAACAACGAAGATTTAATGCTATTTGATTCTGCACATGAAGTTCAAAAAAGGTTTATTAATATCAACAACGATAAATTAGCCGAAGAAAAACGTGAAATTTTAAGAATTAATTTTGTACTTTCATCTATGGATAGAAAAAGAGCTATGATTATTTGGAATGAATATTTTTTTCCAGTTGAAAAATTTTGGTGGATGCGTGATTATACAAGATCAACTTTTTATCGCATAAGAAAGAAAGCAATCGAGGAATTTCTTTGCATTTATTAAAAAGATATTTACCTTATTTTTTTGCTTTTTCTTTACTTAATTTAAATGATGTAGAAAATTATTATGCGCAAATTATTGAAAATAGTAATAGTTATATTAGAATAATTGTGCAAAGTCAAAATTCAGAAAAATTAAGGTTTGAAGTTGATGGAAAAGATTATATTCAAAGCTCAACAGATGTTATTACTATTCCTAAAAGTGCATCAAAAAACGTTTATTCAATAATAGTTACTTCTGAGTCAGGAAGAGCATATTTAGAATTAAGAAATAATGGTAATTATAAAAATATTATCGTGGATGAACTTGAGTATTTTATTGGTTATTATTTAGTAAGTTTAAGTTCCAATTGCTCAGTTATACATGGTAATTTAAGTAAAAGTATTACCTTTATGAATTATAATAAAAATATTTATTTAGATAATATTTCGTATTTTAAAATTTCTATGTTGCCTTATTTTAAAATATCTAATTTTATAGATATTAAAAATATTTATTCAGTACTTTATGTCTTTGTAGATGAAGGAACGTTTATTAATATACCATATAATTTAGTTAATTATTGTTTTTATTTAGATATCAATTTAAATGAAGATATATATAATATGAATTTAAAAAAAATTTATTCATATGATAAATTTCATGATCAAATGTATTTAAGTAAAAATGAGCTTACAGAAGAAATAATTTTTCCATCAAATTTCAATTTAAAAAATATCAGTTTTTTAATGGCTATTACTATAGAAGATACTAATTTCCTTTTTCCAATAGAGATAAGCTTAAAAACTGATTTATTGTCTTGCGTAGAAATTACTTCTGGTAATGGAGAAATTATATATGAAAAAAATTATACTCTTTTTTAAAATAATTTTTTATTTAATATCTCCATCAGTTTTCTATAATTTGGTATTTTATAATCTTTATGATGCAAAAATTGAAAAAATATTTAAAACAGATGTTATAAATGCATTAAACTATAGTCTCAAATTTGATTTAAATATAGTTTCTTTTGATGAAAAAATTTTTGAAGTTACATTAAATGATTTACTAAAAAAATCTTTTAACAATTATTTTGATAATGCAAATTTACAATTTGGATATTTATTTGATGAAGTAACTTTAAAGGAGGTTAAAGTATGCCTAAATTATCAAAAAAACTATTACAAGAACAAAAAAGAGATTCAGTTTTCTCTTACATATCATTTATAAGTAATATATTTATTGCAATATTAATTTATTTAATTTTAGATCTTATAATTATTAATAAATATGTGAAAATAATATTTAGTTGTTTAATTTTAAGTATTATTTTTATTTTTGATAATTACGTTTTGAATTTAATAAGCAAAAATTGTCTTTTAAATAAAAAATTTTTAATTTTTACGGATAGTATTTTTCAAAATACTCAAAATATTTCAAAAGAGGAAAAAATAATTAATTCTTTTGAAAAAGTATTTGCTATTCCATTAAATGAAAATAGTATTGAAAACAAAATAGAAGAAATAAAAATAAAAATTAATCTTCCTTATTGTTCATATTTTATAGATGCAATGTTAAGCAAAAAACAAAATGATATTTTAAAAAAAATGAGGAATCAAATTTCTATTTTTTTGCAAGAAAAGCAAAATGAAGAAATTAAAAATTCTTTAATTGATATCAAATTTCTGTTAATTATTTCTTTATTTATGGATGTATTAATTACAATGATATTACCTTTAATAAATATAAATATATTTTTGATAAATTTAGCAGTTATTATAAAAATAATTTTTTATTTTACGTATTATAGTTATTGTTTTTATTTTTATAAAAAAAATATCAAAATTAATTTTTTTCAACAATTTTATCTAAAATGTTTTTACATTTTACCATTTGATGCATTTGATAAAACTTGTTTAGAATTTCCTAAAATTCAAGAAAAAATGCAAAACAAAAAAATTACTATTTTAAATCATTTAGATGACTTTAAAATAAAAAATACTTTTGATAAAGAAATATCTCAAATATTAATAAAAAATGAACTTATTAAAGAAGAAAATGATTCATTAAAAAATAATAATTATTTACTAAATTACTATCGAAAAAACACTTCTTTAATATATTTTGCTTTACCAATTTTGTTATTTATTTTTTTGAGGTTTTATGCATGAAAAAAATCTACTATTTTACTAAGTTAGTATTTATTTTATTTATGTTAGTATTTATATATGATTTAGGAAATTATTACTATTGTTATAACACCTTACTAGAAAATATTGAGTTTGTTAAATCAAAAATAAGAAAAGATTTAGGCATTACTAATGAGTTAAAAGAAATTTTAAAAGAAAATGATATTTATCTAAAATATCAAGAAGATCATGCAGAAAATGGTGCAATATTTTCATTTACTATTTGCCATGATTATCATAAAACGTTAAATCAAAAAGATGAGACTATCGAAATTCTTTTATATGTCATTTTAGGATATTAAACATTAATTAAAAAATTCTTTAATTCTTCATATTTCTTTTTTAAATCCTCTAATGTAGAATTATTTTCAATTACAAAATCACATTTAGCAATATTTTTGTTGAATGAATTATTTTTATTTAAAATAAGATCATTTGTTATGGAAATTGAATTTCTTGTTTTTAAATTTTGAATTTGCATATAGTCAGAAACATCAACGCCAACAATATAATCTGCGATTGATTCCATTTTTGCTTCAAATAATAAAGGTATTTCTAAAATAATAAGTTCTTTATCGATATTCTTTTTTATAAAGTCAATAGCCTTTTTTTGAATTATTGGATGAATTATTCCTTCTAATTCTTTCTTCTTTTGAGAATCTTGTATAATTACTTGTTTTACATATTCTTTAGAAACTTTATTGTTACTATTTAAGCATTCTTCGTGAAACAAGTTAACACATTTTAATGTAAAATTAATATCGTTTTTATATAATTTATCAACTTCATCATCGCTTGAAAAGCATGGATAATTATCATTTTGAAACATTTTTAAGATAGAAGATTTACCAGAAGCAATTTTACCATATATTGCTACAACTTTTCCTACATGTTGGCAATTAGGGCAATATGTTAGACTTCGACCATGTAAAAAACGTTTAATCATTTTATGATTACAAATAAGACAAGGCTTTTTTTCTCGTCCATATGCTAAAAGTTGCTGTTGAAAACGACCATTTATATCTCTAGAAGGATGATAACTTCTAATTGTTGAACCACCTAGTAATATTGCTTCATTAAGAGTTTCTATCGCGTAAAATAATATATTATCTGTATCTTGTTTTGATAATTCAAAACCACATTTAAATGGAGATATTTTTGCTTTAAAAAGAATTTCATCAGCATAGATATTTCCTATTCCTGCGATTATAGATTGATCTAGTAATAAAGTTTTAATTTCTTTTTTTTGTTTATGGATAATTTTAAAAAAAGTTTCCTTATCATAATCAAATGGTTCATTTCCAAGATTTGGTAAAGCAATATGAATATCAAAATTTTCTTTTTTGAAAAGTTGCATTTTTCCAAAACGACGAACATCATCGTAAATTAATTTCAAATTTTCATTGAGATTAAAAATAACTCTAGCATATTTACTATTTTCTTCATTTTCATGATATAAATAATACTTTCCTTCCATACGTAAATGTGATAGCATTATATAATCTTCAAAAATAAAAATTAAATATTTACCTTTTCTATCAATATCAATTATTTTTTGACCATTTAATAATTTTAAATCAAGTTTTGATAAACTTGTTATTCTTTTGTCAATAATATTTACCTTTTCAATCTTTTTCCCTTTAATTCCGATTGAAAGATATTTTCTTACAGTTTCTACTTCAGGTAATTCAGGCATATATTTCACTCCATTTATTTAGCATCAAACCACGTTTTTGCAATTGATCCATCTACTTCTAATTTACATGCAAATTGATATGCATTTTCCATTGTATCTTTTACTAAATTAAAAACAATATCCTTTTCATCTTCATATACTTTTAAGATTAATTCATCATGTATTTGTAAAACTAATTTGCTTTTTAAATTTTTTTCGTTTAAAGCATTATATGTTTTAATCATCGCAATTTTTATTAAATCGGCCGCGGTACCTTGTATTGGTGCGTTCATCGCTGCACGTTTTCCAAATTCTCGGGTTTTATAGTTATTTGATGATGATAGTTCTTGAATATATCTTCTACGATGAAATAAAGTTTCTACATATCCATTTTCTTTGGCATCGGAAACAATTTTATCAAAATATTCTTTTATTTCTGGGTAATGATTGTTAAATCTTTTGATAATTTCCTTTGCTTCTTGGATTGATATTTCTAATTGTTCCGCTAAACCCCAGTCTGATATACCATAAACTATTCCAAAATTAATGGTTTTTGCTTTTCTTCTTAAAGAGTCAGGAACATCATTTTCTTTAGGAATGTTAAATATTTTTCTAGCTGTTTCTTCATGTATATCTTCCCCATTATTAAATGCATCAATCAATGTTTGACATTTACTTAGCGAAGCTAGAATTCTTAATTCGATTTGTGAGTAATCTAACGATAACAAGTAAATGTTATTTTCATTGTAAAAGAATGCTTTTCGCACTTCTTTTCCTTCTTCATTACGAATTGAAATATTTTGTAAATTTGGTTCTGATGAAGATAATCTTCCAGTAGATGTCAATGCTTGATTAAATGAGGCATGAATTTTATTATCATCAAGAATATAATCTAATAATCCTGAAGAGTATGTAGAAATAATTTTTGAATATTTTCGATGCTCAATAATTAAAGGAACTATTGGATGCAAATGAGAGATAGAATTTAAGACTTCGATAGATGTAGAATTTTTTTTATTTGATGGTAAATTTAATTTTACAAATAACAAATCGGCAACTTGTTTTGGTGAAAGAATATTAATTGTTTTATCCGCGGCTAGTTCATATATTTGTTCACTTATTTCATCTAATTTTGCTTGATATTTTTTATTTATGTCCAATAATACTTCTTTATTTAAAGGAAAGCCTTCAAATTCCATACTTGCAAGAACATTTGCAAGAGGTATTTCTATGTCATAAAGAAGATTTAGACAATTGATATTTTTTAATTCATTTAAGCATTTTTCTTTAACTTTTTCTAAATGTAAAGCCATATTGAATAGAGTTTCATCTTCATCAAAAAGACTTAATTCGTTGCTTTTTTCTAAAATGTTTATATCATAGTAACCAAATATTGCACTTGGATTATTATTTAAAGAGGAATTTAATAAATAAGTTGCAAGCAATAAATCAAAATCTATGCCTTTTATAATAATATTTTCTTTTAATAAAGCTATAATTACGGCTTTTGAATCGTAAAGATTTTTCTTTTTATTTTCATCTTTTAAATAATTAATTAACTCATTATCTTTTTGATATCTATCATATGGTAAATAATAAAATTCATTCTTTAAATAAAAAATAAAGCCCTTAATTTTATATGATTTATAATTATTACCTTCTAAGTCTAAAATAAAAGAAGTAGGTATAGCTGGTAAATCTTCAAATTTTCGACAATAATTTTTACGAATATTTTGTTCGTTTCGATCTTTAGTAATTCTTTTATCAGACACTTTAAGCTTTTTTAAAAGTGAAAAGAATTCATATTTTGTTAAAAATGAAGATAATTCATTAAAATCATATCCTAGATATTCTAAATCATCCAAAGTAAAAGGAAACTTTAAATCTGTTTTTATTGTTGCAAGTTGCTTGCATAGAAGTCCCATATCTTTATCGTTAATTATTTTTTCCGCTAATTTAGATTTTTCATTTTGCATATGATCAATAATATTTTCCAAAGAACCATATTGCTTTAAAAGTTTAATTGCCGTTTTTTCACCAATGCCAGCAATACCTTTTAAATTATCGCTTACATCACCTGTTAACCCTTTATAATCAGTAATTTGACTAGGTGTCAATTCCATATTTTCATAAAGTTTTTTGGCATCATAAGTTTCAATTTCGTTTAATCCTTTACGAATCATATTAATTTGGATATTTTCATCTATTAATTGCAAAAAATCTTTATCACTAGTGTAAATTTCTACTTTGTAAGATTTTGAAGATGCTAATTTTGCAACCGATCCAGCAATGTCATCTCCTTCATATCCTTCAAGTTCGTAATAAAAAATATTCATTGCTTTTAATAATTCACGAGCAATTGGAATTTGAATTTTCAATTCTTCATCTATTGGTTTTCTTTGAGCTTTGTATGATTCTAAAATTTGATGTCTAAACGTTTTTTTACCAGTGTCAAAAGATACAAATATTTTTTCTCCACTTTTTAATGAAGAAATAATTTTATTAAGCATATTTGAAAATGCATAAATTGCATTTGTGGGAATACCATTTTTTGTTTTCATTATATTGCCAGTAAACGATGTTGCAAAATATGCACGAAATAATAATGAATTGCCATCTATAATTATTATTTTATTCATGTGAATCCTCCAATTTTATAATATTGTTCGCTATAAAGCTTGTTCCTTTTTCATCATCTTTTAAAGTTCCTATAATAATGATATTATCATTTTTTTCTATTTTAGGTATAGTTAAATAAATTTTTGGAAATATAGCTATTTTAAGTTGATTATAATTATCAAAACAATAAATTAGTCCCATTTTTTCGTTTTTCTTGGTGTTTATTTCATGAACATTTATTACTTTTGCAATTATTTTTACTAGTTGATTTTTATTTTCTAATGCATAACTAATAGTTTTTATGTTGTTTTTATTAATGTAATCTTTATATTTTACAAATAAATCACCAGATAATAAGATTGATAAAACATCAAATTCTAAAGCATTATTTTCTTCAATATTATCATCATAATTTTTTAATATAGGTTTTAATTCTAATAATTCATCTGCGGTAAATTCGCTGATATTTGGAAAATTTTGAGCGTAAAGTAAACAGCCAGACAATCCTTTTTTTAAAGTATTTCGAGTTAAGTTAAATTCATCTAATGCTCCAGCATTAATGATGTTAAGAATTTGTTTTTCTCCAAAATGAAAATTATAAATTCGTCTAATGAAATCTACAAAATCTGTGTATTTTCCATTAATTCTTTCATCTAGAATATTTTTTTCAATTGTAGCATTAATTTCTTTTATTTCACTTAAAGGTAGTCGCAATCCATTTTCTTCAATTTTATAAAAATAATCTGATTTATTAACAGATGGAGGTAATAATTTTATATTAAAATATTCTAATTCATTTAAAATATTTAAATAACGTGTCTCTGAACTTTTTGAATTATTTAATATTGCCGCGAAGAACTCCTTAGGATAATTAGCTTTTAAATAAGCCATTTGATACGATAATAATGAATACGCGACACTATGAGATTTGTTAAATCCATAATCACCAAATTTTAGTATATAATCATATAATTTTTCGGCATCTTGCAAGGTTAAATTATTTTTACAAGCTCCAGCTATAAATTCATTTTTTAAAGATGATAATTTTTTCTCATCTTTTTTGGAAATTGCTCTTCTTAATATATCAGCTTTAGCAAATGAGAAGTTTGCAACCGCTCTTGCAATTTCCATAACTTGCTCTTGATATACAATTATACCATATGTTTCTTTTAAAATTGGTTCTAATATAGGACTTATATAACTTGTTTCAATAATTTTTGCTTTTCTTTTTGCATATAGAGGAATATTTTCCATAGGCCCTGGTCGATACAATGCATTTACACAAACTATATCATTAAAAGAATCGATGTGAATTTGTTTTAATGCATTTGTTATACCATCTTTTTCTAATTGAAAAATTGCTTTTGTAAGCCCTTTATTCAAGATATTAAAGGTTTTTGAATCATCTAAAGGAATATTTTCCAAAATGAAATTAGGATTAGTTTTTTTTATAATATTCACAATATCTTCAATAATTGATAAATTTTTTAAAGAAAGAATATCCATTTTTAAAAATCCTAATTCCTCTAAATAATCTTTTTCAAGAGGTACAGGAGCGTTATTTTCATTGACAATTGGAAGTACTTCATTTAAAGGAATATTATTTATAATAATTCCTGCAGCATGAAGACCTTTTTGCCGAGGAAATGTTTCTATTTTTTCCGCTAAATTAATTATTTGTCGATAATGAGACTCATTTAACAGTTTATTAAAATCTTTTGATTTTTCTTTTGCTTCTGAAAAATTATCAAAATTATTTAATGATTTACATATTAAATTTATATCAGTAGAGTTGTAATTAAAAACTTTTCCAATATCTTTTACAGCTTGTTTTGCCATGATTCTTTGAAATGTTATAATTGATTTAACTTTTGATTCATGGAATTTATCAATTATAATTTTAATTACTAAATCGCGTTGATAATCTGCAAAATCAACATCAATATCAGGCATAGTAATTCTTTCTGGATTTAAGAATCGTTCGAATATCAAATTGTATTTTAAGGGATCAATCATTGTTATGTCTAAGGCAAATGCTAATAAACTTCCCGCGGCAGATCCTCTTCCTGGACCAACAACTATTTTTTGCATTTTTGCTTTTTTTACATAGTAATTAACACATAAAAAATAGTCAATATATCCCATTTTATCAATAATATCAATTTCGTATTCAAGTCTTTTTTTATATTTTTCATTATCTAAATTTTTTTTCTTTAAATTTTCATATGCCAGATTAAATATATAATTTCTTTTATTTTCAATATTAAATATAGGTAAACTTCCACGTTTTTTAAGTAAATTAAAATCAATATCATTAAATATTTCAAAGCTATTTATACTTTCTTCTTTATATATTTTTTTAATACTATTACTTGATAATAAAAAATAAGGTGTTGTGCATTCATCTTGATAATCTAAAGTTTTATCCAATTTTATTGCTTCTAAAATTTTTAATGTCAAACCTTCATTTTTTTTAATAGCTTTTATTTTAGGAAATGGTATTGTTTTTAAATTTAATTTTTGTGCTTTAAGAAGATAATTTTCATTTTTTAATATATCTTCTTTACAATAACAACCTAAACCTATCAATAAATTTTTTGTTTTTGAAAGTAGATATTCAATAAATTTTGTTTGATTTATATATGATGCATCAATAACAAAAATTAAACCATCAGTTGTATCAAAATTTCCTAAATAGCAATTATTTGTTATTTCTTTATAAATTTTGCAAAATGTATTATATCCATTTTCATTTTTTATAAAAACACATATTTCATAATTTTTATGTTCAAATTGATAATTAAATTTTGAACCAAATATTGGCTTAATATTGTTTTTTAAACATTCTTTGGCAAATTCGCCAAATGCATACGGATTATTGTCGCAAATTCCAAGCATATTTAAAGATAATTTTTTTGCTTCTTTAACATATTTATCTATACTAATTGCGCTTGATAAAAATGAATAATATGTTTCGACATTTAATGGAATATAATTCATTTTTTTACCCTCGAAAATATTATAATAAAAAAATTTTTAAAAAAATAGTAAAGAATAATTAAAGACAATAATTTTATATTTACTTATTAATTTTAAAATTATTTTTAAAAAAAAATATTTATATGCGACAAATTGTCAAAATATAACTAAATAAGTTAACAATCTTAAAAAAATTTGTTGATTTTAAAGAATTTTATAATTATAATAGCAAATGTTGAGTGACTTAGCTCAGAAGGGGTGAATTTAATGCCAAAAACCATCGTTCGCGAGAATGAAACTTTAGATGAAGCATTACGCAGATTCAAAAAGCAAGTTAACAAAGCTGGTACTCTAACTGAGGCTCGTAAACGCGAATTCTATGTAAAACCTGGACTAAAAAGAAAAATGAAGTCTGAGATGGCACGTAGAAAATCATATTAATATGATATTGTAGTGATCGCAAGATCACTTTTTTTTATAAAAAAAATAGAACTTTTTAATTATTATTTCATATCTTAAATAGGTGAATGTCATGGATTTAATTATTAATCTTCCTCTTTTATTAAATAAAGAAATGCATGTTGATTATCATCAAATGCAAAAGATAATTGAATTTGATGAAACAGTTAAAGGAGTTATGCTTTTTTCTAAAGAAAACGAAGGTGAAACTTTTTCTTTGAAAGAAAAAATAGAAATTTTTTCGAAAATCAAAAATATTACATCCATACCTTTAATCTATGTGAATAATAAATTAATGATTGAAGAAGAAATAAATGCGATAAATTATATGAAGCCTGATTATGTATTACTTTCTTTAGTGAAAGATCCTAAATTAAGTTCTAAAGGGTTTGAAAGATATGTTTTTAAGATTTTTAAATGCTTAAACTCTAAAGTTATTTTATACCTTGATGATAGTTTTGAAAATTGTAAAATAAGTTATAAAACTATTGTTAATATAATGCGTACAAAAAACAATTTTTATGGTATTTATGACAATACAAAAGATACTTATTTTTTAAAGAAAATTTCTTCATTAGATAAAATATTTTTAAGTACCTCATTAACTAAATATATTGATTATCCAATCAAAAAAAATTTAAATGGTATAGTAAATGATTTTTACGTTGTTTTTCAAAAAGAAATTACACAATATTTTTATGAAAGTTCTTTTGGTTTTGTAAATCCTGTTTTAATAAATTATTTAAAATTCATTGATGAATGTATTAATTTATATCCTCGTTCGATGGCAATAAAATATTTACTTAGTAAAAGGGGATATACAAGCTGCTATTCTAAAATACCATATTACACTTTAAAAGGTGATGAAAAAAATAAATTAGATTTTATTTTCTAAATAAGATAAGATAACTTGAATAAAAAATTAATTATTAATATAATTAATAAGTCAATGAAAAAGAAAAAAATTTTTGGTAATGTTAAGAGAGAATTAGTTTGGTGAGATAATTCCATTCCCAATAATTGAGCCACTTTTGAGACTAATAGGAAACTATTCGTTAATTGCGTTAAAATTAAATAAATTAAGTGCACTTAAGTGAATCAGGATGGTACCGCGATAATTCGTTCCTGAATTTGATTTTTTATTGGGAGAAAAAAATGAAATATTTAACAGGGAATGAAATTCGTAGAATTTGGCTTGATTTTTTTAAATCAAAAGGACATTATATTGAACCAGGAGCTTCATTAATTCCTCATAATGATCCAACTTTATTATGGATTAATTCAGGAGTTGCAGCATTAAAAAAATATTTTGATGGTAGTGAAATCGCTACACATACACGCATTACCAATGCCCAAAAATCAATTCGAACAAATGATATAGATAACGTTGGTAAAACAGCACGTCATCATACATTTTTTGAAATGCTAGGTAATTTTTCTATTGGTGATTATTTCCGTGAGGAAGCAATAACTTGGGGATATGAATTATTAACAAGTGAAGCGTATTTTGCCATTCCTAAAGAAAAGCTTTATATTACCTATCATCCTAGTGATTTAGCTACAAAATCACTATGGATAAAATTAGGAATTGATGAAACTCATCTTGTTCCTTTAGAACATAACTTTTGGGAAATAGGTGAAGGACCATGTGGCCCAAATACTGAAATCTTTTTTGATCGCGGAGAAAAATATGATCCTTTGCATTTAGGACCAAAAATGATGTTTGAGGATATGGATAATGATCGTTACATCGAAATATGGAATATTGTTTTTTCACAATATAATGCTGAAAGTGGTAAAAAAAGAGAAGAATATAATGAACTACCAAGAAAAAATATTGATACTGGTGCAGGATTAGAAAGACTTGCTTGTATTTTCCAAGAAACGGAAACAAATTTTGAAACAGATTTATTTTTTCCATATATAAAAGAAGTTGAAAAGCATACAAAATTGAAATATGTTGGTCAAAATAAAATGGCATATAAAGTTATTGCAGACCATATTAGAACATGTGTGTTTGCTATTGCTGATGGTGCAATGTTTTCAAATGAAGGTAGAGGCTATGTTTTAAGAAGAATTTTAAGACGTGCAGTTAGATATTTAAGAAAATTAAATATTAATGAACCATTTTTATATACACTAGTTCCTCTAGTGGCAAATAATATGAAAGACTATTATCCTTATTTACAAGATAAAGTTAATAAAATCATGAAAATGATTAAAAACGAAGAAGAAAAATTTGCTAAAACATTAGTAAGTGGCGAGCAAATTTTAGACAAAATTGTTGAAAAGATGGAAAATAAAATATTATTAGGTAAAGACGCATTTAAATTATATGATACATATGGTTTTCCATTAGAATTAACACAAGAAATTCTTCTAGAAAAAGGTTTTAGTGTTGATACAAAAGGCTTTGAAAATGAGATGACTTTACAAAAAGAAAGAGCTCGTGCATCTAGAAGTGATCTTCAATCTATGTCTTCTCAAGCTATTGATTTAATGGAATTTAAAACTTTATCAGAATTTATTTATGATCCACAAGATATTTCAAGCAAAGTTATTGGATTATTCAAAAATGGTATAAAAGTAAATGAAATAGATGATGAAGGCGAAGTTATTTTAGAAAACACAAATTTTTATGCAACTTCAGGTGGACAAATAAATGATATAGGCATAATGCAAAATGACAATTTTGAATGTGAAGTTTTTAATGTTATAAAAGCACCAAATAAACAACATTTACATTTTATAAAAGTAAAATTTGGATCTTTAAAAATAAAAGATGTAGTAAATTTAAAAATTGATCAAAAACGAAGAAGAGCTATACAAAAAAATCATTCAGGTGCTCATTTATTACAAAAAGCATTACAAGTTGTTTTAGGAAATGAAGTGCATCAAGAAGGTAGTTTTGTAGGTGAAGATTATTTACGTTTTGATTTTAATTATGAAACAAAAATTACTCCAGACCAATTAAAAGCTATTGAAAAAGAAGTTAATACATATATTGCTATGGAAATTCCATCTTCTATTAAAATTATGCCAATAGAGGAAGCTAAAAAATTAAATGCAATGTCTTTATTTAATGAAAAATATGGTGATTTTGTTCGTGTTGTAAGTTTTGCTGATGTTTCAAAAGAATTTTGTGCAGGTTGTCATGTTGCAAATACCATTGAACTTGGAGTTTTTGCAATAGTTTATGAAAGTTCAATTGCTTCTGGAATTAGAAGAATTGAAGCTAAAACATCTTATTCTGCTTATCAATTTTTAAAAGCTAAGGAAAATATTTTAAATAAAGCAGCAGAATTAGTTAAAGTTAATAACGTAAATGATATTATCAAAAAAATTCAATTTATAAATGAAGATAATGATAATTTAAAACAAAAAGTTATAACTTTAACAAATGAACTTGCAAGTTTAAAGGCTAAGTCATTAAAAAATTCTTTTTTAGATTATAATTCATTAAAGGTTTTAGTAACAAGAATTGATAATATGGATAAAAATATTTTTTCAACTTTATTTGATTCATTAAAAGTATTATATAATCCTTCTGTAGTATTACTTGCTTTAGTTAATGATAATAAAATTTCATATATTTGTTCTGTATCAGAACTAGCCCAATCTAAATTCCAAGCAGGTAATTTAATTAAAAAAATCGCTTCATTAACTCAAGGTAGCGGTGGAGGTAGAAAAGATATCGCTCAAGGTGGAGGAAAAGATGTTTCTAATTTAGACAAAGCACTTGAAGAAATTAAAAAGGAATTAAAGACATGGTAGGAAAAGTTTTAGGATTAGATTTAGGAGAAAAAACATTAGGAATTGCAATGTCTGATTTGCTTGGAATAGTTGCAAATGGAATTGAAACATTTCATTTTCCGACAAAGCAGTTTGATTTAGCTTTAAATAGAGTCAAGTATTATGTTGAAAAAGAAAATATTCATGAAATAGCCTTAGGTTTACCATTACATATGTCTGGCGATGAATCTGAACATTCGTTAATGTGCAAAGAATTTAAAGAAATGCTTTTAAAAAATATAAAAAATATTAAAGTTACATTAATAGATGAACGCTGGACTACTAAACAAGCTCAAAGGATGTTGATAGATGATGCTGATATGTCACGAAAAAAAAGAAAAAAAATAATTGATAAAATGGCTGCTCAAGTTATTTTAGAAACATATTTGATGGGGAGATAATAATGCACGTTGATAATGATAAAGTTGTTTTTGTAGATGATAAAGGTAATAGAACAGAATTAAAAATTTATTTCACATGGAAAAGTAATACACGTGATAAAGAATATGTATTCTTTTATGATGAAATGATGCCTGAAGAATTAATTGCGGGAATTATTGAAAAAGATGGAACAATTTCTGATGTAGAAGATGATGATGAATATGATGAATTAGAAGAAGTTATCAAAGCTTATGAAGAAGAACATTTCAAAAAAAATTCTTAGCAATATAAACTATATATGTTATAATTAAAAAGATTAAAAAAGGAGATTAATAATATGGAACAAAACAAAGTATTACTTACTCAAGAAGGTTTTGATAAATATCAAGAAGAATTAGATTATCTTTTGACAGTTGCTAGACCTCAAGTAACTAAAGAAATTGGTGAAGCTGCTGCACTTGGTGATAAATCTGAAAATGCAGATTATGATGCTGCAAGAGCTAAACAAGGAGAAATTGAGGCAAGAATTAAAGAATTACAATACGCGATAAATCATGCCGAAATTATTAAAGTCGACGCTAAAAGTAAAAATATAGTGACAGTTGGTTCTACTGTTGAACTTCTATCTCTTGATGAAAATGTTACCGATAAATATACAATTGTTGGTACAGCTGAAGCTGACCCTATAAATGGTAAAATATCAAATGAATGTCTTTTAGCTCAAGCTGTATTAAATCACAAAGTCGGTGATGAGGTTGTTGTTAAAGTTAACGAACCTTACACTGTTAAAATAGTTAAAATTAATTAAATATACAAACTATGATTTATTTGATGAAACGAATAAATTCATAGTTTTTTTATACTTTTTTCATAATTATTAAACAAATTTTTCTTTAAAATTCATTATTTCAGTAATTGTATTATTGAAAGGAGAAAATTATGTTTAAAATTATTGCTATTGTAGCTGTTGCAGTTGTTGCTCTTATTTTTACATTCACAAAAATTGATCCTAATGTGAAGAATCAACAAAACGGTGATGACATTGTTTCCGTAGAGGAAGAAAATCAAATTCGGGTAATAATAGATGGACAAATAGTTCATCCAGGATCCTATTCTATGGCAAAAACACAGACTATTGGTGATTTAGTTGAAAAAGCTGGTGGTTTTTTAGAAAGTGCTGATCAAAATGCAATTATGATTGAAACCACTTTAGAAAATAGAACCAACGTTTACATTCCACCTAAATCTTCATATGCAACAGAATGTGAAATTGAAGCTGCTGTTGAAAAAATAAATATTAATACTGCAAGCGCGGCTCAATTATCAACACTAGATGGTATTTCTTTAACACTTGGAGAAAAAATTGTCGCATATCGTGAAGAAAATGGCCCATTTCTTGCTTTAGAAGATATTAAGAATGTTTCAGGAATTGGCGATGCAACATATCAAAAAGTGCGCGATTATATTCGTCTTAGATGAAATATTTTATTTTTGTATACATCGCTTTTTCTTTTTGGCTAATCAACCCTTTATTAGGGTGGTTAGCTTTTTTTTCATTATTCTTAATTCCTAAATTTTGCCAATTTAATCTTAAAATATTTATTTTCTCTTTCTGCCTTTTTTTTACTTTTATCAATATCACAAATTACGATAATCATAAAGAAAAAGGCGAATATATTGGTATAGTAACAATGGTTAAAGAAAACTATTATATTTTTAGTAGTGATTTAGTAAATTATTATATTTATGAAAAAAGCCATTTACATGAAGTTGGTGATATTTTAAAAATTAATGGATATAGAAGAAAATTAGAATTTATCAGTTTAGAAAGTGAATTTAATTTTCAACAATATCTAAATAAGAAAAACATTAATTTTTCTTTATATGTTTTTTCAATTTCATCGATTTCTAGAACATTTATTCGCTCTAATTATTTGAAAGAACAAATATTAAACAATTTTTCTATAGAAAATAAAACTTTCATTGCAGAGCACATTTTTAATGAAAATATTGATTATAATAATTCATTAGGAATAACATTTATCATTTCTAGCAGTGGAATTATTCTTTATGGATTAGATACTATTTTTAAACGTATATTAGAAAAATTTTTAAAAGAAAAAAAGGCTATGATAATTAGGGAAATATTATTATTTCCTATTATTATTTTTTCATCATTTAAAATTGGTATATTAAAAGCATATGTTTTAATTTTAGTTAAAAACCATAATATTAATATTAAAAAAAGCCAAATTATCAATGCTTTATTATTAATTAATCTTTTCCATAATCCTTTATTTTTGCAAAACGCTACGTTTTATTTTTCTTTTTTGATTCCTTTATTTATTCCTTATTTAAAAGCTGCGGTTAATATTTTTAGTTTTAAATTTAAAAATATTATTAATGCTTTTCTTATGGAACTTATTTTTATACCATTACAAATTTATTTTTTTCATAACGTAAATATTTTATCATTTCTTTTGCTCTATGTTTTTAAAGAAATTTTTACTTTATTTTTTTTAATTATTTATATATTAATGTTTTTGCCTAATTTAGAATGCATTTTATCTTTATTTAAAAATTTTTATGAAATGTTTTTTAAAATTATTAAAATGTATAATATTACTTTAGATTTTTATTTTAATACTATTTTTTGTACTATTTTAGCAATTATATTTTTTATTTTGATTGTTATCACTTTAGAAAGAAATAATAAAAAGCGTGCAGTTAAATATGTTTTGTGCTTTTCTTTAACTCTTTTTTTATTTTCTACAAAAATAAATTTTTCTACATCATTTGTAGCGTTTATAAATGTTGGTCAAGGAGATTGTACTCTTATTCATGACAGAAATAAAAATATTTTAATAGATACAGGTGGAAATTTAAAAAAAGACATTGCTAATGTAGTTCTCATTCCTTTTTTCAAGAAGATGAATATTAAAAAAATTGATCATATTTTTTTAAGCCATGATGATTATGATCATTCAGGAGCTTTAGAAAATTTAATTAATAATTTTCAAATTGATAGTTATCATTTTGGAAGTGATTTTTATAAATATAAAATTGATAATTTAACATTTTATAATTTAAATTCTTTTGGTGATGGAAGTTTGGATAATGATGATTCATCATTAATAAAGTTAAAATTTTATTCGCGTACATATCTTTTCTGTGGAGATATATCACAAAAAATAGAAAATATGATTTTAAATAAATATGATGTTTCCGCGGATATTATAAAAATTGCACATCATGGAAGTAATACATCTTCATCTTTTAAATTTTTAAAAGCTGTTAATCCAAAAGAAGCTGTTATTTCTGTAGGAAAAAATAATTCTTATAATCATCCAAGCGCAGTTGTTATTAATAATTTAAAAAAATTAAATATTAAATATCATCGTACCGATGAAGAGGGAACAATTTTTTATCACGAAAATAATTTTAGATTTTGTGCTTTGTTTTTTTATTTCTTTGAAGTGAAATATCAAATAGTTTATAATTAATTTGGTGATAAAAAATGATTTATTTGCTTTATGGAGAACAATATCCAACATTAAAAAAACAATTAAAAAAATTAAAAGAAACAAGTGTTGGTTTAGATGCTGATGAATTTTCATATGTTGTTTTATCTGCAAAAAATGTTTCTGTACAAGATATTGTTTCGGAAGCAAGTAAACCTGCTTTATTTTCTTCAAAAAAAATGATCGTAGTAACAGATCCATATTTTTTAACTACGTCAAAAGAAAGAAATGAAATTGAAAAAATACAAAATTACGAAATTTTAAAAAAGTATATTAGTGAACCTTCTTTTTATTCAGATTTAGTTTTTTTTCTTGAAGGTAGTAATTTATCTTTGAAGTCTGAAATTTATAAATTATTAAAAAAGCATGCAAAAATTATAGAAGTTGAGAATTTAACTGGTGATAAATTAGCTTCTGTTGCTCATCAATATTTTGAAAAAAATGAAGTAAAAATTACTCCAGATGCTTTAAAAGAATTGCTTTTTAGAGCAAATGGCGATTTAGCTAAATTTACAATGGATGCTAATAAATTATGTTTATTTTCGAAAAATATATCTATTGATGATGTTGTTGCTCTTTGTTCATTAAAATTAGAGGATAATGCATTTTTAATCGCAGAAAATTTGATAAAAGGCAATATTGAAAAGGCTTTGAAAGTATATTATGATTTAAGAGTTTTTAAAGAAGAACCAGTTCGACTTATAGCTTTGATGGCATCACAATTTCGTATAATTACACGTGTAGGTATTTTACAAAAAAATAATGAAAATAAGGACTCTATTGCAAAAATTATGGCAATTCATCCTTATAGGGTGCAACTAGCTTTGCAAAATTTAAGTTTATTGCCTTTAGAAAAAGCAATGCTTGTTAATAATGAATTATATAAATTAGATTATAAAATTAAATCTGGTCAAATAGATCCATATTATGGATTTGAATTATTTATTTTAAATTTCAAATCTACAATTAGAAATTAAAGGTGTAATTATGCAACTTGTATCTTTACAGGATGTTAAAAAAGAATTTCTAGGGGATATTCTATTTGAACATGTGACTTTTCATATAAATGAAAAAGATCGCATTGCTTTAATAGGTAACAATGGATGTGGTAAATCAACATTATTAAAAATTATTTTAGGAAAAGAAGATATTTCACATGGCAATATTTCTTTAAGTAAAAATATTAAAATTGGTTATTTATCTCAAGAAGTTATTGAAAATGTAAATAATACTTTACTTGAAGAAGCATTATTAGTTTTTTCCGATTTACAAATAAAAGAAAAAGAACTTATTGAATTGTCAACAGAGCTTTCTTTAGATCCAACAAATAAAAAATTAAGTGAACAATATGGTAAAAAACAAGAAATATTTACTTCACTTAATGGTTATGATTATCACTATAAAATTGAAATGATGATTTCTAAATTTGGTTTTTCTAAAAATGATTATAACCGTAAGATAAATACTTTTTCTGGTGGCGAAAGAACTAAAATTGCTTTTTTAAAATTGCTTTTATTAGAACCTGATTTACTTATTTTAGATGAACCAACAAATCATTTAGATTTAGCTACGATAGAATGGCTTGAAATTTATTTAAAAAATTATAAAGGTGCTTTACTTTTTGTTTCTCATGATCGTTATTTTATTGATGCACTTTCGGATTATATTTTTGAAATTGAATCACATAAATTAACTATTTATAAAGGCGATTATGAAAACTATATCGAACAAAAAAAGATAAATTATGAACAACAATTGTCTCAATATAATCAGCAGCAAAAAGAAATAGAACGGATGCAAAAATTTATTACTTATTTCCGTTACAAACCTCGTTTTGTATCACGTGTGCATGATAAAGAAAAAAAGCTTGAACGTATACAAAAAATTGAAAAACCATTTCAAGAAAAAAAATCTTTAAATATAAAATTTCAAGGTGAATCTTTAAAAGGAAAAGAAATGCTATCCTTTAAAGATGTGGCAATTGGTTATGATTTTCCATTAGAAGAAAATATTTCATTCGATGTTTTTGGACAAGATAAAATTGCTATAATGGGGAATAATGGATCTGGAAAAACGACTTTTTTAAAATTAATTCTCGAAGAATTAAAACCTTTAAAAGGGGAAATGATTTTTAAAAGACAAATTAATATTGGATATATTGATCAGCACCATTTAACATCTAATGATGAAACAATTTTAGAAAATATGGTTAATAATTTTCCAACTTTAGGAGAAAAAGCATTAAGAAATCATTTAGGAAAATTTAATTTTGTTAATGATGATTATCAAAAAAGTATTAATAAATTATCTGGTGGAGAAAAAATGCGTCTAATGCTTAGTAAAATCATACTTAAAAATTATGATTTATTGCTTCTTGATGAGCCAACAAATCATTTAGATATGGTTACAAGACAAGCATTAATAAATGCCTTAAAAGAATATAAAGGAACAATTATTTTTATATCGCATGATCGTTATTTTGTCGATGAAATAGCAACTCACGTATTATATTTTTCACCATCAAAAGTATATTTTAATGAAGGCGGTTATCATGATTTAATTGAAAAAGAAAAAAATTTAATTGATAAAGATTATGATATAACAAAGAATCTAAAACCTCAAAATAAAGAATGCCCAAAAGAAAAAAAGACTAGCTTAAAAATCGAAGAAAAAATTACTGCACTTGAAATAAAACTAAAAGAATTAAAATCTTTGCAATTTTTAGAAGAATATTATATGGATTATGAAAAATCATTAAAGTTAGAAAAAGATATTAAAGAAATAGAAACAAAATTAAAGGAATTAGAAAATTTATATTTATATTAATTAACATATTAATTAATCAAAGAAAATTATTCTTGCATGTAGCAATGCAAAATGGTAATATAATAAAGATTCAATCGAGGTGATATTATGCTTATTGATGAAATAAAAAAAGCAAAAATGGAAGCATTTAAAACAAAAAATGAAGATGTTAAAGCTATTGCCAATGTTATCATTAATAAATATATGTTGCTAAAAATTGAAAAAAAAGAAAAGAATGAAGAAATTACTGATGTAGATGTAATTAATTTAATTTCTAAAACATTGAAAGAACTTGATGAAGAAAAACTAGGTTATATGGCCGTTAATAATTTAAATAAAGTTACTTCAATAGAACATCAAATTTCATTTATTCAAGCTTACTTACCAAAAATGTTAAGTGAGGAAGAAATTAAAAGTGAAATTTTAAAACTTTCCGATCGATCAATTCCTGTTGTCATGAAGCATTTTAAAACAAATTTTGCTGGTAAAGTTGATATGGGATTGGTAAATAAAGTTTTAAAATCCCTTTAATTTTTATATTAGGAGTGTCGTACAATGGTAGTACAGTGGTCTCCAAAACCATTAACGCGGGTTCGATTCCTGTCACTCCTGCCATTCAAAAAAACCAAAAGAATACCAGTTGGTACTCTTTTTATTTTTGTCTAAAAATGCACTATATCAACAGCAAAACGCACGAAACGACACTTTTTAGCAAATGATTAGTTCTAGCGGTTTCTGGTCAATTGGTATTAAACTAGGCAAAAATGCATTGATAAATATAGGGTACGAACTCATAAATTATTCAAATTAAAGACATAGGGAAAGCGAACGAGAAGCAAACGGGAAGCGAACTTATGAGCAAAGAAAAAGGAACTTGAACTTACAAACTCAAGTTCCTCTTTTTTTATATATTTTTTTACTTATTTATGATTATACCAAATTCACATTCGAAGTTTGTTTTTCTCACTCTGTAAATTATTTTTGATGAGAAGTATGTTTTTTGATTAACATCAACTTTTTCTAAATTTGGACTTCCTATGACAAATATTAAGTGATCTCTATCAATGACTATCACTTTTGAGAAAATATCTCTAAACGGAATTTCATCAATTGTTTTTATTGAATTATATTGCTTAATCAAATCAAGAATTTTTGAAATAAGAGATTGATAATCAATTACAAGTTTATTATTTCGCTCTTGGATTTGCTTGGTAATGAGACTATTTATTTGATTGTTAATTTCCTCTTTAACATACCTGTCTATTTCAACATTATCATCAAGTTCAGTAAGTCTTTTTCTTAAAGATTCAATCTTCTCAGAAGTATTATCAATGTCTGATTCATTTATTCTGAAGCCATTTAATAACCATTCTTTAAAATATGATTTATTTGCTAGTATAACATTTATTTGCTTTACCATAATGTCTTCCAAAATGTCACAAAATAATGATTCGCTTTTTCTGCATTGAAGTCCATTTCGATTTGAACCGCAGTAGAGCATTTTTCTCATATAACCTTCTTTTCTATTTGTTTTAAGAATATAATTCTTACCACAATGAGGACAGTATGCAAATCCAGTATAAGTAGAAGAATTAGAAGATTTTATGTAGGTTCCTTCTAATATAGTTCTTACCTTAAACTGCTTACGTCTTGATTCTCTTAATGCTTGAGCTTTATTAAATAAATCTCTATCTATAATTGCTGGATGCCCATTTTCTATGAGTACTTGCGTTTCTTGGCCAGTATTTTGAATTTTCTTATGCGTCTTGACATCTTCAATAAATTCTTTTTGCATGAGGCAATCACCTACATATTTTTCATTTGTTAGAGTATGCATAAGTGTAGTAAAAGGCCATATTTCTTTTCCTAAAGGACTTTTAACATTGTTTTCCTTTAAGAATTGTTGAATCTCTACAAGTGAGCGATTATTTACATACATGTTATAAATTGCTCGTATCCATTTTGCTTCTTCTTCAACAATAACAATTTCATTGTTTTCATTATATGAATATCCTAGCATCTGCCAAGTATTGATAAAGTATTTTCCATCTCGTTTTGCTTTTTCAACAGCCCATTTAACATTCTTACTTATTGATTCTGATTCCTCTTCAGCAAATTTTGCATAACAAGTTAGAAGTTCATCGCATTTATAATCGAGAGAAGAAAGGTTTTCTCTTTCAAAAAAGACTTCAATTCCTTTTAATCTTAGTTCTTGAATGGTGCTTAAAAGGTCAATTACATTTCTTGCGAATCGTGAAATTGATTTAACTAGAATAATATCAATTTGGCTAGATTTTGCTTTATCAAGCATGAGATTAAATTGTGTTCTTACACTTGTATTAGTACCTGTCTTGCCATTATCTGCGAATATACCTGCAAAGTCCCATTCAGGATTATTCATTATTAAATTAATATAATATGTTATTTGCTCATCAAAACTTGTTTCTTGAAGTTCTTTATCTGATGAAACTCTAGCATAAGCACAAACTTTTAGTTTTCTGCCATCAACTGGTTTATGCAATGTTTTAATCATTTGTATCACCTCCTGCATTAATTACTTTATACTCCATAACTTTTCCATCAATTTCAACCGATCCTGAATCAACAGGAGTTAATGAAAGATATTCATCAATTTGAGCTTTTGAAATGGAACAAGAGGCCTTGTTTCCTAAAACAAAAGTTAATGAATTATCATTGTTTCTTATAATAAATTTGATAACTTGAGCTATAAGTTGTTTTGGAAGTATAATTCCATTTTCGATAAAGTTTTCTATTTCATCATATGTCCTTAAATCATTTACTTTTTTAACTTCAGAAGTTTCCAAGTTTTCTAATTTTTCTTTTTCTTTAGTTAACAATTGTTTTATAGTTTGAAATTCTATCTCATTTTCTTTACATGGAGATAATGCTTGTTTTTTGATGATTTCTTTAAGCTTAGATTCGAGTTGAATTATAGTTGAGTTAATATCATTTATAGATAACTTAATTTCTCTGAAATTAGGTAACGCTTTTTTAAAAGTGTTCATAAATAATCTTTTGTAAACTGGAGCAGAAGTGTAGTATTTATTCAAAACTTGTCTTAGTGCTTCCTTTGATAATTCGTAATCTATAGGTGGGAGGTTACATTCTAAAAAATCTACAGCTTCTTTTTTCATGTGCTTACAAGTCATAACTTTTTTTGCATATGACTTTCCAGGATGAGTAGTTATCGAATCAAGCTTTCTTCCGCAACAAGAGCAATATACAATACCAGCTAAAGGATTAATATTTTTTCTTGATGTGTGGTCTATCATTTTATACTTATGTTCTCTAATTGTTTTAGCAAAATCGAACATCTCTTTATCGATAATAGGTGGATGATGTCCCTCGATATAAACTTGTGGTTCTATTCCATTGTTTTTTATAACTTTGTGAGTTAGAAAATCAACTACGACAGTTTTTTGCAATAAAACATCACCACAGTATTTTTCATTTGATAATATTCTTTGAATATCACCAACATTCCAATAATCTTTACCTGTTCCAGTTTTTTGACCTTTCTCAGTCAAATAATCAATTATTTCTCTATATGAGTATCCAGAGCAGAATAGAGTAAAAATTTCTTTTACAATTTTTGCTTCATCATCGATAATTACTACATTGCCATTTGTATCTGTGTCATATCCAAGAATGGTAGAAAAACTAATTTTTCTTGCACCTCGTTTCATTCGACTTCGAACGCCCCATTTAACATTTTCACTAATCGATTTTGATTCTTCCTGAGCCATTGATGCAAAAATTGTAATCATCATCTCAAGTTTTGGATCAAGTGTGTTAATTTGCTCTTTTTCAAACTGGACAATGATTCCTTTATCTCTAAGTTTTCTAAGTACACTTAGGCAATCGATAGTATTTCTAGCGAATCTTGAGATTGATTTTACTAGAATTATATCGATTTTTCCTTCTAGAGCATCCTCAATCATTTTCTGGAACCCTTTTCTTTTCTTTATGGATGTTCCTGATATTCCTTCATCAGAATATAGTCCTACAAATTCCCATTCAGGATTTCTCTTTATTCTGCTTGAATATTCCTCAAGCTGAGCATTAAAACTATTCTTTTGGTCTTCTAAATTTGTAGAAACACGAGCATAAGCACATACTTTCTTTTTGATTTTAATACCCGTCGTTTCATCAACTTTTATTTGTTCTTTCTTGGGAATTATAGTTATTTTTTTTGTTGTTAACTCCATTAAATTAATCCTCCTTTCGCACATATAAATCACTCTAAAGCACACTTATATCAAGTAATTTTTGAACTGAAATAATACCTATTTTGCGATAGGGAGATGAAATATGCTTCTAAATGAAATTATTAATTTATACCATTCATCTGATGTTATGATTTTGTTTGCTCTTAGTTCATCAATTACTTGTTTGCAATATTCCCATTCAGGTGAAAAAGATATATTATCATTTTTTAAAGTATTATTTTGCATAGAAAAAAGCACCTTTCCAACGTGAATGGTGCTTCAAAGATTTGTAGGGCATATAGGATAAACTAGTACGACCGAACAATATAACTAAACCATTGTCAGTCTAAACCATTTTTTTAAAACAAATAAGAAACTCAAAGTAATATTTTATAAGAAATTTGGAATATCTATGTTTTTATTAATTCTTCCAGCATAAATTCCATAAGTAAGATAATGTTTCAAGAAATGTGCTTTAGTGCAGATTTCATTTCTATCATCTAAGTAATTGTAAATAGAGTAAACTTTCATTTTTTCGTTATATGTAACTTTACCTGAGAAGAAGACATCGTCTTTCTTTAAAAGGATTTTTCTGTCAAGCGTAATGGTATTTGTTTTTAAATAGTATTCATAGGTGAAATCATCTAATTTAAAAAAAATAATTTCATTATTCTCGGAGGAAATTTGTATTTTACTATCCGAATTTACAACTTCAAAACTGACTGATTTTTCTCGTTTATATGTTACTTCGTTATCAACAATGTCATCAATAGACATGTCATATAGATTTGATAAATTATACAAAGCATCTGCAGAAATCATCCTTCTACCTGCCTCGTAGCTGTAATAAGCATCTACGCTTTTTCCTATTGCTTTTGCAACTTCAACGGCACTTAGATCATGTTTTTTTCTTAAGTAAACAAGTCTTTTTGAAACTAATTTTATAAATTCTTCGTCTTGCATTTTTTCACCTCATTTCAGTTTTGAATTATAACAAAAACATAGTTTTTATTCAACTTTGAAATTTGACAAAATGCAAAATAATTAAAAGATATTACTTCGAGTAAATTATTTATTTTGACAATTAGCGGTAAAATTTCCATACATTAGACAAACAATTCCACGAATTTTAGTCAAATGTGAAGGGAGGTATACCGATGGGACGGATGAATAACGGAAACATCGTAAAAAGCAGAGACTATCTTTTCAATTTGAGGATAGAAAGAAACTTATCTCAATATGAAGTAGCTAAGCGACTAGGATACCCTCAATTCGAATATGGAAAAATTGAGAATGGTACAAAAGGTCATTTAATGAATGCTCTTAGACTAAAGGCTCTTGCACAGGTGTTTAACATTGATGTGGTTTACATTGTTGATGAAGAAGCAAAGTATCTAGAAAAAATCCGAGAGCTTAATCATAAAGAAAGGTGGTAAAAAAGATGTCACAAGAAAGAACAGTGGAAGATCTAATAAAAGAGTTTAATGCTACTCTTGATAAAATGGATAATACAAAGATTTCTTATGCAGGGATTCTTGATAGATATGCTAGATATTTACGTGCTAATAATATAACTAAACCAACTGAAATTGACATTGTAAATTATAAAAATAAATATCTTAAGAAACGTGTGAAAAGTGCAACTATCCAGAAATATATAGTGGTCCTACGCAGGTTCTATTCGTGGTGTCAACGTCATCATTATTATGATGATAATATTGCTTTGGCATTACAGTGTGAAAAAATAAATCCAACATTTCAAAGAAAAGCTCTGACAATTGAACAGACTAAAAAGTTACTTCATAAAGCAAAAATTAGATCAAAAAAATCAATTGTAAATTTTAGAAATTATGTAATTATAACTCTTATAGTTATGACAGGTTTAAGAACTATTGAGGTTTCTAGAGCAAATGTCGAAGACATTATTGATGATGGAGAGCAAGCCATTTTACTAATTCAGGGAAAAGGTCATGAAGGAAAAGATGCTCAAATTAAATTACCTAGCTTTGTTATGGGATTAATTACTGAATACTTAATGAAAAGAGAAAGTGATTCTGATGCACTTTTCATTAACCATGGAAATCATAATGGTGGAGAAAGAATTGAACCAAAAACGATCTCTTATTTTTGCAAAGATTTATTAAGTTCGATTGGACTTGATGGTAAGGAGTACACAGCTCATAGTCTAAGGCATACTTGTGCAACACTAGCTTTAAAAAATGGAGCAAAAGAAAGTGAAGTTCAGATGGTTTTAAGACATAAATCAATAAATACAACTATGATTTATTCTCATCATATTGAAAGAGAAACCAATAATACTGAACTAATTGTTGCAGATGCAATTTTAAAAAAGAATTAGCGTTTTTTTATCATGGTTTTATATCGCTATACGAAAGGACAATTATGGAAAAAGAACAACTAAACAATGTATCGCTTTTTGAGCGTGACTCAATTGGCACAATAAGAACTAGTATCGATGAATTTGGACGTCCAGTATTTTGCCTTAAAGATGTGTGTAATATTTTAGAAATTAAAAATGTCTCTGATGCAAAATCAAGACTAAGATCTGATGGTGTAGTTAAACTTACTAGGCAATCAAATGGTGGAAATCAAAACTACCTTTATATCACAGAAGGGAACTTATATAAGTTAATTTTTCAATCTAGGAAAGAATCGGCAGTGCAGTTTATGGACTGGGTTACTGAAGACATACTTCCAAAGATTAGAAGATATGGGAAATATGATGTTCAGATGATAACCACTAATACTGAATCAGCAGTGTCGTTTTTAGATAATTACAATGAACTCAAAGTTAAACTTGCAATTTTAGAACGTCAACAAGAAGAAACAAGAGAAGTCAAAATCTATGTTAAAAGAGCCTTAGATTCTGGAACGCTTGTTGATCTTTATGATGTTCCTGCAGTGATTAATATGAAGGGTGTCGGTATTGCCGAACTCCTAGCGATTTTAAGAGCACAACTTATTTTTACTGATGATAATTTTCCATTTCAAGAATATCAAGATAAAGGATGGTTTAGAGTTGATAACCATTCTTATACAGATAAAAGTGGTGGACTGGTTACGCATCGAAGAACATTCTGCTATAAAAAGGGAATTAATCATATAAGAAAAATATTAGAAGATTATGCAGGTAGGAAGGAGGAAGATTAGATGGCACAAACATCAGATGGGAAGATCTGTTATACCGTTAGTGAACTAGCGGAACTCTGGGGAGTTTCCAAAAGAAAAGTAATGGATATGATGAATAAAGGTGAGCTTAGATATTACACTGTTGGTAAAGCAAAAAGAGTATCAAAAGAAATGCTAGAGGAGTTTATCCAAAGAAGCGAAAACAAGAATAAACCGAATAAGAAATAATGTTAGTGATTTCGGTTTAAATATGTACAAAAGTGGCAGGTCTAAGAGAATTTATGCTTATTCCTGTCATTTTGTGCAGATTTTTATCACTTGCAGAAAGGAGCAAAAATACCATGCCTAGAAGATTGAAAGATGGGCTTGATTACTTTCCTTTGGATGTTAGGTTTTTTGCTGATCCTAAGATAAGAAGACTATCTGTTGAATTTGGACCAGATGGTCCTTTAGTATACCTTATGCTTTTAACAATGACTTATTCAAGTAATGGTTATTATATTGAAGGTTCTTTGGATAGACTTGCATATTCAATTTATTATGAAATCAGGTTCAAAGAAAGCGATAAGGATGTTTCCTATGTAAGAAAAATACTGGATCTATTTGTTAAGTTAGATTTAATTGATTCTAGTATGCTTTCAAATGAAATAATTACTTCAAAAGGGATACAAAAGCAATTCTTAGCTTCAACACAAAGAAGAAAGCAAAAGGATCATCCATATTGGATTTTGACCACAGATGATGAATCTTCTGTAATAAAAAATTATGGTTCAGACAACAAAAGTGAAAAATCACTCAATGGAATAAATGTTGACAATAATTCCGTTCAAGAGGAATTATTGCAAACAAAAAACGAATTAATGTTAACAGAAACCGAGTTAATGTCAGCAAAAATTCCTAAAGTAAAAGGGAAAGTTAAAGTAAAAGGAAAAGAAGATAAAAAGGATAAATATGATATAACGGCATTTCCTCGTTATCTTTCGTATTACACAAGATGCTTAATAAGTGATCACATCATAGATATTTACGACATTGATATTGAGCGATTCAATGATCTTTTTGATAGTGCTTGTAAAGCATATGATTGGAAACTCGTACAGAAGTGTTTTCGCTATACTAGGGACTATGTTGGAAAAAACAAAGATAAGATTTGGAACATATATGATTTTTTTAGGTGTGCTTTTGAAAACAACTTAAGCCATATGGAGGGATACGATGAAAGAATGGAACGCTGGAACGAGTCAATGCAAGAACTCCTTAATGGACTTCGTAAGAATGGTAAAGCAGGATAAATTTCGTAAGAAAAAACTTGAAGAAGATTTAGAGTGGGTAAATCATCTTTTCTTTACTGTGTCTGGTCCTGTTTATGATCGTATTGGCGGAAGCACGAATGTTAAACCTGATAGAATGATGATTCTTCTTGATCGAAAAGATAAAATTGAAAGAAAATTAATAGCCATAGAAGAAAGAAAATCAATTTTAGATTCTTTTCTTCATTCATTGACTGATAAAGAGAACTTTTGTTTCAAACTTTACTATTTTAAAGAAATGAATCAGAGAGAAACCGCTAATATAATGAAAATATCACAGCAAGCAGTGTCTCAAAAATTGATGAATATAGAAAAGAAGTGGAAACAATGCAAATAAAATTGCTAAAAAAATATAAAATAAGTCATTGAGAGATTTATTTTGCAAGAAAATTTATAGCTTTTCCTAAAAAAGTGTCCATTTATATGATAAAATTAGAATGATATTGAAAAAAGAGATTTATATAATTGGAATGTAATTTTGAATGTTCATAAAAAAAGAACAATGTTCACAAAAAAAGAACTTTACTTTTTTATTAATTTGAATGTATAAGTAAAGTAAGAAAACGGGGTGGTAATTATGAATTTTTCAGACAAATTAAAAAAACTCAGAAATGATAAAAAAATTACTCAAAGCGAATTAGCTGATGCAATTTATGTTTCTCGTTCGATGATTGCAAAATATGAAAGAGGATTTGTTTATCCAACTAAGGAAGTTGCAGAAAAAATAGCAGTATATTTTAATGTCAAATTGTCAGATTTAGTAGATAACGATGAGAACGTGCAAATATCTTTAGACACATTAAAATCTATAAAACTCATTCATATAATTGTTTCTATAACAGGTGTTATAATTTGCTTTTTGTTTTTGATTACTTCTCTTATTCCATTCCTGAAAGGATTTAATTATGTTTATCCAATACCAACTGGTATGGATCATCCGTTAAAAGAATTTTATACTTGGAGCATTATTTATTCTTGCTCCAAAAATGGAAATCCGATAGCAATAATCACGTTTATTATGTGTATTATTGATATATTGTTATTTGCACTATGGCGATTTATTAAGCAAATGAAGGCAAAATATTATTTGTTTGTTAGTGCAACTATTATTTTTATACTTAACATATTTTTAATTATTATATCAATTATATTTGCTTGTGCTTATGCACTTTAAATAGGAGGGAAACTTATGCTAAATGCTATTATACTTGGTCTTAACGCCTTATCAGCAATTACTGGTTTTGCATCTGGAATAAATTATGAAACTCGATCTTCTGATTTAAATAACATCGCAACTTTTATTTGTGAAAAAAATAATATATCTTATCAAAATTGTGATGAGTTAAATTGTATAGAATATATCAGCGATTTATACACTTTATCTGGTGAAAATCGATATTTAGAAGTTAATTTAGACGAAGGATATTTGATTTATGATAAAAAAGAAATGGAAATAAAGGAATATTCTTTTACTGATGATAGTCCATACGAAAAGTATGAAAATAATTTTAAAGTATATTCAACAGAAAATTTTGGATTTAGATATGTAACATATTATAATGATTCTTTTGTTGATTCCTCAACTTCAAATAAAATTGATTTCACAAAAATGATTAGTTGTTATAGTAATTTAGAAGCTAAAGCAGGTGAATATTATAGAGAAATTGAAATTGCAAATGATGCAGTTGTAATACCTAATGCTTTTTACTTTGAAAAACTTAATGACCATCATGCATGGAATCATGTTGGAACATGTACAATTGTATCAATGGAGATTCTATTAAGTTATTATGATACATTTTATACTGATCTCATCATCCCTGAAAATTATGATGTAATTTCAAGACAAATGACTAATGATATTTTTTCAATCAAAGATTTTACTCAATCTCCTGGTGCAGACGATCATCCAAACCAAAAGCAAGATTTTCATGATTATCTATGTAAAATAGGTAAAGATGAAATTGGTGATGATCCAATGGTTGATGGAATGAATACACAAAATCAAATTAAGCTTTTGAAAAATTATTTATCTAAGCAAAATATAGATTATTCATTAAATACTTCTGAAGGAAATCTAGGAGATATCTGGTCACAAAGAGCCATTAAAATAATTAAAGAAGGAATACAAAATGGAAGACCTGTTATTTCTAATGGAAGTAAGCATTCAACTGTTGCATTTGCATATAACGATGAATATGTGTGGGTTCATACAGGTTGGGGATGGACTGGTGCAACACCATGGAGTACGTTTGAAAGTGGAGTATTTGATAACTACTCTGCTGGATGCATTGACATTAATGGAATAAATGGAAATCATGTTCATTCAGATAATTATTATTCAATAAACAAAAATATTTATATTTGTCCATGTGGACAGCAATATACTTCTACGCAAATCTGCCCTGAAGATTATGGTTTTGAACCACAATACTTTTATGATAGTCGTTATAAAGATGTTGAAGTTAATTCACTGAATTTTACAACTTATAGAAAAAGAACTGGTTATATTGAAAATGAATATGTAAATTTGTCTCCTTATCGTCAAAATGCTGGTGAGGCGTTTTTTGAATTACATTTTACTTGTAACATTCGAAAATTCGATATTAATCTATCATATTGGCAAATAAAAGATAAATTATCAAATTTAAATTCAACTGCTTATTTAGAGGTTATGAGAGGTGGAAATTGGTATCATCAAACAGATTTAATTAATGACATATCATTATCCACGGATAGAACAAAACAAGATAGATTTTCATACTCTTACATTGGTGAAGAAATACAAGGCATAAGAATTAAAATGACTTCACCTGCAATTGGAGATCGTAATTTAGGAAGAATATCTGTTGGCAATATTCTTTTGGTACATTCTATTTAAAAAATAGATGAGAAACAGCTATTTAATTTTGTAGGCAACAGATTCTATAGAGTTCTGTTAGATAGCCAAATTATAAAATAAGGAGGGGAGCACTAATGGTTCTAACACATTATCGTAAGTTATATAAATCATTTTGTGCGATGCTTTTAAGCAATTGTTCTTATTAACTAATGCACAAAAATTGCTTAGTTTTTTGTCTTATTAATAAAGGAGAAAACATATGAACAAGAAAAAAATATTAAATTATGGATTAACTTTAGGATTAGTATCCTTATTTTCAATTAATCTAACATCTTGTAATAATACAAAAAAAGAATTTATAGAAGTTGGTTTAGAAGTTGGAGATCATAGTTCTATAGAAACGAATCCTTGGCTTGAATTTTATACTGGATTAAAAGCCAAAACACAAAAAGATAAAACGCAGGATATTGAAGTGTTTTATGGTAATAGCAGATTTTTGTATAGTAGTTTGGATAAAGAATACTATGAGAGTATAAATCAGAAATTTGAAATAGACAATTCACAAGTTCTAGAATTCAAACTAACAAGATATATATACCCTAGTGATTATGATGCGTGTCATAATCGTTTTGAAAAGTCTGAAGAAATATTTGTTTTAAAAAACACTTTAGGATATTTCATGAGCGATGAATTTAGCTTCGAAGAAAATTCTATGATAGACAATATTGAAGCAAAAGATTTAGTACAAGATTATGAAGAATATGGGGTAATTAATTATAAATTTGTAATAACTCCAATTGAAAATGAACCAATAAAAATTTTTATTGATGGTCAACCAGTTACAGTTTATTCAGGAAATTATATATACAGTTATTACAATCAAGGTATAGGTTACACAATAGATGAACAAAACCAAATTACATTTATAGAAAGTGAAGAAATAAGAAAGGAGAATATTAATGTTTAAGTTATTCACTATGTCTTTATTACTAGCGTTAGGTTGTGTTTCAAATCAGCCTACATATTTAAATAAAGACAATACTATGTCTTTAAATCCAACACGAGCACAAAATTATAACTATTGTGATAGTGAAAATGCAGTTCACAATATTTCCTTTGACTTTGGTGGTGAAGTTATCAGTGAACAAAATGTGTTTTATTGTACAATGATTGATGATTTCGTTGGAAAACCATCTATTAGTTATACAGGAAATATTGGATTAGAAATCATTTCATCTGAATTAAATAATCATTATATTAAATTAACTCTCCCAGAAGAAGATGGAGAAATAGATATTAATTTTAATTATAACGGAGAATATGCAAGAGGATTCCTTTATTCATCCAAAGGTGAGAATAACCAATATGCGATTTCGTCAACATCATTATATTCTGCATGGGAATTGGTTGGAAATATTCCTGGTCAAGAATATATGGATAACGATACTATTGAGGCAGAAGATAGAGGCCCAACACCAGAATTTAACGAAGAGAAACCTGGAGGGCCACAAAGAGCAATTGCTGGTGGAAGAGTTTATGGGTATTTAAAATGGAAAGATGACAATGGGAATATTCACCCATTAGTTGGTGCAAAGGTAAAACTAACATTTACAGGAAGCTGGGGAAATGCAAGTACTTATACAAATTCTTCAGGATATTTTAATATAAACTTTAGTGGTATTTGGACTGCTTGGGCATATGAGTGCGATATTCACATATATGCAGAAAATGAAATGATTAAAGTCACTAATAAAGATGGAAAAGTTTATGAAAAAGCTCATCGTCTTTCTGGAATGTCTAATAATAGTACATATGATTATACAACTTATATATTTAGCGAAGCACAAGATAATGATTTAGGAAGAGCAATGCAGATATTTACAGCTGGAAGAAGTTATGCTGAATATGCACGAACATTAAATGGTGGAGTAAATATTGAGCAATGTAAAATTATTTATCCTACTTTAAATGAAAAATAAAAGAAAGATCCTGGAGCATATTATACTAATGATAGCGATAATGCAATTCATTTAGGCTATCCTGATCAAAGAGTACCTGGATTTCCATCAGTTCATGGTTCTTGGGATGTAATTGGTCATGAATATGGACATCACTTACAAAAGAAATATTTTTTCCGTGAATATTATGGTGATCATCAAAGTGGAAAAAGTGATATACTGATGTATTTTGAAGAAAATAAATTAACTTCACCTACCAATGAAAATATTAAGAATGCAAAAATTAATGGTATCGGACTAGCATGGAAAGAAGCCTGGCCAACATACTTTGCTGTTTCTGCACAGAGTACATTTAGTAGTGATTTGAAAAAAGTTCCTACAGTTGGAGACGCAAGATATGATGCTTTCAATGGAGTCACATATAGCCTAAAAGATAATCACATTTTTAATGGTGAAGCTTGTGAAAGAACGATTATGTATTTCTTATATCGATTGTGGGATACAGATAATTCAATAGCATGTGATAAAATATCTATTAGTGATTCTGACTTATGGACATTTATGGTAGTAAATAATCCAGAAAATTTTTCTGACTTTATTAGTAAATTATATTCGAGTGATTTAAACTTTTCTCGTTCTGACTTAGGGCTTTTGTTAGAAGGGCATAAAATCAGTGCTTCTAATTTGTCAGTGAGTGTTACTACAGATTATACTACAAGTCCAAGTTTTTCTTGGACAAAAAATGGTTCAGATATTTATTATAATGGCAATACATATAATTATGGCAATAATAAATTTTCTTTATATTTCTATGATTCAAATAAGAAGCTTATTCAGAAAAAGGATAACATTTACACAAACTATTATACGTTAACGAAAAATGAATGGGATTCGATTTTAATTGCTAGTGGTTCAAAGTATTATGTTGTAATTCAATCTTATGCGACTTTAGGCTCAGAAAGTGGACCATATTATTCACAATACTATGAATTTACTAAACCAGTTAATGCTACTGTTAATGCTACAATAAAATTAAGTAATGATAGATATTATGAGAAAACTCTTGCAATTTCACAAGGCACAAGTTGGATATTTGATTTGAGTTTTGACCATTCTGGCGATAAAATGATACAAACATTTGGTAGTGCCGATACTAAAATGTGGTTATATGAACCAGATGGAACAACTTTAATTGATACAGATGATGATGGTTATGAACGTAATGCATTTATAAATTGCTACTTACAATCTGGAAAAAAATATATATTGAAAGTTAATTTGTATAGTTCTAGTTATTCAGCTAAAACAAGATTATCAATTACACCAAATTGTGGATTTAAAAATGATAATGATCCTTCTTTAATTAGTTACGAAAATATTTATCATATTCATTCTTGGCATAATTTTACATTAGGTTCTTATATGAAACAATATAATTCGATGGTAATAACATGGACACCACCAGAAAGTGGAAATTATAGTATTACACTTACTAGTGAATTTGACAACTACTTATATGTTATTGACCCACGAAGTGCTGAATTAAATGTTAGAAATGTTCATGAAAATGATGATTCAGGTAGTACAAACGCAAAACTAGAAGGTTATTACGAAAAAGACATGACTTATTTTGTAGTATATTCACAATATAATCCATCAAGAGATTTTGCAAATTTGGATTCTGGTGATGATATAACTGTTAAGTTCAACAAATTATAGTAATAAACTTATCATTATCTACTGATAGGACAAGTCAAGATACTTTTTCATACTCTTACATTGGTGAAGAAATACAAAAATGACTTCTCCAGCAATTTGAACTCGCAATTTAGGAAGAATATCTGTTGGCAATATTCTTTTGGTACATTCTATTTAAAAAATAGATGAGAAACAACTACTTAATTTTATAGGCAACAGATTATATAGAGTTCTGCTAGATAGCCAAATTATAAAATAAGGAGGGAGCACTAATGGTTCTAACACATTATCGTAAATTATATAAATCATTTTGTGCGATGCTTTTAAGCATAAATAATAAAGCTAAATACAGCTTTTTAAAATAACAAAAACATTTTGTAAAATTAAATGGGAAAGGAGGTATAATTTATTAAAAAAATTATTTTATCTTATCTTTGGAGGTTTTACCATAAAAAAATAATAAATAAAAAACATGGATTAGCCTTTATTATCAAGGGGTTTCC
>CANRPC010000005.1 GCA_947632435.1 uncultured Bacilli bacterium | reverse complement strand
ATATAAAGATATAATACATTTCAAGACAAAATTGATATAAACTTAAATTTGAACAAAAATTTCATGCGTAATTACTATGTTTTATTTATTTTTTTGATTTAGGTGCTATAATTTATATATGTTATGTGCATGCGCATATACGCACGCATGTACATAAAGTATGTATGAAAGGAATAGTTATGAAAAAAAAGAAAGTTCTACTTTTCTTTCCATTGGCTGCTTCATTATTAATGATGTCATGTAATGGAAAACCTGTGTCTTCGTCGGAAAGCACATCTAGTAGTGGAACTGGAAATCCAACCAGTGAAACTACAACTACATCAGAAATTACTCCAGAAGTAAAAACAATTTATACCGCACCTGGAGCAAATTCAAAAGGTGCAGGAACTTATGATGATCCTATTAATATTTACAATGCAATAGCTTCATTAAAAGCTGGTAATACTTTAATTTTAAAAGATGGCATTTACGATACACCTCAAAGATTTTATGTTCTTGAAGGAACACAAAATGGAACTGAAGAGTATCCAATCACCATTAAAGCTGAACATGATGGTAAAGCAACATTAGATTTTATCAAAATGGGTTTTGGATCTAACAATAGAGGTCTTCAACTATGTTCAGATTGGTGGTATGTAAAAGGATTAATTGTAAAAAGCGCTGGTGATAATGGAATTTATATTGGCGGCAATCATATAACTGTTGAAAATTGTGAAGTATATGCATGTATGGACTCTGGCATTCAAATTGGTAGAGCTAATACTTTGCAACAAGAAATTGCTACATGGCCATCTTACAACACAGTTTTAAATTGTACTTCACACGATAATTCTGATCCAACAGGTGAAGATGCTGATGGTTTTGCTTGTAAATTAACAACTGGTGTAGGTAATGTCTTTAAAGGATGTATTGCTTATAATAATATCGATGATGGTTGGGATTTATATGCAAAAGCTGATACAGGACCAATTGGGCCAGTAACTATTGAAGATTGTGTAGCATTCAATAATGGTGTTGCATCTGATGGACATGGTATGGAATCAAGTGATGGAAATGGTTTCAAACTTGGTGGTGAACAAATATCAGTTCAACATATTGTCAAAAACTGTGTAGCATTTAACAACTTAGCTCATGGTTTTACAGATAACTCTAATCCAGGTCCAATTTATATTGAAAATTGTACTTCATACAATAACTCAATTCGTGAACCTGATGCAAATAATATCGATTTAAATCGTGAAAACGTTGAATCAAATGGTAATTACTTTAAAAATATTTTATCTTTCTCATCTGGAGATAAAAGTAATACTACACATTATGAAACAGAAATGACAAACTCTTATGACCATTTCTATGGTGCTGCTGATCATTGTGTATTCTTTTATGGTTTAACAACTTTCTATATTGAAGGTCCTGAAAGCTGTAATTATGAAAGTGAAACTTTACGTGGTAAACCTTTTGTACCTAAAATGAATCCTTTTGTTTCAACAGAAGTTCCTGTAACTGGAGCTAATGAAGATGGTACTTATGATTACTACATTTTAAGGAACAAAGAAGATTACACTATTGATTTAGGTGATTTTTTAAGAGTTAATCCTGAAAGTGAATTTGCACATATGGGCACTAATAATTCATGTTTAGGTGCTAATCTTCATGGAAAGAGAGGTTAATATATAAAATGAAAAAGAAAACAAAGAAAATTCTCTTAGCATTATCTTCTTTAGGTATTCTTTCTGGTATAGTTGTCGCTTTACAAAGTAAACCAGTAAGTGTAAGTGCAGAAGAAAATGCACCAAGTCAAGTTGTAGCAAACGATTTAAAGCAAGCAGAAGATGCAAGAGATAATTTATATATCAATGTTGATTTAAATAATGTTGTTAACAATTTATATTTACCTGAAAAAGGTTTATGGGGTGCTAAAATTACTTGGGAATCATCTGATCAAAATGTCATTAGAACTTCTGGTACCGTTATTAGACCAAACGATAGTGATGCTGATGTTACATTAAAAGCAACAATTAGTGTTAGAACAGCAACATTAACCAAAGAATTTAAAGCTCATGTTCTAAAGAAAACTACAATTACAAGTCAAAGAGCACAAAGATTTGAAGAAAATTTCTCAGCATATAAAACAGGTCAAGACTTATCAAATTATTACATTTGGGAATTAAAAAATGGTGATGAAATTGCTACTGTTGAAGAATCAGTAGAAAATAACAATATGATTGGTCTTAATGAAAAAGACAAAGTTTTAAAAATTGAACCATTACCTACTTTATATAAAGATTCTATTTATCAAACTAAAGTTAATTTAGCTGATGAAATGGTATTTGAAGCTTATGTTATGACTTCTGGTGAATCTGCTGGATTCCAAATTGAATTTGGTGAAAGTTCTTCAACAAAATTAAAAATCGGAATGATTAATGGTAACTTTGTTACTGGTAAAAATGAATTAAATGCTGATGGTAGTGTTGCTTCTCAAGAAAAATTAACTCCATATGATGAAGGTGTTTGGTACAAATTACGTATCGAAATGACAACTGGTAGCAATGGTACTTTTAAAGCTTATTATTACGACTGGGATCATGATAATAAATTAGTAGAACTTACAAAAGAAGGCGGAGAAAGTTGTAAAGATTTACCAAAATCTCAAGATGCTTATTTTAGAATGAGAGTATTAACAGGTCGTCATAATTGTAAAACATATATTTCTAACGTTGTTTTAGATGTTAAAAACAATATGCCTGAAGCACCTGATAAAAATCCTAATAGAGAATTAGGAATTGGTAAAATTGATAATTTTGTTTCTTCATATTTATTAATCGAAGGAGAAGATTTTACCCTTCCTGAATTAGTTATCCATAACCGTTTTAAAGATAAAGCAGTGCTTAACAAAGGAACAGATTACACTTTAAGTGAAACTTATGGTGAAACTGGTAAATTTGATGTCAGTAAACAAGGTTATTACACCACACATTATAAAATTGATTTATTAAGTGAAGGTGAAGTAATTGAAACAAAAGAATTAGATCAAACAATTTATGTTGATGCAAAAGAAGCAACAGCAAAACTTGATACATTAAGAATTGCCCCTGTAGTTAGAGATACTGATGAAACTTATGTCGATAAAGAAATTAAAATTTCAGCAAATATCAATCGTAAGGATGCAACAGTTTATTATGCTGCAGTAGAAACTGGTTCAAGTGCTTTAACAGCTGAACAAGTTAAAAGTGCTCAAGGAACAATAAATGGAAATTTAAAAGTTGAAGATTCTACATTTAGTATTAATATAAAAGGATTAGAGAAAAATAAAGAATACGATTTCTATGTCATTACTTCAAATGCAAATGGTGAATCTGAAGTTTATGTAAAAACAAAAATATCAATTTCTGTTTATAATATTGAAGATTGTGATGATTTCTTCTTTATGTGTACAGATCCTGAAGTACAAACAACAGATTTCCGTTTAATGACTGATTTAGATTTTAAAGGATATACATGGTTAGCAAATGAAATTACTAGACCAAATTATGTTGGAACATTTGATGGTCTAAATCATAAAATTACAAACTTACATATTACTGCAGTATGGAAGAAAGCTTCATTATTCTATAACTTTGCTGGTACATTCCAAAATTTGACATTCGAAGATTGTCTTTTAGAAGGTGCTGAATCAGTTGGCTTTATCGGTGGATATGGTGCTGGTGGAGCACATGTAAATAATGTTAAAATGGTTAATTGTACCGTTAAATGTGTAGATTCAAAAATTGCAGGTGATGGATATTATGGATTAATATTTGGACGTTGCGAAGGTGGATCTAAACAAGGTAATGCTGTTATTGAAAATGTTGAAATTATCAATGGACATGTTGAAGGACCAAAATATGTTGGAGCACTTGTAGGTAATTTACAAAAAATGACATCATTAGAAATTCGTAATGTTTATTGTGAAACTTCTATGCGTTCTGATGGCGCAGCACTTGGATTAGTATCACGTGCTCGTGCACCATTAACATTTAAAAATATTGTCGCTGATATCGATATTCAATATGCTAAAAAACAAGCTGCAGTATTATGTGGAGAAATGATTACTGAAGTATATGCTGAAAATATTCTTGGTAAATTAAGAGTTCAAGGATTAACTCAACCAACATATTACAACAATGTAACAGGTAACTATTCTACCGCGGCAGGGGTTAAATTTACATATAAAGATGTTTATTTCTTTACTCCTGATACATCAATTATGTCCGAAGATACTGTAATTCCTGTAACTTCTTCATTAACTGTTGGTACAGTAATATATGATGTTGATTTTGGCACTACACAAGAATGGTGGGAGAAAAATACTTGGTTAATTGATTTAGATACAAATCCAAACTGGGATTTTGATGAAGAACTTAAAAGACCAGTTGTTAAACAACGCGATATGTCAAAATTAGAATTTACCGCGGCTGAAATTAATGCTTATATTGATCAAATTGGAAATGTTATTTCTTCTAAATCTTTATATTATATTCGTAAAGCAAATGAACTTTATAAATATTGTAAAGAAAGTGAAAAATCTCAAGTTCATAAAGACGTTCTTGATAGAGCTATCGCTCAATATGAAGAATATTATGAAAGTTTCCAAGAAGCTGTTGATAGTTCTAATTCCGTTAATAACGCTTTAACTGGTGGTATTGATTGGTCATTTACTGAAAAAGGAGCAAACTAAGATGAATAAAAAATTAATACCTTTATGTTTATTGCCTCTTTTACTTGTCGGATGTAATAACAAAAATAATTCATCAAATAAAGTTGAAGATGATTATGAACATGTTTTTAATGCCATTACTTTAAAAGATAATAATGCTTTTACTGGATATCGTTTAGATCTTACTCAAATTGCAGAAGTTAGCAGTGAAGTAGTTTATAGCGAAAGCCGTTACGTATATATTGATAGAACAAATAATTACTATGAAGTTATTCAAGTTGTAAGTAAAATTGCTGCTTCCGCGGATAGTAAATTAACAACTGAAACAAAAGAAAATCATATTTATTATGATCAAGGTTCACAATACGTTTTACAAGAAGATAATTCTTACAAACAAACAGATGGAACAGTAAGTAGATCAACACTTATGTTCACTTTCAAACCAACAAAAGATGCTTTCGAAAATGCTAATGTTGAAAAAAATGTAAATGTTTATAAATTTACTGGTGACATTATTCCAAGTAAAGCAAATACTTTATTCTCTGCGAATAATTTAAGCAATATAACAAATGCAACTATGGAAGTAAATGTATTTGAAAAGAATTTGGAAGATTTAAGTTACAAATATACCTTAAATGGAATTAATGTGAATGCAAAAATAACTATGTTCTACGATCCATATATCGTTGTTCTTCCAGTTACAAGATAAAAAATAAAAGCAGCTTAATAGTTTATTGGCTTATTAAGCTGTTTTTTTATGTTCGATAATATTTTTGCATTTAAAAATCTCTTTACAAACTAATGCAAAGAGATTATAAAATAAAAATTTATTTAGTTAAATGTACATCCAATTGAGGATAAGGAATTACAATATTATTAGCAACAAATGCTTTAGAAATAGAATCATTTAATTCATATATTGTGGTCCAATAATCTTCATTTTTTACCCAAACTTTAGTTATTAAATTTATTGATGAATCCGCAAATTCACTTATACCAACGAATGGCTCAGGTGTATGAAATATTAAATTATTTTTTAATTCTGTTTCTTTAATAATGGCAATTGCTTTATCTACAGATGAATCATAAGAAATAGTAAATGTTAAATCAACTCTTCTTGTTTTCTTCATGCTATTGTTAGTAATCACGCTATTGGCTAATTCACCATTTGGTACCATATGAACACGATTATCTGGTGCAACAATATAAGTATAAAAAAGTTGTATTTTCTCAACTGTTCCTGAAACACCTTGTGCTGTAATATAATCACCTATTCCAAAAGGTTTCATAATAATTATCACAATGCCCCCTGCAAAATTAGATAAGCTTCCTTGTACTGCTAAAGAAAGTCCAATACCAATCGCAGAAAGAATTGATCCTACTGCAGCAGTGTCAATTCCAATAAATGAAATGAACAATAATACTAATAAAACTTTAAAACCGATTCTGAAAAAAGAAAAAGTTAATGATGTAACAGTTTTATCACATTTTTTTAGTTCCATCTTCCTTTTAATACTACGGGATATAGCATTAATAATTTTAAAACCAATAAACAAAACAATTATTCCAATTAAAATTCTTAGACCTGTTGTTTGTATCCAATGTGCAACTGTAGAAAAAACATTATCCCAAGAAAAATTTGAAGTGTTATTACTACTTGTTTCCTCTGAAGAAGAAGCAATATTTTCAGATGAAGCAATTTCACTAGTTACAATTTGTGAAAATAGTTTGAAATAGTTCATTTTAAAATTTTCCTTTCTATTTTATTGAAATTTATAACAAAATAATTCTAATAAAATTAAAATACATTTGCAAGAATGCTAATAAAAAAATAAAATAATAAATATGGTAGATCACGAATTTGATATATTTATTAATAAGGATGCAAAAATTTTAATTTTAGGCTCATTTCCAAGTGTTAAATCGCGTCAAGAAAAATTTTATTATATGCATAAATCTAATAGATTTTATCAAGTATTAAGTAAAATTTTTTTAGATGATGATTTTATTTCGCCAAATTTAAAAATTAAAAAAGGTGCCTTAAAAAGACATAAAATTGCTTTATATGATGTTATAAAATCATGTGAAATTTCTTTAAGTGATGATAATTCCATAAAAAAAGAAACACCAATTGATTTAGAAAATATTTTAAAAAATTATAAAATTACCACTATTGCAATAAATGGAAACAAAGCTAAAGAATTATTTAAAAAATATTTTGCATTAACCAATATAAATATTTATTTTTTACCATCAACAAGCGCTAGAAACGCAAATTATAGCCTTGAAAAATTAGTGGAAAAATGGAAAATAATAAAAACAATTTAAAAAAATAAAGAATTACTTTTAAATGAAATTATATTGTTTATAATAAAGATTACAGAGTAGTTTATAAGCGTTAAGTGCTTTGTGATGGGAAGTTGCGCAAAGACGAACACTTTTGTGGCGGTTTATAAACGCGTCCGCTGTTATTATGCGGACCTCTTTTAAAGGAGGTTCTATGAGAAAAACACACAAAAAAACTTTTCAAATTGCCATTGCTAGTACTTTGGCAGCTCTTTCTTTAGCGTTAGATTTATTATCTTTAAAGGGAGATTTCACAAAATTTACTATTTATGCCTTACCATTACTTCTTGCTGGTACTATATTTGGACCAGTTATAGGAGCATTCGCAGGAATAGCTGAGGGTTTTCTTTCTCAACTTATTACATATGGATTAACACCAACAACTATTCTTTGGATTTTAGCGCCCTTAACATGGGGGTTAATAAGTGGATTAATTGCTAAAATTTATAAATTTAAAAATACACCAATTAAAATATTCTTAAATGTTATTATAACTTCATTAATTGTCGTATTTGTTAATAGTTTAGCTTTAATATTAGATGGATTAATTGCACATTATCCAACAGAATATGTATATACAATGTTATTAACAAGAATTATAACTTCGATTATTGTTGGTATTTTTTATACAATTTGTTTAATTATTATTATTCCACGTTTTCAAAAAAAGCCGATAAGCAAGATTCAAAAAGATAATATTGAAACAAAATGTGAAGTTATAAATAATAATATAAACTTAGATATTAAAATCAAAAAGTAAAATAAAATAATACTTGTACATATTTATTAACACGATTATCAAAAATATCTTTTTCTTCTTTTAAAATAAACTGATGTTTTTTAGCTAAATCTAAAATATAATCTTTATCTAAAAATCGATGTACTAAATAAAATCTTCCCCCTTTTTTTAGATTTCTTTTAACACATAAAAATAAATCCTCTAAAGATAAAAATAAATCATTTTTTGCTATTTTAAGATATTCATTTTCACATGGAGTTGATTTTCCAATTTTAAAAAAAGGAGGATTAGCCACTACTACATCTACTTTATCGATATTTAAATATTTAGCATCTATTTTTATTAATGTGGCATCTAAATTATTTAATTTTAAATTATGTTTTGCTAAAACTAAAGCTTCTTCTAAAATATCAATACCAATAAGATTTCCTTTACCTTTTAATAAAGTATATAGCAATAATGCTCCGTTATTTGTACCAATATCGAGTAAAGTTTCTCCATCAAAAAAATCAAAGAATTCGCCTAGTAACGCAGTATCTGTATTTAGGCGAAACATATCTTTTCTTTGTAATAATTTTATTTCAGGATGATTTGGTAAATAATCCATTATTTTTTTGAAGCATCAGCAAAGATTTTTAATCCATTTGTTGTTAAAGGATGAATTAATGATGCTTTTAAAACTTTAAAAGGTACAGTTGCTATATCAGCGCCAGCTAAAGCAGCTTGTTCTAAATGTAATGTTGAACGAATAGATGCTGCAATTATCTCAGTATCATAATGATAATTTTCTTTCATAAGAACCATTTTTTGAATAAGTTCTTCTCCAGATGAATTCATATCATCAAGTCTGCCCATAAATGGTGAAATATAACTTGCACCTGCTTCACAAGCCATGATTGCTTGAGGAATAGAAAAAACTAATGTAACATTTGTTTTAATACCTTTTTTAGATAAAACGCTAACCGCTTTAATTCCTTCAAGAGTCATTGGAATTTTTATTACTATATTTTTATGAATTTTTACTAATTCTAAAGCTTCATTAATCATAGAATTTGCATCTGCTTCTTGAACTTCCGCAGAAAGTGGTCCATCAATTAATGATGCTATTTCTTGGATAACATCTTTTAAATTTCGACCTTCTTTAGCAATTAAAGATGGATTTGTGGTTACACCTTTAATTACTCCCCAAGTTGCAGCTTCTTTAATTTCTTCAATATTTGCAGTGTCAATAAATAATTTCATATTATGTCCTCCATATTTATCTTACAATTTAATTAAATTTATGAAAAGTTATTTTTCTTTTTGTTTTTTATAATAATCATGAATGATTACATCATTATTATTCATCATATCTAATGGTAAATCTTCTTCATCAAAAAAAACAAGTTCTTGTACTTCTTCTTTTTGAGGTTTCATTTTACCATGATATTTTTTACATACATATACAATATCAATAGTATTTACTTCATCACCATTCGGATATTTAAAATGGAATTTAGGTCCTGAATAAACATCAAAAAGTTCTAATGAATCCGCGATTAATGATGTTTCTTCAAATAATTCTCGTTTTGCAGCCTCTAAAGTATTTTCATCAATTTCAATGGATCCACCATTTAATCCCCATTTATTATTATCAACTCTTTTTTGTAATAAAACTTGATTTTTTTCATTGATTAAAATTACTGTTGCACATGGCATGATAATAATATCTTTTCCAATTTTTTTTCTTAAATTAGTTATGTATGACATTTTATTCACCTATTTTATCTTTAATATCTTCTAAATATTTATTTTCTTCATTAAACGGATAATCTATAAGAAAATTCTTAAGATCTTGAAATTCATAATATGGTGATTTTTTTAATATTTTAAGCATTTTATTATTTAAATTAATTAATTCTTTATTAATCTTTTCTAATTTTTTAGAAATAATATTTAAAGAATTTTTAAAGATAAATATCTTAAAAATGTAAATTAAAGACGGAATTAAAAACATTATAATTCCTAAAGCAATAATTAGACCATTATGAAAATAAGAATTAATCATCAAAAATATATTAAAAGCAAGAGAAAATATAATTAAAATTATATAGAAAAAATGGCTTTTCAGATCAATTTTATACTCTTCATTTATAAAATTAGCCTCTAATTTTAAATAATGATAACGATTCCAATAATTATCAAATTGATTATTTAAATCAATTAAAAGTTCTTTTTCTAAGTCATGGTGCTTGATATCAAATTTAAAATATCCATCAAAGCCATCCACTTTCTTTTTAAATATATGTTCCTTAATACATGTCGCACCTAATATGTTTTTGCAATAAAGATACACATCTTTAATTTGATTAAAATAATATTTTCTTACTTTATATTTCATTTTAAGCGCCATTTTACATTCGTTCCGTCAAAAATTCGATAAATTCGAACATTTCTTTTTTTTCTTTAAAAATTGCCATGATAAAATAATTACCCATAGCATCTGATAAGATATCTGGCATTCCTTGATGCCAAACAATATGATCTTTGTATTTATTAATTATTCCTTCAAAATAATTTTTATAATTAACATAATTTCTTCTTCCAACATAACAAGCATATTGCTTTTCATATCGATCTAATTGGTGATTTTCATCAAACGTTATAACATCGGCCCAAATTTGATAAATATCAATAGAATAAGCAAAATTTATTAAATCAGGAGTGTAACCACCTGGAGCACGCATATTAACTTCTAAAGCAACATAGTCACCTTTTTTTCCTAATCCAATTTTATCTTTTTTTAATTTAAAAAATTCTAAGTGAAAAAATCGCGATTTAGCTTCAAAAGCTTTAATAACTTTTCTTCCTATTTCATCAAGTTTTTTATCAATAATTGGTGAAGTGTAATAAACCATATCTTTAACATCATTTACAATGTTCATTATTTGATCAAGAAATACATGATGTGTAGGATAAACAACTTCTGATTTAGAATTGCATATTCCATCATAAGAAACAAGATCTCCATCCACGAATTCTTCCATAAAATAAGAGCCATTATCCTTAGTATCAAAGAACGCTTTTAATTCCTTTTCGTCACGAATAAGGTGTGTTTTACTAGCGCCCATACCATCATCTGGTTTAATTATTATTGGATAAGAAATTTCATTAGCAAACTCTTTAGCTCTTTGAAATGTTGTTAATTTTTCTCCACGTGCTGTTAAAATATTATTTTTTTGAAAAATTTTTTTCATTTCACTTTTTAAGCGGAATGTAGAAATTTGAGAAAGTTTAGGACCTGTATTTATATCAAATTTTTCTCTTAAAAGCGCATCATCATAAAGCCAATATTCATTATTTGATTCTAAAAAATCAATTTTTCCATATTTAGATTGAAAAAATCTCACTGCCTCAACTTTAGCATTAAAATTTTTTAAATCATCTATATAATAATATTCATTTACAGCATTTTTTACATCATTAGAAAGACTATCATAAGGTGCATCGCCAATTCCTAATACATTTACACCATTTTTCTTTAATGCATTGCAAAATCGATAATATGTATTTGGAAAATGCGGTGAAATAAAGATAAAATTCATAACACTAAGTCCCTTTCTATTTTAAATATTAGTACTCATTGATTTTTTGTTTAAATTCATTAATCCAAGCTAAATACTCTTCATCAGATAAATCATCAATTTCCCTATCTAATTTTTCTATACTATTTTTTATATAAACTAAAATTTCTGAAATATCCTCTAATTTATAAAAATCAAGTTCTTCCTCTAAAACATCATAAATGTTAATAAATAAAGTATAGATAGTAATATTGTTTTTTACTTTTTTTTCAATTTTTAAAGAAGCAAAATCATTATATTCAATTTCTGAAACAACATTAGCTCTTAAATTTTTTTTCGTATTCCACATCAAATATTAACCTCTAATAAATTATATTTTTCAATAATATTTCCTTCAATATCATATAAAAAAATTACATCATCATCTAAAATTGCAAAAGAATTTTTTTGTTTATTTTTTGGTAAAGAAAGTGATCCTGGATTAAAATAATAAACTCCTTTTGAAATAAAAAAATCATGAATATGTGTATGTCCAAATAACACTAAAGAATTTTTTTTGAAAGGAAGTAATTCTTCAAAATTTAATTTATGTCCATGTAGTAAATAAATATCACGATTATTATCATGCAATTTGAATTCTTTATAAAGAGGAAAATCTAACACCATTTCATCAACTTCTGCATCACAATTACCTTTGACACAAATAATATTATCTTTAAAAGAATTTAACAATTCAACAAGCTGTTTTACATCATGACCATACGGCAAATTATTTCTAGGTCCGTGATATAATAAATCACCTAAAATAAGCATTTTATCACATTTAAATAATTTATAAAATTCTAATACTTTATGAAAATAATAACTCGAACCATGAATATCTGAAAGAATTAAAAATTTCATAAATGTTCCACCTAAAATAATTATAAAAAATCAAGCATATTTTTCAAGAAATAAACATTATTTTTTTTATTTAATTAATAATTTTAATTATTAATTTCTTTTATCATTTAATTTATTGATAACGTTTTTATACGATTTTATATCAAATTAATTAAGTTTTTAATTATTTCATTTAAACCTTTTATTGTAATTTTATTACATTATTTATTCATATTTTGAATGCTTTCTTGATAATTTTTGAATTTATTTCAGTACACTTTTAAAGATTTGCTAATGGTTTATCTAAATAAGTTACTTTAATATTATAAATTCATTGTTTAAAGTTTCATCTATTTATTAATTCATTTACCAATATGCATTTTCTTATTTTTATTCTTATTTAACAGCTTAAAATAATCTATTAACATAATAAATGTATACTTTTATTAATTAATTTTTAAATAAAAAACATAACAGCTAAAAATTTTTTATTATATTTGTTGCATTTTCTTCATTGTTTTATGATATAACATTATTAAAATTTGACGAAGCCCTGACTTCCGTTTCGGACGTAGAAGGTGGTAAGGATGATGCATCATTATGAACCGTTGGTGGATAGTCAAATTCTTTTTTAATTTGTGCTTTTAAAAAATAATAAGAAAATTACAAAAATTAAATGATAATTTATGCTTAAATATAAAGATTTAGTCTTATAAAGTTAATTATTATCTTAGAAAATTTATTTTATAAAAAGTGTTTTAAAAAATATAACTAATCAAATCATAATGTTGTCAATATAAAAAAGCCTAGCACTAGAGAAATGATTAAATTAGATTATGGTATAATTTCTGATAATTATAATCTTAAAATTAATTCTTAATATTATTAAAGAAATAAAAAAAGATAGAAACGATAAATAATCGTATCTATCTAAAAGCTTCATATTAATTATAATCAATGAGCCCCTAAATTGCAAAGGCTTTAAAAAAATTTATAAAAGAGATTGATATGGCATAGCAAAGTCGTATTCTATTGGAGATTTTTTATATTTGTTGTCTTTTTCTCATTGTTTAGTGATATACTATTATTTAGGAGAGAAAATGCCCCAGATGGCGTTTCGGACGTAAGACTTGGTAAGGGTGGTTACCACCATGAGAGGTTGGGAGAAAATTCTCTCCCTTTTTAATTTATATAAAGAAAGACTTGATACTTATTCTCATATTTTCCTAAGTGAAACAATAGGAATAATGGATAAAGTTTTTTAGACAAAAAGTAAAAAATAGTATACAAAAAAAGAGGCACTTAAGATATAAATTTCTATGTCTCTTTTTTATATTTAAAATAAAATCCCTAGCAAATTCCCTTACTTTTCCCTTACATTTTTTTGAAAAGTCAATAATATCAAGGCATTTAAAACAAATGGTGCCTCCTGCCAGAGTCGAACTAGCCATAGATCCTTACCATGGATCCGTTATACCGATTAACTAAGGAGGCATAACAAAATTATAATAATGATTTTTTTTGTTATAGTCAACACTATTTACTTAAATTAATATCTTCAAGTGAAAATGCAAGCGCAAGAGCTTTTTTTACTTTCATAAAAAGATTTTCATTAAGCGATAACTTTCCACTTACTTTGCCTTGCATTCTTCCAATTCGTCTTTTTGATACACTTCTAATCGCATCAATTTTTAAATACGAATGCTGATCAAATTTATTTAGTCCCTCTATTACTCCTAAATCAAAAGTTAAAGCACTATGTGAATCTCTGCTGGAAAGAGGTATAACAATGACATTTCCTAAATCTAAAGCAATAACAACAGCATAATGACCTTTTGTTTTATAATCTGATAATTCAGTACCTACATTAATACCAAATTCAACCCAAACAATATCACCAACTGATAAATCATCTGGTTGAGTTTGATATCCTTGTTTTTCAATTGATTCAAGAAAAAAATCTGTTTTTCTTTCTAACCATGATACATATTCTTCAGCAAGTTCTTGATCCGTATTTTTTAATTTTTCTTGTATTCTTAATAAAGCAAGTTTGGTCTTTTTATGCTTCATAAAATGCATACTCCTCTAACTTACTATATGCATTTTAGAATTTTTTTCTCATATTAAAGTAGCAAACAAATCATAAACATCAGCATCAATGATTTTAAATTTTACAAAATCACCTTCATTAAATTCTTTATCCGCGTATAAATAAATCTCACCATCAATTTCATCAGGTGCATTCCAGTAATTTCTAATTTTATATGCTTTCTTATCTTTAGAATATCCAACAATTAATCCTTCTGATATTTCGTTAATATGCATTTTATTTCTTTTATAAGAAATTTTTTGTTGTACTTCCATTAAAATCTTTTTTCTCTGCTCTTTTGTAGTTTTACTTACATCATCTTTTAATTCATAACTTTTGGTTTTATCTTCTTTAGAATAAGTAAATACTCCTAAATGATCAAATTCAATTTCTTTAATAAAAGATACTAATTGTTGAAAATCTTCTTCTGTTTCTGAAGGAAAACCAACAATTAAAGTTGTTCTTAAAATCGCATTGGGAACTAATGTGCGAATTTTCTTAAATAAATTTCTCAAAAAGACTTCATCGCCTCTTCTATGCATCAAAGAAAGAATTCTTGAAGAAGAATGTTGAATTGGAATATCAAAATATGGTGTTAAACGCTTTTCTTTTGCCATTAATAAAATGAGCTCATCACTTATCTCATCAGGATATAAATATAATAATCTTATATAAATAAATTCTTTAATTTTTAATAATTCTTTTAAAAGATCAACGATTGTTTTTTGCTCTTTTAAATCACTACCATAACGTGATGTATCTTGCGATATAACCACTAATTCTTTGACACCTTTTTTTGCAATATCTTTAGCTTCTAAAATTAAATCTTGGAATGAAAAAGAATGAAAACTGCCTCTAATTAAAGGTATAGCGCAATAGGTACAACAATTATTACATCCTTCAGAAATTTTTAAAAACGCAGTGTAATTTGGTGTTGATAAATATCTTTGTCCTCTTATAATTTCTCCCTTTAATTTTTTATCCACTACTTGATTAATCATTTCTACAAAATGTGGATATTCTTTAATCGAAATAAATAAATCAACTTCAGGGATTTGTTTCATTAATTGTTTTTTATAACGTTCCACAAGACATCCAATTACCACAAGAATTTTATGGTAATCAAGCATTTCAAAAATTGTATCAATAGATTCTTTTTTCGAATCATCAATAAAACCACATGTATTTAAGATAATAACATCACATAATGCAGGATTATCGCATAAAGTATAATTGTTTTTTAACATCAATGCGATAATTTCTTCGCTATCAACTCGATTTTTACTACAACCTAAAGAAATAATACCAAATTTCATATATTCAAATATCCTTAATCATATTTTTTACTAAAAACAAAATAGGAAGTTCCCTTTGTTTCACCAGTTCACCAACTCCACCAATATTAGCTTCCATCTTCTTTATTGCATCATCAATATTTAAATGCAATTCATCTTGAATCATTATTTTTTCATACTCTTCTAAATTTTTAGTTGAATGAGAAATAACTTGAGCTAAAAAATAATGATTAATATTTTTTCGATAAATTAAATTATAATAGTCTCCGACAACTTCTATTTTTTGAATAACTTTAATTTGAAGACCTAGTTCTTCTTTAATTTCTCTTTTTAAAGCATCAATTAAATTTTCATTTTCTTGAACGCCACCACCTGGAGTTTCCACATATTTGCTATAACCAAATGCATCATTACGGAGCATATCTAACAAAATTATTTTGTTATTTTCATCTAGCAATATGGCTCTTACAACATTTCTGATTTCTTTAATTTCTTTAAATGGATATATATTATCTTGAAAATGTAACATATTAAAATACTTTCTTTTCTTTTCCTTGGAAGAAGATTTTTTCAATAATACCTCCTCCAAGCATTCTATCTCCATCATAAAAAACTGCAGCTTGACCAGGTGTTACAGCTTTAAAAGGTTCGTAAAATAATTCTACATCGCCATTATCTAAAAAGTGAAAATGACAAGGGTGATCTTTTTGTCTATAACGAAATTTAACTCCAATAATTTGAGGAAAAGTAGCTATATCTTCTAAAAGATTGACATTTTTTATTAAGGCTTTATCAGAAAGTAAATATGCATTTTCTTCTCCTTGAGAAACATATAAAATATTATTTTTTATATCTTTAGCAACCACAAACCAACTGCCTGTTTTATAGCCTTTTATACCTCCAATTCCTAAGCCTTTTCTTTGACCTAAAGTATAATATAATACTCCTTCATGACGACCAATTATTTTTGAAGTAGCTATATCAACTATATTTCCTTCTTTACTAGGTAAATAATTATTCAAAAATTCTTTAAAATTTCTTTCACCTATAAAACATATACCAGTAGAATCTTTTTTGTTCATAACACTTTCAAGATTGAGTTCATGAGCAATTTTTCTAACTTCATCTTTAGTTATATCACCTAAAGGGAATAAGGCTTCATTTAATTGTTCTTTTGTAATTTGGCTTAAAAAATATGTTTGATCTTTATTTTGATCTTTAGCTTTATATAGATGAACACCTTTATCATCAATAACTTTTTTAGCATAATGTCCCATTGCTATTAATTCATAACCTTTTTCATGAGCAAATTTTCTAAATGTATCAAATTTAATATATTTATTACAAAAAATATCAGGATTAGGTGTTCTACCTTTTTTATATTCATCTAAAAAATATGAAAAAACATAATCCCAATATTCTTTAACAAAATCAATTCTAAATAAAGGGACATCTAATTTATCTGCGACCGCCTTAGCATCTAGATAATCTTTTTCTTGAGGACACATATTGTCATTAATTGTAGGATTTCCTAAATAATCATTATTACTTAATGAATCCCAATTTCTCATAAATCCTGCAGCTAATTCATATCCTTCTTTTTTTAAAAGATAGCAACTAATTGCAGAATCAACTCCACCAGATAAACCTAGTAATACCTTTTTCATTTTATAAATCCCCGCTATCGATCATTAATGTGAATGGACCATCATTAATTAAAGATATTTCCATATCTGCACCAAAAACACCTTGTTTGCATGGTATTATTGAAGATAAATATGAGATTGTTTCATCATATAAATCTTTAGAAAAAGAGCCACTAAGAGCATTAGTAAAAGAAGGTCTACGTCCTTTTTTTACATCAGCATACAAAGTAAATTGAGAAACAGCTAAAATTTCTCCATCAATATCTTTTAATCCTAAATTTGTTTTTCCTAAAGCATCTTTAAACAATCGAAGCGAAACAATTTTATCTATCATTTTTTTTATTATTTGAAAATCATCATTTTTTTCATAACCTAAAAACAAAAGATATCCTCTTTTTATTTGCGATTTAATCTCGCCTTCAATTGAAACACTTGCTTCTTTAACAACTTGTAAAACGCATCTCATGAAAGTATTATAAATTAAGATTTATAAATTTACTATTTTTTCACTCAAAAAGCTACTTTTTTTCTATTTCTCCAGCTTTTGTTAAGGCAAATTTTGTTAAAAGTGGTCCTATTAATTCATAAATTAAAGTCGCACATAAAACACAAGTAACTATCATATTTCCTGTTCCATTTGCTTTAAAAGCTTCAATTGATGATATTTGATTAGCCATGCCAATAGCAACACCTGCTTGAGGAAGTAAAGTTAAACCTAAATATTGAGTGATATTTTTACTTTGTGAAGTAATTTTACAGCCAAAATATGCACCAAAATATTTTCCTAAAGATCGCATTAAAAGATAAACAATAAATATTAAAGCCACTAAAGATAAATTTATTTTTTGATCCATCATCTCTTTAAATGATGTTACAAGATGCGTTCCACTCAAAACAAAGAAAAGCATAAATAAAAATGGAGTCCAACGATCAACTAAAGAAAAATCGCGTTCCATAATTTCCACGTCTTTTTCTTTCTGAGCCATATTATTATATACTGCCCCGATCATCATACAACAAAGCAAATTAGAAAATTCTAATGTTTCACCATTAATTTTTATTGTATTTATTACCTCTATTGCTCCAACTCCTAATAAAGTAAAGGCAATTATCATCATGACATGATTATTACGACTTTTAAAATATTTAATCATAATATGTAATAAAATACCTAAAATAAATCCGACAAAAATAGAACCAATTATATCTAATAAAGGTAATAAAATAATATTAAATACATCAATTTGACTTCCTGTAACAATAACTTTTGAAATGGCAACTGATAAAGAGAAAATTATTAAACCAATAGCATCATCAAATGCTACAACTGGCAAAAGAATATCCACAAGAGGGCCTTTTGCATCATATTGATGAATAACCATTAATGTAGCCGCAGGAGCAGTCGCTGTTGCAATTGCGCCTAAACATAAAGCAACATTTAAATCAATTTTAATTAATAAGCATAAAATAATTAAAACAACATCGACAAGAATCGCAGTTGTCAAAGCTTGAAAAAAAGTAATTGTTATGATTTTTTTACCAAATTGTTTAATTTTTGAAAGACGGAATTCTTCACCAATTGATAAAGCAATAAAACCTAAAGCTATACTTGAAACTCCTTCATTTAAATTATTTAATTCACTTACTAAATTTAAAGATAAATTCGAAAAGCCATCAATTAAAACAGAAATAAGTGCAGCGATTAATCCTATTATTAAGTATCCTGTTACATTTGGTAATTTTAATATTTTCATTAATCTAGTTGAAGCTAAACCAAGAACTAGAAGTATACCAACAAATAAAACTATATTCATTTTCTTTACCTCTTTTTAAATACTAATTTGGTATAGCACTTAGAAAATAAAATTTCAACAAGTTTTCAATTTTAGGTCAAATTAATTTTAGTTAATAATTATAAATATTTTTTTAATAGTTCATTTAAATTTTTTTGTTTTTTAAATCTAATTAAAAAATAACAAAGAAACATCACAATAGTTGCTGGAAGTAAAAGTTGCAAAGCAATTTCAAAACGTGTAAAAGCAAATATTAAAGCAATTCCTGTTAATGGTGCATCCATTAAGCAAACATAAAAAGAAATCATCGAAAGTAAAATAATTTCATTTTCATATAATTCTATATGTATATTAGGAACTGCACTTTTCAAAAGATTAACTATCAAGCATCCAATTAATGCTCCAATAGTAAGTTGAGGTATAACTACACCTCCACTTATAGCACTTGTACTAGCAAAAATTGTAGAAAATAATCTAAAAAGCATCAATAATAATATTAAATTCCAAGCGATAGAAACAATATTTTTACAATCACTAATTAACATTGATCCTGTACTCATATAATTACCATAAAAAAACGCTAAAGGGATTGTTATCATATAAAAAATAATACCACGATACTTTACTAATAAATTATTTTGATATTTTTTATAAAAATCTTTTATCTTTAATAAAATTACTAGATAAATATTAGACAAAGAAAAATTCAAAATAACTATAATTCCTATAATAGGAAAAGTATAATAAGCTTTAGAAAGATTAGTAATTTCTAAAAAATCATTTATCTGAAAGTAAGCAATAGGATGAGAAAATATTAATTGACTAATAAAAAATGCGATAAAAGTAATAAATATCGCTTTAAAAATTCCTTTTAAAGTAAATTTATGTAAAATTGTTTCAAAATAATACATAATACCTGCTAAAGGTGAAATTAAAGCGCAACCAAATCCAGCCCCTGCAGCAATTAATACTGTTTCATCATCTTTTACATCAAACAAATCATTAACCATTAAAGCACTATTTGAGGCAATTGCAAGTGAAGGTCCTTCTGCTCCTAAACAAGCAAAAGACATAAAAGAAAATAAAGATGAGATAAAAATAGATGGCAAATCTTTTTTCCAATTCAAACCTTGAGAATTTTTTTCTTCAACACAATATTCGATTTTTTGAATAGCCGAACTATTTATATTCTTATTTATATTATTTAAAAAAATTGATAAAAAACATGTTATAGGAATAATACAAAAGAAAATAATCATTTTTGTTTTATCATGATTTATAAAAACATCTTTAAGAAAATTAAGTAAATGATAAACACAAAATTGAAAAAAACTTATAAAAACTCCTATACAAACACTAATAAGAAGTAAACGTAAAAAGATTAACAAGTATTTTAAAATATTTTCTTTTGTTAAATATTGCTTAATATTCATTTTTTTAAATCCTTCTAGTTGATTATAACTTATTTGTGTTTTAATTTCTATGAATGATTAAAATTTAACTTAAATTAAATGGCTATAAAAAATAGTGAAAAATAGCTAATAATACCTATTCTCAACTTATTAGAGTAAAAACATATACTACAAAATGGATTTTAATTTATTGACAATATCCATATGCTTATTTTGTCATACTTTTTTTTCTTTTTTTTGCAAAGTCATTCAAAACTGAATTTACTTTGTCATTTAACTCTTTTTTTTATTCCTTTTTTTGTAAGCGCTTTACAATTTTTTTTAATTTGATTAAAATGTAAAACGTAAACTAAGGAGGCAAAAATGAAAAAAAGAACATTAATTTTAAGTTTACTTTTTGCTAGTTCGATTGGTTTAGTAAGTTGTGGAGGAAAAAAGGAACCTTCAAGTTCAAACCAAACTAGCCAAACAACTTCTTCAGCACAAGGAACAACATCGTTAGGTCAAACAACTTCAATTGATGAAAATCATGAAGAAATCGTTTCTATTTTAGATGTTAGTAAAGATTGTACTGTGGGAAAATCCGCGGATGATGTTATCATTGGTCCTTATACTATCTTAAAAAATACTGAAGTAAGATCAAGAACTAAATCATGGACTGATCCTATTACAAAAGAATCTAAAGATTTTGTTTCATCTATTAAGATTGGTGGAACTACTGATGGATTGAAAGTTAAATCAAATGGTGTTGGAACTTTATCAATTTATGTTCAAAATGGTTCTTCAGGTGTTGCAACTAGAACAGTAACTTTTACATCTTCTAGTGGAACTAAATCATTTAAAATTCCAGGTAGTGAAGTTTCTCCTGATTTTCCAGATTATCCTACATCTTCTCCAGTTGTAAAAGTCACAATCGATGTAAATGAAGGTGAAGAATATTTAATTCAACGTGATACAGGAACTATCGATGTCTATTATGCTGAATTAAAAGTTATCGCAGAAAAAGCTGAATTAACAGGTTTTGAAATTTCTTCAAAAGGCAAAGTCGATTACGTTGAAGGCGAAACTTATGATGGAAGTAAAATTCAAGTAAATGCGGTTTATGGAAATGGAAGACGTGATCCATTAAGTATTACTGATCAAGATATCAAGATAGATTCTTCAAATGTAAAAATGAATGAACCTGGGGTATATAATGTTTCTGTTCAATATAAAAATTTTGCTGCACAAAATATTGAAGTAACTGTTTATCAATTAGATGATATTACTCTTGGTTTTAATAAAGTTACAAATGGACCAAGTTCAAAAGCTGGTAATTCTACTTATGTTAACAATACTGTAAAACAAGTTTTTGCTAAAGATGAAGAATTCAATAGTAACAATTTAACTGTAACCGCTAATTGTACTCATCCAACAGAGGCTGAGAAAAAATTAGATGTCATTATGTTAGCTTCTAATTACACTGTTACAAGTGAAACATTTGATAAAACTAAAGATGGAACTTATGATGCAAAAGTTTCTTTAACACTAAATAATAAAACTAAAGAAAAAACTTATAAAGTTCATGTTGTTACAACTGCACCAAGTGAAGTTGAAAATAAAGTTCAAGTTCGTGTAAATCCAAATTATGAAGGTGTTATTGGAGCAATTCAAGATGGTTATAATCAATTTACAACAATTCAACAAGCACTTGATTATTTAAAGAATTTAGGTTCTACTTATGATAGCAAAGCTAAAGTAATCTCATTAGCAGAAGCTACATATAAAGAAAAATTAGAAATTACTATTCCTAATTTAACAATTTTAGGTGATAACAAAGAAAATGTTATTATTGAATGGGATTCATTATATGGATTAAATGATGAAAGTGGTTTCGCACATGTTACTGATTCTACTCAAACAGTTGCTGTTAGAGATAGCGCGGTTGATTGTTTAATTAAAGGTGTTACAATTTCTAACTGGTTTAATTGCGAAGAACACTTTGATGAAAGATTAGGTAAAAATTATCCAGAACATAGAGCCTTAGCATTACTTGTTCAATCAGATCACTTTATCATGGATGATAGCAAATTATTAGGTTATCAAGATACTGTAGAATTCTTTACTGGACGTCAAATTGTTAAGAATACTTACATTGAGGGAACAACTGACTTTATCTTTGGTAGCAATAATACAACTTATTTCTATAATTGTGAAATACATTCTATTAACAATGCCAAAGGTAATGGAGGTTATATCACTGCCTTTAAAGGAACAAACAAAGGAGCTCAAGATGCAATTAAATATGGTGCAATCTTTGATAATTGTAACTTTACTGCAGATGAAGAAATTATCTCTTTAAAGAAAACTTCTATAGGAAGATGTTGGGGAGCATACGCTGCTGTTATGATTATGAATTCTCAATTAGCAGGTCATATTTCTACAACACCTTCTACAGGCGTAAATAAAGATCAACGTTATGTTGCTATGAATGCAAGTCCTTTAGATGAAACTGTACAATTTACTGAATATAACAACACAGGTGATGGTGCTTTAAAAGAGGCTGTCGCAGGCATGAAATTACTTACAGAAGAAGAAGCTAAAAATTATAACGATTTCAATGTAATATTTGGTATTGAAAACGGAGCATTAAAATATGCTGAAGCTTGGAATGTATCTCTTGACTAATTCCAAATTCCTTTATTAAAAATTAATTAAAAAAGCTGCTTATAAACTAGTGTGATTCTAGATTATAACAGCTTTTTTTTATAAACTAAGTTCATTCATTCTAATCAATTCAATAACTGCATGTGCTCTTCCCCGCACACCAAGTTTTTGCATTACATTGGAAATATGATTCCTAACCGTTTTTTCCGAAATAAATAATGTAGAAGCAATTTCTCTTGTCGACATATTTTGAATTAATAAATCAAAAACTTCTTTTTCTCTTTTAGTTAATATTGAAGGCATAAATTACTCCTCAATATAAAATATGAAAAAAGCTTTTTTTTGCTATATCTTTTTTAATTTCTCAACAATTTCTTCGGCAATTGTTTCATTTACCAAGGCTTTAAGTTCCTCTTTAGAGGCATTTTTTAATGAGTCTAAAGAAGGATAAGCCTTTAATAATAATTCTTTTCTTTTAATTCCTATACCTTTAATATCATCAAATATGGAAATTCCCACTTTCTTTTCTCTTTTTTTCCTATGAAATGTAATAGCAAAACGATGAACTTCATCTTGCATCCGCATTAAAAACAAAAATATTCTTTCCTTATCTTTTAAAGATATTAGCTCTCCATCTTTAATTAAATATGCTGTATGATGATGATCATCTTTTGCTAAACCTGCAAGAGGTATATCCACTCCTACTTGGTTCAAACTTTCAAGTGCAGCATTAATTTGATTTTCTCCTCCATCAACAATTATTAAATCAGGAAAAATTTGATTTTCTTCTTTTAAGCGTGAATATCTACGATAAATTACTTCTTTCATAGATGCTAAATCATCTTTTCCAGATGATTCTTTAATATTATATTTTCGATAAAATGATGGAGCTTTAACACCATTTATAAAGCATACCATCGCACCAATTGCTTCTTCGCCCTGCAAATGAGAATTATCAAATAATTCGATACGAAGTGGAGTTTTAATATTTAATAATTTACCTAGTTCCTCCAAAATAAGAAGCATATCATCCTCTAATCTTGCTGTCATAAAATGTTCATCAATGGCATTTTTAGCATTTTCTAAAGCAATTAATAATAAATCTTTTTTGCTTCCCTTTTTAGGAACATTTATTTTGCAAGTAAAAACATCCTGCAAGCGATTTTTTACTTCTTCATCAGCGAGAATAATTTCCTTTGGTAAATCGTGATTTTCATAATATTGATAAAGCAAAGATATTTCTTGTTCAACAACATCTTCTTCTTCCTCAATGACAAAAGAATTCTTACCAAGTAAATTTCCATTTCGATACGTTAAAATAGATAAAGAAAAATAAAAATCTCTTTTAGAAATAGCAACAACATCAAATGAAGCATGATTTTGATGCATAATGCCTTGTTTTTCACTAATATATTTTATTGCTTCAAGTTGCATTTTATATTCTTGAGCTTTTTCAAACTCTAAATTAGAAGAAGCCAAGTTCATTTTTTGTTTTATTTCTGATACAATTTTCTGCGTATCTCCTTTTAAAAATTTTTCAATATCATTTATTAAAGGTCGATAATCATCTTTAGTAATTTTTTTAATACATGGTCCAAGACACTGATGAAGATGATAATAAAGACATGGAGAACTTGGGACAATTTTACACTTTCTTAATGGATAAATTAAGTTTAAAAGATTAATAGTTTTATAAGCAAATTGTGAAGAAGGATAAGGTCCAAAATATAAATATTTTTTATCTTTATCTTTATAAGCAATTTTAAGCATCGGATCTTTATCTTTTTTTAAGGCAATATAAGGATAAGATTTTCCATCTTTTAAAAGAATATTATATTTAGGATAATATTTACGTATTAAATTTAACTCTAATAATAAAGCCTCTTTTTCTGAAGTTGTTTCAATTGTATCAAAGTCATTTATTTCTCTTACCATGCGAAACACTTTGCCACATTGAGGACGATAAAAATATTGTTTTACCCGTTTAATTAATGATTTAGCTTTACCAACATAAATTATTTTCCCTTCTATATCTTTCATAAGATAAGTACCTGGAACATCTTTAAGTAAATCAATTTTAGCTTTTAATAAGGAATTCATTTTATATTCACCACGGTTGAACCTGTACCTCCTTCATAAGTAGTTCCTAAATAAAAAGAAGATACAAATTTCTGTTTTTTTAAATATTCATGAATAGCAAAACGTAATTTTCCTGTACCATTTCCATGAATTATCCTTACTTGTTTATATTTTACTTTTAAAGCATCATCTAAATATTTACTTATAACCTCTAATGCTTCTTGAACATGCAAACCAATAACATTGCACTCAAGAGAAACGGACATATTTAAATCATGTTTAGAAATAAACAAAGGTTTATTAGGTACTTTTTTAACATTATTATTCTCTTTAACATGAGTTAAAGTATTAGATTTCACTTTAATAATTAAACCTGTATCTAAATTTATAATTACTTTGTCTTTAGAAATTTCTTTAACATATCCCTTTAAAGAATTAGGTTTATATATGACTCGATCATTAATCTTAAATATTTCTGAATTTTCATCAATTTCTTCTTGTTCAGAATTTATACTATCATCTAATTTCTTTTTCAATGCAATAACTTCATGAAGCTTTACATCTTTTTTTTGCTTAAATTGTGCTAGTAAATTTTCAACATCTTTTTTAGCATCTAAAAGCATTTTTTCTTTTTCTTCTTGAAAGCTATCTTCTAATTTAGCTTTTTCTTGTTTTATTTTATTTAGTTCTTGCTCTTGCTTTTTTAAATTTTCCTCTAAAGATTTCTTTTCTTCTTCTAAAATAGCTTTTAAATTATCTACCTCTAATAATTTATTATTTAAGACATTAATGGTCTTTTCTTGTTGAGAATTTTTTATTTTACTTAAATATTCTTTTGCATAATCAATTATTTCTTGCTTTAAACCTTCTCTTAACGATACTTCAATTCCATAGCTTTTAGAAATACTTCCTAAACGAATTTTATAAGTAGGGCATAAATTATCTTCATCAAAAATCATAGAACAAGGTAATATATAATCATTTTCTAAGGCAAAATTTTTTAAACCATCATAATGAGAAGACACCATAGCAAAAGAATTTTTTTCATGTAGGAATTTTAATACTCCAACAGCTAGAGCTTCTCCTTCAAGAGGTGAAGTTCCATGACCAAGTTCATCAATAATTACTAATGATTGTTCATCAACATTACTAACAGCATTTTTTAAAGCATTAATATGAGAAGTAAATGTCGAAAGATTTTCACTTAAAGATTGATCATCACCAATATCAAGAAAAATGTTTGAAAAGTATGGTAAATTAGCCTCTTTACTAGGTACCATTAAGGCACATTGATTCATAACAACAAGCAAAGCAACAGTTTTTAAAGCAACAGTTTTACCACCAGCATTTGGTCCTGTTATTAACATAATTTTTTTATTTTCAAAAATAAATGAATTAGCAACTATTTTATCCATATCGATAAGAGGATGTCTAGCTTCAACAAGTTCAATACTATCTTTTTTTTGAGCAATTACACCTTTAATCTCAAAACCATAAGCAACCTTAGCAAATAAAAAATCAAGACTTGCAAGAGTAATTAAATTTCTTCTAATATCATCAACAAATTGAGTACAATAATTTGCTAAATCTTTTAAAATTCTTATAATTTCTTGTTGTTCTTGTTCTTTTAATAAAGAGATTTTGTTATTGGATAAAAGTATTTCTATAGGCATTATAAAAGAAGTGTTTCCCGTAGATGACATATCTATAACTACTCCATCAACTTTATTTTTAAATGAAGTTTTTATAGGTAAAGCTAATCCTTGACTTCTTAAAGCCATTCTTTCATCATTTAAATAAGCGCGATATTTATTCATCAATGAAGATAAAATTTTACTTTGTGAAGCCTCTTCTTTTTTTATCTGATTTCTTAAAGAATATAATTGATTAGAAGCATGATCATAAATAGATAAATCATTACTTATAATGGAATCAATACGATTTTTTAATGACTCTAAATTCTTTAAATTATCAATATGAGAATTTAAAATAGCAAATCTTTCTTCTTTGATATAATCTTTTTTTATTTGATAAACATTTTCTAACATTAAAGAAACTGTATAAAAAAATTCAATATTAGCATTACCTTCTTTTAAAAGCAATGATAAATCATTCATAATATTTTTTATTTGATATATTACTATTCCTTTATAATTAGAAGCATACATAGAAGCCTCATTAAGTTCTTTTAATGCATATTCTAAAGCATCTTTAGAAAGCATTTTTAAATTTTGAACATAATAAAGAGCTAATTCACAATGTACATATTGTTTTAATTTATCTTTGATTTTATAAAATTCAAGTTTTTCATAAATGTCTTTCATACAATCACCATTTATATTTTAACATTATTTTCTCAATATTTTCATTAATTTATGTTAATATTAAATAGGTAAGAAAAATGGAATATGTTACAAGAGAAATTTTAGAAGAAGAAAAAAATAAATTTATTGATTTTTATAAAGATAAAATGATTCCATTTAAAGGCGATTATCTTATTTTTGCCGCGGAAGAAAATAATGTAAAAATATTAATTTATCAATCAAAAAAGGGATATAAAATTTCTTTTCAAGGTGATAATGCTCTTTCTTTAGCTAAAAAATTTTTCCCTGATGCTATTTTAAAAGAACAAAAAGTAAAAGAAAAAACATATTTTATCGATAAAGAAGAACAAATTGGTTCCGATGAAGTAGGAACTGGAGATCTTTTTGGTCCTATTGTAATAACCGCATGTTATTATGGAAAAGAAATTGAAGAAATATTAAAAACTTACCATATTGATGATAGCAAGAAATTAAGCGATGAAAATATTATAAAAATTTGTGAAAAAATAATACCTTTTTTAACATTTTCTAAATATACCATAAAACCTAAACAATATAATGAATTAATTAAAAAAGGATATTCTTTGAATGCAATAAAAGCCATTTTTCACAATAGAGCCTTAAAATCTTTAGCAAAAAAAATTGCCTATAAAAATATTTATATTGATCAATTTTGTGAAGTTAATCTTTTTTATAATTATTTAAATAAAGCAAATGAAAAAGCAATCGAAGGAATTAATTTTTTCATTAAAGGAGAAAGCAAATTTCCTTCCGTTGCTTTAGCTAGTATGATATCTCGTTATTCGTTTTTAAAATATTGGGAAAATATGTGCCAAGAATATAATTTAGCTTTTCCTAAAGGTGCGAATAAAAAATGTGATGAATTTCTTAAACTTTTTCTTGAAAAATATGATTTAAATAAACTTGAAGAAGTAGCAAAATTAAATTTTAAAAATGTAAAAGATTTAATTTAATTTTATTCCTTTTCTAAAATTTCTTGAACTTTTTTAAATTCATCATCAACATCACAAGTAAAAGTTACTCTTTGATTTGTTTTAGGATGAATAAAGCTTAATTTATAAGCATGAAGCATTTGGCCAAGCAAAGTATAATGTTTGCTTTTTGGTCCATATAAATTATCACCAATTATCGGATGTTTAATATAAGATAAATGTACTCTTATTTGATGAGTTCTTCCAGTTTCCAAACGGCAAGAAACCAAAGTAGCATTTTTATAACGCTTAATTACATGCACATGGGTAATTGCTTCTTTGCCATTATAAGGATCAACAGCCATTTTTAATCTATCTTTTTTATCTTTTCCAATTGGTGCTTTAATAATCAAATCTTCATTAGGAATTAAATTGTAACAAAGTGCATAATATTCTCGATACATAGTCTTATCTTTTAATTGAGCTTGTAAAAATAAATGAGCTTCATCTGTTTTTGCAACAACAATTAATCCTGAAGTATCTTTATCAATTCTATGAACTATTCCAGGACGTATAACCCCATTAATCGAAGATAAATTCTCTTTATGAAACATTAAAGCATTAACTAAAGTATCACCATCATAATGACCATTTGAAGGATGAACAACCATACCTCTTTTTTTATTAATTACAAGAAGTGAATCATCTTCATAAATAATATCTAAAGGTAAATCGTTAGCAGTAATTTTAATTTCTTTAATTTCTAAATCTTCATAACTAATTACATCATTAAGTTGAACTTTATAAGATGGTTTTATCGTTTTATCATTTACTAATACTTTGTTTTCTAAAATCGTTTTCTGAATATAAGAACGAGATTTATCTTTTAATTCTTTAAAAAGAAAAACATCTAGTCTTTCATTTACATTATTTTCATTAACAATAAATTTACTTTTCATCTTTTGAGGTACTTTCATTATATATTTCAGTGATAGATTTATCTGAATTTAATTCTTCTTTTTTAGTTTTTTTATCTTTAATTATTTCTTCATATAGCAAAGAAAATAAGATTAAAAACATCGCAATAGTTAGACAAATATCCGCAAAATTAAAAACAGGAAAAGGACCAATAAGAGGAAGATTGAATGATAAAAAATCAATCACTCCCTCTTTAACATTAATAACTTTCAAAAATCTATCAAACATATTGCCAAAGCAACCAGGTATTAATAAATATAAAGCAATACGAGTTATAATGTTCATAGTTTTAAAATGCTTAACAAAATAAATTATTGCTATAACCCCTCCAATAATGGAAAGACACATCAAAATAAATGTTCCATAAGGAATATTACCTAAAAATCCCGAAAAACTTCCTGGATTATAAACAAGTTCAAATGCGAAAAATCCTTTTATAACTTCAATTTTACCTCCATGAGATAAAAGCAATGCTTCCATAGAAAACTTCGATATAATATCTATGATAAAAAGAAGAGGCATTATATAAAGATGATTAACAAAGATAAATTTTAGAACTTGTTTTAGTTTATTATTCATAATTTTTTATAACCTTAAAACAACGTGGGCAAACGTGATAATTTTCAAAAGTAATAAGTTCATCAAAATATTGCCAACAACGTTCACATTTTTTACCTTGATGTTTTTTTACTGTTACTCCTACGTAATTGAATTTATTTTCACTAGGTGCAAAATTAACTCGAGAAACAATGAAAATATGATTTAATTCATCAATAGTAAATTGTTTTAATAATTTTTCAACATCAGAATTTAATGCTTCAAGTGTAATATCTGCTTCTAAAGAAGAACCAATCAAAGAATTTGCACGAGCATTTTCCAAAGCTTTTAAAACTTCAGAACGCATTGACATGAATAATTTATATTCCTCTAATAATGCTTTATCAATAATTCTATTACCTTTTACCATATCTTCTAAAATCATATATTTTTCTTTTGGTGAAGGTAAATATTGATGTACCTCTTCCATAGTGAAACATAAAACAGGAGCAAGAAGTTTAGATAATGTTGTAGCTACTAAATAAATTACACTTTGATATTCCTTTCTTGATGAAGAATTTACCTCATCACAATATAAATAATCTTTAGCAAGAGAAAGATAAAATGCTGAAATATCTTGTGTTAAAAAAGTTAAAATTTCTTGAATCATGTTTGCAAAATTATATTTGTTATATTCATCAAGAGCAATATTTGTTACTTCATCTAAACGCATTAAAATATATTTAGAAACCCGAGAATAATCTTTAACTAAATCTTTATTTGGATCAAACAACTTTCCATTATTATCTAAATTGGCTAGCATAAATTTAAAGACATTTCTAATTTTTCGATAAGTTTCCGATACAGTTTTAATAATTGCTTCAGAGATACGAACATCAGCTTGATAATCAACAGTTGCAACATAAAGTCTTAAAACATCAGCACCATAAACGTTGATAATTTTATTAGGATCTATGCCATTACCAAGAGATTTAGACATTTTATTGCCATTACCATCTAAAACAAATCCATGACTTAAAACAGCTTTATATGGTGCAACACCTTCTGTAGCAACTGATACAATTAATGAAGAATTAAACCAACCACGATATTGATCACAACCCTCTAAATATAAATCAGCTGGAAATTTTTCATGTCTATCAATCATTACTGCTTTAGAAGAAGAACCAGAATCAAACCAAACATCCATAATATCTGTTTCTTTTCTAAATGGAGCTTTTTCTTTATGTTGTAATACATAATTTTGAGGTAATAATTCCTCTGCAGTTTTTTCAAACCAAATATTTGAACCATATTCCCCAATTAAATTTTCAATATTATCAAGAATTTCTTTTTCTAATAAAGCGTTACCATCTTTATCATAAATAATTGGTAAAGGCACGCCCCAAGCACGTTGACGGGAAATACACCAATCACCACGATCTTTAATCATGTTGTGCATACGAATATTTCCCCAGGAAGGAATCCAATTTACTTTATCAATTTCTTTTAAAAGTTGATCTCTAATTTTGTCAATAGAGCAAAACCATTGAGGAGTTGCACGAAAAATAACAGGTTTTTTTGTTCTCCAATCGTGAGGATATGAGTGAACAATTTCCTTAACAGAAAGTAAAGCCCCAACATTATCAAGCATTTTTAATACTTCTTTATTGGCATCTTCATAAAACATACCTGATAATTCTTTTCCAACACTTGAATCCATTCTTCCATGTTCGTCAACAGGACAATATGGAGGAATATTATATAATTTAGAAACATTATAGTCATCTTCACCATGACCAGGCGCAGTATGAACACATCCTGTACCAGCATCACTTGTAACATGATTACCTAAGATAATTAATGAATCTCGATCATAAAGAGGATGCTTTGTTTTAATATATTCTAATTCTTTTCCTTTAAAAGTTTTAATTAATTTAATTTCATGTAAATTTAATTCTTCTTTTAAAGTATCTTTTAACGATTCTAAGAAGACAAGTTTGCCTTTATCTGTTTCAAATAATCCATATGTTAAATCAGGATTTAAACAAATGGCAAGATTAGCAGGAATTGTCCAAGGAGTTGTGGTCCAAATAACAAAATAAGTATCATTATCTAATTTATTCAAACCATCCCTAACTTGAAATTTCACATAGATAGTATCAGCTTTGACATCATAATATTCAATTTCTGCCTCAGCAAGCGCAGATTCACTTGAATAAGACCAATAAACAGGTTTTAATCCTTTAAAAATATATCCTTTCAAGGCCATTTCTTTAAAAACATGAATTTGTGATTTTTCAAAATTTTTATCAAGTGTTACATATTTATTATCAAAATCAGCAAAAAGTCCTAAACGTTTAACTTGTTGCATTTGGCGATTAACTTGCTTATGAGCGTATTCTTCACACTTTTTACGAAATTCTACTGGTGAAACTTTTTTTCTATCTACACCAGATTTACTAACAGCATTTTCAATAGGTAAACCATGAGTATCCCATCCAGGATAAAATGGTGTATAATATCCATCCATTGCTTTAAAACGTAAAACAATATCTTTTAAAATACGATTTAACATATGGCCGCAGTGCATATCACCATTTGCATATGGAGGGCCATCATGAAGCATAAATGTTAAATCTTTATTTCTTTTTGCTAAAACTTGATGATATAGATCTTCTGTTTCCCAAGTTTCTAACATTTTTGGTTCTTTATTAGCTAAATTACCTCTCATTTCGAAGTTAGTTTTTCCCATTAAAAGCGTCTTGTTAATTTCCATATTTATTGTGCCTCCTAAAATAAAAAAAGCGCCCATCTAAGGACGTTATTAAACGCGGTACCACCTTAGTTTTTGCATAAAAGCAAACACTCAATTTTTTCCTTTAACGCAGGATACGTAAAACTTACTATGAGTTCAGTTTTATTGCTCAAGAATGATCCGTATCTTAAAAATTTATCTCTTTTTCCACCAAACAAAGATTCTCTATAATAAATTTTTTAGGCGTCTGTTTCTTTCATCGCACTAGATAGATTATTACATAATCTAAACAAAGTTACAAGTAAAGATAACTTTCTTTTTCATTAAAAGAAAAATTATTCTTTAATTATTTGACATTCTTTTCCAAAACAATTGCCAAGCAACTCAACATTATTAGGTAAAGTTACACTTTTTAAAGCTGTTTTTAAGAAAGCTCCATCATAAATTCTTTTTATATTTTTGTTAAAAATAACTTCATCTAATAAATTACATTTATAAAAAGCATTCGTAGAAATTACTTCTAAATTTTTTGGAAAAACAATTTGCGTGATATTTTTACAATTAGAAAATGCTTCACTACCAATATTTTTTAATGAATCTGGTAAAGAAAGTGTCTTAAAATTACAATTTGAGAATGCATTTGAGGCGATTTCATATATTTTACCTGATAAGGAAACATTTTCTAAATTCTGGCATGATGAAAAAGCTTTATATGGAATTTTATCACAATTATTAATTTTTAATACCTTTAAAGAACTTTCTTTAAAACAATTTGTTTCTAAATATGCATCCTCTAATGTTACTTCTTCAATTCCAGATTTATGAAAAGACATATAACCAACATAATTAACAAATTTAAAATCTAATTTTTTTAAAGAAAATGTATCTTTGAAAGCAAATTGATTTATTTCCTTTAAACTTGGTGCAATAACTTCCTTTAAAAGAGGATCTCTTTCAAAAGCAGATCCAGAAACATAAGTAATATTATTACCTAAATTAACTTTTTCTAATTTTTTACAATTGAAAAAAGTATCAATTCCCATATCTACATATGTATCTGGAAAATTTACTTCTTTTAATAATGTTCCAGCAAAAACACCATTATATGTCGTTTCTAAATTTGGTGGTAATATAATATTTTCTAATTTAGAATCGGTAAAAACATGATCGCCCATTATTGTTAAAGCAGTAGCCTTTGATAAATCAGCAGATTTTAATGATGATGAGCGAAAAAGATCCCAAGGAAAAGAACTTATTTGTTTATTATCAATAACTAAATTTTTAATATATTTATTTCCTTCAAGAAAATCCACATTAATTGACTTATCTTCACCTTGTTGATTTGAATTTATACCTATTATTTTATATTCAATTCCATCTTTAATAACACTATTTGGAATATAAACATCTTCCATGTTAAAACCAACTTTTGCTCCAATTGTGCATGTTTTAAATGATTCATTAAAATAATACATGAAGCCAATAGTATTTTTTTTATTCATTGATGAACAAGAAGAAAATAAACTTACCATTAAAAAAGATAACAATATTAAATTTTTCTTTTTCACACTTATTTCCTCCTATTTCTATTTATATTTTAATAATTATGAATCAAAAGATAAATATAAAAAATTATAAAAATTGAATCTTTTTTAAAAATGCTAGAACTTCTTTTGTTGGTTCAAAAGGAATTAAATTTTCTCTACGTACAAAAAAATGATTCCACCCATCTTTATTTATCGTAACTGATTTAATATAATCAGCTTTGCTATTTTTTAAGATCCAAGTAACATCACTTTGTAAACAATACGTATCTTCTTTACCACGCATAATTAAAAAAGGAATTTCATTTTTAAAATATTTACGATATTTAATCATTGTTAAAAATATATGTAAAGATAATTTAACAACACCACTTGTTTTTGTTCGATCCAAAATTTTTTGAGCTTTAACTTTTCCATGTTTAAGTTTCAATTTTAAAACCTTAATAGCGTTTTTTACGTGCATTAAAAAAAGATTTGTCTTTATTAATTTTAAAGATGGAGCAAAATAAATGACTCCTTTTAATTTTAAATCTTTAGCAACTTTAGCCACTAAATTACAAGAAAAAGAATAACCAATTAAAGTTACATCATAATTATTATTCAATAAAGAAATAACTTCATTTTTTAAATACTTTTCCATAGTTTTAGGCTTAGAAGTTTTTGCTTTAAGACGATCATATAATTTGATTAATCTAAATTCGCAGTTATTAAAGATATCATTTTTTGTAATATAATCATAAAAACTATTAAAATCATGCGAATCGTGTATCATAAAACCATGAACTAATAAAACAATCTTTTTTTTCATTAACGATACCTTTCTAAAATAATTCCCGCGGCCACTGCAACATTTAAAGAATCTATCGAATCAATTTCTATTTTAATCGTTTTGTCCGCTAAATCAATAATTTCTTTGCTTACTCCATTTCCTTCTGAGCCAAAAACAAGAACAAAAGGAGATTTCAAATCAAAATTTTTATAATTTGAAGCATTATGTAAAGCTGTTGCAATAATTTTATAACCTTGTTGTTTTAAATAATTAATTGAAATATTTTCATATATTGGTAAATCAAAAATAGCTCCTTTTGAGGCAGATAAAACTTTGCTTGAATATAAAGAAGCACATTTTGATGATAAAATAACTCCATCATAATTGAAAGCAAGACAAGTTCTTATAATAGTTCCAACATTTCCAGGATCTTGAATACCATCTAAATAAATAAGACGTTTACCTAATGTTTTATTTTTTAAATAAGAACAAACAATTACAGGTTCTAAACTATTTTCATATAATGATATTTTTTCTAAAACGTTTTTAGTAACTAATTGTAAAGGAATTCCATAATCTTTTTCTTCTATTGCAATAATCATTTTTGCTGATTTAGATCTTAATGCTGGCTCAATAAAATCATTACCTTGGACTAAAAATTCTTTTTTTTCTTTGCGAATTTTACTCTTTTTTAACAAGCAAATTTCTTTGATAAAAGCATTATTATTAGATGTAATTATCATTTTTTCACTCCATAATTAAGTTTTTCAATACGTTTATTATAATCTGGACAAAACTTATAAACAACATTATAAAAATTTGAAGAATGATCTTGATAAAAATCATGTGCTAATTCATGTATTACAATGGCATCGATTAATTCTAAAGAAAAATGAACTAATTCATAAGCAAAAGTTAAAAGTGATTTTTTATAATAATTTTTTCCTCTAGCCGCGGACATTGCAGTAATTTTTATATCATGCTTTTTTGTATTCATTATCGTTTCATATTTTCTTACTCTAGATAATAAAATGTCATACGCTAATTTTTTTAATTTATCAAATAATTCTTCATCATCTTTGGCAAAAAAATCATTTTTTGTTATTTCTAAATAAGAAAAAGGTTTTACTCTTCTTCTTTTTTCTCCAAGAATATAGCAATACGAATCAGTAAATAATAGCTCATGATCAAATTTTGCTAATAATCTATATGAAAATCTTTTTTCTAAGCTTATTTTTATTTTATCTATAGAAGTAGAAAAAGGACAAGATAAATAAATTTGCCCGTATGTATAATGAGAAATGCTTGCCATTTTTGATGCATTAGTTAAAATAACTGCAATATCAAAACCATGAATATTAATAATAATTCGTTTAATCATGAAGTTATTATACAAAAAATTATTAAAAAATTAAACTTTGTCATTTAACTTATAAAAAAATCATATTGCTTATCTTCTTGCAAAAAATTTTATCAAGTTTATAATACAAATATTAAGGAGTTTAACTTTAAATGAAAAAGATTTTAGTAAGCGCTTGTTTATTAGGTTATAATTGTAAATATAATGGAAAAAATAATTTAAATGAGAAAGTTATTAAATTAAAAGAAGAATATGAAATAATTCCTGTCTGTCCTGAAGTATTTGGAGGTTTATCTACACCAAGAAAAAAAAGTGAACGGTTAAATGATAAAGTCATATCAGAAATTAATGAAGATGTAACAGTTTTTTTTAATAAAGGTGCAGAAAAGACTTTAGAAATTGCCAAAAAAGAAGAACCTTCTTTCTGTGTTTTTAAAGAAAATTCTCCTTCATGTGGTGTTAATAATATTTATGATGGTAGTTTTTCTAATAACAAAATTATTGGAAAAGGGGTAACTACAGAGCTATTAGAAAATAATGGTTTTAAAATAATCAGTGAATTAGATTTAATTTAATTTAATTTAATTCAATTTTTTTTAGTTTCCATATTTCTTTTACATATTGTTGAATTGTTCTATCACTTGAAAAATATCCTGCATGTGCAATATTAATTAAACAAGCTCTTGACCATTCAAGTGGTGAACGATAAAGTTTTTCATATCTATTGGTTGCTTCAATATAACTATCAAAATCCTTTAAAGAAAAATATTCATCATTACGATACATTATTTCATCAAAAATAACTCTAAATTTATCTTGATTATAACTAAATGTTCCATCAATTAAAGAGTTCATAACTTTTTTTACCCATGGATTAGAGTTATAAATATTCCAAGGAGAATAGGAACCAGAATTACGTAATTCTTCAATTTCATAATCTTTTAAGCCAAAGATAAAGGCATTGTTTTCTTTTACTAAATCAACAATCTCTACATTAGCACCATCTAATGTTCCTAAAGTCAATGCTCCATTGATCATAAATTTCATATTTGAAGTTCCAGAAGCTTCTTTTCCCGCCGTAGAAATTTGTTCAGAAACATCACTTCCAGGAATAATTATCTCCGCGGATGAAACTCCATAATTTTCAATAAATACCACTTTCATAAAACGATTAACTTGAGGATCGTTATTAACTACTTCACTAACAGCATTTATTAATTCTATAATCTTTTTAGCAAAATAATAACTTGGGGCAGCTTTAGCTCCAAAAATAAATGTTTTTGGATACATTCTAAAGTTTTCATCTTCTTTTAATTTCTTATAAAAATAGATTATTCTTAAAATATTTAAAAGTTGCCTTTTATAAGCATGTAATCTTTTTACTTGTGTATCAAATATAGAATTAGTATCAACTTGTATACCACTTGTCTTATAAATATAATCAGCAAGTGCAATTTTATTATGATGTTTAATATCATAAATCTTTTTTAATACAAGTGGATCATCTTGATATTTTAAAAGTTTCTCAAGATGATCTGGATTTTTTATCCAAGAATCACCAATTAAAGAAGTTACATAGTTTGCAAGTTCAGGATTTGCATTTAAAAACCATCTTCTATGAGTTATACCATTTGTTTTATTGTTAAATTTTTCAGGATATAAGACATAAAAATCATGAAAGGTATTTTCACAGCAAATTTTTGTATGAAGTTTAGCAACTCCATTAATTGAAAAACAAGTGTGAATTCCTAAATTTGTCATATAAATCATACCATCTTTAATAATTTGTACTCGATAAATAAAAGCATCATCATAACCTTTTGCTCTTAAATCAAGAATCAAACGACGATTTATTTCTTCGATAATCATATAAACTCTAGGTAATAAATTAGAAACATAATTTACTGGCCATTTTTCTAATGCTTCTTGCATAATTGTATGATTTGTATAAGCCATCATATGTGTTACTTGATCCCAAGCATCATCCCAACCAAAACCATTTTCATCCATTAATAAACGCATCATTTCAGGAATTGCTAAAATAGGATGAGTATCATTTAATTGAAAAACATATTTATCTTTTAATGTTCTTAAAGAACCATGAACTCTTTTATGAGCTCGTAAGGTTGATTGAAGGCCACTAGAAACTAAAAAGTATTGTTGTCTTAAACGCAAAATTCTTCCATGTTCTGTTGAATCATCTGGATATAAACCATGGCATAATTCTCTAATGGTATTTAAATAATCAGAAAATGATTGATTGCTAGGCAAATTATCTTCTGCTGGTTCTGCAGACCATAATCTTAAAGTATTAACCACTTTATTTTTATATCCAATAACAGGAATATCATAAGGTACTGCTTTTACATGCATTGCATTAATAGTTCTAGAACGAATGTTACCATCACTATCTTGATAAGTTTCTGCTTGACCATAAAATTTTACATCAACGGCATGTTTTGGTTTTCTTATTTCCCAGACATTATTTGAAGATAACCATTGATCTGGAACTTCATATTGTTTACCATCGACAATTTTTTGTTTAAAAAAGCCATACTCATAACGAATACAGTTTCCATGTCCTGGATAACCTAAAGAAGCAATAGAGTCTAAAAAACAAGCAGCAAGTCTTCCTAAACCTCCATTACCTAAGCCAGCATCACATTCTTGTTCTTCTAAATCATGAATGTTAATTCCTAATGATTTAAGACCATCTTTAGCAATTTGATAAATTCCTAAATTTTGCATATTATTTACTAATAATCTGCCAATTAAAAATTCCATTGAAAAATATACTAATTGTCGATCTTCTTTTTTATTAACGTAATCTTTAGATTCTTTCCAATCAAAAGAAACATAGTCACGAACCATAGTTCCTAAAATATCATATAATTCGGTAATATGACATTTTTTATAATCATTACCATATTTTACTATGGCTCTTTTTTGAAATTCCTCACAAAACGATTCAACACTTTTAAACATATTATTTTACCTTCTTTCCTGTTAGTTTAACCACTTTTTTTAATATCATTGCTCCATATGAAGCAATTTTAATTGTAATTTTATATGGCTTATTAAAACAATTGCCAATTTCGGTTTTTAATGGCAAACCATTATATTGATTTGTGCCACCATAAACGTCTTTATCTGAATTAAATATTTCTTTATATCTTCCTTTTTCTTCCACTCCTATATCATAATTTTCATAAAAATTAGGTGTCATATTAAAGACAAATACCAAAGTTTCTCTTTTTTTAGCATCTTGATATGAACGTTGAAATACATATATAGATTGGTCAGCATTATCCGCCATTAACCACTGAAAATGCAAAGGATTATATTCTTCAAAATGCATAGCTTTTTCGTGAATATAAATTAGATTTAAATCTCTTATAAGGCGTGATATAGAATCATGCTTAGGATATGTTTTTAAATTCCAAGCTAATGATTTGTTTTCATTCCATTCATCAAAAGTAGCAATTTCATTGCCCATAAAGTTAAGTTTTTTACCTGGATGAGCAAATTGATATGTATATAAATTTCTCAATTGAGCAAATTTACTATCATAATCACCAAATATTTTATTAATAATTGTACCTTTGCCATGCACCACTTCATCATGAGATAAAGGAAGTAAAAAATTTTCTGAATAAAAATAAGCCATAGAAAAAGTTAATTGGTTATGAATATACTTTCGATAAATTGCATCTTTTGCATAATATTTTAAAGTATCATTCATCCATCCTAAATCCCATTTATAATCAAAGCCTAAACCATCAGATTCAACATTTTTTGTAACACCATTATAGGAAGAAGAATCTTCGGCGATAAGCATACATGAATTATGTGCTTCATGAAGTTTATAAGTTAATCGCTTTAAAAATTCAATAGCGCCATTATTAATACCTCTTTCAGTATTTCCACCCCAGTAAATAACATTTGAAATAGCATCAAATCTTATTCCATCAAAATGAAAATATTCAAGAAAAAAATTAGCTCCTGACATTAAAAAACTTCTCACAGGATCTTTTCCTAAATCAAATAACTTACTTCCCCATTGTGAAAATTCATTTTCATTATTGTATTCATAAACATTCGAGCCATCAAATTTTTCTAACGCATAATTATCTATTGCAAAATGAACAATAACATAATCAAGAATAACTCCAATATTGGCTTTATGTAATCTATCGACAAAGCTCATTAATTGAAAAGGGTTACCATAACGAGAATCGACACTATAAAAGCCTGTTGTTTGATATCCCCACGATGCATCAGAAGGATATTGAGTTATTGGCATAATTTCTACATGAGTAAAACCATTTTCTTTTAAATAAGGAATTAAAAAATCTGCAATTTCTTCATAAGAGTAAATACGATTTTCTTTTTTTTCAAGCCATGATCCAAGATGCATTTCATATATTGACATTGGTTTATTAAAGCACCTATCACGTTTATTCATATAATTTTTATCGTGCCAAATAAATTTTTCAATATCAAACAATCTTGAACAAGTCATTGGTCTTAAATCCGAAAAAAAAGCATATGGATCTTGTTTATCTTTGTAAAATCCATCACAACCTAAAATATGATATTTGTAAGCATCATAATTATGTAAATCCTTAACAAAAATTTCAAACACACCTGAAATATCAACTTTTTGCATTTTATTTTTTGTAGGATCCCAAGAATTAAAATCACCGATTAAGGAAACTTCTTTAGCTAAAGGTGCATAAACTCTAAACATATATCCATCACTATCTTTGAATTTAATGTGATGAGCACCAAAATATTTATAAGCCTCAATTGATTGTCCATTTAAAAAATCAATCAAAATTTTTTCCATTAATAATCTATTTCCTTCCTTGTCAAAATCATTTTAACAATTTTTTATTTAAAAATAAACGCTTTTTCTAGTGAAATGAGTTCAATTTAGCATTATTAATATTATTTATCTAAAAGTAAATATTCAATTTGCATTAAAATATTAACTTTATTTGCAAATAAAATTTGATAGATATAAAATTATTGAGTAAGGAGAATTAATAAAATATGTCAAAAGTATTTGCCGTTAATGCAGGCAGTTCATCTTTAAAGTTTAAACTTTATGAAATGCCTGAAGAAAAAATAATTTGTTCTGGTTTAATTGAAAGAATTGGTGAACCTCAAGGAAAATTTATTTTAAAACAACCAGGAAAAGAAAATATTGAATTAGAAAGACCATTCGAGGATCATTCAGTCGCCGTAAATTTGTTACTTGAATCACTTTTAAAAGAAGGAATTGTCAAAAAATTAGAAGAAATTAAAGGTGTTGGTCATCGTATTGTTCAAGGTGGTCATTATTTTGCCGATTCTGCAATTTTTAATGATGAAACAGAAAAAATCATCGCTTCATTAATTCCATTAGCACCACTTCATAATGCTGCTCATTTAATTGGTTATAATGCATTCAAAAAAGCTTTGCCAGAGGTTGGTCAAATCGCGGTTTTTGATACCGCTTTCCATCAAACAATGGCACCAGAAGATTATATGTATGCTTGCCCTTATGAATATTATGAAAAATATATGGTAAGAAGATATGGAGCTCATGGTACATCACATAAATATTTAGCGGAAACAGCTTTAAAATATCTCGATGGTAAAAAGAATGCCCGTATTATTTCTTGTCATATTGGTTCAGGTGCTTCTTTATGCGCGATAAAAGATGGTAAATGTGTTGCAACATCTATGGGGCTTACCCCACTTGCTGGAATTATGATGGGAACTAGAACTGGAGATATCGATCCATCTGTCATGCCATATTTAGTAAAATGTACTGGAAAATCTGCAGAAGAATTATATCAAGAGTTTAATAAAAAATCTGGCTTATTAGGTATTTCAGGTATCTCAAATGATACTCGTGATGTCTATGCTGCAGCTAAAAATGGCAACAAAAGAGCGCAACTTGCAATTGATATGTACATTAGAAGAATCGCAGATTACATCGGACAATATTATGTTCGTTTAGGCGGTTGTGATTTAATTATATTCTCTGCAGGCGTTGGAGAAAATGGAGCGGAATATCGGGAATTAATTTGCGATGAATTAAAAGATGCATTTTCAATACAAATTTCCAAAGCTTTAAATGATGAAATGATTCGTGGTAAAGAAGGAATTATTTCTACAATTGATAGCAAAATAAAAGTTGTGGTTATTCCAACTGATGAAGAAGTCATGATTGCAAGAGATATTGTTAGATTACTTCACGTTTAATAAAATAAATTTATCTATAAACAAAAAATACAGTGAAAACTTATCACTGTATTTTTTTTGAAATTAAAATTTTATAAAGGAGATTTATAAAAATGCCCTTCAAATGAAGGAAAATCTTCATCTTGATCAAAAAAATATGAATTTAATACTTTTTCAACCATTTTTTCATCTTCAATAGTAAAAGAAAAATATGGAATAAAATTTTCTTTAATAATTTTCTTCTTTTTGATTAACGACAATGGTAAAGGAGAAAGAATTTTAGTATAACATTCATTATCAAAAATTAATGGATAATTAATTCCTAAACGATCTTGATAAAAATATTGATGCTTTTTGCATAAACCACATTTTTCTTTTGTCTTTTCTAAGCTTGATACCATACATGATTTTAAAAGCATATATTCAATATGCCCATAAATTGGATAAAAGATATTTAAATGTGGGAAATTTTCTTTTTCTAAATTTTTTTTCAAAGATAATGCTTTTTCAAAGTTTAATTCATAAGATAAAATTACACCTTCGTAATTTGATTTTAATGCGGCTTTATAAGCTTCATGATTTGTAATATTGCCATAACTTGAAAGAATTTTCGAATCAATAGTTAAATATGGACTTAAAGAAGATTTATCTTCACCTAAATTTTTTCCCATTCTTTTTTCTAGAAGAGAAATTCTTGTATCTAAAGCATGGTATTTTATATATAATTCACTTGGAACATAAATCTTTGAAAATGGGTACTTTATTAATATTTTAAGTTGTTCTTCTTTATATGATGAAGCAATTTCATTATAGATAGGATAAGAAGAAATAAATGATTCTTTGTAATTAACTTTTTTATATAAATTTTTATATTTTTCAATTTTCATTTTGGAAAAAGCTTGATAAGCATTTCTTCTTAATTCATTGATTTCTTTTAAGGGATAAAATAAGCCTTCCTCGATTTCAAAATTAATCTTGGTTAATTTAAAAGGATAATCCATAGATTTATTCAAAATTTTTTCTATTTCAGCTTTAGAAAGAGAAATTGTTTTACTTTTTGTTAATTTATATTCTGATTTAACTGAACATATTAAATCATCCTCCATAAGTGTTAAAACCATTCCTTCATTTAAATGAGCATAAAAATAAGCTTCTAAATTTACAAAACGTTTTGTTCTTAATGCTTGTTGAAGTTCTTTTTGTAATTCTTCAGATTTTGTTTTTACAATTACATCGTTTATTTTTACATTATTTATTTTAGTAATAATTTCAACAGAATTACCTTTTGAAGCAAAATGAACATCTTTACCATTTATCTTAAAATGTGTCAATAAAAAGCCCTTATTGGCATTTAAATCTCTTAAACCATCATGTAAAGATAAATCATCTATCAACTTTAAATAAAAGGAATTTCTTGTTACTTTTGTTACTTTTCCAATTTCTTTTCCTAGATGAGAGGATGAATTTTGATTTAATGTCATATTTCTTTTTTCATCAAAAAGAAAGCCTTTAGTATAACCTCGATTAAAAGTTAATAATAATTTATCCTTTAATGGCTTTAAATCTACTTTTTCGTTTGTTAATACCTCTTTATATGCTTTTACTGTATGATAAATATATTCTGCACTTTTCATTCTTCCTTCAATTTTTAATGAATAAGAAGAATTTTTTATTTTCGATAATTCTTCTAAAGTACATAAATCTTTCATTGATAAGGGATAATTTACATCCATTTGTTGATCATCTTTTATTATTTTCCCTTCTAAACGACAAGGTTGAGCGCATCTACCACGATTTCCTGATCTATTGCCAATAAATGAAGACATAAGACATTGTCCTGAACAAGAAACACATAATGCTCCATGAACAAATATTTCTACTTCTAAATGCAATTTTTCGGAAATTTCTTTAGCTAAAGAAAGATTTGATTCTCTTGCTAAAACTATACGTTTAACACCTAATTTTTTTAAGGCAAGCGCTCCTTTTAGATCATGAACATTAAGTTGAGTTGAAGCATGTAAAGGATAATTTGGATAACATAAATGCAATTTATAAATAAGGCCAATATCTTGAATTATTAAAGCATCCGAACCTAAAGCAATATATTTTTCACATTCTTGAAAGCATTCATCAAATTCATCTTCAAATAATAATGTATTTACAGTAATATAAACTTTAACATTTAATTCATGTGCTTTATCAATACAAAATTTTATTTCTTCATATTCAAAATTTGGTGCATATGCGCGCGCGGAAAAATTTTTTCCTCCTAAATAAATTGCATCAGCACCTGCATTTATCGCAGCATAAAAAGTTTCTATAGATGAGCAAGGAGCAAGTAATTCCATATAAGATCCCCTTATCCATTATAAAGTATTTTTTGTTTAAATTATATAAAGATAAATTTTAATAGTTATTTAATAATTTTGAAATTCTTTATCAATATTTCCCGCGCCTAAAAACGCTATAACAATATTTTTTTCTTTTTTTAATTTATTTTTAATTGAAGTATTATAAACTTTATAAGTTAAGTAATCATATAGATAATTTACTTTATCTACATTATAAATTTCTCTTACACTAGTAAATAATTTATATAAATATGTTTCATCAAATAAACTTAATACATTTTTATATTCTTTTATAAATTTTTCAAGTCTTGTAATTGTATGTGGTTCAAAAATTACCACTAATTTTTTATCTTTATATTCTTCTTTTAATGCTTCATACATTGTTTTAATTTCATTAGGATGATGAGCATAATCTGATATTATTATTTGGCTATCTTCTATTTTTATTTCATACCTTCTTTTAGCCCCTTTATAAGTTTTTAATTTTTCTTTTATTAAGTTATCATCAACATTTAACAGCTTTAAAATTTTATAAATACCCATAAAATTTTCAGCAAATTTTTCACCCTTAAATGGAAGTTTAAAATCTTGATTATTAATATTAATAATTCCGTTTTGATATTTAAAATCTTTTTTAGAATAAGTTATAGCATCTTGATAATTAATTTTACAATCTGTGCTATTAATAATACATATCTTACTTTTTTTCATAAAATTTATAAAAGCCAATTGATAATCTTCTTCTGTTTTAAAAAAATCAACATGGTCATAATCAACATTCAATATTAAAGATATATCAGGATTATAATTTAAAAATGTATTTTTATATTCACAAGCCTCTAATAAAAAATATTTAGGATTATCATCAACTTTAAAACTACCATCACCTATTAGCCCAATACTATGATCTAGAATATGGGCAAGCAATTTAGTGGTTTGGGTTTTACCATGACTTCCAGATATAGCAATAAAAATATATTTTTGAAAATAATTTTTGATAAATTCAGGATATGTATAATATTGATAATTATTTTTTATTGCAGTTACTATTTCATGATTTACAAAAGCATTCCCTATTATATAAATATATTCTTTAGATAATAAATAATTATTTAAATTATCTATTTTAATATTTTCTAGCCCATTTTCGGTATAAAAAGTTTCTAGATAATCACAACCTCTTACTTCTTCATTTAAAGATAATAAAATTTTTGCAAGTGAAGACATACCTGAGCCTTTAATACCCACAAAATAATATTTCATATCTAATCACCATAACATTATATGCAAGTTTAAAAAAATATATTTTTAACAATTTTGCTTTCTAAAATGCTTCAAATTTTTTTATTTGTCAATAATTTTTTTAAATTTTCGACAAAAAATGCAATTTATTAGACCAAGTTGTTCTATTACCACTTTTTTATAAAATTTTTGTTTATATTTATATTTAGGGAGTAAAACTAAAATGAAATTTACAAAAAAAGATTTTATTTTATTAAAAAAACATGATGAAGAAACTTATGATAAAATAAGAAAAGAATATATAAATCAATTATGCTTGTTTTTAATAGATAATTTCCATTTGCAATATGATTTAGTCAAAGAGATAGCAAATGATGCATTTGTTCGCGCGGCATATTATAAAATCGATTTATATGATCCTAATATTTGTTCTTTTAAGACATGGTTATTTCGTATTGGTAGAAATGAATGTGTAAATTTTTTAAAAAAATATAATCGCCATATCTATCAAAATGAAATGCCCGATGTAGGATATGTTGAATATCATAATTCTTTAGTTTTTGACTTAAAACTAGTACTTAACAAGTTTGAATTTAATATTTTAATTGACTATTATGTTTATGAGATGTCAGTACAAAAATTATCTAAGAAATATAAGCTTTCTGATTATAAAGTCAGAATTGCACTTAAAGAAATAGTTAAAAAGGCTCAAGAGTTATTACCTGATTACGCTTAAATATTTAATATTATGACACTTATTAAAAATTCTTCTTTTGATGAGCCTGAATGCTGGGCTAAATAATTTTTATTTTTATAATCAAGATAATAATTACTATCTGTAAAAGCTAAATAATCACCCAAAAAATTTTCAAACTCCTTATGATAAGGTTTGGGGCCAAAAATTTCTTCTTTAAGAATGTCATTTTTATTTTTTAGAAGGAAATATTTACCATAATATTTATCAAAAAGTATCTCAAAACGCTTCTTTTGATCTTCTTTAACATGAAAAAATATTGCTCTTGAATCTAACGAAGGCATTCTTTTTAAACAAGAAATTAAATCATAATGAGCAAAAAAATTTAAGGGCATTGTATCAATTAAAGAATGATCTGAGAGCACTATAAATAAATTATCTTGATTATCTAAAGCTAATTTTTTTATTTTATTATTTATTATTCTTATATTTTCTTTTACTAAATAATGATTAGTTCCATATTGGTGAATTAAAGAATCTGGTTCAGGCCAATACATATAATAAAAATGATTATGATTATCTTTAAGCATTTCATCTGCTTTCAAGAAAAAATCATCAATATCATTTGCGCCTTTATCTTTTATCCAACTAGGAAATAAATAAGCAGTATTAATATTAGTTTCTTTTTTGACAATATCAAATATTGATTCATAAGAACAATAAATATCAGAAAGTAAAGGATAAGATAATTTTACTTTATTTTCAAAATCATAGTTAGTAAACATTTCCACAATCTTATTTTCATTTTTAAAATATTGTTGCCAACCTAAATATCCATTTTGCGATGGATATTTTCCTGATAAAAAAGCATTTGTCGCTGCGACCGTAGTAGGTGGAAAAATTGATGTTATTTCAAATTTCACATTTTTTAAAAGAAAATCAGTTTCTTTTAAATTTTTTTCTAAAATTGAACTTCCTAAGCCATCAAAAAGCATAACAACAATTTTTTGATAATTTTTCTTTTTTAAAATATTATCAAGGTATTCATTAGTATCATTAAATTGTTTTTTCGTAAAATATTTTAATAAAGAATTTGCAAGAGTAACGAGATTGTTTTTTTTGTCTAATTGAAATATCATTTTTTAAACTTTCAAAGATTTTATATATTCATAAATTGTATTTATATCAACATGATTCATTTCTTCTTGACGTTTTATTGATGCTTTTAAAATAAATTCATTTTTAACACCAAATAATTTAATGTTATCACGATAACCTAATTCATATAGTTTAGTTAAAACATGATAACAAAAACCTTCTTCAATAGCGTATGCATCATAAACGATAATGTTTTTATAATTTAATAAGCTTTTTAAACATTCTTCATCTAATGGTTTTTGAAACAATGCATTTATAATTGTAATATCTAAATTAAGATTTAAAATTTCCGTTAATTTTGGACCAAAAGTAATTAAAGCAATGTCTTTATTTGAAGCTTCTTTTTCTTTAATCCATTTACCATATTCTATTTCTTTTTCAATATAAGAATTATCAATACAACCTAAAGGGTAACGAATAGCTAAAGGATGTTGATAAATCTTACTGAAATTAAATAAAGCTTTAGCCTCGGAATAATCTTTAGCCATACATACACACATATTAGGCATATTCATTAAAAATGATTCATCAAATATTCCTTGATGAGTTTCTCCATCTTCACCAACTAAACCAGCACGATCTATAAGCAAAGTTACAGGAATATTTAATCTTGCAATATCATGATTAATTTGATCATAAGCTCTTTGCATAAAAGAAGAATATATAGAAACATAAGAATGAGAATTAAAAGCGCTGAAACCTGCAGCTAAAGTTAAAGCATGCTCTTCAGATATTCCTACATCAAATACTTTATTTTTATTTTTTTCATATAATTTTTGTAATTTACTTCCCACTAAAGTAGCAGGATTAATTAAAATTGAAGAACCATTTTCAATTTCTTCAGTCAATAAATTAGCATAAACTTCCGACCAACATATTTTATTTTCTTCTAAAATTTCTTTGCTTTTACCTGTTTTAATATCAAAAGGTTTGACACTATGCCAAGATGATAAATTTTCATCTTTTATAAATTCATATCCCTTGCCTTTAACAGTCGAAACATGAATTACCACAGAAGAATCAATTTTTTTAGCTTTTTTAAAAGCTTTTTTTAACTCAGAAAAATCATGTCCATTAACATTAGAAATATAATAACAACCAAACATTTCAAAAATATTATTTCTTAATAAAAGTCTTTTAAAACGATTTTTAATTTTTCTTAAAACTTTAAACAGAAATTTTGTAAAACGATTTTTGGATAAAATTCTTTGATAACGATTCTTCATATTATTATATTTATTAGAAACTCTAATTTTTTGTAAAAAATCGTGAATCGCTCCCGTGGAATTAGATATAGACATATTATTATCATTAATAACAATAATTATTTTATGATTAAAATCAATAAGATTATTTAAAGCTTCAAAAGCCATACCATTAGCAACTGATGCATCACCAATAACAGCGATTATATCATATTTTTCTTTTTTTAAATCTCTTTGTATTGCCATTCCCATAGCCGCAGAAATTGATGTTGAAGAATGTCCTGCATCAAAAGGATCATAAATTGATTCTTGACGCTTTTGAAAGCCTCCAACGCCATCTTCTTTTCTTAATTTTGATAATGATCTTCCCGTTAAAATTTTATGAGTATAACATTGATGACCAACATCAAAAATTAATTTATCTTTTGGGAAATTAAAAAATTGATGTAAAGCAAGAGTTAATTCCACAACTCCTAAATTAGAGGCGAGATGACCTCCATTAACGCTGCAAGAAGAAATAATGTAGTTTCGAATTTCTTCACTTAGATCAATTAATTCTTTTTCTTTTAATTTTTTTAGATCTAAAGATTGTACTTTTTTTATAAAAGCATCTTCTAACTCCATTTTAATCCTCCTTTCATCGTTTTTTCATTATAAATTAATTTGTCGATATTTGCAATTTGCGTTAATATAATGTTACTTCGTTTTGAAATATTTTAATTTGTTCTTCGTTAAGATTATCAATAATGGCATAAATACCTTTAATAGAATTTAAATAATCATCAACATCAACAATTGATGAACAAGTATGAATATTTCTTGCAACAATACAATATGAAAGAGTTGGAATACCACTTAAAGCTTTATGCATTGAAGCAGCATCTGTTGTTCCTTGAGCCATAAAATATTGATAAGGGATTTTTCTTTCATCAAAACATTTTTTTTGAAAATTAATGATATCACTTCTTGCAATCATTCCTGGATCAAATACTCTTAATAATACACCTTTTCCTAATTTACCAAATTCATCTGAAGCATCAGTATCTAAAGCAGTAGAACAATCACAAACTATTGCAAAATCTGGTTTAATAAAATTTGCAGCACAACTTGCCCCTCGTAAACCTACTTCTTCTTGGTTAACTCCACCTACATATAAATCAAAATCTAAATCGATATCACGATATTTCTTTAATATTTGTAAACCAAGAGCAATACCAAAGCGATCATCAAATGCTTTAGAAAGCATACGTTTATTGCCATTTAGTAAATTAAATTGCCCTTCAAGAACAATCGGAGTACCAATACAAACCCCAAAGTCAGTAGCTTCTTTTTCACTTGTAAAGCCAAAATCAAATACCATTTTTGAAATTGGTGTTTTCTCATTTCCATTATTTTTTAAAAGATGAGGAGGAACACTATTTACTGCACCATAAATTTTTTTACCATCAAAAGTTTTAAGGATTGCCCTTGAAGCTAATATTGTTTCTTCGTTAAATCCACCTAAATTAGTTACTAATAAAGAACCATTTGATAAAATCTTTTTAACCATGAAACCAACTTCATCCATATGCCCAATAATTAATACTTTTTTCGCATTTTTCTTTTTTGATTTCTTATAAGCATATACATTTGAAAAAGGATCAATAATAAATTCATAATTTAATTTTTTATATTCTTGAATTAAATATTTTCTTACTTCTTCTTCAAAACCAGAAGGGCCAAATAATTGTGTTAAAGTTTCTAATAATTTTAATTCTTCCTGCATTTTAAATCTCCTTTTTTGCAATTAAGCGTTTTATTTTTACTCCAAGTTGACGAAATTTTATTTCATACTCAGTTTGAGCATCATAATTATCTTTGCCATCATAATCAAAATTACAATCTACTAATTTAAAATCCGATTCTTCAATATATTTTAAAGAATCATTAAATAAATTGTCATTGTCAGTTTTAAATATCAACAAACCATCTTTTTTTAAAATCCGAAAATATTCTTTTAAAAAAGTATTATATGTTAAACGACGCTTATGTTGTTTTTTCTTTGGCCATGGATCAGAGAAATTCAAAAAAATAGTATCAATTGATTCATCTTTTAAATACATAAATATTTTATTTGCATCACAATTTAAAAGTCTAAGATTATTACATGAATTTTCTTTAATATATTTTAAAGCTATTGCTAAAGCGTTTCGTTGCATTTCCACTCCAACAAATTGCTCTTGAGGAAAATTTAAAGCCATTTGATAAATAAAGCCACCTTTTCCTGAACCAATTTCTAAAACAATTTTCTTATCTTTATTTAAATCTAAAGCTTCTTCAATACTATCTTCATTATAGAGAATATCTTTTCTTTGAAAAAGAATTTCATCCATCCATTTTCTTTTTCTTAATCTCATAATTTACCTAGTTCATCAATTGCATGAGCATATATCGAAATAGAAGATAATAAATCCTCTATAGTAATAGTTTCATTACAATTATGAATACGATCATCTCTATTAGGAAAATGAGAACCAAATGCTAATGTATTTTTGCTTTCTTTAGCGTAAGTTCCTCCTCCTATTGTCATAATTTTAGTTTTATAATCATTAGTTTCTTCTTGATAAACTTTTAATAAAGTTTGTACCATTTTTGAATTTGGATCTATAAGTAAAGGTTCACTTTCACTTAATAAACTAACTTTACCAATATTCAAAGCATTTAATTTATTAATAACTTCATCAACTTTAACATTTTCAGGATAACGGAAATTAACAACATATTCTAATTTTTCATTTTCATATTTTAATAAACCAACATTATAAGTCGTTTGATGAAGTAATTCCGTTTCATAAAAAGTACCTAGTGCTTTACCATTTGTATCTTCATAATATTTAAAGACTGTATTTAAACTATGGTCATTATAATATATCGCTAAACAATTCATTAATATTAAAGCGGCATTTTTTCCTTCATGAGGTAATGATCCATGTGCAGCTTTGCCTATTACTTCTAATTTGTACATATTATCCTCTAAAGGAATTAAATTATAAGGACATTCCATAAATTTAAAATGTAAAGATACGAATTCTTTAATATCAGGTTTAGCTTTGATAATTGCATATGCTTTATCAATAACAGAATTTGCTACAACACCACCTTCAATTTTAACAACATTTTCAAATTTAATGTTTTGTTCAACTTTATAATTTGCGATACCTTTTTCACCATAAATTAATGGAAATTCTCCATCAGGAGTAAAGCCATATTTAGGATATGGTTTCTTTAAAACATGAAAATAATGTTCTAAACATTTAGAACCTGATTCTTCATTTCCCCCAATAATAAGTTTAACTTGATAATTATTTATTAAATTATTATCTTTTAACAAACATAAAGCATAAAATGCTGCAAGTGAAGGTCCTTTATCATCAGAAGTTCCTCGACCATACATTTTTCCATCATGAACTTCACCAGAAAATGGAGGATATAACCATTCTCCAGAAACGGGAACAACATCAGCATGAGCAAATATAGAAATAAGATCTCCTTTACCATAACTTATTTCTACACAATATCCATCACAAGTATCAACATTAAAACCTTTTTCTTTTGCTAAAGTGGCAATATAATTTAATGCCTCACTAACTCCTTTTCCAAATGGAGCATTTTCTTTTATAGTTGATTCATCATAAACAGAATTAATATTAATCCACTTTGTTAAATTTTCAACAATCTCATTATGATATTTTTTAGCTAATTTTTTATAATCTATCATTTTTTGCACCTCAAATGTAATTATACACATTAATATAATAAAAAAAAACTGCAAAAAGTGAAAAACAGATTTATAATTTTTATAAAAGTAAAAAACTAATCATATATTATTAAGAAACTTTTAATATTTCTAAATTTCTTTCACCATTCATAAATGATTTACTATCCATTTTATTTTTATTTTCTTTTTGTACTTCTAAAATTTGTACTAAACCATTATTTAATTGTAAAAGAAGTTCTGATTTACTTTTTTTAATAAAATATCCCTTTTCTTTAATTATTTCATGAGAATAAAATTTACATCTTAAAATTTTTAATTTTTTATTATCGTAAAAAACATATCCACCAGGATTATATGATAATCCTTTAACTTTATTGATAAACTCCTCTAAAGGTAAATCTAAAGATAAATATTCATCTTCTGGTTTTATTTTTTTACAAAATGTTACCTGCGTTTCATCTTGTTCTTTTCCTTTTAATTCACCTAATAGATAAGAATCCAATACTTTTAATAAAGCATTTTTTGAGGCAATACACATTTTATCATATAAAGAGGTATAATTTTCATCATCACTTATTGCCACTTTTTCTTGATAATAAATTTTTCCAGCATCCATTTTTTCAACCATTTCCATAATGGTTACTCCCGTTTCTTTTAAGCCTTCAAATAAAGCACTTTGAATAGGGGAAGCTCCTCTTAAATGAGGTAAAAGTGAACCATGAACATTAATACAACCTTTTTTAGGTGCTTTTAAAAGACCTAAAGGAATAATTTGACCATATGCACAAGTAATAATTACATCTGGTTCAACTTCTAAAATTCGTGCATAATCTTCTTTAATTAATCGAGGTTGAAATACTTCAATATTGTGTTCAACAGCAACTTTTTTTACTTCAGATGGTAATAATTCTTTTTTTCTTCCTGTTACTTTATCTTGATTTGTTACTACAAGAACAACATTATAATTATTTGCTATTAAACCTTCTAAAACAGCTTTACCAATTAATGGTGTTCCCATAAAAACAATTTTGAAATCTTTTTTTTCCATATCTATCTACCTCTTAGATATTTTAGATTAATTAAAAATTTATTGCAATAATGCATTTATTTGTTAAAATATGGCCTACGATAGATAAAATAAATTCAAATATTTTTTGGATGAGATTTGAAAAAAATGCTCCAATACGTGCAAAAATATTTGCTTCATTTGGTGAAGGAGTAACAACTTCATCTACTTCAATATCATCATTACTTTCTACGATTAAAACATTAGAATCAAGTACAGGAGACTGATTAGATTCACTTTCATGAAACAAACTCCCTAAAAGTAAAATAATAAGTAAAATAAAAAAAGCGTATTTAAAAAAATTTTTCATATAATCACCATTTTCAAAATACTAATAATTTTAAAAATATTTTGTCGATTCAAGAACCAAAAGTATAATTTATTGCATTTGCGATTAAACTAGAAAAAAAATCTATTTCTTCTTCTGAATCTTTAGGAGTGTAATATTTTAATTCTTTATTTAATAATTGATGCGATAATTTGATATTTTGTTTTTTCTCTATTTTTTCCATTAAATTTTCTTCAATCGCAAGTGAAGGTAATGCTGTAGCAACACCTAAAGCAATAACAGGAATCTTTAAATATGTTTCTGATAGTTCTTTTCTTTTGTTGTTTAAACCACTTCCTGGAGAAAGTCCTGCATCAGAAACTTGAATAACATTAAAAATTCTTTTTTCATCATGTGTAATTAATGAATCAACGACAATCAATAAATCAATATTATATTCTTTCACAACACCTAAAGCAATTTTAGCACTTTCTAATCCTGTACTTCCCATAACTCCAGGAATTAAAGTACATACACCTTGTTTTTTATTACTTTGTAAATGATAAGTTGGTTTAATTTTTTTTATTGTTTTAGGGCCTAAAGCATCACTTGAATAATATTCATTACCAATTCCATAACAAAGGACAAGTGGTTTTTTATTTTTAAATTTTGCTTTAATTAATTTTTTTATTTCTTTACTTATATCTTTAATTAATGATTCGCTATCAAAATATTCTGTTAATTCAAAGGAAATATAAGTACCATTTTTCTCCTTAAGATAATTATTTTCATTAATTACTGTTTTCCTTTTAATAAAACCACCAAAATCAGTTTCATCAATTTTAATACTATCTTTTTTTATTTCATCAGCAAAATCATAATATCGATATTTATTAAGCATTTTCTCACCACATTTAGTTTAACCAAAGTTAATAAATATAATATTTTTTATCTCTTTATTATAATATTGACTTATAAAATACAATTAATTTTTATTTGCTAACAATTATTAAATTGTTGCAAGAGTTAAAAAAATATGCTATTATTCACAAGTAGTCAAAAAAAGGGGTGAAAAATATGGCAAATATCAAATCACAAAAGAAAAGAATTCTCACAAATGAAAAAGCAAGAATGAGAAATGCTTCATTTAAATCTTCTATGAGAACAGCAATTAAAGCAGTTGTTAAAGCAGTTGAAGCAAAAGATAGTGAATTAGCAAAAAAATTGCTTCCATTAGCAGTAAAGAAAATCGATACTTCTGTTTCTAAAGGTATTCAACATAAGAACACCGCGGCTAGACAAAAATCACATTTGATGAAGTTAGTCAATTCTTTATAGATATTAATTTGAATCCTTTGGGGTTCTTTTTTCTTCAAATAAAGAAAATCAAAAAATTTTATAAAAAGAGTAAATTTTATTGCAGATTGTCATACAATTTGGTAGAATCTTATTTGCGAAATGTCAGAGATGGTTCCTTAGCCAAGTTGGTAAGGCAATTGACTGCAACTCAATGACCATCGGTTCGAATCCGTTAGGAACCTCCATTTTTGATATTCGTTGCGCCAATAGCTCAACTGGATAGAGTGTCAGACTACGAATCTGGAGGTTGCGGGTTCGATTCCTGCTTGGCGCGCCATGTACGGGAAATAGCACAGCTTGGTAGTGCACCTGATTTGGGATCAGGGGGTCGCAGGTTCAAATCCTGTTTTCCCGACCATTTAATGGGGCTGTAGCTCACCTGGGAGAGCGTCTGATTTGCATTCAGAAGGTAGCGAGTTCGATCCTCGTCAGCTCCACCATTAAAAAACAATAGGATTGATACCGAAAGATATTAGTCCTTTTTTTATAGATGTTTTTGCTTATTTTTAACCCTTTTTTGATATTTTTAACATAAAAATTGAAATTATATGATATAATTAAGATATCGTAATTTAAAAATCTAAGAGAGGTAAAATTAATGTACAAAAATATTGAGAAACAAACAAAATTATTTTTAAAGGATCAAGTTGCATATCAAAAAGGACAAGTAGTTAGTAAGACATTAGTTCAAAATGATAGTGTTAGCATGACCATTTTTTCCTTTGATAAAGGCGAAGAAATTTCAACTCATGCTGCAGGAGGAGATGCAATGGTAACCATTCTTGAAGGAAAAGGAAGATTTACCGTTGGCGGAGAATTATTCTATCTTGAAACTGGAGAAACTCTTATTATGCCTAAAAATATTCCTCATGCCGTTTATGGAGAAGAACAATTTAAAATGCTATTAGTGGTTTCATATTAGATAAATGATGCTGATAGATTTTATCAAAAAATAACTAAATGTAGTTTTGATGTTCCTCATGATTATGAAACTAGTTGGAAATACATTATGGCTGATTCAAATTCGATTCGAAGAGGTTCAAATTATATCGTATTGCTTGATTTATTAAAACAATTTAAAAAATAGAATAATTGTATTTTAGATAAATATTTATGATAATTATTATTTAATTAATTTTACCGATTAAAATTAATTAAATGCTCAATAAATCTTTATTTTTTTAAGCTAAAGAAAAAAATAAATTATATTGTCTTATTTAATAAAGGAGAATATCTTTGATGAAGAAACATTTAATTTATTTATTATTTTCTTTAATATTTATTTTCTCAAGCTGCGCTGTTAGTGATTTACAAAACGAAAGTAGTTTACAAGATTATCCTTCTTCTTCAAAAATATTTTTTAATACTAAAATAGATTCTAGTAGTGATACCATTTCAAAAGATGAAATAAAGGAATATACATTTCAAGTAAATTATGTTTTTGAACACAATTTTGATACTGAAAATGAACAATATAAAGCAAATTTAACATTTAATTATTCATTTTTAGGAAATGGTTTTAATAATATAAAATTTCCAAATTATAATTTAGTCGCTGGTGACTTATTAAAAATCTATTACACAGGAAATTTATTTTTTTATGAATGTTACCCTTCTATTGTTTATTTAGATGGTGAAATTTTGTCTTATGAATTTATAAAAACTGAAATAATTAATATTTCTTTTAAAGATACTACATTAAAAAATCTATATGATAAATTTGATTTTAAAAACGAATATGTAATCAATAAGGATAATACATATCTGAATTTAAATTCTTATGATGGAAATTCAATTTATTTATCAATTGATAAAACAAACAATACAAAATTATTAGATTCAAAAATATTAATCTTAGGAATTTATTCTTTTAATCCACGTTTTAATTAAAAAAATACCTTTATATCTTTAAGATAAAAAGGTATCATTTCATAATTTTATTTTATTATTTTAATTTTAAATGTCTAGGTAAACCATCAACCCATAAAGGTGCAATTTCAGCTTGAATTAATGGTCTTATATAATGCACTAATTCTTCGGTAACAAAGCAACCATCTTTACTTATCCATTCTAGAGGTACTTTCTTTTCGATATTTGCAATAAAATGTACATCAGCTGGCTCAGTAATACACATATATGGATCTTCACTTACTCTTTTTAAGGTTATAACATGTCCTGTTAAATTTTCTTTTAAGGCAGCTTTAACCGCGGCACCTCCAGTATTAAATGCTTCAGTAACATCAATTCTTGAGGTCATATGCGCAGCACATCTTTGTAATGAAGACAATTCTATAGCTCTAGTTTTAACATTATAAGTTTTAGCAACTTGTGCTGCTAAAAATCTTGCTGTTCCTGATAATTGTTTATGACCAAATGAATCAACATATTCAACATGATCTGCAAGTTCACAAACATAACGACCATCTTTAACTTTTATACCTTCAGATACTGCGATGACAAGAGAGCGATTTTCTTTTAAAAGTTCGCCAGTTTTTCTTAAAAATAAATCAATATCAAAAGGAATTTCTGGTAAGAAAATCATATCAACACCTTGACAATCTTCACCTTTTGCTAAGGCTGCAGCGCCTGTTAACCATCCAGCATTTCTTCCCATAATTTCAACGATTGTAACTACAGGATAATCATAAACTAATCCATCACAAATTATTTCTTTCATTGTCGCTGCAATATATTTTGCCGCACTTCCATATCCAGGAGTGTGATCGGTAATAGCAAGATCATTATCAATTGTTTTAGGAACACCCATAAAACGTATTTCACTATGAATCTTATTTCCATAATCAGATAGTTTTTTTATTGTATCCATAGAATCATTTCCCCCAATATAGAAGAATGCTCCAATGTTTAATTCATCTAAAATTTCAAAAATACGTTTATATGTTTCTTCATTTCCTAAAATTTCTGGCAACTTATAACGGCAAGAGCCTAAAAATGATGATGGAGTTCTTTTTAATAAATCCATATCAAGATCAGTTTTGATTTTTTCTTTTAAATCTACAACTTCTTTTTCTAATAAACCTTTTATTCCATGAACCATTCCATAAATTTTTTCTACTTTTAAATCTTTCGCGGTTTTAAATACACCTAGTAAAGATGAATTAATTACAGATGTAGGTCCACCAGATTGTCCAACGATTATATTTTTCATTTCGTTTTTCTCCCTTTTTTTCATTATAAAATATTTTTTAAAAAAAGTATCTATTTGAACAAAGATATTGTGCTTAAGAATAAAAATATTTAAAACTTAGCTAAATATAAATTAATATTTTTTAATAACTCTTCTTCTTTTTCTCTGGCTTTTAGTTCATTAATTTCTTTAATAAAGAAATACATTTTTAACTTTGGTTCTGTACCACTTTGACGCATAATAATTTGAATATTATTTGCTAAATCAAATTTCAAAACATCTGCTTTTAAATTATTTACTCCATTTTTATAATCAATAACTTCATTGATTTTTAAACCACAAAATTCTTTTTCTTTAGATCTTAAATCAAGCATAATATTTTGCATTTTTTGTAAACCTGATTGACCTTCAAAATTAAATGAATGAAGTGTATTCAAGCAATAATTATATTTTTGATATAACTGATTGAGTTTATCATTTAAAGAAATATTTTGATCCTTATAATAACAGAACATTTCTACAATTAAACTTGTCGCATTCACAGCGTCTTTATCTCTTACATAACTTGAAGAAAGATAACCATAACTTTCTTCAAAGCCAAAAACATATAAATCTTCTTGATGTTTTTCCTCTAATAAATTAATTTGTTCACCAATATATTTAAATCCTGTTAAGACATCAATAGTTTTAACACCATAATCTTTAGCTATTTCATTAGCTAATGGTGTTGTAACAATACTTTTTACAATTAACGAACCATCTTTTAATTGATGATATTTTTTACGCATTGATAAGATATAATCAAGCAATAAAATTCCTACTTCATTTCCTGATAATAATCGATATTCATTTTCATTTATTTTAATACCAATTCCTGCTCGATCACAATCAGGATCCGTAGCAATTAATAAATCAGCATGAAATTTTTTGGCATATTCTAATCCAAGTGCCATTGCTTCTTTAATTTCAGGATTTGGATAAGGACAAGTTGGGAAATTACCATCAGGATTTCTTTGTTCTTCAACAACGATAACATTATTATAATTTAATTCTTTTAAAGCTCTTAATACTGGTTTTAATCCCGTACCATTTAAAGGGGTATAAATTATATTAATATCTTTATTAAATTCTTCTTTATTTAAACAAGTTTTCTTGACACATTCTATATAATTATCAATAACTTCATCTTCAATATAACTAATTAATCCTTTTTCAAAATAAGTTTCAAAAGAAGCAAGATGATAATTAAATGGATCACTTTTTTTAATTTCTTCATAAATAGATTTAGCGAATTTATCAGTAATTTGACAACCATTATTATCATAAACTTTATAACCATTATAAATAGATGGATTATGAGAAGCCGTTACCATAATACCTGCTTTAGTTTTCAAATAACGCACAGCAAATGACAAACATGGTGTAGGCATTAATTCTTTATAAAGATAAACTTTAATATTTTCATTTGCCAAAGTAGAGGCGGCAATTTTAGCAAACAAATTTGATTTAATTCTAGAATCAAAACTAATTGCTACACTTATATTATCTTTATAAGTTTTCTTTAAAAATGAAGCAAGGCCTAATGTAGCTTTAATAATAGTATAAACATTCATTCTATTTGTACCAACACCAATTTTGCCTCTTAAGCCACCAGTACCAAAACTTAAATCTTGATAAAAAGCATCAGTCATTAATTCTTTATCATCTTTAATTTTATTTAATTCTTCTTTTAAATCTGGATCATAACTTAAATCCATATTTAACCATTTATTAATATCCTCTAGCATAAATTAACTCCTTTCATTAAGTGGATATGGGAAAATTTTAAAGCCAATTTTTTTAATTGCGAAATTATAACATTGACTAGATTTATAAGGTGGAGATGTAAATCTTACTTCTAAATAAGAAATATTTTCTCCATTTATATAAAAATTCATAGGATTAACATTATTTTGATAATTATAGAAATTTGTTTGATTTGCTATTTCTACTGTTCTAATTAATTTACCTTCTTTATTAAAACCATATATTGTTAAAAAAGGACTATCTTTATCTACTTTATTATTAGAATTATTTATATCACCAAGATAAAAACGTATTTCTAATTTTAAATCACTATTGAAAAAAGGTGTTTGAAAACCTAAAGTTGCTTTTGAATTAGGATAAGAAATTTTCCAGCCTCCAGAAGCATAAAAACTAGGGTTATTTAACACTTTATAACCATATATATATTTAAATTCTTGAGGAAAAGTATCTTGAAAATCAAATATTGTTTCTTCACTTGAAAAATTAACTTCATAATTAGGAAGAGGAAAATCATGTTCATCAAGTTTTTCTTCTTTAAATGAAGAGGAAGTTAAATTTGAAGATGAACTATTAAAAGAAGAACTTTTAACATCAGATGAAGATTCTTTAAAAGAATTTGTATTTAAATTACTATCTAATTCATTAAAAGAAGAATCGCTACTATATGTATTAACAACATTATTTGAAGATGTATCATTTAAAGAACTTATTTCACTTGAATTAATAATGGAAGATGAAGATGAAGAACTACATCCAAATAATAATAAAGATATAGCAATTAAGATTTTTGATTTCATATCAACATATCTCCTCTTTTTTAGTTTCTTCATTTATCATAGCATAACAAATTGCTAAAAGCATCCACATATAAAGGCGCATATAATTTTGATTAGCTTGAATGATGATTAAAAATAAAATTAAAGCAAAAACCATAGCTTTAGTTTCTAAAGAATAATTATTTTTTGAAAAATATATCTTTATTGGATTTAAAAAGAAAACATAAAAAACTAAAGTGGTAAATATTCCTGTTGTAGCAAGTAATTCTAACGTAACATTTGTGGGTTGTAAATTTTCATTTCCATAATATAAACCATAACAATTAGGGCCAACACCAAAGAAAGGATATTTCAAAAATAAACTAAAGGTATTACTATATTCTCTCATTCTTGTTCCCGAAGAATTAAATAAGCCATCCACATAAAGTCGTTTAATAAAAGCATTATAAACATTTGGAAAGAAGACTAAGACGCAAATAAAAGCAGCTGCTAAAAGTAAAATTCCAATAAACGCGGTTGTTACTTTTTGTTTTACGTTTTTTATTAAAATCGTTTTAATAATAAAACAAATAATAATTGCTAAAGCACACGCGATAAATCCTGTCGAAGAAGTAGTAAAAACAATGGAGAAAAAAGCAAAAATTGTATCAAATAAATATTCTTTTTTCTTATTTATAAAAAAGTTATAAAAACTAAATCCTAAATACATTGTTATAAATGAAGCAAGATAACTTGGTTCAAAAAACCAGATTGCAACTCTTGCTACATTTTTATGATTTTGATATGAAAAAAATGGAAATTCAATATGGAAAAAATTACCTAGAATGAATAATATTAAAGTCAATAAAAAAATTATAAAAAATGTATAACGGAATATATCAATAAAATTATCTTTACCTCTTATTTTTATGTAAGTATAAAACAAACTAAATACAAAAATTATGTTATAAATAAGCCAAAAGAAAAAAACAATACTCTTATTAAAATTTAAGGCAAAACAACTCGATATAAAAAATAAAATACTTAAAATTATTAATGATTTAGGTAAATAAAGACAATATTTATATTTAATAATTACAAAAAGTGCTAAAAAAACATAATAAAGTTGCACAAAGCGAAAATTCATATTCATGAATGTTATTCCATAAATATCACTTCCTATAAATAAAATTGCAAATAGGAAGAGAATATCTATTAACTCGTAATGTCTTTTCAAAAAACTCATAAACTTATTTAAACTCTCTTTCAATTATAGAAGAAAAGTTCTCATAAGAAAATATTTTATTTGTTTTTAATTCATCAAATTCAAAATTAACTTCACTTGTTAAAATTTTTTCTTTTAAATCTAAATAATCTCCTACTTTAAAAAAGACTACTGGTAAATCTTTATAAACTTCTTTAAAAACCTCAATGTTTGAAATAATTGGTCTAGTATGTAAATACAAAGCCTCTAAAGGGGGAATTCCAAATCCCTCATAAAATGATGGTTGAATTAAAAATTTAGCCTTTTTAACAATTTCAATTAATTTATCATCATCAATACGATTAGTAAAAACAATACCCTCAGTATTTAAAAGATTTACCATTTCTTGATCTTTATTTTTAAATGATTCATAATCACCAATAATATATAATTTTAAAGAACTAATTTTTCTAATTTCCAAAAAAGCTTGTAATAAAATCTTTAGACCTTTATGCTTTTTTATATTTCCTACATAAACAAGATAATTTTCTTTTTGATAATATGGTTTTTGATTTTTAAAAATTTGAGCTACACCTTGATAATTATAACTTAATTTATAAGCATATTTAGGATAATAAAAAGCAATACGTTTTAATGAAAAATTAGAAATAGTAAAGATTTTATATGCTTTTTTCATGCAACGATTTATTAAAACTTTTTTAATTAAATAATCACTATATGAAGCATTAACCTCTTTATGATCAAAAAATAAAATGTCATGAAATACTGCGATTACTTTTATTTTAATACCATAAGGAATAATAAAATTAGGAACAAAATAAACATCATTTTGATTAATTAAATCAACTGGTGATTTAAATAAAGAACTTTTAGAAAATGGTGATCTATCATCTATTAAATAAGTTACGCCTTGATATTTTTTTAGATATTCTTCTTTCCCTATTAATGTATAAGTATGTTTTGAAAAATCAAGATTATCTAAAATATTCTCCAAAAAACGCCCAATTCCAGACATTTTGAGATAACGGCAATCGATAACTACTTTAGCCATAAAATTCTCCGATTAAAGTTAAAATATTTTTCTTAAATTTTGTCTGAGTAAATTCTTCTTGTTCTCTTAAATAAGCATTTTCTCCCATTTGAATTCTTTTAACTTCATTATCTTTTAAATATTTTAAAGCCTTGGCAAAAGCTTTGACATCTTGATTTTTAACTTCAATACCTGTCACATTATTTAAAGAAACATAATTAACTCCGCTTCCTTTAATTTCAAAAGTTACACTTGGCTTTTTAAAAGCCATAGCTTCAGCTAAAGCAATACCAAATGCTTCATTTTTACTAATCGAAGGAAAAGCAAAGATATCACACGCATTTAAATAGGCTTTTAATTCTTCATCGCTTAATACGCCTAAAAAATGTACTTTATAATCATTTTTAGCTTCTTTTTTTAATGAGGAAGTTAATTCACCTTTACCAGAAATAAAAATTACAAAATCATCATTTAATAATTTACTAGCTTTTATTAAATTAATTAATCCTTTATATTTAACATGTCTACCACAGGCAAAAACTATGATTTTATTTTTATATTTATTTTTAATTTCTAAACTCTTATTAATTATTATATCATTTAGTTTTATTCTTTCATCATTAACACAATTTGGAATAACTGTAATTTTATTTTTATATAATGAAAGCATTTTACTTCCAAGTACATAATTAGGACTTGTAGCAACAATTCTATCCGCTCTATTTAATATTTTTTTAGTTTGTGATAAAAAAAATTTACCTAAAATTTTTTGTTTAATAATATCAAGATGATAATAGACAATTAATTTAAACTTCCTTTGAAAAAATTTTATTAAAAAATGTCCCACCAAAGGATTAGGATAATGAAAAATTATTAAATCTGGCTGAAATTCATCTAAAATTTTTTTTAATTCTTTTTTATAAGAAAAAGCTAATTCTTGAGAAGCAAATTTACCTATGCTTTTTATACGCACTACTTGTATTCCATCAACTATTTCATAAGATGTTTTATGAATATTATTAAAACAAATAACTCTTTGTTCAATATTTTTTTCTTCTTTTAAAGCAGAAATTATATCACGAGCTACTTGTTCAATTCCTCCAATATGAGGATACAAATAATTGGGAATTTGTAACACTTTCATCTTATTTTTTCTTTTCTTTAACTAGTAACAAAATTTTTCATTTGCATTACTAAATATAATATTAGCACTAGAAATAAATTAAATACAATCTACATCAAAAATAATACAATTTTTAATAAAAAAATTATTCTCCTTTAAGCATAGATTCAATTAAACTATCTAAATCATTTTTAACTCTAAAATTAGTATCTTTATATAATTTATCAGCATTACCCATCAAGACTTTAGCTTCATTTGGGCGCATTAATTTAGGATTGACTTTTACTAATATTTTTTTAGTATTTTTATCAATACCAATTTCATCTTCATTTTTACCTACAAAAACAATATCAATACCTACATGTTTAAAACTCGATATGACAAATTCTCTAACAGTATAACTAACTCCTGTAGCAATAATGTAATCTTGAGGTTTATCTTGTTGTAAAATAAGCCACATAGCATAAGCATAATCTTTAGCGTGTCCCCATTCTCTTCTCGCATCAAGATTACCAAGCTCTAAAACAAAATTTTCTCCTTGTTTAATTCTTTTAACCGCGGATATAATTTTTGGAGCAACAAAAGTTGTATAATTTCTAATAAAGGATTCATGATTGTAACATATACCATTAACCGCATATAAAGAAAAATTGTTACGATAAACTTGCACCATTTTATGAGCATATAATTTTGAAACAGCAAAAGGTGATTGAACATCAAAAGGCGTATTTTCATCTTGAGGATATATTTCTCCCGAAAATAAATATGGCGAAGATAAATTAAAAAGTCTAGTTTTAATTTCGCTATTTTTTATCGCATCTAATAACCTTAATGTTCCAAGTGAATTAACTTGTGTTGTATATTCTGGTAAATCAAAAGATAAATTTATATGTGATTGACAAGCAAGATGATAAATTTCATCAGGTTTAACATTCTCTAAGATACGATTAATATTTGAAGTATCCGTCATATCAGATACATGATAAAGAAAATTTTCATTATCTAAATATTTGGTAAATATAGAATTAAGAATTTGAGTTTCAGCTTGCACTAAACCATGAACTTCATATCCTTTTTCTAAAAGTAATTTTGTTAAATAATAACCATCTTGAGATATAACTCCTGTGATTAATGCTACTTTTCGCATCTTTAGCATCTCCTTTTCTTTAACTTTAGGAATGATTTGAATAAGCTCCATATTACCTTCAAAAATAATTTGCTCTTTACTTTCAAAAGTTAATATAAAAGAAGAGCCTTCTTCAATATTAAATTCATTAACTTTCCCTTTCCCTTTACTAACATAAAAAACTTCTAATTCTTTATTTTTATAAATTAATTTATTATTGATAATCATTTTATTAATAGAAAAATGGTTATTATCATAACTATTTTCCTTATGAAAATCATAAATATAATTATGTTCATTATTATAATCAATAACATTTAAGGAATCTTCAATATGTAACTCTCTTTTAGGTTCACGATTATAATCATATAAGCGATAAGTAATATTACTAGCTTCTTGAATTTCTAAAACAAAACTATCTTTTAATAAAGCATGTACTTTACCCTGTTTTACCACGACTAAATCATTAGCTTTTATTTTTTTATGTAATAAAAAATCTTCAAGTGTATTATTTTTTAAAACTGATTTCAGTTCACGAGCATTTTTTAAATTTAAGCCAAGTATTACTTCTTTACTAGCATTATCATCTAAAATATACCAACATTCAAATTTACCAAGTTGATTATGTTTTTTTAAAGCATAATTATCATTAGGATGTACTTGAACTGAAAGATTATCACTTGAAGAAATTAATTTTATAAGTAAGGGAAATTCTTTATCTTTTAAAGGTGTAAAAAGTTCTTCATGCTCATGAAAAACTTTTCTAAGTGTTTGATTTTTATATGGTCCATTAATAATTAAAGATGATTTATTTTTATATCCTGAAACAATCCAAGCTTCACCAATAGAAGAAGGACAATCAAAATATTTTTTTAATTTATTACCTGCCCAAGGCTTTTTTTCAAAATAAGGTGCTAATAATAATATCATATAATTTTTTTAAAATTCAAAAATATTTAAATATTTGCCAAATTTTTTATAAGCTTCCGCCATGGTATTTTTTCTTACAACATGAATATCACTAGCTATGTAATTTACATAGCCTTTTTTTACATAAGATCTAGCTCTTTTTTGTAATTTTCTGCTTTTACAATCAATTAAAGAATTCGCGTTTACTTGAATTAATCCACCTTCAATAATTATTTTTTGCAATTTCTTTTCATTTAACCATTCATATCGTTCAACATGTGCAATTATTGGGCGAAAACCCTTTATACGAATATTATAAATAAATTCCAAAAAATTTATTGGTTCTTCATAAAAATCAAATTCAATTAAAACATACTTAGAATTTTTTAAAGTTAATAATTCATGATTTTGTAATTTTTCAATAATATTAACTTTCCAGGTATAACAAATTTCTTGTCCTAAAAATAATTTAACATTTAAATTTAATTCTTTAACTTTAGCATTTAATAAATTAAATTGTTCTTCAATAACATTAACTGGTGTAAAATATCTTTTTAAATCAAAATGAGGAGTACAGATAATTTCTGTAACTCCCTGTTTAATTTCTTCTTCAATAAGCCGCACTGAATCCTCTAAGGATTTACTACCATCATCTACAAAAGGAATAATATGTGCGTGAATATCTACCATTTTTCTTTACCTTATTTGTTTTTGCTTTTTTTATTATCTCCGTAATAATAGTAATTGTAATTATAGTAAGGGTTTTTATGTAAGCCTTCTTTAGTTTGAATTTCTGTAAAGACAACACCAAGAATATTAGCATTACCATTTTTTAATACTTTAATTGCTTCTTTAGCCATTTTTCTTTCAGTTCTTAATTGAGAAACAACGAATAATACTCCGTCACAGAAAGAAGAAATAACAACTGGATCAGAAACTGCAAGAACTGGAGGGCAGTCTACAAGTACCATATCATATTTTTCTTTAAGTTCTAAAATAATATCTTTTAAATGTTGTGATTCAATAATACTTGAAACTGATGAAGTTCTTTTACCACTATTGAGAAGATCAAAACCTAATTCATCACTATGTTTAATAGCATCTTCTAATTTAACACTACCTAATAAAACATCATTTAAGCCATCTTTATTTTCAATTTGGAAAGCACGATGACATTTTGGTTTTCTTAAATCTAAGTCTACGACAATAACTTTTTTACCATTTTCAGCATATGTTGCTGCAAGATTTAAAAGAGTAATTGTTTTTCCTTCACCTTTAATTGATGAACATACCTGTACAACTTTTATTTTTTTATCAATAGAAGAGAAATCTAAGGAAACTTTAATTCTTCTATAAGCTTCAGCAGAAATTGAATCAGGTTCTATTTTTGTAATAATTCTATAATCAGGATTTAATAATCCTACATCTTTTTTACCAATTTTTTTCATTATTTGTTTTCTCCTTTAGAATCATTGTTATCTTCTATTTTAAATTCATAAAGAGGAATATTAGCAATAACTTTTAATCCTAATTCATCTTCAATTTGTTCACTTGATTTAAAGGAATTATCAAATAATTCACGAAGAGCTACATAAACAACTGCAACAACAAAACCAATAGCGAAGAAAATAACAGTATATTTCATTTTTGATGAAGCCTTAACCGCTCTATTTACATTTGCTTCATCTAATTTTTGAACACCATTTTTAAACATACCAATATCTGTTGTTTCATTTTGAGTAAAGTTTACTAATGAATTAACTACAGAATTTAAAATTAAAGTAGCTTTTTCTGGTGTGCTGTAAGAATATTTTAAAGTAACCACTAAAGAATCTTCAGTATTAGAAACAGATAGTCTAGATTCAATTTCGCTTACTGTTACTCCGCATTCTTCAGCAACAGGATCAAGAACACGATTTGCTTGTAAAATATCAATAAATGATGGCAATAAATAATTTGCTAATTGATATTGAGTTGTAACTGCTAAATTCTTACCATCATCTTCAAAATTAGGACAAATAAGAACTGTCGCAGCAACAGTATAACTTGGTGATTTATCATCTTTATAAAATGCTAATCCTAAACCTAAGCCTGAAAAAGCAACAATAAAAATAATTATAGCTATAATGTGTTTTCTTACAATATAGAATAAATCTTTTAATGAAAGACCTTTTTCTTCTTGCTGAGAAACATTATTGTTGAATTCATTGTTTTCCATATTAACCTCCAAAAATCAAAGATATTTTACATGATTCATAACGCATAGTCAAATTAAAAGAGCCTTATAAATTTATTTTCTTTTAATTTTCGACAAAAAATTACAATTTCAAAATTATTTTCTTTGAAAATCAATATTATTATATACTAAATTATTAAAATAATAAACATAAATTTTAATGCCTAATTTCTCATAAAATACTACATTTTCATTAAAATATATACTTTAAAACCAATAATAAATGAATATTTATTCTTTTACTTCCCAATAACCTTTTTTATCTGATCCATGTCTTATTAAAAAACCTTGATTTTTTAAAATTTTTATATTTCTAGCAATAGTGGATTCATTCTTTTTAAGTAAATTAGCAAGTTGAATTAAAGTTATTTCATAATTATTTTTAATGTTATTTAATATTTCATTTTGTATTTTATTTAATTTTACACTTGCATTTTCTTTTATATTTCCATTCATTTCATCGCTTTTTTTCTTATCTAAAATATTATATGGAATAATGCATTCGATAAATGATGAGCCAAAATGAAATACATCTTTACCATAATTTTTAACAATTGTAGGAATTCCTCTTCCTGATTGTTCAATATAATGCATTTGAGTTAATATTTTAGCTAGTTCTTCATTTACAGGTTTACTAACTCCTCTAAAAAATTCATCTTCTGTTAAATCTTCTTTTAATTTACCATGAGAAATGATTTCCACACGATCATCAAAACCATAAATCGCAGGTGGGGTTTGTTGAGTCCAATCATGGTGACAAATAGCATTTATCCATGCTTCTCTAAATGAGATCTCATCAAAATAAGGTGTATCTTCTCTTAAAGCCCCTACAATATTTGTTTGAATAGTATTCAAAACATTTAACGAATATTCTAAAGCATCAACCATTGCCTTAATAAGGCAGCAAAAACCAAATTCCTTTCTTGAAATAAATTCTGCTTTTGTTGTCCCCCTAAAGCGAACAACTTTAATAGAAACATCATTTTGATCCGACAAAAGAAAAGCCATTTCATTAAATAAATTATTCTTAGTTTTTAAGTTAAAATTTTCATAAAAAGATAAATCATTTACATGAACACCTCTAAAATTAAGAAGATATTTAAATTGATTAAAAGTTAAATCTTGTCTTCTACTTTCTATTTCAACAATTTTTGGTTTATGAATAGCTAAAGATTTAATTAATAATTTATCAATTTGTTCTTCAGACATTCCTCTTGTACTTGTTCCAATTCGTATAAAACAACCTGTAGAACTTCTTCCATATTTTTTTATATAATATAATGCATTACCTTTTTTTACATCTACTTCAATAATCATTTTGCCATCTATATATTTTGCTACTGGTGTAATTAATTCTTGAGCATTAGGCAATATTTTATCGGTAATGGTATCAAAGATAGTTTTCATTAATTTTTCAATATTAGAAACACCAATTATAGTTCCATTTTCATCAATACCAATATAAATAACTCCATCAAGTGTATTTAAAAATGCTACGACTTCTTTTTCAAAAGAATCATTTAAAACTCTTTTTAATTCTACTGATTCTGTTTTTTGAAATTTCATACCATTACCCTTTCTTTTTAATGATTTTATCATATTTTTATATTTTTAATTAAGTTTTAAGATAATAAAAAGATTTTATTTATAAACTTTTTGTTCTATGTTAAACTTTCAATGTAAAAGAAGGAACAAAGATGAAAGATTTAATTATTCAATTATTCCATGCTTATTTTAATCACGAATTACTTGATAATTCATTACTTAATAATCGTGATTTTTTAATGCTATTAAAAGAACAATCTTTATTACCATACCTTCATTATGTTTTTGATAACAAAAAAGTAAATAATTTCTATTATGCTAGTTTAGTTCATCAAGAAATGCTTAATGATATGCAACAAAATATTACTAATTTATTTAATAACAATAAAATTAAACATTTTTATTTTAAAGGAAGCGTATTAAATTATCTTTATGATGATAATGCATTAAGAACTCGCGGGGATATTGATGTTTATATTGATATTTCCGATATGGAAAAGGCTAAACATCTTTTAAAAGATTATGGTTTTACTCTTGATGAAAACATATGCATGCATCATTTAGAAATGCGCAAGGACAATATTTTGGTGGAACTTCATTATTCCTTATTTGACCCTACTGATTTTGAATATAATAAATTTTTTAAAGAGCCTTTTAAAATGGCTCATTTAATTAATGATTATTATTATGAATTAAATTATGAAGAACATTTTATTTTCTGCATGTGTCATTTTGCTCGACACTTAAGAACAGGTGCTGGAATAAGATATATTCTTGATTTTTATTATATGAATAAAAAATGGCAAATCGATTATGATAAACTTCACAAAATGTTACAAGAATTAAATTTAATGACACTTTATCAAAATATTTTAAATGCTATTTATGTCTTAACAAATGAAAAACAAGATATTTATGAATCTAAAGATATCGATTTTTTTATCGAATATCTTTTAGAAAATGGAATTCATGGTCTTAAAGAAAAAGAAAATTTTGATAAAAAACTTTATGGAAATAGAAAAAATAAATTTTCTCACATTTTAAAAACAGCATTTGTCGTTGATAAAAATTATCGTTTAGCTTTATATCCTCATTTAGGTAAACATCTTATTTTCTACCCATTATGCTTAATTCATAGAATTTTTTATCTTCTATTTCATAAAACAGGAATATTATTTAAATATTTATTTACAAAACGTGCACCTAAAAAAGAAAAAGAAGATTTTTATAATAAATTAGGGATTTAATATTATATATTACCTCGTATTATATTTATATTTTGGTGAATAATTTTTTTTAGTAACTTGAAATGCTCTTGCAATAGAAAAATCATTTTTTTCTAAAGAAGTAGTTATTGTTGATCCTGCGGCGATAAAAACATTATCACCAATATTTAAAGGTGCAATAAGATTAGAATTGCATCCAATAAAAACATTATTTCCGATTGTTGTATGATGTTTATTTATACCATCATAATTAACTGTTATAACACCACATCCAAAATTGACATTATCACCACATGTTGTATCACCAATATAAGTTAAATGAGCAACATTCGTAGCTTTACCAATTAAAGATTTTTTAATTTCCACAAAATTACCTATACGATCATTTTCACCAATTATCGCATTCATTCTTAAATGGGCAAAAGGACCAATAGTTGCTCCTTTTTTTATGTAGGAATTATTTATTAAACTATGTTTTATCTTAACATTATCTTCTATAATTGAATCATTTATTTCACAATTTGGACCAATGACACAATTTTTACCTATTTGACATTTTCCTAAAATTAAAGTATTAGGGTAAATTATACTTCCTTCATCTATTTTTACATCTGTCCCTAAAATAATACTATCTTTATTAATTAAATATACACCATTTTTTAAGGCTTTATTATTTATTTCTTCTTTTAATTTATTTTCTATTTCACTAAGAGTTATTAAATCATTAATACCATGCAAATGAAAATTATCTTCAACATTCAAACAAGAAATTTTATATTTTTGTTCATAGAATAATTTAACAATATCAGTAAGATAATATTCATGACTATTATTTAAATTATTAATTCTTTTTAAAGCATCAAAAAGTTTATCATTATTTATCACATAAACACCTAAATTAACTTCATTTATACCAAATTCTTTTTTGGATAAATCTTTTTCTTCAGCAATTTTTTTAATTTTAAATTTATTATCTTTAATTATTCTTCCATATCCTTGAGGATTAACTAAATATGTAGTTAATAAAGTTAAATCATTTTTTTCTTTAAGATGTTTATCAATTAATGCATTTAAATACTCACTAGTAAGTAAAGGAGTATCGCCATTAATAATTAAAGAAAAATCAGCATCTTGTACTTCTTTTTCACATTTTAAAACCGCATCTGCAGTTCCTAATTGTTCTTCTTGAAAAACATAATTAACTTCATCTTTTAAAACTTCTTGAAGAGCTTCTTTTTGGTATCCTACAACACAAAGAGGTTTATAACAATTATCAAGTTCTTTTAAAGTAGAAATTAAATATAAGATAAGAGGTTTATCAAGTAAAGGGAAAACACATTTTGGCATTTTTGTTTTCATTCTTGTTCCTTTACCAGCGGCTAAAATTATAATTGAATGCATATCTATTCCTTTACATTAATAATATTTAAGACATTATCAAGAATTTTTTGATTAATATCTTTTTCTTTAGACATAATAAATATTCTTAATTTATCTTCTGTTCCTGAAGGTCTAATAACAATTTTTAAATCATCTTTATATTTTTCTTTTAAAGATTTTAAATAATTATCTAAATTTTTATTCTTTAAGATATTATTTTTATCTTTAACTTTTAAATTATATAGAATACTAGGATATATAGATATATCCTTAATTAATTCTAAAAGAGATTGCTTTTTTTCTTCAAGAATCTTAATTAAATATAAAGCCGCTAAAATACCATCTCCTGTATGAAATAAATTATTCAATATAATATGACCACTTTCTTCGCCACCTAAAACATAATCATTATTTTTTATTTCTTGATAAATGTATTTATCACCAACATCTACTTCTTTAACTTTAATACCTTTACTTTTTAAAGCATTAATTACTCCAATATTTGCCATTTTTGATAAAACAACATAGTTTTTATTTAATAAATTATTTTCTAATAAATAAGTTGCAAAAATATAAACTAATAAATCACCATCGATAACCTGACAATTTTTATCTATAGCAATTAATCTATCGCCATCTCCATCAAATGCAAAACCTAAATCACATTTATTTTTTCTTACTGTTTCTTTTAATTTTTCTAAATGTGTTGAGCCTACATCAAGATTAATATTCTTGCCATTTGGATTAATACCTATATAAATTATTTTATTCGATACATCTTTAAATATTTCCTGAGCAATTTTATAAGTTGATCCATTCGCGCAATCTAAACAAATAGATAAATTAGTTTTTACAATATGCTTTTTTAAAAAATCTAAATAAATATTTACTTTATTTTCTTCAAAATAAAATGAACCAACATCTAAATATTTATAATCATTATTATTAATTAAAGACTCAATTTTTTCTTCTTCATCTTTATTTAATTTAAATCCTTTATTAATAATTTTAATACCATTATCATAATAAGGATTATGAGAAGCAGTTATCATAACACCTATAACCTTATTAACATAAGAATAATATATTAATCCAGATGTCGACATAATTCCTAAATAATGGACATTCATACCTAAAGATAATATTCCTGAACTTAAACAAGAAATTAAAAAATCTTTTGATTCTCTAGTATCAGAAGCAATATAAACATCTTTAACATTAAAAATTGATAAAGCTTTACCAAGAGAAGACACTAAATCAAAATTAAGATCAACATTAGGAATACCTCTTATTCCATCTGTACCAAAATAATTCATATATTCACCAACCAAATAAGTCTACATGTAAATATATGTAAATTTAATTTTTTCGATACTAAAGAAATAATGAATAAAAAAAATAGCAACTAAGTATTATCTCAATTGCTATTATTAAATTTAATATACAGGAGGAAATTCAATATATCCACTTGTATTAAAATTGCTTTCTAAACTTTGTGAGCTTGATGATTCACTTAATGTATAAACACTAGAAGGAGAAGATTCACTTGTGGTATATTTTGATTCACTACTTGAAACATAACTTGATAAATCTTCAGAAATATCTTCATTATTTGATGATAATTGATAAGAAGAAGAATTTTCATGATTTGTGCATGAAAAACATAAAAATAAAATTGTTATTAATAATATTTTTTTCATATAATTTTTCTAAAAAGAGGATACAAATTAATGCATCCTCAATATTAAAGTTTATAAATTAATTAAATTTAGGGAATTCATCATAATCAACAAATCCGCCAAAACCTTCATCACCAAGAGTTTGTGATACTAAAATTACATCATCGACATTAATTGTTTCAATTTCAAATAATGGAGTACAATATTTTTTCTTCATCTTTAAATCTTCCTTTACATTTAATTTCCATAGTTAATGATTGCATCTAATACACCATTTGCATCTTCAATTGTTGCCATTACATTATTATCTTTGTAATATTGAGCAAGACTTCTTAATGAATATTCATTTGTATGCTTTGCTAAATACAATTCACCATTTAATTCCATATATGCCATTGCAACAAATGAACTATCAATATTTTCTAATGCATTATTGAAGAAAATACCATATTGATATTGATTACCACTTTCAGATGGATTACCATTTTCATCAACTTTTATTGGAGTCAAATTTTCGTATGAAATATATTTTATATCAAGATCAGATAATTCATTTTTATATTCATCTAAAGAAATGAATGTATCATCATTTAAATCATCAGATAATTCTATAATTGATTTCAAATCGCTGTAATCAACAATTGTATTAGGATCAAATAACAATAATCCAAATTTAGCATCTTGAGAATATATTGTTTCATCAAAGTTAACACCAAATCCTAATTTTGCATTTGTTACTTCATATGTAGTAGCTTCTTCTTCATAAGTAACTGAAATATTTGTAATATAAACTGTGCCACTTGTAGCCTTAATTCCAAAATACTTATATCCACAATCAATATCTATTTTTTGTCCTTTATTATAACTTGAAATTTCTTTAATTAAAGTTCCTTGCTTTGATGTGTTTGATAAATCACTATAAGTTTCATATTTTTCATCTTTTCCATATACTTCAAAAGATCCTGAATTTGTATTATTATTTGAGATAGATAAACTTATTTTTTTAATACTATATAAAGATGATGTTATAACAAATTCTCCACCTTTGGAACCACTTAACTGAAATGAATATTCGCCATTATTAAGATTTGTCATACAAAAGGCTGAAAATGTAAATATTTTAGAAACATTTGTTTCATTTGATAATTCGTGATAAGTACCTGAAGTGTAAAAATCTTGAGCATCAAAAGAATCATTTTTTTCTGAACTTGAACTTGATATTGTTTTATTATAAGAAGCATTTAATCTTGCAAAACTATTTAATTCATTAAACTTTTCTCCAGGACCAACATCTTTAGCTTTCTTTATTAATTCATATGTACAATTTTCACTAAACTCTGGAGTTTTATTATTGTAATTAAATAAATAACCAGTAACTTTAATTATGTCACCAACTTCTAATTCTTCTCCACCAGTTAAGCGATATGCTTCAATATTATTTGTTTTATCACCTAATAATAAAGTTATATTTCCATATTGCAAACTATATTGATCTTTTATTTCAAAAATAGTACTTTCACATGAATATTCATAATTAGTATCAGCGCTTGAACCAATTTCTTTAGCAACATTTATTGCTTCTTCAACAGTTAAATCTTTTTTAATTTGTTCATATTTAGCTGTAAATGTAGTATTTTCACTTACAGTTACACTTGCTCCTAATTCATAATCTTGTTGTCCATCATTCCATCCAGTAATACCTACTGTACCAGCATAGAATGTTCCATCGTTTTCAAAATCTGATTTTGAAGGCAAAGTAATTTGTTGAGTTGTTCCAACATCAAATTCATAAGATGTTTTAAAATCATTTTTAAATTTAACTTTAGAATCAACTGAATAATTTACATTGAATTTACTCTCATCTTGTATATCTTGCACTTTATACAATATTATTTTTTGAATTCCACTACTAGTCTTATAACATCTAAAATCTTGAGTGCTATATAAAGCAAGATTACGAGTATCACTAGAAATTGTACCAGAAATTGTAAATGTATTATCTGTAGTTGATTTTATTATTGAAAATTCAAACTCTTTATCAGAATTAACTCTTACACCATTATTATCATTAATAAAATACAAATCTAATTTTGTAGAATCATTATAATGAGAAAAGGTAAATCCGCTATTTTTTTTATTCATTGTCCAAATCATGTTAGTTTTATAATCAGATAAACTAAATTCAGTTGCTTTAGGACCAGTATTTGTAATTTTATCGTTTGGTAAATAATAATGTTTACCCGAAGAATCTGCGGATATAATAACTTCCAATCCATCAACTAATTCATCAAGTGAGGTAATTTGAGTATATGTTGTTGTCGCAGCTCTTGTTACATTTCCTTCATGCAAATTTGTGTTGATACCTGCACCTATTCCTAGTGCCATCATAAGTGAGATTAAAAATTTGGTTATTCTTCTAGATTTCATTAACTTAATCTTCCTCCTAACAAATAAACCATAAAAGAAAAAAGGAACACCTTAAGAAAGATGTCCCAAAGTAACAACACAAAAAAGCACAAACAACTATATTAAATCATTTGAGCTGTAGTGTACCATTTACGGTAGTACGTAGAAACTTTGGACCATATTTCCAAGATATACAACTTTTACACCCTTAGAATAGCATATGGGAAAAAAATATAAAAGCCTTTTTATGATTTTTTTTATTATCGAATTATGAAAAATGATTTCAATTTTAAGTAATATTTTATAAATATTAACTATATTAAATTTTTTAATTTATATAAAAATAAAATGGGCTTTAGACAAGTTTAATAATTCTTGTTAAGCCCATTTTATATATAAGGAGGTTTTTAAAAAACTAGAATTTTAAATTATTCTTCTTTGTTTTCTTCTTCTAAACCAGTGTTTTCTTTTTCTTTTTTCTTGCGTTCTTTATAAATATTTTTTCTTAAATTATAAGATTGTTTTGCAAGTTCAAGAATAAATTGTTTTTGTTCATCAGTTAAAATGAAACTGTATTTAGATAAATCAATAATAAATTGATCTGAGTTATCGACAACAAAACTTTTGTTATCACTCATGCACATTAAATAATCAGAAGTAACATTAAAGAATTCACATAATCTTTTTTGTACTTCCATAGTAGGCTTAGTTTCTCCCTTTTCCCATTTCATAATGGCAAAGCGTGAAACTCCTATTGCTCTTGAGAGTTTAGAAATATTAACTCCTTTTTCTTTTCTTAATTGCTTAAATCTTTCTTGAAATGTCATTTTTCGCTCCCTTTTTTCAATATATTACAATTTTAGCATATATGTTTATCTTTGTAAACCTCTTTTTGTTTTAAAAATTTGTCATTTTTTGCTTGATATGTTACTAATTACAACTTATAATTGTTTCGTATCGTAGAAAAAAGTGCCGTTTTATTAGAAAATGACTTTTTACGCTATGAACTATACTATTAGGAGGAAAAATGAGAAAAACAGTATTTATAGTCGATAACGACAAAGCATTAATTAACGAAGTTGTACAGGAATTAACAAAAAAAGACAAATATGAAGTACTAGGCTTTGAAGAAGATGGTAAAAAAGCCGCAGAGAGAATTATCGATTTAGGATATATTGATTATTTATTAATTAATTTAATGTTACCTATTCATGATGGATTTGAAACTTTACGCTTAGTAAAAAATCACCCAAGTGTAAGAATAAATCATATTATTGCCATACCATTTTTTATGAATCAAGTGATGCTTAAAAACGCCGAAGAATTTAATATTGACGATTATATTCTTAAGCCATTTAATATGTCATCATTACTTTATCATATGCATCAATTAGATAAAGCACCAACAGATGTTAAAGTAAGCAATCAAATTTTAAATGAAGATTCATTAGATAAAAAAATTACTATGCTATTACATGAAGTTGGTATTCCTGCACATATTAAAGGCTATGTTTATTTAAGACAAGCTATTAAACAGTGCTGTGAAAATGGAAATGAATATTTAGGAGCAATTACAAAAATGTTATATCCTGAAGTTGCTGCTAAATTTCATACTACTGGTTCTCGAGTCGAAAGAGCTATAAGACATGCAATAGAGGTTGCATGGAATCGTGGTGATACCGATACTATTAATCGTATCTTTGGCTACAGCATATCACGCAACAAAGATAAACCAACAAATTCTGAATTTATAGCCATGATCGCAGATTATTTAACAATTGAAGATATGAAACGCGAAAAAGTTTCCATATAGGTAAAATATGGAAATTAGCTTTAATAAAGGATGTATTAAAAAGGCTTTAGAACATTTAGAAAATCTTACTGATTATAAAAGTTTTACTATACTTATTGATCTACAAAATATTGATAAAGAATTAAATAATCCTTTCGCAGATATAAAAAAATTAGGTTTACTTGATGCAAAATTAAGAAATAAATACTTTTATATTATTGACTTTGAAAAGTATTTAAAAAATTATGCTTTTTTATTCAATAGTAAAGAAAAAATTAAAAAATTTAGTTTTGATTATTATTTAAATCATCTAAAAATTGATTATTATGCAATAATTGGCTATGTACTATTAAAATATTCTTTAATTAATAATATTGAAGAATATATTTGCAATGAAAATATAAATAAAGTAATTATAAAAGAATAAACATTTTAATATAAATATATTAAATACAAATAATTTTTCTTGCATTTTTTCACATTTTCATTAATTATATATTAAATATCTTTAAAAGATATTGATTTTGTAGGTGGTAGTATGAAAAAAATTTTATGTTTAAGTTTAATTATATTTGGATGTTTTACTTTTACAAGTTGTAATAAAACTTCATCAACCTCTAGTTCTTATAACTCAGAAACTTTATCAACACCTTCATCAAATCAAATTTTTAATGGTTATGACTTTGGAATGTTTATGAATGAAGTTAAAGGAGCAACATTTGAAAATGAAAATTTTGATTTTTATAATTTCAATGCCACTTTATCATATTCAGGAAGTGTAATCATATCAAATAATGATTCTGCTTATCGTATTGGTTCTAAGGTTTTAGGTGGAACAATAAGTATTGACTTAGTTGAACCAATTCTAGTTAATTCCTTAACATTTTATGCTAAAGCAGTAGAAAATCAATTTAGTCAAAAAATTATTTATAATGAAAATTATTCTTTTACTATTAATATTAGCCAAGAAGAAAAAGTAATATACAATTTTGAAGAACCTACTTTAATTCATTCCTTATCTTTTACTTGTCGAGGTAAAGATGAATCCTTATTTTTTAAAGGTTTACTAATTAAAAAAGCAGAACCAATTAAAGTAGAAGGAATAAATAAAATAAGTGATATTGAAGTAGAAATTAATCGTTACATCGATATTAGTTCTTCTTATCAAATAAGTCCAAAAAACGCTACATATAAAGATATTATAATTAGCAGCGATGATGAATTTATTAAAATCGAAGATACAAAAGTTAAAGCTTTAACTGTCGGTAATCATATAGTAAAAATAACAACAAAAGAAGGTAATTATTCTACTTTTATTAATATATTTGCTATTGAAGAAAAAATCTTAAATGGCTTTAAATTATTAGAAAAACCACGATTTATTTATGATGATTTATATAAAGCAGATGCTAATTATAGTATTGTACCTTCTAAAGGAAAAGTTAAAATTATCGTAGTTCCTATTAACTTTTATGATTTAGTAAATGTTTATGATTTTAAAAAACAAGAAAACATGGATAAATTAAAAGCTGTTTTTGAAGGAACAAAAGAAGATAATTCTAACGATTATTATGAATCATTAAAAAGCTTTTATTATAAATCAAGCTATGGAAATTTAGATCTTGATTTTGTATATACTGATGTTTATACACCTTCATTTTCTTCAACAACATTTAATCAATATACCGATGATTATGGATCAGAAACGCAAATTTTAATTCAAGATATGTATGATAAATTAACAATAAATGGAAATCCAATTAATTATAATGATAAAAGCTATGATGCTAATGATGATGGCTATATCGATGGATTTTGGTTTATTTATAATGATGATAGAGCTTCAACATCATCTAAATATTGGCCTTATACTTATTGGTATCGTTTTAATGATGAGAAAAAAATATCTGTCTATGCAAATTGCAGCGTTTATTTTACTTATGAAGGAAATGATCAAGGTCTTGATGGACATACTTTATTCCATGAAACGGGACATATGCTTGGTTTAGATGATTATTATATCACCACAAGTACTAACTACACTTCAAGTTTTGGAGGTTTAGGAATGATGGATTATAATATTGGTGATCACGATGCCTTTTCAAAATTTAGTTTAGGATGGGTAAATCCTTATATTGTTAATGATGATTCATATATTAATTTAAAACCATTTTCTACTTCAGGTGAATGCATTGTTATACCATGTACAAATTATAATGATTCCCCATTTGATGAATATTTAATTATAGAATATGATACACCTACTGGATTAAATAAATTTGATGCAGAAAATGCATATGTAAATCGCCCTAATTATTTTACGAAAAATGGTGTTAGAATATTTCATATTGATGCAAGAATAATTAAATTTGATGGATCTGGATATCAATATCTAGATAAAGACACTTTAAATTTAGAAGGTGATTTAACAATTGCAAGTTCTAATACTCCAAGTCGTTCTTATAACAATCAACATTTGATTGAATTAATAACCGCGGATAATCGTTCTACCTATAGATCAAAAATTGCTAATAATAATTCTTTATTTAAAGAAGGCGACATTATGGATCCTGCTTTATATACAAATTTCTTTACAAATTCATTGATGCATGATGGATCAAAAATGGAATACAAGATTAAAATTGATTACATGGATAATGATTTATGTAAAATAGAAATTAGCAAATAAATTTATATTTATTATAAGAACTTATCTTTTTACTTAAACATAGTAAAATTTGCTAAGTTCTTATTTTATTATGTATTTAATTTTTCTTTAAAATAAGCTAAACTTATGAAAGATAAAAGATAAAGGTAAAAGGTATGGAAGAAAATCTTGATGGAATAATTTTAATAAATAAAGAAATAAATATGACTTCACGTGATGTAGTAAATATCGCTTGTAAAAAATTTCAAACAAAGAAAATTGGACATACTGGAACTTTAGATCCTTTTGCCTCTGGTTTATTAGTATTAACTATTAATAAAGCCACCAAAATTGCCTCATTTATTGAAGCCACGACAAAAAAATACATTGGAGAATTAACTTTAGGTATTGCCACCGATACTTATGATTTATCAGGTAAAGTAGTAGAAAAACAAGAAGTAAAAAAATTAACTAAAGAAGATATTGAAGAAGTTTTTAAAACATTTATTGGGGAAATTAAACAAATTCCTCCTCTTTATTCTGCTATTAAATATAATGGTGAACCACTTTATAAATTAGCTCGTCAAGGAAAAGAAGTTCCTTTAAAAGAAAGAACAGTAACAATTTATGATTTAAAACTTCTTTCTTTAACTAATAATCGAATTTTATTTGAAGTTACTTGTTCTAAAGGGACATATATAAGATCTTTAGGGTGTGATATTGCTAAAAAATTAAATACCTGTGGACATTTATCTTTATTAACACGTATAGAAGTAGGAAACTTTAAATTAAAAGATGCTAAATTAATATCAGAAATATCATCTAAAGATATTATTCCTATTAAAGATGCTTTAAGTTTTATGAATAAAGTTATTGTTAGTGATTTAGAAAAAAAAGTAATAAATGGTATGAAAATAAGCTTAAATATTACTGATGAAAAAGTTTTGATTCTCAATAAACAAAACAAAGCTTTAGCAATTTATGTTCGACATGAAGATGGCTTTTATTATTGTTTACGAGGTTTAAATTAAAATGGAAGTTATTTATTTAAATGAAAACAATTTAAAACATTTATTTAAAGAAGAAATAAGTTTATGCTTAGGCTTTTTTGATGGTTTACATTTAGGACATCAAGCTTTAATAAAAAAAGCCAAACAAAGTCCTTATAAAAGTGCTTTATTAACTTTTTCTAATCCATTTAAAAGAGAAAAAATATTAACTTCATTAGATGATAAAAAAGAAATCTTAAATTCTTATTCTTTAAATTATCTTTTTGTTTTGGAATTTAATGAAAAAATTAAACATTTAAAAAAAGAAGACTTTATTGAAAAAATATTATTAAAACTAAATGTCAAAGAAGTTATTGTTGGAAAAGATTATCATTTTGGATACAATTCATCAGGTGATATTTCTACTTTAAAAACTTATCAAAAATATTTTGATACCAAAGTACTTGATTTTGTTTATTTTAAAAAGCAAAAAATATCTACTTCTTTAATAAATGAATTGTTAGATTCAGGCAATATTAAAGATGCAAATTTTTGCCTTTCAAGAAATTATAAAATTAAAGGACAAGTCATTGAAGGTAAAGGAAATGGACATTTAATAAATTATCCTACTGCAAATATTAAACTCCTTGAAAAATATAAATTGCCTCGACGAGGAGTTTATAAAACATATGCATATATTGCTAATAAAAAATATTTAGCAATGACAAATATTGGTATTCATCCAACAATATCACCATTAAAAGATGAACTAATTGAAGTTCATATTATCGATCAAAATATGAATTTATATAATCAGATTATAACTATTGAATTTATTGATTATCTTCGTGAAGAAAAAAAGTTTTCTTCCTTTGAAGAATTAAAAATCCAACTTGATAAAGATAAATTACAAATAAAATTAAGCGAAAACTTATCTATGGAGGTTTTACCTCAAAAAAATATAAATAAAAATATGAATTAGCTCCTTTATTATCAAGAAATTTCCATTTTTTTGAATACAAAAATTATTTTATTTTTATCATCAACATTTTAATGTTTTTAATAAATACCACCAAAAACGGCAAAAAAATTTAAATTTGACAAATGCTTTTTTTATTTATATACGCAGTATATACTTCTTTGTTTTTCCACCTATTTCTATTACAAAACCTCCAAAGATCCGCTTAAACTATTGACATTGCGAATAATTTTATTCATAATGTACATACTTTTTAGTAGAAGATTGTAGTATCTTCTATGAATGGTTAGTCGTTAGCCAGAAACGGCATTTTGGAACCTTGTAGTAGGTTCCATTTTTATTTAATTGTGGAAAACTAGTTTTTTTTATTTTTTGCTTAAATCTCTTAAAAATTAAATCTTTTTTATTTACTGCATTGAATAGACTTTTTAATTATAAACAATGTTAATAAGTTATTTTTTCTTATATAAACTGAATTTACTTTGTCATTAAACTAAAATTAAGCGAAAACAAAGAAAATTCTTGCAAGTAAAAATTAACTTTGCTATCTTAAATATGCGACTTGAACAAAGTAATTAGGAACTCCATCCTTTTTACATTGTTGAAGCTAAGATTAAAGTAAAGGAGAAAAAAATGGCACTTTCTAAAGAGAAAACTGCTGAACTTGTTAAAAAGTTTGGTAAAGATGAAAAGGACACAGGCTCTACACGTGTTCAAATTGCAATTCTAACTGAAAGAATTAATATTCTTACAGAACATTTAAAATTGCATAAGCACGATAATCACACTCGTCGTGGAATGTTCGTGTTAATCGGTAAAAGAAGAGGTTTACTAGATTATTATTCAAGAAGTGATTATGAAGGCTATGTTGCTCTTTGTAAAGAATTAGGAATTCGTAAATAAAGCATCTTTTGATGCTTTTTTTATCATATAAATTATGAGTATTTCAAAAGGTATATTAGCAATATATATTGCCATAACTTTCATTTTATCTTTTATAATTTGGAAAAATAAAAAATTTCAAAAATTTGAAAATTATGGGGCTCTAATGCTCTTTGTTAGCACCATTTTTGGCTTAGCATTCTTAAGTTTTGATCAATTTCTTATATCAACAGAACATGATGATTTATTTTATTATATTGAATTAATTATTTTTTTCAGTTTAGATTTATTGATTAGTATTATTTTTTTTATAGTAAGAAAAAAGCATACTAAATAAGTTTTTCTAGATAAGAATTAGAAGAGGACACAGGACAAAATTCCATGTTTAAATCTCTTCTTTTTTTAATATCTAAAATCATAATATCACGGAATATTAAACCCGTATTTATATAATCTTGACCTAAAGGAAAATAATTTTTAAATCCTAAATAATCAATAACTGCAACTTTATAAAATTTTGATGCTGAGTTTTCAATAACTACCCCATCTTTTATTACATTATAATTTGAACTAGAATAACGCGATAAAAAATTATTAATATTTTTACCCGAAATATTTGCTAGTAATATTTCATTATCAAAAGGATTTATAACATAAATATCTTTAAGTTTAATTTCTTGACCTTTTATTAAATTTACCCCTCTTAGTCCTCCATTATTTGAAAAAGCAATATCAGCATCTAAAGCTTTTTGCATACAAGAACCAGCCCAATTTTGAATTAGTTCTTTTTCTGATACTGTTTCACCACTTATATTATAAGTTTCTTCAATTTTATCTTTTAATAAATTATAATCATTATCAACAATGTCTTGAATTTTTTGATCGTAATTTAAATTATAACGCATATCTATTAATTCCGATGAAGCATTTAAAACTTTTTTATTTTTGATATCAAGTTTAATGACTCCTAAACTTGATCCTGAAGAATAAGCTTGAACAACTGGTAAATCAACTTCATTATCTCTAGTTATTAATCCAGCATAGCCATAATGAGTATGTCCATTAATCAAAGCATCAATTTTATAATTATCTTTTAATGAAGCAAGAGAATTATTCATTTCTGTAAAATAAGAAGTAGTTCCTCCATCATGAATATTGGCAATTACTATATCACACTTTTCTTTCTCTTTTAAAATTTGAGCATTATTTTTTAAATAAGAAAGCATATCTTTAAAAACATATTTCTCACTTTTTGATTTTAAAATTGATGAATATTGATCTTGTCCTAAAGCGGAAATAAGACCAATTTTTACTCCTTCTTTCATAATAATATGATAAGGTTTACTATATTCTAATAATTGATCACTATCATTATAAAAAACATTAGAGTTTACTAAAGGAAAATTTGCTTCACCATTTTCTTTATCGCCATCAAAAAATCGAGTTATTTCTTCAATTCCCCAATCAAATTCATGATTACCAATACCCATCATGTCAAAATCCATCGCGTTCATAGCGTTAATTACCGATAAACCATGATTTAAATTAGATATTGCTTGGCCTTGAAACATATCTCCATTAGCAATCAAAACAACATCATCTAATTCATTTTCATTTCTAATATTATTTATTACTGCACTTAAATTTGAAATGCCTTGTTTTTGATTTGTTTGTTCTATTTTACCATGCAAATCATTAATACTTAAAATGTTTAAGGTAAATTCTTTTTCATCATTTTCACTAGTAGTAAAAGAAGTATCCAAACTTAAAGAAGTTGATTCACTTTCTATTGTTTCATTGAATGAAGTTGTTTCTAATTCACTTGTTAAAGTAGAAATTAAAGATTCACTACTTGAAGAAGAAGTTTTAGATGTAGAACTAGTTTTAGAATCAAAAGAATTCACTATTACTTGATTACAAGAAACTAATAATAAAAATGATAACATTAATGATTTTATTTTCATATATAAGACCTTTTAATTTATTTTAAAGATATTTTTGAATGTAATAACGCATTCCATTAACAACACTTGTCAAAGGATCTGGAGCTAATCTTACAGATAAATTAAGACGCTTTTCTAAAAATTCTCGCATTCCCGCTAATAAAGCTCCACCTCCTGAAATACATATACCTTCTGAAATAATATCGGAAGCAATTTCAGGAGGAACAAGTGCTAATGTATCACAAATTGTGTCAATTAATTCTTCAAATTTAGGTAAAATAACATTTCTTATTTCATTTGTCGATAAAATAATACTATGAGGTAAAGAAGTTGTTATATCTCTTCCCGATACTTCAATTAAACGATTTTCAGGATATATTTCTACAGAACCAATTTTCATTTTAATATATTCTGAAGTTTTTTCACCTATTAAAAGATGATGTTTGGTTCTTAAATAACGTAAAATAGTTTGATCTATTAAATCACCAGAAAAATAAGAAGATTTTGCAATATTGACATCTTTACCTACGGAAACAACTACATCGGTAATGCCTCCACCAATATTTACAATTAAAGAACCTTTTTTTGTTTCATCATCAGCAATTGAACCCATTTGAGCTAATAAACCTTGATTTTCAAAATAAACTTCTTTAAAACCAAGCGAAGAAGCAATACTTTCAAGTGCTTTTTTTTCTACAGGTGTTATTTCACTAGGTACAGCAAATAAAACAGCATATTTTTCAAGACTTTTTTCTAGTTTTGCTTCTTTAAATGCATTTTTCAAATACAAAATACTAGGATTAACTCTAGCCACTACCCCTTTTAATACAGGGCGATAAATATTTACATCATTGCTTGTACGACCAATTAATTTTGCCGCTAAATATCCTGTTTCCACAACTTCTTTTTTTGTTGGATTAATAGCAATTAAAGTTGGCTCATTATAAACACTTCCCTTTGAAGGAACATAAATAAATGTATTAGACGTACCAAAATCAATTCCGATACAATTTTTCATAATTTTATTCTCCTTTTTTATTTTAGCAAAATTATTATTTTTTTACAAATAATAAAAGTGGTCTTATAACTGATAAAAAAGTGATAAAAATGATAAAGAAATAGAAAAAAACAAAATAATTCAAAGACTTAAAAATTATTTATATTTATTACTTTAAATGGTAAAATAATTTAAGTGAAAAGGAGATATACATGTCAAAAAAAGTTTTTTCGTTAGACTTTGAAGGAAAAAAACTGAACGTTGAAACAGGCGAAATAGCCAAACAAGCAGATGGTGCATGTTTAATTCGCTTGGATGATACCGTGGTTTTATCCACAGTCTGTGCTTCGGATGAAGCAAAAGATTCCGACTTTTTCCCTTTAACTGTAGGTTATGAAGAGAAACAATACGCTGTCGGAAAAATTCCAGGAAGTTTTTTAAGAAGAGAAGGACGACCAGGAGAACACGCCACATTAACTGCAAGATTAATTGATCGACCAATTAGACCAATGTTCTCTGAAGGTTTTAGAAATGAAGTACAAATAGTCAACACTGTTATGTCTGTTGATTTAGATGCCACACCAGAAATGGCAGCAATGTTTGGTTCATCGTTAGCTTTATGCATTTCAGATATACCATTTGATGGCCCAATTGCAGGTGTTTATGTCGGACGTGTTGATGGAAAATTTATTATTAATCCAACAGTTGAAGAAAAAGAAAAATCCGATATAAATCTTGCTGTTGCAGGAACTAAAAAAGCTATTAACATGGTTGAAGCAGGTGCTAATGAAGCAAGTGAAGAAGATATGCTCAAAGCTATTATGTTCGGTCATGAAGCTATTAAAAAACTTTGTGAATTTCAAGAGCAAATTGCAAAGGAAATTGGCAAAGAAAAAAGAAAAATCGAATTATATGAAATCGATAAAGAACTACAAGAAAAAGTTGCTGCTTCTTGCAAAGAAAGATTAGTAAAAGCAGTATCAATTGTTGATAAATTAGAAAGACAAGATACAATTGATGCTATAGAAAAAGAAATTCTTGAAACTTATGAAAATCAAGAATATAAAGACGAAAAAGAAAAGAATTTAACCTTAAAACAAGTTAAAGAAATTTGTGAAGGCTTTGTTCGCGATGAAGTAAGAAGATTAATTACATATGATAAAATAAGACCAGATGGACGTAAACTTGATGAAATTAGACCTCTTGATGCCCAAGTTGATTTATTACCAAGAACACATGGTTCAGCAATGTTTACACGTGGTCAAACACAAGTTATTTCTGTTGTTACTTTAGGTGCAGAAAACGATGAACAAATTATTGATAACTTAACAGATGAAGAAACAAAACGTTTCATGCATCATTATAATTTCCCTCCATTTTCTGTCGGAGAAATTGGTAGAATGGGAAGTCCTGGAAGAAGAGAAATAGGACATGGAGCCTTAGGTGAAAGAGCATTATCTTATGTCATACCATCAGAAGATGTTTTCCCATATACTATAAGAGTTGTTTCTGAAGTTGTAGAAAGTAATGGTTCTTCTTCACAAGCTTCTATTTGTGCTTCAACAATGGCATTAATGGCTGCAGGTGTTCCAATTAAATCTCCAGTTGTTGGAATAGCAATGGGTTTAATTACTTCAGGCCCATTAGAGGAAAATTATCCATATACAATTTTAACTGATATACAAGGCTTAGAAGATCATCTTGGAGATATGGATTTTAAAGTTGCAGGTACAAAAGATGGAATTACAGCTTTACAAATGGATATCAAAATCAAAGGAATTACGGAACAAATTTTAAAAGAAGCATTAACTCAAGCTCACAAAGCAAGAGAGCAAATTATGTCAGTAATTTTAAATGCAATTCCTGCTCCTAGAAGTGAAGTTGGTAAATACGCTCCTAAGATGGAAGTAATGCACATCAATCCTGATAAAATAAGAGATGTTATTGGTTCTCAAGGTAAAGTAATAAATGATATTATTTCTAAGTGTGATAATTGTAAAATTGACATTGATGATGATGGAAAAGTAGTAATTTATCATATGAATCGTGAAGTTATAAATCGCGCTAAAGAGATGATTGAAAATATCGTAAGAGAAGCAAAAGTTGGTGAAATTTATGAAGGCACTGTTGCAAGAATTGAATCATATGGATGCTTTGTAAACTTATTTGGCGATTGCGATGGCATGGTTCATGTTTCACGTCTTGCATGGGAAAGAGTTAACAATCCTCACGATGTAGTTAAAGTAGGACAAAAATTAAAAGTTATTGTTACTGAAATCGATGAAAAAGGACGTATAAGTTTATCTCATAAAGAATTTGAAAAACGTCCAGAAAAACCAAAGCAAGAAAAAAAAGAAACAAATAATTAATTATTAAGTAAAATAAGGTGATTTGAAAATTAAATCATCTTATTTTTTTATATATTATCAAAAAATTATACTTCAATTAAAAAATCCTCCTGTTATTTATTTTACAGAAGGATTTTAATTATATTTATGCTATTTTGCACATAAATAATTTTTAGAGTTTTCTATTGTAGAATTCAACAATTAATGATTCTTCAATGTCGCGGGACATTTCATTTCTTTCAGGTAAACGTACTAATTTACCAGAAACTTTTTCTTTGTCAACACTAACATAAGGAACAACTTGTGCTAAAGATTCTAAACTTGCTTTAACAATAGCTAAATTTTTAGAAGCTTCTTTAAGTGCTACTTCAGAACCAATCTCTACCATATAACTTGGAATATCAACCTTTTTATTGTTTACTAGGATATGACCATGATTTACAAGTTGACGAGCTTGTCTTCTTGTACGAGCAAAACCCATACGATAAACTAAATTATCAAGTCTAGTTTCAAGCATTTGCATAAAATAAACGCCTGTAACAACACCTTTAGTATTTTTAGCAATTTTGAATAATCTTTGGAATTGACGTTCAGAAACACCATAAGTTTCTCTTAATTTTTGTTTTTCCATCAATTGCTTACCATACTCAGTAGGTTTCTTTTTCTTATCTTTAGCATGAGGTCCAGGTCCATAAGTTCTTTTCTTAAGTTCTTGTCCTGTTTCTAAGATAGAATATCCTAAACGACGGGAAATTTTCCAACTAGGTCCAGTATATCTTGACATGTTTTTTCTCCTTTCTTTATCATGGATAAAGCTATAGAGTATAGATCCCATTACCTCGGATGAATTGTCTTCACCTTATTAGCTAAGTTACTCATTTTAAACAATCATCGGACAGGATGTATCTATATGCTACATCGCATGCCTTTTTATAGTAAAATAAATTATCATTTTAGTCAATAAAAATTTTTAACTTTATAATTTTATGTTAATTATTAATCTAAGTGCAACAAATATAATGAAAAAAATTTTCAACTGTTGCGAAACGAATTAAAAGTTCGT